>CBDUZE010000046.1:0-28620 GCA_965371625.1 uncultured Alphaproteobacteria bacterium
CGCCCTCGGACCTGCTTTTCGATCCGCTCACCTTCACCATCTGCACCGGCAACGAAGACGACCGCAAGCTCGGCCTGTGGACCCTGGAGGCGATCGAGGGTATCGCCGAGACGATGCCCGAGTGCCAGGTCATCCTCGGCCTCTCCAACATCTCGTTCGGGCTCAAGCCGGCGGCCCGTCACGTGCTCAACTCGGTGTTCCTCGACCACGCGCTCAGGCGCGGCCTTACCGGCGCCATCTCCCACATGAGCAAGATCATGCCGCTCCACAAGATCGCGGCAGAGGAGGTGCGCGCGGCCGAGGACCTGATCTTCGATCGCCGGCGGCCCGACTACGACCCCCTGCACGCCTTCATCGGCCTCTTCGCCGACCGCGAGAGCGCGCCCGAGACGGCGCGCGCCAGGCCCGAGAGCGTCGAGGAGCGGCTCAAGCAACGCATCATCGACGGCGACCGCCAGGGCCTCGAAGAGGAACTCGACGAGGCGCTCGAGCGCCTCGCGCCGCTTGACATCGTCAACCTGCACCTGTTGGACGGCATGAAGGTGGTGGGCGAGCTGTTCGGCGCCGGCCAGATGCAGCTTCCCTTCGTGTTGCAGTCGGCCGAGACCATGAAGGCGGCGGTCAACCACCTCGAGCCCCACATGGAGCGGGTCGAGGGCCAGCACAAGGCGACCATCGTGCTGGCCACGGTCAAGGGCGACGTCCACGACATCGGCAAGAACCTGGTCGACATCATCCTCACCAACAACGGCTATCGGGTGATCAACTTAGGCATCAAGCAGCCCCTCTCGCACATCCTCGCCGCCGCCGCCGAGCACGGCGCCGACGCCATCGGCATGTCGGGGCTGTTGGTGAAATCGACGGTGATCATGCGCCAGAACCTCGAGGAGATGAGCCGGGAGGGGCTCGAGCTCCCGGTCTTCCTGGGCGGTGCCGCGCTCACCCGCGGCTACGTCGAGAAGGACTGCGTGGCGGCCTACGGCGCGGGCCGCGTGGCCTATGCGCGGGACGCCTTCGACGGCCTCGACCTCATGGCCAAGCTGACCAGCGGGCGCCTCGACGATCACCTCGAGGCGGCGGCGGTGAAAGCGGCGGCCAAGCCCTCGGCCAAACGCAAGGCGCGCTGGGCGGAGACCGCGTCGCGACCCCCGCGCCCGGTCGAGGCCGAGGAGATTCGCCTGCGCCGGGCCGAGCTCAACGCCGCCGTCGCGGTGCCCGAGCCCGCCTTTTGGGGCGCACGAGTGCTGGAGAAGGTCGAGGTCAAGGCGCTTGTTCCCTACCTCAACGAGACCATGCTCTATCAGTTCCATTGGGGCTATCGCAAGGCGGGGCGGCGCCGCGAGGAGTTCCGGAAGTGGGCCGAGCGCGAGCTGCGCCCGATCCTCACGCGGCTCGTCGAGACCTGCATCGCCGAGGACATCCTGCGGCCGACGGCGGTTTACGGCTACTGGAAGGCGGCCGGCGAGGGTGACGACCTGGTGCTGTTCGACGAAGCGGGGAGCCGCGAGGTGGCGCGCTTCAAGCTGCCGCGCCAGGACCGCGAGGGCGGCCTCTGCATCGCCGACTTCGTGCGCGAGGCGAATGGCGCGGAGCTCGACGTGGTCGGGCTGCAGGCGGTCACCATCGGCCAGCGCGCCTCGGACGTGGCGCGCGAGTGGTTCCTCGCCGATCGCTACCAGGATTACCTCTACCTGCACGGGCTCGGCGTCGAGATGGCCGAGGCGCTGGCCGAATACGTCCATTCGCGCATCCGCGCCGAGCTCGGCTTCGGCCACCACGACGCGCGCCAGATGGCCAAGCTCCTCAAGCAGGGCTACCGCGGCTCGCGCTACTCGTTCGGCTACCCCGCCTGCCCCGACCTCGCCGACCAGCACCAGCTGCTCGAGCTCCTCGGCGCCGGGCGCGTCGGCCTCGAGATGGGCGAGGAGGACCAGCTCACGCCTGAGCAGTCGACCTCGGCGCTGGTCCTCCACCACCCCCAGGCCAAGTACTTCACGGTCTGAATTAAGTGGGGTCAGACTCCATTTAATTCCCCATTCAATTCTCGGGCGTGAGGACCGCCACCTCGTCGCTCAGCGAGATGAGCGTCAGCATCCCGGCCTTGGTGGCGCCGCCGATCACGTACCAGCGGCCCTCGAGCGCGACGGACGCGAGGCCGTGGCGCGCCCGCGGCAGCTCGGGCCCCAGCGACCAGGTGCCGCTCTTGGGCTCCAGGATCTGGTGCTCGGCGAAGGTCTCGCCGGCGCTCAAGCTCTCGCCTCCGGTGGCGTGGATACGCCCGCCCAGCGCCGCCGCCGTGAAGCCGCCCCGGGCCAGCGGCAGGTCGGGCGCCTTCGACCAGGCGTCCGTGGCGGGGTCGTAGAGCTCGACGGTGGCGCGGTTGCCGTGGCCGTAGCCGCGGCCGCCGAGGACGTAGAGCTTGCCGTCGAGCACCGCCGCCGCCAAATGCTCCCGCGGCGTCGGCAGCGGCGCCCGCGAGGCGTCCCAGCGGTCGCCCTCGGGATCGTAGCTCCAGAGCTTATCGGCGTCGGGACCGACGCCCCCCACCACGTAGAGCTTGCCCTCGATCGCCACCATGGCGTGGGCGGCGCGCGGCGCCGGCATGTCGGCCAGCCGCCGCCAGGCGTCGCGCTCCGGCTGGTAGGCATAGGTGGCGCTGCGGTCGAGCCTGAAGGCGAGCCCGCCGTAGCCGCCGGTGACGTAGATCCGGCTTTCCGTCGCGGCGGCGGCCGGGTGGTGCAGGGCCTCGGGCAGGGGGGCGAGCTTGTGCCAGCGGCCGGCGCCCGGATCGTAGACCTCGAAGGCGGCGGTGGTGCCCAGCCGCCCCAGCCCGCCGACCACATAGAGGCGTCCGCCCAGCACCGTGGCGGCGATCTCGGAGCGCGCCGTAGGCATCGCCGGAGCCTGGCTCCAGGTGCCCCCCTGGGCCGCCGCCGGCGCGCTCCCGGCAAGGCCGAGGGCGAGGGCGCAACCCGCCAGCGTCCGGGCGATCGGCGCTCGCGACCAGGGGCGCCCGGCGCCCACGCCGCGCGCCCATAAAGCGATTCGAGGTCGCCTGGAATCGCTCTCAGGCCGCGACTGCGGCCCGCCGGTTGCCCGGCGCGCCCGCGCAGGCGCGGACCCTCGGGTCCGCCGCCGTGAGCGAAAAGAATCTGGAGCGGGTCCGATCAAAGCGGAGCCGCTCTAACCGCCGCTGGCGCGCGCCATGGTGCGGGCGCGGCGCACCAGCCACCAGCCGTATTGCGGCGGCCAGGCCTCGTATTCCGGGTCGACCCCCAGCTCCAGCGCCGCCTGCAGCGGCCAGTTGGGGTTGTACAGGAGCTCCCGGGCGAGGGCGATGAGGTCGGCCTGGCCGGCCTCGAGAATGGCTTCCGCCTGCGCCGCCTCGGTGATCAGGCCGACCGCCATGGTGGCGATCCCGACCTCTCGCCGCACGGCCTCGGCGTAGGGCACCTGAAAGCCGGGCCGGCGCGGGATGCGCGCCGCCGTGGCCGAGCCCGTGAGGCCGCCCGAGGAGCAGTCGAGGACGTCGACGCCGCGGGCCTTGAGCTCGTTGGCCAGGGTCACCGTGTCCTCGAGCTCCCAGCCCCCGTCGAGGCCGTCGACCGAGGAGACGCGGAAGAACACCGGCATGTCGTCCGGCCACTCGGCGCGCACCGCCTCGACGACCTCGAGGGGAAAGCGCATGCGCCCCTCGCGGTCGCCGCCGTAGGCGTCGTTGCGCCGGTTGCTCAAGGGCGAGAGGAAGGAGTGATTGAGGTAGCCGTGGGCACCGTGCACCTCGACCACCTCGAAGCCGGCCTCGAGCGCCCGCCGCGCCGCCGCGGCGAAGGACGCCTTGAGACGCCGGATGTCGTCGAGGCCGATCTCGTGGGGCTCGAGCCAGCCCTCGGCCACCGGCTCGGGGCTCGGCGCGATGATCGACCACGGGGTCTCGCCGCGCGCGGCCTCGGCCTCGCCCATCGGCCCGTTGCCGTGCCAGGGGCGTTGCATGCTCGACTTGCGCCCGGCGTGGGCGAGCTGGATCGCCGGCACCGACCCCTGGGCCTTGATGAAGCCGGCGATACGCTCGAGCGGCGCCACCTGATCGTCGCGCCACAGGCCGATGTCGCCATAGGTGATGCGGCCCTGCTCCTCGACCGCCGCGGCTTCGGTCATCACCAGCCCGGCCCCGCCCACCGCGAACTTGGCGAGATGGGCGAAGTGCCAGTCGTTGGCCAGGCCGTCCTCGGCCGAGTACTGGCACATCGGCGCGACGACGATGCGGTTCTTCAGGCGCACCCCTCTCAGGTCCAAGGGGCTGAACAGCCGGGCTTCGCTTCTTGCGCTCTGGTTCACCTCTGATCCCTCCTCTGAGAATAGTCCCGAGGGCGCGGGCGGCGGACGCCCACGCCCGTTACCAGGCGATGGCGCTGCCGTCGTAATTGAGGAAGCGGCCGTTGTCGCCCGGGCCAAGTCCATCGATCACCCGGCGCAGGCCGGCGGCGCTCTCAGCCGGGCTGAGCGGCGCCCCCGCTCCCCCCATGTCGCTGCTCACCCAGCCGGGATGGAAGCACACCGAGACGATGCCACGGGCGCCTAAGTCGATGGCCAGCGACTTCACCACCGCATTGAGCGCGGCCTTGGACGAGCGATAGATGTAGGCGCCGCCGTCGTCGTTCTCGCCCATCGAGCCCATGCGGCTCGAAAGCGTGACGATGAGCTTGCGCGCGCTGCGCCCGACATGGGGGGCGAAGGCCTGGGCCATGCGCAAGGGTGCCATGACGTTGGTGTCGAAGACCCGCGCCCAGGCGGCGTCGTCGGCGTCGGCGAACTCCTGGGGCCGGGGGCCGTAGATGCCGGCGTTGTTGAGCAGCACGTCGATGGCCTGGTCGGCGAGCTCGTCCGCCAGCGCCGCGATCGCCGCGCGCGCGCCGACATCGAGGGGATAGAGCGATACCGTGCCCGCGTTCGCCTCGGCGATGGCCTGGAGTTCGGCGGCGCCCTCGGGCGCCCGGCAGGTGGCGAAGACCCGCCAGCCCGCGGCCGCGTACTGCTCCGAGAAGGCGAGACCGATGCCGCGGCCGGCGCCGGTGATGAGCACGCTCGACATGGCGCGCAATCTAGAGCGATTCCGGGTCAATTGGAATCGCTCAAGGCCGCGCCGGTGTGGACCCTTGCGGCCCGCCGGCCCTCCGGCGCGCCCGCGCAGGCGCGGACCCTCGGGTCCGCTGCCGTGAGCGACAAAACGCTAGAGCGGTTCTCAGCACCGCGGAACCGTTCTAGCTCATCGCCGAGGGGCGGTAAACCGTCGCCCCGTCACGGCCTGAGGAGGCGGCGGTAAAGCGGCAAGAGGAGCGCCGGCAGGGTGTACATCGGCACCTGGCCCATGGCGAAGAACACCACCACGTCGAAGTCGGCGCGGTCGGCGAGCACCGCCAGCACCATGCCCATGTTGCGGTTGCCGCTCATGAGGCCGATGCTGAGCGCGCCGAGGCGCCCGAGCTTGAAGAACAGCGCCGCCGCCGCGGCCTGCAACGCGAGGTTGGCGGCGAAGGCGACGGCAAGGCACAAAAGGACATACCCGGGCCGTGCCATCAGCACCCCGGTGACGCCGTCCATGATGGCGATGGCGAAGGCGATCAGGCTCAAGACCGAGACGCCGTCGAGGCGGGCGGCGTTGCGCGCCAGCCACCGCGGCCCCGCCAGGCGCCGCACCAGCGCCGCGCCGAGGAAGACGCCACCGATCAGCAGCACCAGCCGGCCCATGAGCTCGACCACCCCGATGTCGAGCTCGAGGCCCAGCAGCCACAGCGCCATCGCCGGGAGGGTGAAGGGCGCCGCCAGGGTGGTGACCAGCACCACCACCACCATCAGCGCCGCGTCGAGGCCGAGGATGAGCCCGAAGGCCCCGGCGGCCATGATCGGGGGCGCCGCCGCCATCAGGATGACCGCCGTCGCCAGGGCGGGAGGCAGCGCCGTCGCCTGCAATACCCCCCACACCAGGAGCGGCGAGGCCACCAGCGACCAGGCGCTGACCACGGCGATCGCGAGCGGCCGGCGCGCGTGGGCCATCATGATGCGCCAGTCGATGCGGACCAGGGCGACGATCATGGGCACGGCGATGAAGGGGATCAGGAACGGTCTGAGCACCTCGCTCAAGGGCGGCGCGGCGAGCCCGACGAAGACCGAAGCGGCGATCAGCGGCGCGGCCCGGCGCGCCAGTGCCTCGAGCAGGCGCAGGATCACCGGGCGCGTCCCGGCGGCGGCGGAGCTCCGGCGCCCGGGCAAGGGGTCGAACGATAAGCGGGCAAATCAGACACGGCGGCGGGCGGGAGAAGGCGGCGAAGGCAGAAGCGCGAAGGCGGGGAGGGCGGGTCACATCACTTGCGGGGCTTGCGAAGATACACCAGGATCGGCCCTCGCCGCAGCCGTTTTGCCAGCGCATCGATGTCCACGGGAAAGGCCGCGCCATGAAGCTTGAAGGCTCCTGTCATTGCGGGGCGGTGCGTTTCGCGCTCTCCTCGCACACGCCCTATCCCTACATGCTTTGCTACTGCTCGATCTGCCGCAAGACCGCGGGCGGCGGCGGCTACGCCATCAACATCATGGGTGACGCCGCGACGCTCGAGATCGAGGGCGAGGCGGAGATCTCGGTCTATCGGGCGCGGCTGGACGAGGCCGGCGCCGGCGGGCACGAGGCAGAGGGCGAAGGCGCCTTGAGCTCGGGCCGCCGCCACTTCTGCCGCCATTGCGGCAGCGCGCTGTGGGTCGCCGATCCGCACTGGCCCGAGCTCGTCCACCCCTTTGCCTCCGTTATCGACACGGCGCTGCCGAAGCCGCCCGAGCGGGTCGTCATCATGCTCGATTACGCTGCCCCCTGGGCCCAGCCGCCGGACGGCGCCGATGACCGCCGCTTCGCCGAGTACCCCGAGGAGTCGATCGAGGACTGGCACCGCGCCCGCGGGCTCTACCAGGACGACTGAGAGCGCCGCGCCGCGCCAGTCGACCTCGCCGGCTCGCCGCTACCAGAAACGAGAGCAACGGACGGCGCCGGCAGCGGGGCCTCTCGCCGCCCCCACCCGGCGCTCCGGCGCGCCCATGCATTGATGAGATGCATTCCCTTCATATGCCTTTATAATTAGGGCGTATGCGCTATCAACCTCACGGGCGATCCGGTGGCCGAGGTGGCCGAAATGCGCCGTGGCACCGGGGCGAGGCCTTCGATTGCACGGTGGTCGAGAGCTCCGCGGGCGGCGCGCTCGTGGAGCTCGGCATCGGGCCGGAAGCCGGCCAGAGGGTGGGGGCGCCGCTCTCCCCGCGCCATAATTCAACATCTTGGAGCTGCTCCCGTGCTCCAGGTTTGGCTCGCGTTTCTGCGATCATCGTCGGCAACCGGGAGGAACCATCCGGGGAATTGCGGGGAAACGGGGAGGAGACGATCGATGAAGCAAATGGTGATCTACCTGGACGGCAGCCAAAACGACAGAGAATCGCTCGCTTTCGCGGTCCGGTTCTGCCAACGGCTAGAGGGTCGGCTCAGCGTCGTCCACCCCCGACGGCCAGATCGGGTCGAACTGAAGGGGCGCGATATGGCCACCCCAATCGTGGTCGACAAGACCGAGGAAGCCAATGCCGCCGCCGCCGTCGCCAAGCAGGCCTATGACGAGATTTGCGGCGGGCGGGGCTTTGCCGAGTGGCACGAAATCCGCGACAGCGCGCCGCATGCGATAGGCCAATTCGGGCTCTTCCACGACCTCACCATTTTGGAGCGTATCTCGAGCGAGGAAGGGCCAGAGGTCCTGGCCTTCAACACCGCCCTGTTCGACACCGGTGGGCCGGTACTGGTGACGCCACCCGACGGCCGTGACGGCGCCGTTGGTGAGCACGTCGCGGTGGCGTGGAGCCCCAGCCCCCAATCGGCACGTGCCGTCCGCTCGGCGATGCCCCTAATGCGCGAAGCCAAGACGGTCACCATTGTGACCAACAGCGCCAATCCAGAAGCCGATCCCGCCCCGCTGGCAAGCTATCTGGCCCACGATGGGATCGGCACCCAGTCGCAAAGCTTCAGCGGCGCTAAGCTAACGGCGCGCGCGCGGGGTCGCGCCATGTTGGCGGCGGTGGCCGAAACCTCGGCCGACCTCTTGGTCATGGGGGCGTACGGCGAAAACAGGCTCTCGGCGATCTTCGGCCTCGGCCGCGCCACCCGCAAGGTCGTCACCGCCGTCCCCATCCCGTTGCTGACACAAAGCTAACCGCGCTCAACGTCGGGGGAGCCAAGTCTGTCGTCCGCATCGGCGGTAAATCCGGTGGGATGGAACACTTGGAGGAGCGGAACTGGCTAGGAGCGAATTTCGGCCCATGTCGCCGGTACGAATGCTCTACCCCCGAGAACGGAACTTCAAGTGGCAGTGTCCGCTTTGCCCCCGGTTTCGTCTGCTTGACCTCAGGGAGCGGACCTCCCTGGCGGTGCCGCAGGAGGTCCGAAGGCGACCCCTTGCGGAAGTCGCGGGCACCAACGCCGAAGGTACGCTCTCTGGTCCCAAGCGGTCGCCTACGGCAAGCTCGAGGCCATGGTCGCGGGCGCCGTCATGGTGCGCGCGGAGCTCACCGGGTCGTACTCACTTCAAGGTTTCGACCTTGACCCAATCGACGTTGACCAGGGACTCGCCGCCGCTGCCTACGTGACCGCCGCCGCCCTTGGCCTGGGTGAAGGCGAAGATGAGATCGCCCTTCTGCCGCAACGAGCTCAGTTTCGAAAGCACGGTCCAGGGAAACTCCTTTCCATCCATATCCTTTCCCTCGACGCGGCCGGCGAAGACGTAGCTGCGGCCCTTCTTGGTCAGGCGCAACAGGATGCCCTCGCCGAGGCCTTGAAAGTGCCCGCGGTAGGCGTCGAAGTTGCCTTCCCCCAAATCGGCCACGGCGGTCATGGCCTCGACGAACTCCGCCTTCTTGCCCCCCGCGTTCTTGGTCGCGACGATCGAGAGGTTTCGGGCGTAACAACACCAACTGTTGACCAGCCAGGTCCCAAGCATGTAATTCTCGGAATCCTGGAACAAACCGAAGTACATGACCTCGCGCAAGGTCTGGAACTCGGGCTCGAAACGAATCGTCGCCTCCCAGTCGCCCTTCGGCATTGGCATCGCCAAGCGGAAGCGGTTGGCGAGGGCCTCGTTTCCCACCGGCAACTCTTCCTGATAGACGACCAACAGCTTGCCGTTTTCGACGATATAGCTGTCCGGGTTGGGATTGATTACCTCCCAACGCTCGTCGAGCGCATCGCCGTCAAAATCGTCCTTGAACACCTCCTCGGCGGTGGCGGGATAGACGACGAGCACGGCGAGCGCCGCGCCGGCGACCAGGGATCGAAGTCCTGTCATTGCGGAATCTCCCAAATTGTTCTGTTTGGCACGTCAGTTGACGGTTTCAATCTTGACCCAATCGACGTTGACCAGCGACTCCCCGCCGCTGCCCACGTGACCGCCGCCACCCTTGGCCTGGGTGAAGGCGAAGACGAGATCGCCCTTCTGTCGCAGCGACGTCAGTTTCGAAAGCTCGATCCAGGGGAACGGCTTTCCATTCTCGTCCTTGCCCTCGACGCGGCCGGCGAAGACGTAGCTGCGGCCCTTCTTGGTCAGGCGCAACAGGATGCCCTCGCCGAGGCCTTGAAAGTGCCCGCGGTAGGCGTCGAAGTTGCCTTCCCCCAAATCGGCCACGGCGGTCATGGCCTCGACGAACTCCGCCTTCTTGCCGCCTGAGTTCTTGGTGGCCTTGATCGAGAGGTTTCGGGCGTAGCAACACCAGCTCGAGACCAGCCACTGCGCCAGGGTGTATTCACCCGGGTCCTGGTAGAGGCCGAAAAGCATGACCTCGCGCAAGGTCTGGAATTCGGGCTGGAAGCGGATCGTGGCCCGCCAATCGCCCTTCGGCATCTGCTTCTTGAGACGAAGGAAATTCGGGATATTCTCGCTTCCGATCGTCGCCTCGTCCTGATAGATGACCAACAGGGCGCCGTTCTCGACGACATAGGTTTCGGCGTCCGCGTTGACCACCTCCCAGTGCTCCGCCAGCATCTCACCGTCGAAATTGTCCTCGAAGTAAATGTCCGGCGCCGGCGGCGGGACCACCTCCTTGGTGGCGATCTCGGCCACCTGGGTCAGGGCCTCCGTGAGCTCCGAAGCCGTGTCGGCGGAGAGAAACTTGCCGCCCGTGTTTTCCGCCAGACATCGAAGCTGGGCCTTTTCCTCATTGGTCACGTCGAAACCCACGACGTGGACCGTGAATTCGATCCCCAGCTCCTCCAACTGGCGGCCAAGGGCGCACGGATCCACGCCGCAGGTTTCCTTGCCGTCGCTGACCACGATCACGGTCGCGCGCTCCTCGGTGAAGCGAAGATCCTTGGCCGCCTGTTGCACCGCCGCGCTGAGCGGCGTCTTGCCCTTGGGGTTGATGTTGTCGACCACTCCCTTGATCGTCGCGGGGTTGACCGGTCCGACCGGGACCAGGGTCTCGATGTCGCTGCAGTCGCCCTTGCGGCGATGGCCATAGGCGATCAGACCGAGGTGAATCGATGGGTCCCATTCGGCCATCAGGCCGCCGATTACCTCGCGGGCAATCTCGATCTTCGTGCGGCCCTCGATTTGCCCCCACATGCTGCCCGAGGCATCGAGCACGAGGATTGCCCGTCCGCCGCCGTCCTGGGCATCGGCCCGTGATGCGAACGTCGAGAGGAGCAGGACCAACGACGCCATTATCACAGTATTCGCGTAGCGCATGACATCTCCCTCCTGACCTATTGGACTTTCGCCCTCAGGATCTGCTTCGACCGAAATGCCACGTTATCATTACGGTCTGGTAACCACCAATCTCCAAGACGGCGCCCTTAACCGACATCACCCGGTCACCCTTTGGCAGGGCGATATTCAAGCGGAACAGGTTTGCCACCGTGTCTTCACCCAATGAGCCTGGGGATGCGCTCACAATGAGCAGCTGACCGTCCTCGACGATAAAGGTGTCGGGATTTGAATTTAGTACCTCCCAATGGTCCGCGAGCTCAGCACCGTCGAAATCGTCGCGGAAATATTCCTTTGGCTCGGGCGCCTTCGGTGCCGGCTCGGCCTGGGCGACCTGCTGCACCTCGGCGATGGCTTCCTTGAACCCCTGCGTGCTGCTGGCCTGGAAATAGCGTCCGCGACCCTTCTCCGCGATGCACTCGAGCTGTTTGCGCGCCTCATCGGAGACATCGAAACCGACCGCGTGCACCTTGATCTCGATACCCTGGGACACGAGGTTGCTGGCAGCAGCGCAGGGATCGCCCTCACAGGTCTCGAAGCCATCGGAAATCAGCACGATATGGTCCGGGATTCCCCAGATGGCTCTTCCCAATCGCCGCCAATGGTAGAACGATGGGTATCCGACCGCGAATTCGGCCCTGAGCGATCACAATAGGCTGTGGTCCGCTCTTGATCGGGCTGATTTGGCGATGAGAAACCCGGCCCCGTGACCATTTCGCACGGTGAGGGCGCACGGTGAGGGCGCACTGTGAGGGCGCACGGTGAGGGCGCACGGTGAGGGCGCACGGTGAGGGCGCACGGTGAGGGCGCACGGTGAGGGCGCACTTCGACCTGCGCCGCACACACCGGTCCTGTCGGGCGAGCAGGATGTTACAAGCGGACGTCGAAGTCGCCCAGCACATGATGCTGGGAGCCGGCGAGGGCGATTCGGTCATCCCCCCGTCCAGCACCCGGGGCAGACCGATCCAACATCCAGGTTTGCATCCCGCGGCCCGGGCCCGCAATATCCCGCGGGCCGAAGCGGGAGCGCGCGGCGCTTTGGCAGGGCTGCAGAGGGGGAGATTGCGATGTCGTCACTCGAGGACAAGGTGGCCTGGGTCACGGGCGCCGGCAGCGGTATTGGGCGGGCCGGAGCGCTGGCGCTGGCCGGCGCCGGCGCCCACGTGGTGCTCTCGGGCCGCGGTGCCGAGGCGCTCGAGGAAACCGCCTCGCTGATCGCCGAAGGGGGCGGGAGCGCCGGCCTCGAGCCGGTCGACGTCCGGGATTCGGGCGCCGTCGCGGCGCTCGCCGAGCGCATCGACGCCGAGCATTCCCGCCTCGACATCCTGGTCAACAGCGCCGGTCTCAACCTCCCCGCGCGCCACTGGTCCGACGTCACGCCCGAGGGCTGGGCCCAGGTGGTCGACACCAACCTATCGGGCGCCGCCTACTGTATCGCCGCCGCGCTGCCCCTGATGCGGGCGCGGCGGGACGGCCTGGTCATCAACATCTCGTCCTGGGCCGGGCGTTTCGACAGCTACCTCACCGGCCCCGCCTACAGCGCGTCGAAGCACGGTATGGTGGCGCTCAACGCCTCGCTCAACATCGAGGAGTGCGTCAACGGCATCCGCGGCTGCGCCATCTGTCCGGCCGAGGTGGCGACGCCGATCATGAAGAAGCGGCCGACCCCACCAAGCGAGGAGGACATGGCGCGCATGCTGAGACCCGAGGACCTGGGCCGCACCATCCTGTTCGTCGCCCTGCTCCCGGCCCACGTCTGCATCAACGAGATCCTGATCAGCCCGACCTGGAACCGTATTTACCTCGGCGGCGACGACTTCAAGCGACAGCTTTGATGGCGCCTCCCGGGGGCGGCGGAAGTTTGATGCATCGCGGGCTCGGCCGGCACATACTGGCCAGAGGCGAGACCGATTCGGAGAGATGGCGATGAAAACTCTGGTCCCCGTGCTCTCGGCCGCTGCGCTTCTAGGCCTCGTGGTGGCGGCGTCGGCGGGCCCGGCGCGGGCCGATCCGGCGCGGAGCCTGGGGGCGATCCTCGAGGAGTGCGCCGACGCCCGGAATAAGAGCTGCGCCGAGAAGCTGTGGGGCTTCGCCGATGTCACCGGGGACGGCCGGCTCACGCTCGCCGAGCTGACCCGCTTCTTCCGCACCGCGGCGGAAGCGCTGACCAGCCCGGCCGCGGGCCCGCCGGGGACGCAATCGACAGCGACGCCGGCGCCGGCGCTGCCGGGCCTGGCGTTGGACGACAACGATAGGGCCTACGCGGTCGGCAGCGCCTTCATCACCGGGCCCATCGCGGCCCAGCTGGTGATCGCCAACTTCGACTACGACGACGACGGCGTGATCTCGAAGGCGGAGCTGTTCCTCGACCTCGACGAGCAGCAGTTCCAGCGCTTGATGATCGAGGAAGCCGGGAAGCTGCCGCAGCGCGCCGGCGGGCTGATCATGCGGGCGCTTCAGGCCCAGCAGCAGTTGGGCGGCGGCGCCGGCGGCGAGGCGGAGTGAGAGGCCTGAGATCTCGGCCCTTCCGCGCGTCCGAGCGGCGGCTCAATTGGCCGCGAAGCAATAGAACAGGCCGTTGCCGCCAGTGGAGCGCAAGGCGTCCTGGCCGCATCCCCGCGACGCGTGGGACGAGTTCCAGGACTTGGACGGTGCGTCATCGCGCAGGCCCTTGCGGTCATGATGGCCGAGGAACGCGCTGCCGGCCCCGTTGTTGGTCCATCCGTCGCAGGTCTTGTCGGCGATCGCCGTGCCGTCCGCGTTCGAGCCCGTCAGGATGTCGTGCATATTGGGGCTATCGCCGCGGCCATTGACGAGCCCGCCGCCTTCGCTGAGCCCGGTCTGCCTGTCGATCTTGTTGCCCTCGCCGTGGAGCTCGGCGAGATCCTTGGCGATCATCACGCCCTTGGCGTTGTGCCAGGGACCGCTGCCGATGCGGTCGCGGGCATTGACCGCGCCGCTGCTGAGGTAGGCCCGCCAGGTCTTGCCGCCCGCGCCCGCGGCCTGGGCGAGCTTCTGGCAATGGGCGTCGGCGCCCGCGAGCCCGCCAAGATTGGCTCCGTCCCCGGGGCCTTGGCTGGTAATGAAGAAGCTCATGCTGGTGTCCTGGGCCTGCGCCGCCGCCGCCGCGACAAGCAGCGCGCAGGAAAAAGCAACCGCGACCTTGTTCATGACTGATGAGTCCTCACGATTCGCTCGAGGTTGGGGCCGCCGCCGCCATCGCCATCGCACGATGCCGGCGGCTTGCGAGCACCCGCCGGCCCCAGGTCCGACCAAGGACAAGGAAGATATGGCGGCAGCGACCGGCGAGCCAATCAATCCTTCGTGTGGGTGCTATGCGCCCCGAGCGCAATCGTGACCGGTGGATACCGATCGTCACATCATTCGGGCGCATGAGGCTCGGGGAGGACGGGCCGTGGAAAGCGCTAGAGCGGTTCAAGGTCAATTGGAACCGCTCTCAGGCCGCGACTGCGGCCCGCCGGTCCTCCGGCGCGCCCGCGCAGGCGCGGACCCTTGGGTCCGCTGCCGTGAGCGAAAAGTATCAAGAGCGATTCCAGGTGACCTGGAATTGCTCTAGCCAACGCGCATCCGGCCCCGTGGCTACTGGCACGGTGGGTACCGGCACGTTGAGTACCGGCACTGTGGGTAAACGCTGCCTGAGTTCACCTGGCCGCGCTAACGGATCTCGCTCAAATCTTGGTCTTCGAGCGCGATGTGGAGGCGGGGAGCTGGAGAAGCGGGGCTGGCGCGCCCTAAGGCCGCTAATCAACGGTTGGGTTGGTCACTCGTCCGCGCCAAGCCAGTCGATGATCTCCTCGATGTCGAGAGCGAGCGCGCGGGCGATCCTGCGCGCGAGCGCGATCGAGGGGCTGCGCTTGCCATTCTCGAGTTGCGAGAGGAACGGCTGGCCGATGCCGGCCTCCGCGGCGAGCGCCGCCTGAGTCATGCCCCGATAGGCGCGCCAAACGCGGATCGGATTGTCCCCGGCGATGAGCTGCCTCGAGAGCTCCAACGGCACGAATTCTTCGCTCGACGCCTTGGCCTCGTCGAAGGCCCGCACGTCGTCGCCCATCTCGGCGGCCTCGACCAGAGCGTCGTAGTCCTGGGCCGGAAGGACGGCGTACTTTCGGACGCCCTCTTCCTCGATGAACTGGACCTTTCGCTGGTCGTGACCTGCCGTGGTCTTGCGTCCGCCAGTCATCCGTAGACCCCTCCTCGCGGGCCGATCTTCAAGACCAACAGGGTGCCGCCGCGAAATTCGAAGAGCACCCGCCAGCCCCCGACCCGAAGACGATAACCCTCGCGGCCCCGAAGCTTGACCACATCACCTCGGGTCGCTGTTGGATCGGCGGCAACGTCCTCGATCCGCGCCACCAAACGCTCGGCCATCGTGCGGGGCAATTTGGCGAGCGTCTTCTGGGCAGCCCGTGCGATGACGACGTCCGCCATGAGGTAATATAGCTGAGAAAAATGAAATACTCAAAAAAATATCTCTAAATGTAATAAAGCGCCGATCGCAGCAGCCCTAGGGCAATGCGGTCTCGCGCCAGCGGGCTTGGCCGCCTCCGAGATCGCCTTATTCGGCCGCTTTATTCGGCCGCCTCATTTCGCCGCCTCTTGCGCCTCGGGCGCGCCGTAGCCGCCGCCCGAGGGGGTCTCGATGACGAAGACGTCGCCCGGCGCCACCTCTGTGCGGTCGGCGCCGCCGAGCTCGTCGACCCTGCCGTCGGCGCGCTCGACCCAGTTGCGGCCGAGCTCGCCGGGCCCGCCGCCCATGAGCCCGAAGGGCGGCACGATGCGGTGGCTCGACAGGATCGCGGCCTCCATGGCCTCGAGGAAGCGCAGCCGCCGGGTGGTGCCGTCGCCGCCCCGGTGGCGCCCACGGCCGCCCGAGCCGCGGCGGATGGCGAAGCTCTCCAGGAGCACCGGGAAGCGCCACTCCAGCACCTCAGGGTCGGTGAGACGCGAGTTGGTCATGTGGGTGTGCACCGCCGAGGTGCCGTCGAAGTCGGGCCCCGCGCCCGAGCCGCCGCAGATGGTCTCGTAGTACTGGTAGCGCTGGTTGCCGAAAGTGAAGTTGTTCATCGTCCCCTGCGAGGCCGCCAGCACGCCGAGCGCGCCGAACAGCGCGTCGGTGATGCACTGCGAGGTCTCGACGTTGCCGGCCACCACCGCCGCCGGGTAGCGGGGGTTGAGCATGCAATCGTCTGGGATCACGATCTCGATCGGCTTGAGGCAGCCGGCGTTGAGCGGGATGTCGGCGTCGACCAGGGTGCGGAAGGCGTAGAGCACCGCCGCCCGGCACACCGCGGTGGGGGCATTGAAGTTGCTCTCCTGCTGGGGCGAGGTGCCGGTGAAGTCGATCTTGGCGGTGCGCGCGGCGCGGTCGATCGAGACCGCGACCTGGATCCGGCTGCCGTCGTCCATGGGGTAGGTGAAGCTGCGGTCCTCGAGTACGCCGAGCACCCGGCGCACCGATTCCTCGGCGTTGTCCTGGACATGGCGCATGTAGGCGTGCACCACCTCGAGGCCGAAGTGGTCGATCATGCGGTGGACCTCTTGCAGGCCCTTCTCGCAGGACGCGATCTGGGCCTTGAGGTCGGCGATGTTCTGGGCCGGGTTGCGCGCCGGAAAGGGCCCGCCGCTGAGCAGGGCCGCGATCTCGCGCTCGAGGAAGCGGCCCCGATCCACCAGCTTGACGTTGTCGATCAGCACCCCCTCCTCCTCGACCGAGCGCGAGTGGGGCGGCATCGAGCCCGGCGAGATGCCGCCGATGTCGGCGTGATGGCCGCGGCTGCCGACGTAGAACAAGACCTCGTCCGCGTGCTCGGAGCCCGACTTGCCGAACACCGGCTTGATCACGGTAATGTCGGGCAGGTGGGTGCCGCCGTTGTAGGGCGCGTTGAGCACGTAGACGTCGCCCGGCCGCATCTCGCCCGCGCGGGCGCGAATGATGGCCTCGACGCTCTCGCTCATCGAGCCCAGGTGCACCGGTATGTGGGGGGCGTTGGCGATGAGCTGGCCCTCAGGGTCGAAGATGGCGCAGGAGAAGTCGACCCGCTCCTTGATGTTGACCGAGTGGGCGGTGTTCACGAGCACCAAGCCCATCTGCTCGGCGATCGACATGAATAGGTTGTTGAAGATCTCGAGCATCACCGGGTCGGCCTCGGTGCCGATGGCGAAGCGGGCGGGCAGCGGGACGACCCGCCTCAGCACCAGGTCCAGGCGCTCGGTCATCTCGGCCCGCCAGCCGGGCTCGACCACGGTGGTCGCGGTGGCCTCGATGATGACCGCGGGGCCCGAGACCTGGTCGCCGGGGCGCAGCCGGTCGCGGTCGATCACCGGGCAGTCGTGGTGGGTACCCGCCATCCGCGCCCGCGCCCGGCCCAGCACCGCAATGCCGTCGGCTGGAATGCCCCCGGCCCGGCCCGGCGCGGGGCCTTCCACCACCGGGTCCTCGGCCGCTTCGGCCCGACCGATCACCTCGACCGCCGCCGCCTCGACGATCAGCGGCTTATCGGCGGCGATGAAGCCGTAGCGCTGCTCGTGCGCCCGTTCGAAGGCCTCGACCACTTGCGCGTGGGCGCCGAAGTCGATCACCAAGGGGGTGTCGGTGCCCTCGTAACGGAGGTGGAGCTTGCGCTCGACACTGATGCGCTCCGCGGCCACCCCCTGGGCCGCCATCTCGGCGACGCCTTCCGCCGCCAGCTCGTCGAGGCGGGCGGCGAGAGCCTCCATCTCGGCCTCGTCGAGCCTCTCCTCGACCGCCCGCTCGCGCATCACCCGCATGTCGGCGAGCCCCATGCCGTAGGCCGAAAGCACGCCGGCGTAGGGGTGCAGGAACACCGTCTTCATGGCCAACGCGTCGGCCACCAGGCAGGCGTGCTGACCGCCGGCGCCGCCGAAGCAGCACAGCGTGTACTCCGAGACGTCGTAGCCGCGCTGCACCGAAATCTTCTTGATGGCGTTGGCCATGTTCTCGACGGCGATGGCGAGGAAGCCGTCGGCGACCTCCTCCGCCGAGCGCTCGTCGCCGCTCGCCTCGCGGATCTCCTCGCTCAAGGCGGCGAACTTCTCGGCCACGACCGCGCCGTCGAGCGGCTGATCGGCGCCCGGGCCGAACACCCGGGGGAAGAACTCGGGCTGCAGCTTGCCCAGCATGACGTTGCAGTCGGTGACGGTGAGCGGCCCGCCCTTGCGGTAACAGGCGGGGCCGGGGTCGGCGCCGGCCGAATCGGGGCCGACGCGGTAGCGCTGGCCGTCGAAGTGGAGGATCGAGCCGCCGCCCGCGGCCACGGTGTGGATCAGCATCATCGGCGCCCGCATGCGCACGCCCGCGACCTGGGTCTCGAAGGCGCGCTCGTAGGTGCCGTTGTAGTGCGAGACGTCGGTCGAGGTGCCCCCCATGTCGAAGCCGATGATCTTGGCGAAGCCGGCGAAGGCGCTGGTGCGCACGGCGCCCACCACCCCGCCCGCGGGGCCCGAGAGGATCGAGTCCTTGCCCTGGAAGAAGCGGGCGTCCACGAGGCCGCCGTTCGACTGCATGAACATGAGCTGGACCGGCCCAAGCTCGCCCGCCACGCGGTCGACGTAGCGCCGCAATATCGGCGAGAGATAGGCATCGACCACGGTGGTGTCGCCGCGGCTCACCAGCTTCATCAAGGGGCTCGCCCGATGGCTCACCGAGACCTGGGTGAAGCCGATCTCGGTCGCCAGCGCCGCCACCTCGCGTTCGTGCTCAGGGTACCGGTAGCCGTGCATGAAGACGATGGCGCAGGCGCGGATGCCGGCGTCGTAAGCGGCCTCGAGGCCACGCCGCGCGCCCTTGGGCTCGACCGGGGCGAGCTCCTCGCCGCGCGCGCCGATGCGCTCGTCGACCTCGACCACCCGCTCGTAAAGCATCTCGGGCAGGCGGATGTGGCGGTCGAAGAGCCGCGGCCGGTTCTGGTAGCCGATGCGCAGCGCGTCGCCGAAGCCGCGGGTGATCACCAGCACCGTGCGGTCGCCGGTGCGCTCCAAGAGCGCGTTGGTGGCCACCGTGGTGCCCATCTTGGCGACGGCGATGCGCTGGGGCGGGATCGGCGCCTCACTCGCCAGCCCGAGGATCTCGCGGATGCCGTGGAGCGCCGCGTCCTCGTAGTGCCCCGGGTTCTCGGATAAGAGCTTGTGGGTGACCACGCGGCCGTCGGGCGCCCGCGCGACGACGTCGGTGAAGGTGCCGCCGCGGTCGATCCAGAAGCTCCAGCGCCCCTCGGGCGGTGCCGCGCCAACGCTCATCTCGTTCTCACCGGCTCGATAGTCCGAGCGCCCTTCTTCGGCGATTCGGGTTCAAATTTCAATGGCTCACGGTGTGCACCGACACGCGGGCCGCGCCGTCATCGCCTCCACCGGCGACCGGGGGGTCGGACTATGCGCTGGGTCAAGAAAGCGTGGCGGGCGCCGCCTTCGATCAGAGGGGCCGTCTTTCGGCGGGCGGGTGCGCGTATTCGATCTGCTCGTCCTCGCTGAGCGACGAAAGCGCCCGCTCGACTGCGGCCCCGGACTTGAGCACGACCTCGAAAAGAGAAGCCAGCTCTTCCTCGGACTCGCCCGGGAACAGCTGCGAGGCCTCGATCACATCGTCACCCACGAGCCGCCGTATCCTAGCGCTCTGGGCGGTGGGATCGTTGCGACTGCGAAACTTAACGATCAGGGTCTTGGGCGCATCCATCATGGGGCCAGTCTCGGGCCGAGCCGCGAAACGGATCACACATCATAATAACGCCTGATGTGCGGTCGCGGCACCCCGCCGACCCGTCAAGCCTTGGCCAGGGTGCGTCTGGCGTTGAGCCGCCCGTGTCCGAACTGCTCGGAAACTCCCGACTGCCCGGGCACTTTATCGGCTCCCTCTCGAAGCACCCGCGCCACGCGGGACACCGTGGCGTGCGGCCGCTTGGCGAGAATCAGGGCGATGGTGGCGGCGACGAATGGCGTCGCCATCGAGGTGCCCGGCCAGGAGTCGTAGTCCCTGGCTGTCGTGAGCTCGACGGGGTAGGTCGGAACCGTGCTCAAGATGTTGACCCCCGGGGCCACGAGATCGATGTGCGGACCCGTGTTGCTAAAGCCGGCGCGGCCATCGGTCTCGGTCGACGCCCCCACCGAGATCACGCCATCGATGGCCGCCGGATAGCTGGTCGGATTGCCATCGAGGAACTCGTTGCCCATCGCCGCCGCCACCACCACGCCGCTGCGGATCGCCCTCCGAATCAACAGTTCCTCGGTGCGATCGTGACCGCCCCCCAGGCTCAAGTTGATGACCCGGGCGCCGTTGTCGGTGGCGAAACGGATGGCCCGATAGTAGCCCGCTCCGTCGTAAGGTCCGAGTGCCTTCAGGGACATGATCTTGCGCGACTGGCAGGTGCCGGAGATGCCGATCCGGTTGTTGCGAACCGCGGCGATGATCCCGATGACGTGGGTGCCGTGCCCCCTGGTGTCCTCGAGCGGCCCGCTGGTGAAGTTCTGCTCCTCGATCAGTATGCCGTCGAGGTCGGGATGCCCGGCATCGACGCCGGTGTCGATGACCGCCACGGCGATATCGCCGGCCTCCTTGAAGCCTGGCGCCGCTTGGGCCTGATAGAGCTCGATCGCGGTCAGGCCCCATTGGCGGTTTTGCAAGGGGTCGAGGGGAGGGGTGGAGTCCCGCCGGCGGCGGCTTCGTTTCGCTGGTCGCGCCATCAAGAAGCGTTCCTCGATGGGATGGGCGTAGTCGACCGCGGCGTCATCGCCCAGCATCTTGCAGGCCTCGCGCGCGGCGCGGGCGTCCCGCATGCGCATTATGTTGAAGCCCGCCAATTCCTGGTCCTCGGCCTCCTCGACCGACAGCACCATGCGTTCCACGGCCGAGGCCCGCCGCGTCGAAGGAGCCGGAAAGAGTGGCTCCATGGATCTCACCTGGGTGCCCGCGAGAAGTCGCCGCATTGCGCCGCCGGCAGCCCCGGCCGAGGTCCTTGCGGGAGCACCGGCCGCGAGGCTCTCCAGCGCGCGCCGGGCCGTCCGCGTGGACTTGAGCTTGACCACGATATCGCTGGCTCCGGCCGCCGTCGCGAGCCGCAAAGCAGGTCTGTCGTGTCTGCGCATGGTTCCCGTCCTCCCCAATTTTGGTGCCGTGTCCCACCGCCACGCGGGACGGCTCACCCAATAATTGTAACATGATAATTTTCAGCGATGTCGCCAAGGTTTATCAAGCCGTTGGGTTTATCTCTCTCGAGGTTGTGGCTTACGACCCTCGCCCGCGTCTGGCGCCGATCCGCGCTCTGCGCTAAGGTCACGGGCAGGGCCTCGAAGCGAAGGGCGGCATGAGCGTCTGGGGAAAGATCCTGGGGGGCACGGCGGGCTTCATGCTTGGCGGCCCCATCGGCGCGCTCCTCGGCGGGCTCGCCGGCCACGCCGTCGACAAGATGCGCGAGACGCCGGCGGGCTCCCAGGACGGTACCAGGGAGGTCGCCTTCACCATCGCCGTGATCGTGCTCGGCGCCAAGATGGCCAAGGCCGACGGGGTGGTCACCAAGGACGAGATCGAGGCCTTTCGCCAGGTCTTCCAGGTCCCGCCCCAGGAGCTCAAGAACGTCGGTCGGGTATTCAACATGGCGCGGCACGACGCCGCCGGTTTCGAGCCCTACGCGCGACAGATCGGTCGCATGTTCAAGGACAACCCGGCGGTGCTCGAGGACCTGCTCGACGGCCTCTTCCACATCGCCAAGGCCGACAACGTGTTCCACCCCGCCGAGCGCGAGTACCTGCGCCAGGTGGCCGAGATCTTCGGCTTCAGCGAGGCCGAGTTCGCGCGCATCCGCGAGGCCCACGTCGGCCCCGACGCCTCCGACCCTTACACCATCCTCGGCGTGTCGCGCGAGATCTCGGACGCCGAGCTCAAGGCCGCCTACCGCAAGCTGGTGCGCGAGCACCATCCCGACACCCTGATGGCCCAGGGCCTGCCCCAGGAGTTCGTCGACGTCGCCAACGACAAGGTGGCCGCCATCAACGACGCCTACGACCGCGTCACCAGCGAGCGGGGTCTGGTCTGAGCGGCGGCGCCCGCCCCGGTCCCAGCCTTGTTGGTCGAGTCCAATGACGCCCAAGCACTTGGCGCTCGCCTTGCTCATCAATGCGCTGTGGGGCTGCAACCTGGTGGCGGGGAAGATCGGGGTTACGCATTTCCCGCCGCTCTACTTCAGCGGCCTGCGGTTCGCCCTGGTGACGCTGCTGCTCTTACCCTGGATCCGGCCCCAGCCGGGCCGCATGCGCCAGGTCGTTCGCATCGCCCTCACCGCCGGGGCGCTCCATTTCAGCCTGCTGTTCATCGGCATGCGGCTCTCGGGCGACGTCTCGTCGGTGGCCCTCGTGGTCCAGCTCAACGTCCCCTTCGCCACCCTGCTGGCGGTGCTCTTCCTCGGCGAGCGCATTGGCTGGCGGCGCAGCCTGGCCATCGCCGTCGCCTTCGCCGGCGTGGCGGTGATCGGCTTCGACCCGCGCGCCTTCGGCTATCTCGACGGCCTCCTGGTGATCGTCGCCGCGGCCTTCGTCTGGGGCCTGAGCCAGGTGCTGATGCGCGAGCTCTCGGGCGTCGGGGTGCTCGCGTTGCAGGGTTGGATCGCCCTGATCTCGGCGCCGGTGATGTTCGCGCTCTCGTTCCTCCTTGAAGAGGGACAGCTCGCCGCGACGCTGGCCGCCAACGCCGAGGCGGTCGGCGCCGTGGTCTACACCGCGGTGCTGGGCTCCATTTTCGGCCACGGCGCCACCTACTTCCTGCTCACCCGCTATCCCGTCTCCACGGTCTCGCCGATGCTGCTGCTGACGCCCTTGTTCGGCGTCGTGGCCGGGGTGGTGGTGCTGGGCGACGTGGTCACCCTGCAGATCGCCTTGGGCGGCGTGCTCACCGTCGCCGGCGTCGCCGTCGTCACCCTGCGCGGCAACCGCACGCCGGCCGCGGCCGCGAGCTGAGCGTGGCCATGGCTGCGCTCATCGAGCGCTCCTCGCCCAACCACGACGCCCGGCCGCCGGGTGCCAGCGTCGACATGCTGGTGCTGCACTACACCGGCATGCCGACCCTTGACGAGGCCTTGCAGAGGCTCCGTGACCCGGGTGCCAAGGTCAGCGCCCATTATCTGGTGGACGAGGCGGGCGCGGTCTACGCCCTGGTGCCCGAGGGGCGCCGCGCCTGGCACGCCGGGGTGGCGAAATGGCGCGGCTCGGGCGAGGTCAACGGCCGCTCGATCGGCGTCGAGCTCGCCAACCCGGGCCACGAGTGGGGCTACAAGCCTTATCCCAAGGCCCAGATGGCGGCGCTTATCGAGCTCTGCCGCGCCATCCTCTCGCGCCACCCCATCCCGCCCGACGGGGTGCTGGGCCATTCCGACGTCGCGCCCGGTCGCAAGCGGGACCCGGGCGAGCTGTTCGACTGGCGGCGCCTGGCCGAGGCCGGCATCGGGCTGTGGCCGGAGGCGGGCTTCGCGCCGTCGAAGGAGGCGCCCGAGCTCGAGCCCGGCGTGTCGGGGGCGGCGGTGCTCGACCTCCAGCTGGCGCTCGACGCCTTCGGCTACCAGGTCGAGGGCACCGGCCTCTACGATGTCGCGACCAGCGACGCGGTCGGCGCCTTCCAGCGCCATTGGCGCCCGGGCGCGGTCGACGGCGCGGCGGATGCCGAGACCCAGAGCTTGCTTCACCACTTGCTGGGGCGCATCCTTTGAGGGTGCGAGCCCGCTTGCTCCCGCCGGGCGGCTACGGGATGCCGGCCTTGGCGAGTCCCTCGAGCAGGCGATCGAAGTCGGCCGGGTCCTTGAACGGCAGCACCTTGCGCCGGTGCTCGAGCGAATAGTCGGGGTTGATCTTCAAGGCCCCGGCCCAGGCCGCCCGCGCCTCCTCGATCCGGCCCAGGCAGCCGTAGCTGGCGGCGAGCCAGACCCGGCTCACGTCGCTCTCGGCGTTGCGGGCGACCCGCCTCTCGAAGCTTGCCGCCGCCTCCTCGTGCCGGCCCGCCAGGAACTGGGCCTGGCCCAGGAACTGGAGGTGGAGGTCGGGGTAGTTGGGGTTGAGGCGGATCGCCTTGCGGAACACCTCGACGGCCTCGTCGGGCCGGCCGACGTAGCTCAGGATGTTGCCGAACAGCAGGTAGCCCTCGGCCGAGTTGGGATCGATCTCCAGCACCCGCTCGGCCTGGGCGGCGGCGCGCTCGTACTGCCTGCGCCACAGGTGGACGACGCCCCAGGCGAGCTGAGCCAAGGGTTCGTGCTGGTCGAGCGCCACCGCCCGCCGCGCCGCCTCCTCGGCCCGATCCAGCGACTCACCCGGCGACTCGCCCCAGCCGTTGGTGTAGTCGATGATGTGGGTGTAGGCCATGCCGGCGTGGGCCGCCGCGAATTCAGGCTCGAGCTCGAGCGCTCGCTCGAACATCGGCCGCGCCCGGGCGATCCCCTCGTAGGTATGGCGCCACATGCCGTCGCGGCCCTTGAGGAACCAGTCGTGGGCCACGGGGTTGGTGGTGCCCTTGGCCTTGAGCCGCTTCTCCTCGTCGGCCGAGAGCCGCACCTCGAGCGCCGCGACGATGCATTGCGTGACCTCGTCCTGGACCGCGAAGATGTCCTCGAGCTCGCGGTCGTAGCGCTCGGCCCAGAGGTGCCCGCCGCTCATCCCGTCGATGAGCTGGGCGTTGATGCGCACCCGGTTGCCGGCTTTGCGTACGCTGCCCTCGAGCACGTAGCGCACGCCGAGCTCGGCCGCCACCTGTGCGACGTTCGTGGTTTTCCCCTTGTAGGCGAAGGCCGAGTTGCGGGCGATGACGAAGAGGCCCGAGATCTTCGAGAGGTCGGTGATGATGTCCTCGGCCATGCCGTCCGAGAAGTACTCCTGCTCCTGATCCCCGCTCATGTTGTCGAACGGCAGCACGGCGATCGAGGGCTTGTCGGGGAGCTCGAGCTTGGTCGCCGGCGGGGCCGCGGCCGTCGCCCCATCTTGGCTGCGCACCCGATAGACCCGCACCGGCTCGGCGATGTTCTTCACCGACTGGGGGCCCATGTCGTCGTAGCCGAGGCCGAGCTTGGTCCGCACCTGCTCGTGGACCGCGCCCGAGATGCAGATGCCGCCGGCTTCGGCCAGGCCCTCGAGCCGGGCCGCCACGTTGACGCCGTCGCCGAATATGTCGTCGCCCTTGACCATCACGTCGCCCAGGTTGATGCCGATGCGAAAGCGCATCTGGCGGGCCTCGGGCAGGAGCGCGTTGCGCTCGTCGAGCGCGCGCTGCGCCTCGACCGCGCAGCGCACCGCTTCCACCGGGCTCGGGAACTCGGCCAGCAAGCTGTCGCCGGCGCTCCCCACGACGCGGCCGTCGTGCCCGACGATGAGCCCGTCGAAGACCTCGCGGTGGCCGCCCAGGGTCTCGAGCGTGGCCTCCTCGTTCTCGCCCATGAGGCGGCTGAAGCCCGCCACGTCGGCGCTCAGGATCGCGACCAGCTTGCGTTTTACGCCTTCCGCTGCCATGCCTCGCGGCCCGCTGCCCAGCGCTGGAGTAGAGACCCTAAGGTAGGATGCCCGGGCGGCAAGGGCAATGCGGCGCCCGGCCTTGACGCTCGGGCCCGCCGGTCGTACCTAGTGGATTGCGCCAGATGGCCGGATGGCCGCTCCCCGCGTCGGGCTCGCTCGACGCCGGGGGGAGGAAAGTCCGGGCTCCACGGGAACACGGTGCCGGGTAACGCCCGGCGGGGGTGACCCCAGGGAAAGTGCCACAGAAAGCAAACCGCCCACCCCTCGCGGCGCGGGAGACCGCCCGCGGGCCGGCGGGTAAGGGTGAAAGGGTGCGGTAAGAGCGCACCGCGTCCCCGGCGACGGGGACGGCATGGTAAACCCCACCGGGAGCAAGGCCAAATAGGGGCGGCAGGCGGGGGCGTTCGCGCCCTCGCGGGGCGGGTTTCCGGCCCGCTGCCCGGGTCGGCCGCACGAGGCGTCCGGTAACGGGCGTCCCAGATGAATGGCCATCACCCGCGCCTTGCGCGCGGGTACAGAACCCGGCTTACAGGCCATCTGGCGCCATTCCGCCCTCCGGCCGCCCGGGGCGCGGCGGCGAGGCGAGACCACGCCTTCTCTCCGCTCCGGGCCGGCGTTAAGCTCGCGCCATGAGACGCCTGGCCCTGGCTGGCGCCTTCGTTTTTGGCGCGCTCGTTGCGATTCCCGGCGCCCGCGCCGAGGGCGACCCGGGCAAGGGGCGCGAGCTCTCGATCAAGTACTGCGCCCGCTGCCACGTGGTCGGCGACTTCAACCCCATGGGGGGGATCGGCAGCACGCCGTCGTTCCAGCTCCTGGCCAAGCGGCGGCCTGACTTCGTCGAGCGCTTCCAGACCTTCTACCAGCGCCGCCCGCACCCGGTCTACGTGCGCGTCCCGGGGGTGCCGGCCTGGACCGACCTGCCGGCCTACGCCACCGAGTTCACCATCACGCCTGAGGACCTCGAGGATATCGTGGCCTTCGCCAAGACGCTGAAGCGGAACTAGCAGGTCGTGCCAGGCCGGCGCCTCGGGGCGAGAGGCCGGCCACGGCGCCCGCGGCGCCTAATTGACGGCGCGCCGGGCGGCGGCGTGGGCCCGCACGGCACGCCAGGGATGCCGCCGGAAGCCCTCGCGGCCCGCGAGCAGGTCGTCGAGGGCCGCACGCTGCTCCTCGTCGAGCGCGGCGCGGAAGGCCTCGTAGGCCGGGCGCGCCGCCTTGACGGCCTCGAGCCCGGCAACGAGATGGGCCTCGAGCGCGGCGAGCTCGTCGGCGATGCCCCGATCGCCGCGCGCCGGCTCGTCGGCGGTGTCGGCGAGGGCGCCGCTGGCCCCCCACAGGGCGTCCAAGAGCTCGTCGAGGCTCTGGCGCTGGCCGGGCCCAAGCTTGAGGTAGGCCCCGGCGAAGGCGGCGAGCGCCTCGGCGTGACTGTCGAGCCCGTCGCTCGACAGAGGGCCGGGCTCCCATTCACCGGCGTGCCGGAAAAATCCTCGTTGCCGGTGCCTCAAGGTCATCGCTTGGCTCCTTTCATTGCTGTCTCGGTGCCGAGGCCGGCGACACGGCTGATGAGCCGGGCCTTGAACCGAGGGTTGACGTCGAAGCAGTAGTTGACCGGAGGCGCGCCGACGAAGTCGTGCGACACCTCGAGGTCGCGGTGCAGGTGAAAAGCGCCCAGGAAGGCGCGCTGGGTGATGCGGGCCGGCACGGTCTCGCAGGTGAAGAGCGCGGGCGTGGTGACGTAGCCGACGGCGAGGCTGTCGAAGGGGTGAAAGCCATCCGCCAGAAGCCATCTCTCCCAGGCCCCGATCCAGCCGGCGCTGGCCGCCGCGAGCCAGCGCCCGGCAGCGCCGCCGGCGGCAAGCCGCGCCAGGTCGGCGCGGCCGATGGTCACCTTGCGCGCCGCTTCGAAGGGCAGCAGCACCAGGGGCACGCCGGACTCGAGCACGATCCGTGCCGCTTCCGGGTCCTTGCGGAAGTTGAGGTCGTGAAAGTGAACCAGGGGGTTGGCCCCGGTGTTCAGCGCCGCGCCCGGCCGCCGCCCGGCGACCGCGACCACGCGCCCGATATTGGCGATCAGTTCCGGAGACCCGGCGATCACCGTGGCCACGTTGGTGAGGGGGCCCAGCGCGATGACGGTAAGGCGCTCGCGCTCCAGCGCCCGGCCCAGGGCGCGGCTGGCGGCGCTGGCGGCGCGGCCGCCGCCTTCCTCGGCGCCGCGAAAGACCGCTGGCAATTCGCCGCCTTGGCCGCCGCCTTGGCCGCCGGCGAAGCGGCGAGTCAGGGCGGAGGCGATGGCGAAGGCGGTGGCGCCGTCGGTGTTGCCGAACACGGTGGAGACGCCGCGGATGGCAATCTCGGGCGAGCGGAAGGCCAGTACCAGGGCCCAGCAATCGTCGACCTCGCCGAGGCGGTGCTCGTCACAGGCCGGGTCGGCGTCGATCCATACGGGCTCGGGCCATACGGGCTCGGGCCATACGGGCTCGGGCGCCGCGGCCACGCTCTCTGGGAGTGCGAGCAGGAGCAGCGCCAGTGCGGCTCCGCTCGCCGGGAGCAGCGCGTGCCTCATGGCTCGCCCCTCCACTCCCCGCAGGCGCTAGATCCAGCGCCGTACCGTGTCCTTGTAGCGCCGGTAGTCGGCGCCGAACTTCGCTTCCAGATAGGCCTCCTCGCGCAGGATCACGCCAAAGTGCATGACCCCCAGGAAGGGCAGCAGGAGGGCGAGAACCCAGAGGCTGTCCACGGCCACCCCGATACCGACGTAGCCCAGCAGCCCGGCGAGGTAGATCGGGTTGCGAGAGTAGCGGTAGGGGCCCTCGGTGACGATCCGGTTGGTGGGCTTGTAGGTCTCGACGTTGGTGCCGGCGGCCCGGAACCGCCGCATCGAGAGCGCCATGAGCGCGACTCCGAGGGCGATCAGGGCGAAACCGACGGGGTATTGCACCGCGGCCGGGAAGGTCGGCGCCGGCCAGGCGAAGTCGAGCGCAAGCCCCAACACCAGGCTACACAACATAAGGAACGGCGGCCGGGCGATGACGCCGGGATTGTCCTCTGGGTCGGCACTCATGATTTGATCCGTGGTCATGATCCATGTCCTTGGTTAGGGATGCAACAGGCACCGCCGGGGTGGCCCCTAGAGCGATTCCAGGTCAACTGGAATCGCTCTCAGGCCGCGACTGCGGCCCGCCGGTCGTCCGGCGCGCCCGCGCAGGCGCGGACCCTTGGGTCCGCTGCCGTGAGCGAAAAGAATCTTGAGCGGTTCCGATCATTGCGGGACCGATCTAGCGCATTTCAAGGTTGCAAAGAATCGCGGAATTTGATTCGCTGTCTCCACATG
>CBDUZE010000047.1:0-28468 GCA_965371625.1 uncultured Alphaproteobacteria bacterium
AAATCATCGCTGCCGTCAAACGCGGGCACCAAGTGTTAGATTCGATCCACTAGGTCCCGAAGCTTCCATCAGGCCAATGTCCAGGCGCGAAGCGGAGCGATCTTCATTTCGAGCTCCGCGCAATTACACCGCGGCAGGGCTTCTTGTCAGGTCGAGGCCCAACAGGCGGTTGGCGTTGTCGAACAGGATCTTGGGCCGGACCTCGTCCTTGAACGGCACCTGCTCGAAATCGGCCAGCCAGCGCTACGAACGGGGCTCGATCCTGGTCACTTCCAACCTGCCCTTCGACGAGTGGACCGAGATCTTCGGTTCCGAGCGCCTCACCGGGGCGCTCCTCGACCGCCTCACACACCACGTCCACATCCTGGAGATGAACGGCGAGAGCTATCGCCTCAAGCAGAGCCGCTCAGGGCAGAAGAAGAAGGCTCGCTGACCCCGCCACCGCTTGACCACGGGGGCCCACAGGTCCCTCCCACGCGCGGCACTCCGTCAGCCTCGTGAGGGCACTCCGCGCCGCGCGCGGGTCCCTCCCGTGGACTCCGTGGACAAGCTCCCGCCTCTCTGGTGGTGGATTCTTATACCGCCGAGTGGCGTACTTTTAGACCGCCGTTGACAGGGCGCGCCTCGGTGCGCGGCTCTCGGGCGAGCGCGATGACGCGCTGCTCGGGGTCCACCCCAACCTGGGCGAGCTCTACCGCCGCAAGGTCGATGCGTTGCGCGAGGCCCTGACCCGGGATGAGGCCACCCGCGTCCAGGCCACCGAGATCTTGTGCGACAAAATGTGTTGCGAATATTTTAATTCAATTTCTGTTCGGATTAACAGATAAATTCAATGAGCTCGATTAATTCAAGAATCTTGTGGCCGGGTTGCCATCAGAAGTACTTCTTTGATCGACAACACGACTTCTTCATTCTGGTTCATCATCTCGTTCAAGGGTTTCCAGATACCGCGCCCGGGATTACTCGATGGCCTCTTCTCCAATAGCGTCCACTTGTTCCGCAGCCGATCGCCCGGCCGTACTGGATTGACAAATCTGAGCTGCCAATCAACTCCGCCCAAAAACGCCCCACTGTCTTGGCCGTGCCAAACCGGTATCATCGAACGATACCACAGTGTAATGGTGTAGCCACCGCTGGCGATCAGGCCGCCGAAAGGCGCCCTCTTGGCCGCCTCGTCATCGACGTGAAACGGCCAGGGGTCGTTCTTGCGGGCATAGTCGAGCATCTCCTCCCGGTCAACGACGACTTCGCCACCCCACCACACCGTGCCTTCGTCGATATCCTCGAAGTAGATTGTCGCCACGGCTGGTCTCCTGTCCGCTCCTTTAGAGCAGCGCTATGCTGGCTTGCAGTCGGAGGGGCGTCAAATCGTGCGCAACGACCTCAAAAGGCGGGTGGGGGCGATTGCCTCAACTCCGCCGCCTCAATGGGGGATTATCCCTCCGCCGTTCTCACCCTAGCAGACAGCCAGCGTTGCTTGCCGCTCGCCGCAGGACGCATTCCGCGCCTTCGTTGATGGTATCAGGTCCCTCTCCGCGAGGCCGCCCGACCGCGTTGAGCGAGCGGCGAGGCCAAGCGTAGAGTTTAACAGATAGAGTAGCATACAACCAATTGGAGGGCGGTATCTTGGCGCTGCAAGATGGCGCGATCCGTGATAGTTCCTCAAAGGTGACGGCAGGAAAGTGAATTGCCCCGTTAGCGGCGGAATTGGCTCGCCCGAGCGAAAAACCTAAGCCGCGTCGGCTTGTATCCTTTTGCCGGCCCAACCAGAACGGCCGTTGCCGAAGCGACTGGAGCCAACGCCCCGGAACCGGCTTTGCGTTTGATCACCTAGGCGCAGTAAGGTCTGTGGATGCTTGCGGAATCGAACGAGATGGACCGGTTTGAGCGCATCCGATCGGAATTCGCGGCCGCGCCCGGCATCGGGTGGCGGAACGAGGCTGAAGACCTGGTCGCCAGCCGCATGATCGCCACACACAGCACGATCGCCTCGTGACCGTTGAATCGACAGCCGAGACTCGCAAGACGGCGGACCATCGGGCGCATCGGCGCCCTGGTATCCGCGCCGCGGTCAAAAGCGCCCTTTTGAGGTCCGAATCGCTCAGAGGTTACGCCCTTCTTTCGCCGGCACTGGCACTGCTGGTCATCGCCATGGCGGCGCCGATCGTCGTGCTCTTCGGCCTTAGCCTGTGGACGCAAACGGGCGCCCAGTTCGAGGCGACGTGGACCCTCGCCAATTACGAGAACTTCCTCGAAAAGAGCGTCTACGTAAATGTGCTGTGGCGCTCGCTCAAGATATCGGCGGCCGTCGCCTTGACCACGGTCGTTCTCGCCTACCCAGCGGCTTACTTCATCGCCTTTCGCGTCCGCCACCATAAGATGACCTGGTTGATCCTGGTCACACTTCCGTTCTGGACCAGCTATCTGCTGCGGGTATTCTCGTGGAAGCTGATTCTCGGGTACAACGGGGTGATCAATTCCGGCCTGAAGGGGCTCGGCCTCATAGAGCAACCGTTGGAGTTTCTGCTCTACAACGTGACCGCCGTGGTGGTCACGCTGGCCCATGCTTGGGCGGCCTTCGCGATTCTGCCGATTTACGTCTCACTCGAGAAGATCGATCGATCTCTGATCGAGGCCGCGCATGACCTCGGCGAAGGGCCCGTGATGACTTTCTTGCGGGTCACGCTACCGCTCTCGATGCCAGGGGTGATCGCTGCGACGCTGTTGGTGTTCATTCCCACGGTCGGCGACTACGTTACCCCCAAGCTCGTCGGCGGGGCCAACGGCATCATGATCGGCAACCTTGTTCAGCTCTCCTTCGGGCGAGGGAACGACTGGCCTTTGGGGGCGGCCATCTCCGTCATTTCCATGGTCAGCATCACGCTCGTCGTATGCCTGTTCCTGGCTGCCGCTCATGGCTTGAGGAGGCGGGTGGCATGACGCAGGCGGCGCAGAGCAGGCGGTTCGGGTTGCTCGGCGGTTATATCGTCGTCTACATCATTTTCCTTTATCTGCCGGTGCTGTTCCTGCCCATATTTTCGTTCAACGACGGGATCTACGTCGCCTTTCCGCTCAAGGGCTTTACGCTGCGCTGGTGGGAAGAGATGATTGGTCAGCAGAACATGCTGAACGCCTTGGGCAATAGCTTCAAGGTGGCCGTGCCCGTCTCGATCATCAGCACCAGCTTCGGCATTCTCGCCGCTAAGGCTCTCACGCGCTACCAGATGCGCGGAGCAAAGCCGCTGACGGGTTTCTTCATGCTGCCGCTCGTTATACCCCTCATCATTCTCGGTATCGCGCTGCTGGTTGTCTTCAACTTGATCGGCATCCCGTTGTCGCTACCGACCATTGGGCTGAGCCATGTCGTGATCTGCCTGCCGTTTTCGACGTTCGTCCTCATGTCGAGGTTGGAAGGGTTCGACAAGAACATCGAGGAGGTGGGGCTCGATCTTGGCGAAACACCCTGGATGACCTTCTGGCGGGTTACCTTTCCGATCGCGCTCCCCGGCGTCGTGGCGAGCCTGCTTCTGACCTTTACGATCTCTTTTGACGAGTTCCTGTTAGCCTTCTTCCTTACCGGAAATGAGCCAACCCTGCCGCTTTACATCTGGAGCCAACTCAGATTTCCCGCGAAGCTTCCGGCCGTCCTGGCGTTGGGATCGGCGATCCTGATCGTGTCCTTCCTGCTCGTCACCGTCGCAGAACGCCTGCGGCGTCGCGGTACGGTTCCCGCAAGCAGCGAGGTAGCTGGCGATGGCTGATGCCACCTTTATCTCGATCCAGAACGTTTCGAAGCACTTCGGCGCGGTTCGTGCCGTCGCCGACGTCAACCTGGATATCGCCGAGGGCGCTTTCTTTTCCCTCCTTGGGCCGTCGGGTTGCGGGAAGACCACGCTGCTGCGGTTGCTTGCCGGCTTCGAGGTGCCAACCCGGGGTGAGATCTACATCGACGGGCAAGCGATGGCGACCGTTCCGCCTTACGAACGCCCCGTCAACATGGTGTTCCAGAATTATGCGATCTTCCCCCATCTCAACGTGTGGCAAAACATCGCCTTCGGATTGCGCAAAGAGAAGCTGACCAGGGAGGTGCTCGATCGGCGGGTCGCCGAAGCTCTCGCCCTGATCAAGCTCGAGGGTTACGGCAAGAGAGGCGCCGACGAACTCTCCGGCGGACAACGTCAGCGCGTGGCCCTGGCCCGGGCGCTCGTCAAGAAGCCGAAGGTATTGCTCTTGGACGAACCGCTCGGCGCCCTCGACAAAAAGCTCCGCGAGCAGATGCAGCTCGAGCTGCGACAGCTGCAAAAGAGCGTCGGCATCACCTTCGTCTTCGTCACCCACGACCAGGAAGAGGCCCTCACCATGTCCGACAGAATTGCGGTCATGTCCGAGGGAAAAACCGTGGAAGTGGGCTCTCCGGAGAGCCTTTACGAACGACCGCGCACGCGCTTCGTCGCGGATTTTCTCGGCACCATGAACTTCTTCGATGCGGAGGTGCGTGGTCGGGAAGGCAGCGAGCTCGTCGTCGAGGCCGAACGCCTGGGAATCATCAGGTCGGGGGCCGAAAACGCGGCGTTCGCGGCGGGCAACAAGATCCTGGTTGGCATCCGTCCCGAAAACATCCGTATTTTGCCGGACAGGGGGGAGAAGAAAGGCAATACCCTCCGCGGTACGATGACGAATGCCGCTTTCCTCGGCGACAGAGCCCACATCTATGTCACCGTGGAGGGTTCGGAGAAGCCGATCCTCGTCGCCATGCAGAACCTGGACGGCGCGGCATCCCGTGCCAGCCGCGGCGACCAGACCGTGTCATTGCAATGGTCGGAGTCTTCGGTTCTGCTTCTAAAGGACGAATGAGGCCGGAATCGTGCCCGCGCCAGTCGATCGAGCGGCACCTCTACAGGCAGAATGAGCCACCGTGATAAATCCACCGGCAACACACGACAACTGGGATGTCCCGCCCTATAATCGCTGGGCCCTGCAGAACATCGACAAGATCTTGCGCGTCGCTCCCGTGTCGCGTGGCGATGGCCCGCTCAGCGAGCTTCCGACAGGCTATCGCGAAATCGATTCGATTCCTGTCACGTGCGTGGACGGCTCGCAAACGACGGTACGCGGAATAGTGGGCGAAACCGCCACGGATGGCTTCCTCGTCATTCACCGGGGTGCGGTCATTCATGAAAGTTATTTCAACGAAATGACGCCGAGCACGTTGCATCTGTCGCAATCGATGGCGAAGTCGATCACGGCGACGCTCGCGGGAATCTACATATCCCAGGGGCTGATAGACCCGGACGCGCCTTTGACGGACGCTATCCCGGAGCTTTCTCGATGTGCCTATTCGGGCGCGACGTTACGCCACGTACTCGACATGCGAAGTGGCGTGCGTTTCGGCGAGGACTACAGCGATCCCGAATGCGAGTGCGGGCGCCTCGACCGGGCCTCGGGGTGGAAACCGAGAAACGATGAAAGCGCCCCCCGGACCATCCGCGAGTTCATTCTCACGCTTGAGAAGGAACGGAGTCACGGCGGGCATTTTGAATACCGTTCCATCGAGACCGAGATCATCGCCTGGATGTGCGAAATTGCCGGCGGCGCCCGGCTGCCCGACCTCCTCAGCCGGGAGATCTGGTCGAAGCTCGGCGCCGAGCACGGCGCCAGCCTGACCATCGACGCCGAGGGTACGGCCTTGGCCGACGGCGGATTCAATTCAACGCTAAGGGATTACGGACGCTTCGCCTTGATGCACCTTTACGAAGGCGCTTTCGATGGCAATCAGATCGTTCCTCGGCAGTGGATTCACGCCTGCCGCAGCGGTGAGCAGGAGCCTTTTCGTCTTAACGGTGCCGCCACGCTGGCGCATTACCCGAAAGCTTGTTATAGCAACCAGTGGTGGGTATTGGACCGGGAGAAAGGGATCCACGCGGCGCGGGGCGCGAACGGCCAATTGATCTACATCGATCCCACCAAGGAGCTGGTCGTCGTCAAACTCTCCTCTTGGCCGGATTTTCTGAACGACAAGCTCGATTTCAACACGCACCGGATGGTTTGGGCGCTCGCCGAGCGTCTCGCAGGCGCGTAGTCTGACGAAAGGACCAGGGCGGCGGGAGCCTTGCCCGCCGCCCCGGCGCGAAAGCGAAGCTCAGCCGCCCGCCTGCACTTCCGTTGCGATGTTCTGGTACCTCTTGTCGACGTCCGGCGCCAGCGACTTGAAGAAGATGCTGCCGTCCAGCACCGCGTTCGGCCTCGAGAAGCCGAGCTCCGCCAGCCGCTCCTTCGGCACGATGTCGTAGGCCTTGGAGTTGGTGGAGCCGTAGCCGTAGTTATCGATCAGCCAGGCGCCCGATTGAGGCGAGGTCCACGCGTTGATGAGGTCGTACGCCGCCGTTTCGTTCTTCACCTTCTTGTGCATGGTGAAGCCCGCGATCCAGGTGAAGATCCCTTCCTTGGGGATCATCATGTCCACGGCGAGCCCCTGCTTCTTCAGGTTGACGACCGTCTGGTTCCAGCCATAGGCGGCGACGACCTCGCCCGAGGCCATGGCCTGCTCCAGCTCGGTGGCGGAGCTCCAGTAGAGCCGCAACAGATCGCGTTGCTTGGTGGCCAGCTTCTTGACTTCCTTCAACTGGTCATCGCTAAGCGAGTAGATGTTGTCGTAACCGAGGACCCGCGCCGCCACCTGTACGATCGAATCGGCGGCGTCATAAAAGGCGATTTTACCCTTGTATTTCTCGTCGTAGAGGATCGCCCAGGAAGGATTTTGCTTGTATTCGTCGCCGACGAGATCCGTGCGATAGACGACCGAGCTGTTCCCGAACTCGCTCGGGATCATGTACTGCTTGCCGTCGATCTTCGCCGATTCCTCGTTGCGGACGCTCTCGAAGATATCGGGCCAGCTCTTGACCCGAGAGGTATCGATGGGCTTGAGGAAGCCACCCTCTTTCCACTTCTTGACGTTGTAATTGCCCGGATGCATGAGATCGGGGGCCCAGCCCGTGACCATCTTGGCATAGGAGTCTTCCTCGTTGCCAATCAGACTGATCTCCGGCATGCCGCCGTATTTCTCGATATAGGGCTTGAACAGGTCAGGCGAGTCGTAACCCGCCCAGGTGTGATAGTGCACCTCACCCGCCGCATGGGCGGGGCGATGCAATAGGGGAACGGTGGCCAGGGTCAGTCCGACGGAAGCCAACGCTTGGTTGAATTGCCGTCGGCTCATCCCCCCGGACAAGTACCGATCGCGTAGCTCTTTGGTATCCATGGCATCCTCCCAATTCAGCTGGCCAGGCCGATTTTCTATACTAAGCCGAGACCGAGATTACCGCATGGTTGATGGCGGATCGCGTAGCTTGAGACCGGGACCTGCCCTGTCGTTGCCGGAAATTCGATGCGCCGCGCGTTGGCCGTGGGTATCGCGGGATGGGCATTCAGTCCCGTAGACCTCGAGGACGGGTGAGCGGGGATCATATCGCGCGCCGCGCGCTGTGGAAAGTATTCCGAGGATGGCTGTCGAGTTTGGCCGGGCGGAGGCAAACCGGAGGCCTCAAGGGGGGGGGAGATCAGTCCTGCAGTGCCTTCGGTAAACCTCGTACGCCGCGGAGACCATGGCTTTTCCGGCCGCTGCCGAAGAGCGTTGCCGGCGCCATGCGGTCGTGCGCGTCAAGATGGCGGAAGGCATTGACGTTGGCGTCGAGCTCGACGCTCCGACCAAGCGCGGTGCACGTGATATCGAGCGGCCGGAGGCCCCCCGCGACCCGGCGGACGCCTGCCTGCGCCCCACAGCACTCGGGCAGGCCGACTTCGAACTGCCGGCCCCGAGGGCGATCAAACGGCTGACGGCGGTCGGCGGTCTGACCAGGGCCGGGCTTGCTCCAGTTGTGCGGCCATGCGAATCAGCGTTGCCTCGTCGCCGTAGCGGCCGGTCAACTGCACACCAATCGGCAGCTCGTCTTGGTTCCAATGCAGCGGCAGCGAGACCGCCGGCTGGCCGGTGGCATTGGCGATCAGGGTGAAGCCGGTGTATTCGCCCAGCCGCGCGATGTGCTGGCCCCGGGTCTCCGGCGTATAGTCGAAGTAGCCCAGAGGCATCGGCGGCTGCGCCAACGTGGGCGTGAGCCAGACGTCGTAGTCGGCGAAGAAGCGGGCGACATCGCGACTGATTTGCTGAAGGTCCTGTACCGCCAGCAGGTAGTCGCCGGGATCGTGCCTTTGCCCGTTCAGATACATCCGCCAGGTGGCGGGCTCGAAGTACTCTTCTTTGGGCGTACGGCCGATGCGTCGCTCCCAGTCCTTGATGGTCCAGCAGAGGAAACCGATCAACACGGTGCCGAAGGCCTTGAACAGCCGCTTGCTGTCGAGCCTCGGCACGGCTTCTACCACGTCGTGGCCCAATTCCTCGCAGAGATGCGCTGTCGCCTCGGCGGCCGCGACGCAGTCGGGATGCGCCGGCAAGCCGGTCAGCGGCCGGGTGGTCAGGGCGATGCGCAGGCGTCCCGGATCGCGCCCCACCTCTGCGGCGTAGGAACGCTCCGGCGGGGCGGGCCAGTAGGGATCGCCCGGCGCCGGGCCGGCGGTGGTATCCAGGATCGCGGCGCTGTCCCGCACCGAGCGCGTGACCACATGCTCGCAAAACAGGCCGCCGGCGGTATCGCCATGGCCGGGTCCAAGGGAGTTTCGTCCCCGCGTCGGTTTCAGGCCCACGACACCGCAGCAGGCGGCAGGCATTCGGATCGAGCCGCCGCCGTCGCTGGCGTGTGCCGCCGCCACCATGCCCGAGGCCACCGCCGCGGCCGAGCCGCCGCTGGAGCCACCGGCGGTAAGGCTGGTGTCCCACGGATTACGGGTCGGGCCGAACTGCTTCGGCTCGGTCGTGGGCAGCAAGCCGAACTCCGGCGTGTTGGTCTTGCCCAGGATGATCAGGCGCGCCCGCTTCCAGCGGCGCACCAACTCGCTGTCGTGGGGCGAGACGTAGTGGCCGGCGAGGAAGGCGGAGCCCTCGGCCAGCGGCGTGCCGCGGTATTCGGCCACCAGGTCCTTCAACAGGAACGGCACGCCGGCGAAGGCTGCGTCCGTCGTCACGCTGGCGGCCGCTTCTTTCGCCTGCTCATAGAGCGGCGTTATCACGGCATTGAGTTCCGGGTTCAGCCGTTCGATGCGGGCGATCGCGGCGTCCACCAGCTCGGCGGGCGTGACCTCCTTGCGGCGCACCAATTCGGCCTGCGCCGTGGCGTCGAGGAAAGCGATGTCGTCCATGGTTTGGTCTTTCGCTGGAACCGGGTCACCACAGCGTGGCGATCATACTGGGCTCGAGCGCGGAATAATGTGAGGCGAGCCATAAGCCATGAATTTTAGCGCCACGTCGTCGACCGGTAAGAGCACGAACACGTTAATCCTCTTCTGTCGCGCCAATCCCGGGCGGCGACTCACCCCGAGCCTCACGAGATCAATCGGCGCTCGACGCTAAATCGGAGCGGCCCTGACGGGTTGGCGGTTCCTCGCCGTGCAGCGCCCGCCACACGCGCTCGGGCGTCATCGGCAGGCGATATTGTCGCACCCCGAGGGCGTCGTTGATGGCGTTCGCGACACAGCCCGCGACCGGGTTGATCGGCGGTTCGGCGATGGTCTTCGCGCCGGCGGGACCGCTCTTCTCGAATGTCGGGGCGAACACCACGTCGACGGGGACCGCATCGGGAAAGGTCGCCACCCGGTCATCGAGATAGCCCGGGTTGAGCAGCTGCCCGTCGTCGCCGACCGCTACCGCCTCGGCCAAGGCGAAGCCGAGTCCTTGCATCACCCCGCCGATGACCTGTCCCACCGCACCATTCGGGTTCACGATCGTCCCGGCGTCGTGCGCCGCCCAGTACTGCTCCACCGAGACCTTGCCTGTGAGCACATCGATCCGCACCCGGCAGCCGTGGACACCGAAGGTGTAGGCGGGCGAGATATTGCCATAGCCACTGTCGTCGGGGACCGCGACAGTGGTCGGCTCGTAGCTGCCGGTGACCTCGAGGTCGGCCGTTCGATGGCGGCGCACGGCGAGGTCGACCACCTCTGCGACCGAGGCATCGGCGGCGAGACCGAGCTCGGACGTGAGCCCTCCGCAGGCGACCACGAAGCGCTCACAGGCATCCATCGCCGCGCGGCCGGCGAAGAACGTGGTCCGGCTGGCGAAGCTGCCGAGCCCGTAAGGGCCCGACGCCGTGTCGCCGAGCACGACACGCACGCTGCGCCGATCGACCGCGAGCTCCCGGGCAACGATGACGATGAGCACCTCGACCGTGCCGCAGCCCAGTTCGACCTCGCCCGAGCCGACGCGGATCGTGCCGTCGGGCTCTACGGCGAGGGTCACGGCCGCGCGATCGAATCTGCGGTCGTAACCACGATTGCTGATGCCGTGCACGCCCGCGGCGATGCCATATCCGACCCGGTAGCGGCCATCGGCGGGTGGCGGGTTCCGCCGTCGGTGCTCGTCGACGCGCGTCGCGATGGCGTCCAGGCAGTCATCGAACCCGCAGCTGCCGACCTGCCAGCCATGGACCGTGGTGTCGCCCGCCCGAGTGGCGTTCGAACGCCGCAGTTCCACCGGGTCGAGGCCGAGGCGCCGGGCCAGCTCATCGATCAGCTGCTCTTGGGCGAAGGCCGACTGCGGGTTGCCGAATCCCCGGAAGCACTCCGACGGCATGTTGTTGGTGTAGACGAGTTGGGCGCGTGCCTTCACGGCCGAGAACCGATAGAGGTTGTCCATGCGGATGGCGGCCGCCATCGTGACCGATGGTCCATGGGCGGAGTAGGCGCCGTTGTCGGCCCAGAGCGTTGTCTCCTTGGCGATCAGCTCGCCCTCGGCAGTGGCCCCGAGCCGCATGTGAATGCGCATCGCGAGCCGCGTGCGACCCCCGATCATGTCGTCGCGTCGCGAGAACACCATGGCGACGTCGCGGCCGAGCCGGTGCGCGAAGGCCAGGCACACGAGGTGCGTTGGGTGTTCCCACTTGGCGCCGAACGAGCCTCCGATGTCGGGCGTGACGACCTCGAGCTCCGCGCCCCAGCGCTCGACGATATGGCGGTATTGCTCGGCCAACACGGCGGGGAAGTGGGTGCCGGTTACCAACTCGAGGCGATCGCCGGCGACTCGGGCGAGACTGGCCCGCGGTTCGAGGTAGGCGTGGGGCACGGCCTCGGTCTCGAACGTGCCCTCCGCCCACAGCGCCACTCGGGAGGTGGCGTCGTCCCAATCGCCGCGGTCGGCCGAGAACCGCCAGGCGACGTTGTCGGGACAGGACGCGTGGAGTGGCGTCGAGAGCGCCAAGGCGGCGCCCACCGAGCAGGCGTGAGGAAGAACCTCGTAGTCGACCTCGAGGGCCTCGATGCCGCGAACCAGCGACCCGAGGTCGGTCGCGGCCACAGCGGCAACGCCGTCGCCGACATAGCGGGCAAGCGACGACAGCACCGGCTCGTCGGCCAGCTGGTGACCCAGGACAACACCCTCGAAGTCGGCCGCGGTAAGCACCGCGAGGACCCCAGGGACGCTCAGCGCCGCACGGCTGTCGACGGCGCTCACCCGGGCGTGCGGGTGCGGGCTGCGAGCCAATCCGGCAACCACGGTGTCGTTGGCTGCCAGGTCGGCGGTGTAGCGGGCCCGGCCGGTCGCGCGGTCCCACGCCGTCGAGGCCCCGGTGGTCGGCGGTGAACTCATCTGAGCTCGGCGATCGCCTTGATCAGCTGCTGATAGCCGGTGCATCGGCAAATGTTGCCCTCGAGCAGCTTGGGCAGCGACTCCGCCCCCGTTTCGCTGCCGCCATCGCCCAGCCAGGCCGCCATCACCGCTATCCCGGGTGTGCAGAAGCCGCATTGGATCCCACCATGGCTGTCGCATGCCTCGGCGAATCGGGCGAGGTGCGCCTCGGGCAGGCCCTCGATGGTGGTGACATCGCGCGTCGCGACGACCCCGCACAGCAACAGGCACGAGCACATCGGCTCGCCGTCGACAAGGACCGTGCAGGCCCCGCAATCCCCTTCACCACACCCCTCCTTGGTGCCAACCAAGCCGAGCTCGGTGCGGAGGTAGTCGAGCAGGCGCCGAGCGACCCAAGGCTGGGGAATCTCTCGCAACGCCCCGTTCACACGAAGGGTCACGCTGGTCGTCATAGGGGATCAGCCTTTGGTTCGGATCCCTGCGCCCGTCGGCAAGCCTCGCCGACGACGTCGCGGACCAGTACCTTCACAAGCTGTCGTCGGTACTCGGCGCTCGCGCGGTGATCGGAGATCGGCGCACATGCCGCCGCGGCGGTTTCCGCGCAGGCGTCCAACGCTGCATCGGTTATCGGACGACCCACGAGCGTTGCGGCCGCCTCGGCGGCGTCGAGGACCGTTGGAGCTACCGCGCCGAGGGCCAGTCGAGCGCCATTCACGGTGCGGCCATCCGGTTCGAACGCAAGCCGCACCGCGACGCTCGCGAAGGCGAGGTCAAGCGCCTCGCGTTGGGTGAACCGACGGTAGGCGCTAACCTCTCCCGGCGCGAGCCGAGACAGCGACACGGCCACGGCCAGCTCCCCGCGCGTCAACCCGGTCTGGCCCGGACCGAGGAGAAAGCGATCGAGGTCGAGACAGCGCCGATCGCCCGACGGACTCACGATCTCGACCACGGCGTCGTGGACTAGCAACCCCGGGATAGCGTCGCCCGCGGGCGAGGCGGTGCAAATGTTGCCGACCAGCGTCGCCTGGTTGCGCAGCTGCACCGAGCCGATCGACTGTGCGCCATCCACGACCGCCGGCGCAGCGTTACGAAAGGCCGCGGAGCGAACCACGCGAGCGAGGGTGACGGCGCCCCCTACCCTGAGTCGGTCGCCGTCGCAATCGAAGGTGTGCAGCTCGCTTACGCCACCGGTCCAGACCAGTCGCCGCGGCTCGCCCCGCTGACTGGCCCACAACAGAATGTCGGTCCCCCCGGCGAGCGGGTGGCCGCCGTCCGCGAGGTGTCGGCGCACCTCATCGAGGCTTGTCGGGAGGTGCAGTTCGAGCTCGGGAAGGTGGCTTGGCCTGAGGACCGAAGAGCTTGCCGATGACATGGGACCCTGCCCTCCAGCGTCGCTGTTGCCGCCCCATCCGCCGCCGGACAAGGGCCGGGAAGGCTGGAAGTCCGGCATCCTAGCACGAGGCCGAGAGCCGAAAAACCGGGACCGGCAACTTGGCCTCCGCGGTCCTCCTCTAGGATCGACACCGGGGTGCCGCAGCCCCGGCCTGGCTCGATGCGCCGCCCTGGGCTGGGTCCCTGAACCTCCTCGACCTTCATCAGGCGTGATCCCGGTCGAGCCCCACCCAGAAAGCGTTGAACTGATCGATCCGAGCCAGCATACTGAATGCCGTGGCCGGGAAGGACCAGTCCGCGGAGGCGTTCTCGCAGCGAGACCCACCGGCAAATCCAGGGATTCGGAGCCCATGAGAGTGAGGAGGTTGTCCGGATGAAAGTCGGACTGTCACTTGGAATTAGTCATCGCGAGCCGATCTCGCACACCGTAGAAATCGTGCAGAAAGCGGAGGAGCTGGGATTCGACAGCGTGTGGATCGCGGATTGCCAGCTCTCGATGAAGGACTGTTTTTCGGCGCTTATATTGTGTGCGGTCAACACCTCGACCATCGAGCTCGGCACCGGTGTTACCAACCCGGTAACGCGACATCCGACGACGATCGCCAATGCGTTCGCCGCGCTTCAGGAGGTCAGCGGCGGTCGTGCCGTGATCGGCATCGGGACCGGATGGACAGCCGTATTCTCTATCGGTATCAAGCTTGCCACTATCAAACAACTCGAGGAAGCGATCATCGCGATCCGTAAACTGAGTTCCGGCGAGGAGGTCACGGGTGAAGACGGCAAGCCGTACCGCCTTGTTACAGCGCAGGGCGCAATACCGATTTACGTGGCTGCCAATCAACCACGAATGTTGAGATTGGCTGGGCGGGTCGCCGATGGCGTCATTCTGATGGGGGGAGCGAACAAGGAATTCACGACTTGGCAAATCGATCATGTGCGGCGCGGTGCTGAAGAGGCTGGACGACGGTTCGAGGATATTAAGCTCCATCTCTGGGCAGCAATAGCGGTGTCCGATGATCGTGAGCAGGCGATCGACAACGTGCGTTTTTGGGTTGCGTCTCAGGCTGAGACGTTCAGTAAATGGCGGGAGCTTCCCGATTTCCTCCGGCCCTATGAGCAGGATTTCGAACGTGCCGGGAAAGCCTATGACCGCCTTGAGCACGTCTCTCGGCACGCCCGCCACTTGGCAGTTGTTTCGCCTGAGCTAGTCAACTACCTGGCCATCGTGGGGTCCGCTGACGAGTGCCTGGAGAGGATACAAAAACTCGAGACGCTGGGACTCGATGGCGTAACCCTGGCGTTCCAGGCCGGTGGCAGGGTCGAGCGCATGGAGGCGCTCCACGAAGGAATTATCAAGCCGCTCAAGGAACAGCGGGTGCAGCAGTAAGGATCGTGACACCGCGGCACCCGAGGCGTGGGGCGTTACTGGGCGGCCAGCCGGGGACTGTGCGGGCCGAGCGGATGCCGCCCGGTCGATGAGAAGAGGCTCGGGGTTGGTGCAAGGCGTGAGCCGTCGGGAGACCGCCGTCCTGATCCACGGGCTCTCCGAGACGCGCAATGTATGGGCGAGACAGGCGCCTTTCCTGGAGCGCTCGGTGGATGTCCTCACCTACGACGTAAGGGGTTTCGGGGCCAGTCCGACGGGGGCCGCGGATGGCACGGTGCGCCAGATGGCGGACGACCTGGCGCAACTGCTCAGCGCCATGGAAACCGGACCCGTGTGGTTGGTGGGTTTCTCCATGGGCGGCGTGATCGCGCAACAGTTTGCAGTGGATTTTCCCGATTTGACGGAAGGGCTCGTCCTCGTCGCGAGCTCTTGTAAGGTTGGCCGAGCGGGGCAGGAATTCTTTCGGCACCGCCTCGACCTGGTGACGCGCGGCGGGCTCGAAGCCCTCGCATCGATGAATGTCGAGGATGCTCGGGGATGTTTCAGTAGCGCAAGCGAGCAGTTGATCGCTGAGTATCAAGGACTGCGCGTCGCAGCGGTCAGAGAGGTGGAAGGATACGTGAACGCATGCCGAGCGATGCTGGAAACCAGAAATGAATCCTTCATGGCGAGCCTCGGAGCGATCGAACGCCCGACCTTGGTGATAGCGGGGGAACTCGATCCATACTGCCCACCACGAGCCTCGGAGATGATCGCGACGGCGATACCCAAGGCTCGGTTAAAGGTCATGCCAAACATGGGCCACTGCATGCACTGGGAGGCGAACGACATCACCAACGAACTCATCTGTGGGTTTATTGACGGTCAGAGCCGAGAGAGTGTGGCGGCGAAGGATGTGAAGAGAAGGATTCCCTAATCCGCTCGTGCCGATTTCCTAGACGCTTTGAAACGGTATGACGAAGCACATGAAGATGTCGGGCGGGACACAAGAAGGAGAAGAAGACCAGACAGCCGCGAGTTCAAGCCGGCTGGTGAGCCATGAAAGCTTAGCGGCCGCCTGCGGGCCCGTGATCTTGGCGTTGGGGAGCTTGGCTATCCCGCAACGCCCGCCGTCGGCATTGCTATCCCGGAGAGCTAAACCCGGTGGCGTACGAGCACAGGGCGATACGGATTTGACTGAGGTGCCCACCAAGATCGGGGAAGACAATAAGGCATGAGTAAACCTGTAGATTCAAAGGAGGTCGCGCCATTGACGTGGGAAAAGCGGGGCAACACGGCGATTCTCACGCTACGCCGACCGCACGCTCTAAACGCCTTCGATCTTGAGATGATGGAGGAACATAAGCGGCGACTGGAGGAGTTCGAAGATGATGACGATCTCTGGGTCTTGATCTATACCGGAGAAGGACGTGCCTTTTCCGCTGGGGTCGACATCAAGAAAGCCGCGGAGTTCCTGCAATGGGACCCGAAGGAGCGAAGTCGTTATTGGGTCACACCCGATTCGATGAACATCACCAAGCCCACGATAGCCGCGGTGAATGGATACGCGTTTGGGGGTGGCTGCGAGCTGGCCTTGGGTTGCGATATCCGGATCGCATCCGAAGACGCGGCGTTCGCCCTGCCGGAGGTTCGCCTGGGCGCCATGCCGGGAGGCGGAGGAACGCAAACGCTGCCTCGATTGGTGGGGCTGGGCGATGCCCTCCTTATGCTGCTTACGGGTGAGCCTATTTCGGCGGCCGAGGCGCTCCGGATGCGTCTTGTCCAGAAGGTGGTTCCGAGCGAGAAGTTGTTGCAGGAGGCCATGGGGATCGCCGAGGCGATCTGCCGAAATGGCCAAACCGCTGTACGACTGGTCAAGGAGGTCGCCCTGCTGGGGGCCGGCATGTCGTTGACGGAGGCGCTTTGGCTCGAGCAAGTTTACTTTCAGCGAAACCGAATGCTGGCGGGCCCCGAAATCGAGGAACGTTTACGAGAATTCAGCGAGGGAAGTGGACGGAGGTCGAAGGGCGGTGAGGAGGATTGACACTCGAGCTTTGAGGGACAACTGAAAGAAGATGGACTTAGGATTGCTGGGTAAAACAGCCATCGTGACAGGTGGCGCGTCCAACATAGGGAAGGCGATAACGGAAGGACTCTCCGAAGAGGGTGCCAACATCGTCATAGCGGACGTAGACCGAACGCAAGCGGATCGCGTCGTGGACGAACTCCAAGCCTCGGGCCGTAACGACGTGCTGTTCGTGGAGACCGATGTCACGGATCGATCGCAAGTCGAGCATCTGGTAACTTCCACGCTGGAACGATTTGGACAGATCGACATCCTGGTGAACAACGCGGGTTGGACCGTAAATGGCCTCTTCTTGGAGAAATCCGTAGAGGAGTGGGAGCGGGAGATCGCCATCAATTTGTGGGGCCCGATTAACTGCGTGAGGGCGGTGGCGCCATCCATGGTTGCCAGATCGTACGGCAAGATCATAACGATAGGCTCGGATGCGGGACGCGTTGGGGAGTACAAAGAGGCAGTGTACAGCGCCTGTAAAGGCGGCATCATCGCTTTGAGCAAGGCCCTTGCGCGCGAGTTTGGGCGCTTCAATGTGACCGTCAATGTCGTCTCTCCGGGCCTGACCTTGCCCGAGAGCCCAAACGATGTAGGAGCCAATAGCCTCTGGCATAGCGAGAGTCCTCAAAGGCGCTTTTTTGAGGATGAGGAGGTGCTGGCAAGGATCGTCCGGGCATATCCCTTAAGGCGACATGGAATACCGCGCGACCTTGTTCCGATGGTGCTGCTCTTGTCGTCCGACAAGGCGTCATATGTCACCGGCCAGGTCATCAGCGTGAGTGGCGGGTATGCCATGTGACCCCAGGGCGAAAGGGCCAAGGCAAGGGTGCCCCTGGCGCGATGTCAGTGATCGACACCGGGGCGCGTCAGCGGTGTGGCCGCGAATGAGACAACACTCGACCGAGCACTTGCGAACATGACCGAGCAGTCAGAGAGGTATCGTACGGCGGGTTACTGGACGGATCGGCTTCTGACCGACTATTTCGAGAGCGCGGTAAGCAGGTTCCCCGAAAAAGTAGCCGTGGTGGATGAACGGTTCGGTGCCCTAACCTACGGTCAGCTTTCCCCCGTGGTGTCGCGGTTGGCCGCGGCGTTGCAGGCGAGAGGCGTGGCTGAGGGCGACAAGTTCGTCATCGCGTTGCCGAATTGGCACCAAGTAACGGTGTTTGTACTGGCTCTCGGGTACCTCGGGGCGGTGACCGTCCATGTCCCGGTCACCGGGCGCGAGCACGAGTTTGCTGTTGTACTCGGGATCACCGATGCCAAAGGCATCGTCGTGCCCCGGGAGTTCCACGGCCACGATTTCGTGTCGATGATCGACGCTATGGCGGGGAAATTCGAGGCTCTCGAGACGCTGGTGGTCGTGGGGGGAGAGCAAAGAGATCCGGGATGGGTGACTTACGAGCAGCTGCTCGCCGGGGCTCCGGACGACAAGCCCAGGCTGGGCCGGCGCGTCACGGCTTCGGATGTGACGGCGTTGCTGTTCACATCCGGATCATCCGGAGACCCCAAGGTCGTGATGCACAGCTCGAACACGATCGGCGCAATGAACACGACGATCGCGCAGGCCTACGAGCTGGGACCGAGGGACGTGATATTCATGGGTGCCCCCTTGGGCTATTCGGGGGGTCTCGTGCACGGCGTTCGGCTGGCGCTATTCCTGGGGTCGACGCTGGCCCTGCAAGAATCGTGGAACGGCGACCGCGCTCTGGAAATCATGGCCAGGGAGGGGGCTTCGTATACCTTCACGACCCCCACCCACCTGCGCGATCTGTTGCAAAGCGAGCTGTTTCCCGCATATGCCGACCGCCTGTCGCTGCGGGTTCTCTTCTGTGGCGGCACCTACGTGCCGAGCGACCTTTTGCGGACGGTGCACCAAAGATTGCCGGGGACATTCACGTCGGCCTTCTGGGGCATGACAGAGGGGATCGGTTCCGCTTGCAGGCCTGGAGCGCCGGAAGAGAGCATCCTCGAAACCGATGGCCGACCCTTGCCGGGGACCGAGTTGAAAATCGTCAGGGAAGACGGGGGTGAGGCCCGGCCAGGGGAGGATGGAGAGCTCGTAATGCGGGGGCCCCAGCTGTTTCTGGAATATTTCAAGAATCCGGACGTTACCGAGGAATCCTTCCTGCCGGGAGGATGGTTCAAGACCGGCGACATCGCTACGATCGACTCGGAGGGCTATCTCAAGATCACTGGGCGTCGGAAGGAGCTTGTCATCCGAGGCGGGGTGAACATCTCTCCGGCGGAAATAGAGGCAAGGCTGCTCGGCGACCCGAGAATTCAGCAACTTGCGATCGTGGGTATGCCCGACGAGCGCCTAGGCGAACGGGTGTGCGCCTGCGTCGTTCCAGGCCAGGGAGGAGAGGATCTGACGCTCGCGGACCTCGTAGAGAGCGCCCGGCGGCAAGGGCTGGCGAAGCACAAATGGCCTGAGCGATTGGAGATAATGGAGTCGCTGCCGCTGACCTCGGCCGGAAAGATCCGGCGCGTGGCATTGCGGGAACAGGTACGGAGAAAGATCGAAGCGGAAGATCGAGGAGGAGCGGCGGACGCCAACGCTTGAAACCGAAGGCGTTACGATTCGCTTTGAAGAGCAAGGTGAGGACGATCCAGTTCGGTTGATCGTGGGCCTGGGGTCCCAGGTCGGGGGTGGCTGTGGCACCGATCGTCGATTGCCGGGCGACGATTCGGGAGGCCACGAAAATTACCCCTTTTTACGAGCAGTTGGTCCCCGGTCGATCCGCGGTCCGCAGCAGCACGTCGACCGCACAGGCCCCGTTCGCAAGCGCCATCAAGGGATTGACGTCGAGCTCGACGAGAGTCGCCCGGTTGTCATCGGCAAACCGGGCGATGAGCAGGACGGCGTCAATCAGTGCACCCTTGTCGGCGGGCTCACCACGGCGGTAACCGTCGAGCAGCCGACACACCTTCAGTGATGCGATGGCGCGCGATACGTTGTCGCGATCAATCGGCAGCAACAGCGTCACCGCGTCCCGGACCAGTTCGACCAGGACGCCTCCACTGCCGATGACCATGACCTGGCCGAACGATGGATCGCGACGGATCCCGATCAAGAGCTCGGCGACCGGGTTCTCGACCATGCGCTCCACGAGGAAGGTGTCGGCGGCAACGCCAGGAGCGTGGCGCCCGACAGATTGAACGATTGCCGTGATCGCGGCCTCGACTTCGGCGCCATTCGCCAGACCGGTGCGGACGGCGCCCGCTTCGGATTTGTGCGGCAGATCGCCACTGACGAGTTTGACGACCACCGGAAAGCCGAGCTTCTCGGCGGCGTCGACCGCCGTGGTCGCGTCGGCCAAGGCGCCCTCGGGGACGGCAATGCCGGCCGCCGCCAGGCGTTGCTTGCCCCGCCACTCGTCCAGCACCCGTGGCTCCGTTTCGTCGACCACAAGCGGCGGGATTCGAAGCCGGTCCGCCTTGCCCGAGGCAATTATCGCTGCCCGCATTTCTCCGTAGGCGGCCGCGTGACCGAGCGCGGCCAGCGCCGCGTCGATGCCTTGGAGCGGGGCGACCCGGCCTTCGATCATGACCTCCCGGGCGTCCTCCGGCAGGTTCTCGGGAATCGAGCTACACACCGCGCCGGGAATTCCCGCCGCCCGTACCGCCCTGATGAAAGCCCGCGTGTCGGCCAGGTAATAGGCGTTGTCTGTCTCGAATTCCGGGCTCATGTAGTCCTGGACGATCAGAGCTGCATCGTATTCGTCGCGGAACATGGCCTGAAAGATTTGGCTGAGTTCGTCCTCGAAGCCCCAGATCGGCGTGGTGTAGTCGAGTGGATTGGCGACCGTCGCGATGGGCGGCAAGCGCTCCCTGAGCGCCGCCGCCACCGCCTCGGAGGGCTGTGGAAACTCGAGCCCTTCCCGCGCGCCGCCATCGGCGAGCATCGTGGCGTCACCGCCCGAGCAGGTGAAGGCGGCGATGCGCCGACCTTGCGGGGCACCGGCGATGCTGAGCATCTTGAGCGTCTCGAGCAGCGCGACGGGCGAGCTCACACGGATCACCCCGAGCCGCTCGAACAAGGCATCGAACAGCTCGTCCGGGCCTGAAAGCGATCCGGTATGCGTGATCGTGAGCTGTGCCCCCAGCTTGGAGCTCCCCGCCTTCAACGCGACGATGGGCACGCCCGCCTCGAGCGCCCGAACCGCTGCATCCGCGAAGCGCGGAATGTCGTTGAGAGCTTCCGCATAGATACCGATGGCGTTCACCGCCGGATCGTCCACCAGCACGTCGATCAGGTCTTCGATGCTTAGAACCGCCTGGTTGCCGATGCTGATGAGATGGGTGAAGGGCACCGAGCGGCGGCTCATGGTCAGGTTGGTGCAAAAAAGTCCGCTCTGCGAGACGATGGCGACGCCACGCTCGACCGATTTGCCGCCATGCCCATAGGGCCAAAGGACAACGTTCTTCACGTAATTGAGGAGGCCCAGGCAGTTCGGTCCGACCAACGCGAGATCACCCGCGGCAGCGACGAGGTCGCGTTCCAGCGCCTCTCCTTCGCCACCCAGCTCGCGAAAGCCGGCCGTGTAACAGACGGCCCCACCCGCGCCCATGCGCGCCAGCGCCGCCACGGTTTCCACCACCGCGTCACGGGGAACCGCGAGGAAGACGGCGTCAGGTGGTTCGGGCAGATCCTCGACGCGGGCAAAACAGGGATGTCCAGCGATCTCGGTGCGGCCCGGGTTTACACCCCAGATTGGCCCGTCGAAACCGGCGCTGGCGCACTGCCGAGCCGCGAGCTCCGCGCTCGACCCGCCCACGAAAGCGACGTGTCTCGGCGACAGCAGGCGCTTCAGGTTTTCGCGGCGGCGGGGCGTCATGCGCCGTACGCTCGCAGCAGCGAGCGGGAGATGATGTGGCGCTGAATCTCCGAGGTGCCGTCCCAGATTCGGTCGAGCCGGGCGTCTCGCCACAGACGTTCGACGGGCAGGTCCTCCATGAGCCCCATGCCGCCGTAAATCTGCACCGTATGATCCGCGACCCGCCCCACCATTTCCGAGGCGTAAAGCTTCGCCATGGCGGCATCATCGGGCGTCATGACCCCGAGATCGGCCTTGCGCGCCGCATTCATCACCAGCAGATCGGCCGCCTTGAGCTCGGTCGCCATATCCGCCAGCTTGAACGAGGTGCCCTGGAATCTGCCGATGGGCTGTCCGAACTGCTTTCGCGTGGCGGCCCATTCGGTGGCGAGATCGAGCAAGCGTTCGGCTTTTCCGCAGCAAGCCGCCGCAACCCAGACCCGGCCCATCTTCAGCCACCGATCCGCGAGCTCGAGCCCCATCCCTTCCGCCCCGAGAATCTGTCGGTTTGAAACCCGGCAGTCGTCGAAGGACAGTTGGTAGTTGTGATAGGCGCGTTGCGACACGCAACGGGAGCCGCGGCGGATGTCAAAGCCGTCTGCTCCCTTGTCGACGAGAAACGCGGTGATGCGCTTGCGCTCCCCTTTCGGGGTCTCGTCGGTGCCGGTTACGGCGAAGACGATGGCGAAGTCGGCTTCGACGTTGCAACTGATGAAATGTTTCGCACCGTTGATGACCCAATCGCTGCCGTCGCGATGCGCACGGCTCGTCATGGACATGATGTCCGACCCCGCGCCGGGTTCGGTGAGAGCGAAAAACTCGATCTTCTCAGCCCGAACGCAAGGCAGGAGGTAGCGTTCGATCTGATCGCCCTCGCAGGCCATGAGGATTTCCGAGGGCCGATGCACATAGCCGTGAAGGCCGTAGGTGGTCTTTCCGAATTCGCGCTCCATGAGGGCGAGGCTGACGTAATCCAGACCGCCGCCACCCACCGATGCAGGCATGTTCGCGGCATAGAAGCCCATTTCGATGGCCCGGCTGGTAATGCGCTGGGCGAGCTCGGCGGGCACTTCGCCCGTCTTGTCGGTCTCGTTCTCGTAGGGGCGAAGCTCCTCTTCGACGAATGCACGAACGGAATCGATGAGCATCCGATGCTCATCGGTCAAAAAGTCATCCATGGTCGCACCTCATGCCAGCCGAGCCAGCGCACGTCGCGATGATTCTTGATTTACGAGGTGCCGAATCACTGAAATTCGACAAATTTACAAGATTATCGACGCGGACTGATGAGCCTGACCTATAGGACCGGCAAGACAACGGACAAGCGGCCAAAAAAGTGTCGAATAACCATTAGTCCTGTCGTAAATCCGCACCCACATCTTCAGCTTCGGGCGATCATCGACAGCCACTCCGCGCAGAACATCGAGGTGGGAACCATGTCGGGGACGACTGAGGGCATCAGGGTCGAAAGGCGAGGCCGTGTCCTGGAGGTCACCATTGACCGTCCGAAGGTAAACGCGATCGACCACGCGACGAGCCGCGCCTTGGGCGAAGCCTTCAAGACGCTGCATGAAGACGACAAACTATGGGTGGGCATCATCACCGGCGCGGGCCAGCGAATCTTTTCGGCCGGTTGGGATTTGAAGGCTCTCGACAGTGGCGAGCAGCAATTGGACAACTGGTGGGAGGCCGAGAGCGATGTCTTCGGGGGGTTCGCCGGGCTCACCGAGAACTGGGTGCTCAACAAACCCGTGATCGCGGCCCTCAACGGTCTGACCATCGGTGGTGGCCTCGAGATCGCCTTGTCGTGCGACCTGATCATCGCGGCCGAACACGTCGAGCTTGCGCTGCCGGAGTTGCCTCTCGGCATCGTTCCGGACGCCGGCGCCTTGCAGCGCCTGCCGAGACGGCTGCCCCACAACATTGCCATGGAGATGCTGCTCCTCGGACGCCGGATGCCCGCGGCCGAGGCCGCCCACTATGGATTGATCAATCTCGTCGTGGCGGCGGACGAACTGATGTCCAAGGCACGGGCGTGGGCGGATCAGCTGGCCCAATCGGCGCCGCTGGCACTGCAGACGGTCAAAGAGACGCTGCGCGCCATCGAGGCGGAGAACATGGAAGGCGCGTTCAATACCATGCGGACCGACGATCTTCCGACCTACCGGCGGATGCTCAGATCGGACGACGCCAAGGAAGGGGTGCGCGCTTTCGTCGAAAAGCGAGCCCCGGTCTTCCGCGGGCGCTGATCGCCGCCAACCCGTGAGACCCGCCCCGGTTGCTCATTATGAGGCACGAGGAAACACCAGGATCGCAGGGGAATGACCATGGTTCTGAAGGACGTCAACGAGGTCCGTAGGGTCGCCTGTATCGGCGCCGGTCCGATTGGCGGCGGCTGGTCCGCCCATTTCCTGGCCAAGGGATTCGACGTCACCTGCTATCTGCACGACCCGAACGAGAAGGACGCCCTCGATCGGCTGATCGATACCGCCTGGAGGTGTCTCGAGAGTATCGGGCTCTCGGACGGAGCCGCGCGGGACCGGCTCTCCTGCACCAGCGATCTCGCCGAAGCCGTGAGCGAGGCCGATTTCGTCCAGGAATCGGTGCCCGAGGATCTGTCCATCAAGCAGTCCCTCTATGCCGAGCTCGGCGAGCTCGTGCCCGACGGCGTGGTCATCGCGTCGAGCACCTCCGGCCTCTCGATCACCGATATCCAGGCCCGCTGCGCAGCCGCCTCACGAACGGTGGCCGCGCATCCGTTCAATCCGCCTTATCTGCTTCCCTTGGTCGAGATCGTCGGCGGCGCCCGGACCGCTCCCGAAACGCTCTCGTGGGCTGGCGATTTCTACCGCCTGACGGACAAGGCCCCGCTTATCCTGGAGAAGGAGGTTCCTGGCTTCGTGGCCACCCGATTGCAGGAGGCCCTCTGGCGCGAGGTGTTGCATATGGTCGCCAACGGCGAGGCGACGCCCGAACAGATCGACATTGCGATGGTCAACGGCCCCGGCCCGCGTTGGGCGTTTGCCGGGCCCTGCATGACCTTTCACATCGGCGGCGGAGAGGGCGGCATGGCCTACAACCTGGATCAGTTCGGCCCGGCGCTGCGACTGCCCTGGACCAGGCTCGAGGCGCCCGAGCTCACGAAGGAGCTGCGGGACGCAATGGTCGAGGGCTGCGAAAGAATGGCCAAGGGGCGGAGTTTCTCGGCGTTGTCGGAGCAACGCGATGCGGGCCTGGTGGCCATCGCCCAGGCGTGGCAGAAGCTCGGCAAGCTGTCCTAGCCCGAAGACGGGCTTCGCTTCCGCCCTTTGTGATCGCCGATCTCCTGACCGGTGGGGCGGATCTCGCTCAACGATGTCGACAGTCCCGGCCAAACCGGCGCGGGCTCCGTGTCGGGCCACGCGGTCCGATACTCGCGCGGACGCTTCCCGAACTGCTCGGCGAAGGATTTCGCGAAATACGACAGGCTCGAATATCCGCAGGCCACCGAGATCTCGCGAATGGACAAGTAGGTGTTGGTCAGCAGTACACGGGCGTACTGGAGGCGCAACAGCCGGTAGTAGCCGATAGCGGACCGCCCCACGTGCTTGCGGAAATGACGCTCCAGCTGGCGTTGTGAAACGCGGACCCTGGCCGCGATTTCCGGCATCGAAAGCGGATCCTCGACGTGGTTTTCCATCACCGTGATCGCCGCGCGCAGCACCGGATGGATGATTTCCTGGTGGCCGCCCAGCGCGCTCCGCTGTGCGCTCCCGGCGCCTCGGATCGGGTGATGAAGGATATGATCCGCCACCTCGTGGGCAAGGCGCGGGCCGTGGCGTCTCTTTACGTCCTCGATCATGGTGTCGAGCCCCGCCGTGCCGCCCGCGATGGTGGTCCTGGTGCCGTCGACAACGAACAGGCATTCCTCGGCATCGATGTCGGGGTAGGTCTCGGAAAAGGCGCGTATGCAGTACCACAGCATCGCCACCCGATGACCCGAAAGGAGGCCGGCTCGGGCCAGGATGTAGGCCCCGATGTCCAGCGCACCTAGGCGCACGCCCAGGCGGTCCTGCCGCCGCAGCCACGAAAAGAGCTCGCTGTCTTCGTAGTGTTCCGAATCCCAGCTGCCGCAGACGAAGACCGTGTCGGATCTCGAGCCGTTATCGGGCAGGGGCGCGGCATCCAGCTGCATGCCGTTGCTGGCCTTTATCCGTCCGCCCCTGGGAGCCAGGAAATCCCACGCGTAGAGCGGACCTCCGCTGAGGTAGTTGGCGACCCGCAGCGGCTCGATGGTGGCCGCTAGCGCCATCATGTTGAAGCGCGGAATAAGAACGAACGAAAACGCGATCGGCTGCAAATCTGTTTTGCTCTGCTCCATGGCTCGTGGCTCTGGCCTTTCAGCACTCGATGGCGGCGGCGGCGCAGGCGCGGCCGGGCCATCATGCCGCTTCTTTGTCGAAAATTCATCAGCTTCGGCGAAAAAACGTTATGCCTGTCGGGCGTTGCGGCCATCATACCCTTCGGCCGAGGGTACCTCCGCGGATGCCGTCCGTGCTATCGAAGGGCCAGGAGTCAGGGAGGATACGGCGATGAACCACGAAGTGATCATCACCTGTGCGGTGACGGGGGCCGGCGACACCGTCGGGCGGCACCCCGGCGTCCCGGTGACGCCCGAACAGGTCGCCAATGCCGCCATCGAGGCGGCCGAGGCCGGCGCCGCCGTGGCCCATATCCACGTTCGCGACCCCGAAACGGGAAAGGGCGCGAGGAAGGTCGAACTGTTCCACGAGGCGGTGGAGCGGGTGCGCGACAGCGGCACCGACGTGGTCATCAACGTGACCGCGGGCATGGGCGGCGATTGGGTCCCCAGCGATGAGGACCCGGCCACGGGTGGTCCCGGCACCGACATGGCCGGACCGGAGGAACGGCTTGCCCATGTCATCGAGCTGCGCCCCGAGATCTGCAGCCTCGACTGCGGGACGATGAACTTCGGCGATGGCAACGATATCTTCGTCAGCCCCCCGGCCTACCTGCGGACCATGGCCGGGATCATCAAGGATATCGGCGTCAAGCCGGAGCTCGAGGTGTTCGAGCTCGGCCAACTCCGTTTCGCCCGGCAGATGATCGACGAAGGACTGATCGAGGAGCCGCCGCTGTTTCAGATCTGTCTCGGCATCCCCTGGGGCGCGGGCGCGGACACCGAGACAATGTTGGCGATGCGCAACGCGCTTCCCGATAACGCCAACTGGGCCGGATTCGGTATCTCCAGGACCGAGATGCCGATGGTGGCCCAAGCCGTGCTGCTCGGCGGCAACGTACGGGTCGGGCTCGAGGACAACCTCTTCCTCGAACGCGGCGTCCTGGCGAGCAACGGGCAATTGGTCGAACGCGCGGTCCAGATCGTCGAACTGCTCGGTGCCCGCGTGCTCGGTCCCGATGAGGCGCGCGACAAATTGGGGCTCAAGCCGAAAGAGCGATCCTGACATCGAACCGTGGCCGGCCCCCCATCTTCGTACCACCCCTTATGTTAGTCCGATCTCGGTCGATCGGAGGACCGATCCGGCCGTAGTCCCGCGGTAACGGAGGCCGGGTCGGGCCAGGACGAGATCATCGCCTCCGGGGCCGGCGGCCTCGATCCCAGGGCACTGCGTGGCCTGATTTTGTCGTCGGAGTGCCGCCAGCTCTCGATCATGACCTGGGCCTCGCGCCGGCTGTGGAAGATCTCTCGGTTCGGTACCTCATCGTTTGACCTGACCTTGAAAGCCTCGTTGCAGCCGTTCTCCCAAGGGCGCCCCGGCGGGTTGAAGAGCGTCTTCACGCCGACCTTGGCGAGCCACATGCGCAGCTCCTTGGCCGTGTCGTGCTGTCACCAGACCGAGGAACGACCCGGTCTCAGGGCCATCCTCCACGGTGATCTGGCCACTATCCTGGCTTTCCGCGAGGGCGCGAAGGACAAAGAGCGACAGCCCGTCGATGATTCGGCGGGCTGTCAACTCTCGGTGGTTGCGGGGGTAGGATTTGAACCTACGACCTTCAGGTTATGAGCCTGACGAGCTACCGGACTGCTCCACCCCGCGCTAAACGGATGTCAGGGGTCAGTAGACCGATGCCGGATCCAGGCACGCTCCGACCCCTCGATCGTGAACAGGTCTCGTGCAGCGTCTCTGGCATCTGGCATCTGCCATCCGACTCCGGCCTTGGCAGGCCTGGCAGCGACCTACTCTTCCACGCCTTAAGACGCAGTACCATCGGCGCTGAGGGTTTTCACGGCCGAGTTCGGGATGGGATCGGGTGTGGACCCCTCGCCATAGCCACCAGGCCGGCGAAGACCGGAACGGGAAGTCAGAAATCACAAGACAGACGTCAGAACGTGCGCGTGCGTGATCGGTTCCTGCGTTTGCGTCCAGTGCTCGGGCCCGCCCCGGTCTGTCATCCGACATCCATCGTCTGACGTCTGACCTGGGCTGATCACCGTGCATGACGGTTCTGGATCAAGCCGGTCGAGCGATTAGTACCGGTTAGCTGCACGTGTTGCCACGCTTCCACACCCGGCCTATCAACGTGGTGGTCTTCCACGGCTCTCAAGCGAGACCTGGTTTCGAGGGGGGCTTCCCGCTTAGATGCTTTCAGCGGTTATCCCTTCCGTACATAGCTACCCGGCTGTGCCGCTGGCGCGACAACCGGTCCACCAGAGGTACGTCCACCCCGGTCCTCTCGTACTAGGGGCAGCTCCTCTCAAGTCTCGTACACCCACGGCAGATAGGGACCGAACTGTCTCACGACGTTCTAAACCCAGCTCACGTACCACTTTAATCGGCGAACAGCCGAACCCTTGGGACCTGCTCCAGCCCCAGGATGTGATGAGCCGACATCGAGGTGCCAAACAACCCCGTCGATATGGACTCTTGGGGGTTATCAGCCTGTTATCCCCGGCGTACCTTTTATCCGTTGAGCGATGGCCCTTCCACACGGAACCACCGGATCACTATGACCGACTTTCGTCTCTGCTCGACTTGTCAGTCTCACAGTCAGGCAGGCTTATGCCATTGCACTCCACAGCTGATTTCCGACCAGCTTGAGCCTACCATCGCGCGCCTCCGTTACTCTTTAGGAGGCGACCGCCCCAGTCAAACTACCCGCCA
>CBDUZE010000048.1:0-27307 GCA_965371625.1 uncultured Alphaproteobacteria bacterium
CGGCGGGCACAGCCTGAACTTCAATCTTTGGGACTATCAGTTGCAACCGGCTTGAGATGCGGCCGCAGCCGGATTGGCGCAGGTCGGGCGGCCCTGGAGGCAGGTGATGAGCGAAGGACCAACAGCGGTGGATCTGGCACGGTTGATCCGCGACGACGACGGCGCGCTCTATGCCGACGAGGCTGTGGCCCGGAACATCGCCATCGTCATGAAGCTGTTCGAACAAGGGCACTACGCCTGGCCCGAGTGGGTCGACAAGTTCAGTGTCGAGATCAGCCCGCCGGGGCATTACCGGCATTCGGCGGAAGGTGCCAAGGCGGCCGAGGCCGTGCTGAGCGGCGACGGTAAGAGCATCAATCGGAACTACGCCAAACTCTGGCTCGCGGCCTGTGAAAAACTGCTGCTCGAAAAGGGTTTGCTGACACGGCCCGAACTCGACGCCAAGCTCGCTGCGTTGCGGGCCGAAAATCGCTCCGGCGATGAATTCGCCGTCGACGATCAGGTGGTCGTTGGCGATATCGAGCCGGTCGGCCACGCCCATCTGCCGTTATTCGTGCGCGGCAAGACCGGTGTCGTGGAACGGCGTCTCGGCGATTTCGCCTTTCCGGAAATGGCGGCGCCCGACGGCACAACGAAAGCCAGGGAGAGCCGCCGCCAACCGGTATACAGCGTTCGTTTCGCGGCGCGCGAACTTTGGGGTCCGGAGGCCCCCGCCAGGGATAGCGTGAACTTCAGCATCTGGCACGACTACCTGAAGCCCGCCTGATCGCCGCGAGCCCGGGCGGGCCGGGTTTTTGTGCGCGCCGGGTTTTTGCCGACAAAGATTTCCCGCCTCCTCGGGTCATCGCGCAGAGCCCCTGGACTTCCCTGATCGGAGCCAGCCCGAATCGGCTCGGGGAGGGCGTCGAGGGTTGCCCGCACCGCCTCGGGGGATGGATCGGCCGCCGTGCCCTCAGCGCCGCATCGAGGGCAGCACCAGGCGCTCGATCCAGCGCCGCGTCTCGAGCTGACGGATGTCCTCGTCCATCACGTCCTCGTCGACGCCCAGCCGCCAGGCGAGGTCCTTGCGCTTCGGGTCCTGGTGCAAGGCCTCGAGCTCCTGGACGTAGGCGAGGCCCGCCTCGCGGTCGCAAAAGAACCCCATGCCGGTCAGCTTGTCGAGCCTGCAGAAGGTGAGCCGGGCCATCTCGTGGAGGTCGAACTCGGGGTGATACTGCAAGCCCCAGAACTCGCCGCCCAGGTGGCTCACGGCCACCGCCTGGACCCGGGTGAAGGGGTTGGAGGCGAGGTTCGTCGCCCCCGGGGGCAGGCGCGTGATCTCGTCGACGTGGCTGATGAAGGCGTCGAAGACGCCGGCCTTGCCCTCGTACATGGGGTGGTCGCGGCCCTCGGGCGTGAGCGCGATCTTGCGGGCGATGCCCATCTCGCGGCCGCGCGGGTTGGCGCTGACCTCGCCGCCGGCGGCGACCACCGCGATCTGTGCCGCCCAGCAGCTGCCGAAGGCGGGCACGGCAGCCGCGAAGCAGGCCCGGGCGAGCTCGATCTGGGCCGTCACCCGGGGGGCGTCGTCGTAGACCGTGAGCGAGCTGCCGGTCCAGGCAACACCGTCGTAGTCGCCGAGTCCGGCGCCGCTAGGTAGATTGGCGCCCGGGTCGGCCGGGTAGACCACGTCGCAGCGGGCGCCGGGGCAGAGCCTGGTCAGCATGGCGACGTAGAGCTCGCCCCCGCTCGAGGCGCCGCCGGCGGCGAGCTCCTCGCGGCCGGCGCGGCTGTAGCCGTCAATGATCAGGAAGCGCGGGGCGGCGGCCATTGCTTGCTCTCCCGAGCGCCCCTCAGGCCGCGGCGATGGCCTCGATCAGCGCCGGCAGGTCGGCGTGACGGGCGCAGATGGCGTCGGCGCTGGTGGCCTCCCGGTCGCGATCCCGCGCCGCCGTGAACAGCACCGCCTTCATGCCCAGCGCCTGCGGGCCCTCGACGTCATTGTGGTCGCGGTCGCCGACGTGGATCATCTCCTCGAGCGCCACCCCGAGCTGGCGCGCCGCCGACTCGAACATGCGGCGGTGGGGCTTGGCGCGGCCCACCTCGTCCGAGAAGGCGAAGCCGTCGAAGTAGCGCGCCAGGCCATAGCTGTCGAGCAGGCGGCGCAAGGCGCGCCCCGGCGAGACGATGGCGTCGGAGACCACGGCCAGCTTGTAGCGGCCGTGCAGCGCCGCCAGCGCGAGCTCGACGTCGGGCACCAGATCGGGGCGCACCTCGATCTCCATCTCCTCGTGGGCCCGCACCAGGGTGGCGAGCTCGTCCTCGGGCAGGGCGCGATCCAGGCCCTCGAGCAGCACCCCGAGGCGCTCGGCGATGGGCCAGGTGACCCGTTGCTCGTGCCACACCCGGTTGAAGGCGGCGTCGGCCACGTCGTAGGCGAGGTCGACGCGCTCGGGCGCGATCGGCTGGTGTCGCTCCAAGGCCTCCCACACCAGGCGCCGGCGCTCTTCCCGCTTGCCGCGCAGGCCCAGGTCGCTGCGCTTGGGCTCGTCCGAGTCGTCGCGGACGATGGTGTCCCACAGGTCGAAGGTGACGGCCTTGATCACTCGGCTCATCCTCTCCCGCTTCGCGCGCCTTCGGTCCGCCGGGGTCAGCCGGCGCGCGCCGCCTCGAGGTGAGCGCCGAAGCCGTCGCTCCCCATCAGCCGCTGGCAGCGCTCGAAGCGGTTGATGGCGTAAGCCCAGAAGTCGTCGGCCGGGTTCTCGTCGGCGTGCTGGATCACCCCCCACAGGGTCCACAACAGATCGCACATGGCCTTGTACATTATCATCCGGCCGAAGGCGGCGGCGGGCACCGAGCCGAAGTAGGCCTCGACGAAGACCTGGTCCTGTTCGGGCCCGAAGCCGGCCTCAACCGAGACGTCGCCCAGGTCCCACATGGGGTCGTTGAGGCCCGAGTACTCCCAGTCCACCAGGTACATGCGCTGGCCGGTGTCGAGGAAGTTCTCGGCCAGGGGATCGTTGTGGCACGAGGCCAGGGGCGGCGGGTTGTCGGTGAGCACCCGGCGCACCACCTCGGCCTCCTTCTGGACCTCGCCGTAGCCGTCGGGAATGGGCGCGTCGCGTCGCTTCAGCAGCGCCAGGTAGTCGTCCATCATGGCGAAGACGTCGAAGCGGAAGCGGAAGGCCGGCCCCTCGTGGACCGGCTTGAGCGCCTGCGCCGCCCGGGCCACGGCGCCGAGGTCGCGGAAGCGCTCCCCGTCCATGGTCGTCGAGCCCTCGATGTAGCGGCACAGCATGGTGGCGTCGCCCTGGTCGAAGAACAGCACCTCGGCGTTGACGCCGACGCCGGCGGCGATGCGGGCGTTGTGCTCCTCGACCCGGCGGTCGATGTAGTCCTCGGTGCCGGCGCCGGCGAGGCGCAGGACGTAGCTCTCGCCGTCCACGCTCACCTTGTAGTTGTGGTTGGTGAGGCCGCCCAGCTGCTCGGCCGAGACGGTGCCCAGGTCCTTGCCGGCGAAGAGCGGGATGCGGCCCAGCGCCGCCAGCACCTCGTGTTCCATCACCTGCCCCCTTTACGCGCGCCCGGGCCCCGCCGCGAACCCCCGGCCCTAGGCCAGGATGCGCTCGCGCCCGGGATCGTAGAGCGGGCGCTGGTGGCGGGTGGCGGGAATGGCCTCGCCGAAAACCTCGATCGCGAAGTCGGAATGGTCGGCTTCCCCGGCGGCAAGGTAGCCGTAGACGATGCTCTTGCCCACCGTGTAACCGTAGTTGCCGCTGGTGGTGACCCCCAGCGCCAGGCCCTGACGCAGGATCGCCTCGCCGCCGAACACCGGCGCCGGGCGCTCGAGGGTGAAACAGCAGAGCTTGCGCCGGGGACCCTCGCGGCTGACCCGGGCCAGGGCCTCGCGACCCCTGAAGTCGCCCTTGTCGAGGGCGACGCAGAAGCCGAGGCCGGCCTCGTAGGGGTTGTCGTCCGGCGTCACGTCGGCGCCCCAGTAGAGGTAACGCTTCTCCATGCGCAGGCTGTCGATGGCCCGGTAGCCGACGTTGGCGAGGCCGAACTCCTCCCCCGCTTGCCACAACAGCTCCCAGACGTGGGCGGCGTACTCGGTGGCGACGTGAAGCTCCCAACCGAGCTCGCCGACGTAGCTGATCCGGAGCGCCAGCACCGGCGCGTAGCCGATCCGCAACGGGCGGCAGCGCAGGAAGGGAAAGCTCTGGTTGTCCAGGGGGGTGTCGGTGAGCTTGGCCAGCAGCGACCGTGAGCGCGGGCCGCAGAGGTTGATCACCGCCTTCGAAGAGGTCAGGTCGGTCACCGATACCGAGCCGTCCCGGGGCATCTCGGCGCAGATCCAGGCCAGGTCGTGGACGCCGAAGCCACTGCCGGTGACGATGTAGAAGCGCTCCCTGGCGAGGCGGCTGATGGTGAGATCGGCCTCGATGCCGCCGCGCGCGTTGCAGAGCTGGGTATAGGTCAGGGAGCCGGGCGGCTTGGCGAGATCGTTGGCGGCGAGCCATTGCAGATGGCCGAGCGCCCCAGGCCCCGAGACCTCGAACTTGGTGAACGAGCTTTGGTCGATGAGGGCGACGCGCTCGCGCACGGCGCGGTGCTCCTCGCCCACCTGATCGAACCAGTTGGGACGCTCGAAGGAGGGCTGATCGCGCCCCTCGACGCCGGCCGGCGCGAACCAGTTGGGCCGCTCCCAGCCGAACTTCGAGCCGAACACCGCGCCCCGCTCCGCCACCATCCCGTGCAGCGGGCTGCGCCGCCCGCCGCGGCCGCTGTCGTACTCCTCCCCCGGCCAGTGGATGGCGTAATAGCGGGCGTAGGTCTCGACCGCGCGCTCGTGAAGATAGGCCTCGCCGACGTGGTGATCGCCGAACCTGCGGATGTCGAACGGCCACAGGTCCATGCTGGGCTCGCCGGCGATGATCCATTCGGCCATCAGGCGCCCGGCACCGCCGGCCGCGGCGATGCCCGCCGTGAAGCCGCAGGCGACGAAGAAGTTGTCGAGCTCGGGCGCCCGGCCGAGGATCGGCTCGCCGTCGGCCGAGACCGGGATCGGCCCGTTGATCAGGGTGCGCACGCCGACCCGCTCGAGCACCGGCACGCGCTTGGTGGCCAGCACCGCGAGCTGCTCGAAGCGGTCGAAGTCGGCGGGCAGGAGTTGGCGCGCGAAGTCGCCGGGGATGCCCCGTTGGCCGAACGCCACCGGGTCGGGCTCCCAGCCCCCGACCGCCAGGCCGCCGACCTCGGGCTTCATGTAGAACAGGTGGTCGGGGTCGCGAAAGGTCGGCAGATCGCGCGGCGCGTCCGCGATCGGCTCGGTTACCAGGTACTGATGCTCGAGCGCCGCCACCGGCACCTTGACCCCGGCCAGGGCGCCGACCGCGCGGCCCCACATGCCGGCGGCGTTGACCACCACCTCGGCGCGGATCGGGCCGCGCTCGGTCACCACCGCGGTCACCCGGCGGCCGCTTAACGTGAAGCCGGTGACCCGCACGCCCTCGTGGATGGTGGCGCCGCCGGCGCGGGCGCCCTTGGCCAGGGCCTGGGTCAGGCTGCTGGGGTCGACATAGCCGTCGCTGGGGATGAAGGCGGCGCCGACCACGCCGTCCCGGGACATCAACGGAAACAGGCGCTCGGCTTCCTCGGCCGAGACCAGGTGGCACTCGAAGCCGAAGCTCTTGGCCGTGGTCGCGATGCGCTTGATCTCGAGCCAGCGCTCGGGCGACGAGGCGACCCGCAGGCTGCCCACCCGCTTCCAGTCGGGGGTCTGTCCGGTCTCCGCCTCGAGGGTCTCGTAGAGGGCCACGCTCTGCTGCATCAGGCGGGTGAGGTTGCGCGAGCCGCGCAGCTGGCCCACCAGGCCGGCGGCGTGCCAGGTGGCACCCTGGGTCAGCCCGCTCTGCTCGAGGATGACCACGTCGCGCTTGCCGAGCCGGGTCAGGGCGTAGGCGATGGAGCAGCCGATCACGCCGCCGCCGATGATGACGATCTCCGCGTCGCCGAGCCCTGCCATCGAGTCTCCGCCCCTTCAGCACGCGGCCCCCGCTGGGGGCCTCTCACGGTAGCCTCGCGATCCCGCTCCGGCAAGCGGTGGCGCGGTTCGGGGCGCGGCGCTTCAATTGACTCCCCTCGCGTCCGCCGATAGCATTTTCCCGTCCACAGCAATGCCAGGGGGGGTCGGAAAACCCGTGGCGGACGATTTCGCCGTCGTGGGCGCGGCGCGGCCCAGCAATAGGATGCGGCCCCGCCTTTCGGACCTGAACAGAGGGAGCGATTTCATATGCTTAGGACTTTGACCACAGGCATCGGCGCGGCGGCCATCGCCGCGATGGCGCTGGCGGGTTCGGCTTTCGGCGAGGTTCCGGAGTCGAAGGACCCGATCAAGCTCACCATTCACGACTGGACCGGGCAGTACATCACCACTCACATCATGGGACGCGTGCTCGAGGAGATGGGCTACACCGTCGAATACGTGCAGGCGGACTACATCGCCCAGTTCGCGGGCCTCGAATCGGGCGATCTCCACGTCGCCATGGAGATGTGGGAGACCACCGGCAAGCAGGCCATGGACGCGAGCCTCGAGACCGGCAAGACCGTCGACCTGGGCGAGACCGGCATGGTGGCCATCGAGGAGTGGTGGTACCCCATCTACATGAAGGAGAAGTGCCCGGGCCTCCCCGACTGGAAGGCCTTGAACAAGTGCGCCAAGGCCTTCTCCACACCCGAGACCGCGCCCAAGGGGCGCTATCTCGGCGGGCCCGTGACCTGGGCCGGCTTCGACGACGAGCGGGTCGAGGCCTTGGGAATGGACTTCGAGGTGGTGCACGCCGGCACCGACGCCGCCCTCTTCGCCGAGCTGCAGTCGGCGTACGAGCGCAAGGCGCCCTGGCTCGGCTGGATCTACACGCCGCACTGGGCGCCGATCAAGTTCAAGGGCGAGTGGGTCGAGTTTCCGCGCTACACCAACGAGTGCTACGAGGACCCGAAGTGGGGGTCGAACCCCGATCTCGCTTACGATTGCGGCAAACCGCGGGGCTGGATCAAGAAGGTCGGCTGGAAGGGCGGCGAGGCCAAGTGGCCCTGCGCCTACGACGCCATCCGCAAGTTCCGCATCGACAACGAGACCATGGGCTTGATGGTCGGCGAGGTCGACCTCGAGGGCCGGCCGGTCGACCGGGTGGTGGAAGACTGGCTGTGGAAGAAGGGCACGTGGCAGCCCTGGACCGAGTGCAGCAAGTAATAGCCTGAGTCGCCGTCGCCGGGCGGAGGGCCCCGCCCGGCGACGGCGCACATCGTGGGTCTGAGGGCGGGCGATGGCGACCAGCGAGTCGACCATAGGTTCGGGACGCGCCGCCGCCGCCGCCGGCGCGCTCAAGCTCATCTGCCGCGGGGTGTGGAAGGTGTTCGGCGACAACGCCGAGCGCTTCCTTGCCGCGCATCAGAGCACGCCCAGCGACGCCCAGCTCGCGGCGGCCGGCCTCATCGGCGCGGTGCGCGACGCCAGCCTCGAGGTCCGCGAGGGCGAGATCTTCGTCATCATGGGGCTCTCGGGCTCGGGCAAGTCGACCCTGGTGCGCTGCATGTCGCGGCTCATCGAGCCCACCGCCGGAGAGATCGACTTCGACGGCCAGGACCTGCTCAAGATGCCCGAGGCCGACCTGATCGAGGTCCGCCGCCACAAGATGGGCATGGTGTTCCAGCACTTCGCGCTCTTGCCCCACCTCACGGTGCTCGGCAACGTCGCCTTCCCGCTCGAGGTCCAGGGCATCGCCAAGGCCGCCCGCGAGGCCCGGGCGCTGGAGATGATCGAGCTGGTGGGCCTGGGCGGGCGCGAGAACTACTACCCGCGCGAGCTCTCGGGCGGCCAGCAGCAGCGCGTCGGCATCGCCCGCTCGCTGGCGGTGGAGCCCGAGATCTGGTTCCTGGACGAGCCCTTCTCGGCGCTCGATCCGCTGATCCGCCGCGAGATGCAGGACGAGTTCCTGCGGCTGCAGAACGTGCTCCACAAGACCATCGTTTTCATTACCCACGACTTCGACGAGGCCATCCGCGTCGCCGACCGCATCGCCATCATGAAGGACGGCGCCATCCTCCAGATCGGCACGCCTGAGGACCTGGTGACCAACCCGGCCACCGAGCACGTCGCCGAGTTCACCCGCGAGATCCCGCGCCCAAAGGTGCTGTCGGCGCGCTCGGTGATGGCGCCGGCCGACGACGGCGCGAGCTACGCCGAGAGCGTGCCGGCGGAGATGAAGATCGAGGATCTCGCCGCCCGGGTGATCGACCGGGCGGAGCCGGTGGCGGTGACCGACGGCGACGGCAAGGTGATCGGCCAGCTCACCGCCCAGGCGGTGCTCGACGTCCTGGTCCACAAGGCGGCCAAGGAGTGAGCGCACCCTCGAGCACGGCCGTGGCCCGCTTGCCGGGGCTCCGGCCCGGCCTCCTGCCATGGCTGGTGGCGCTCGGCCTGAGCGCGCTCCTGTTCTCCTCCGGCGATCTGGTGCCCTGGGCGCTCGAATACCCGCGCGACTGGGTGGTGCCGCTCAGGTTCTGGATCAGCGACTTCATGAAGTGGCTGATCAACGACGCCGACCTCGGCCTGTTCACCTTCAAGGAGTTCACGCGCTCCCTGGCCTGGGTGCTGAATTGGTTCCTGGTGGCCGCCCACGGCCTGTTGTCGCAGGGCTTCAAGGTGCCCCTAAGCGGCGACCAGGTTCTGCTCGTTCCCGCCCTCTCGTGGGCCTCGCTGATCGCCGTCATGGCGCTGATGGCCTATGCCGTCCGCGACTGGGGGCTTTCGGTTCTGGTCGGCCTCTGCTTCTTCTACCTCGCCGTCTTCGGGCGCTGGTCGAGCGCCATGGTGACCCTGTCGTCGATCGTGGTGGCGGTGCCCTTGGGCGTCCTGGTGGGGCTCTTGCTCGGTGTCGCCGCCCACCGCCACCCCTGGTTCCAGAAGCTGCTGGCGCCGATCCTGGACCTCATGCAGACGGTGCCGGTGTTCGCCTATCTGGTGCCGGTGCTGTTCCTGTTCGGCTTCGGCCCGGTGGCGGCGATGATCTCGACCATGATCTACGCCACCCCGCCCATGGTGCGGTGCACCATGCTGGCGCTGCATACGGTGCCCGCCGAGATCGTCGAGTTCGGCCGCATGGCCGGGTGCTCGCGGCGCCAGCTGACCTGGAAGGTGATGATCCCGGCGGCGCGCCCGACCCTGATGGTGGGGGTCAACCAGGTCATCATGCTGTCGCTCAACATGGTGATCATCGCCTCGATGATCGGCGCCGGCGGGCTCGGCTTCGACGTGCTCCACGCGCTTCGGCGGCTGGCCATCGGCGAGGGCTTCGAGGCCGGCATCGCCATCACCGTGCTGGCCATCGCCCTCGACCGCTTGAGCCAGGGTTACGCCGCCAAGCGCCCGGTGCGGACGGAGCGGCAGCCGAGCTTCATCAGGCGCCACCCCCATCTGGTCGCGGCGCTGGCGCTCATCGCCGGCACGATGGCGCTGGGCCTGGTGGTGCCGGCGCTGGCCAACTACCCGGAAGCGCTCACCGTCACCACGGGCGACCTGTGGGACCGGCTGGTGTCGTGGATTAACGTCAACTTCTTCGACATCCTGGAGGCGATCAAGGCCTGGCTCCTGATCAACATCCTGATTCCCTTCAAGCGCTTCCTGATTTCGCTCCCTTGGACCGCGGTAGTGGGGCTCCTGGCGCTGGCCGGCTATCAGCTCGGCGGCTGGCGGCTGGGACTCCTGGTGGCGGCGCTGTCGGCCTTCATCGCCATCACCGGGAACTGGGAGAAGGCGATGATCTCGACCTACCTGGTCGGCATCTCGGTGGTCATCGCCTCGACCATCGGCATGCCCATCGGCATGTGGGCGGCGCGCCACGAAGGGGTGCACCGGGTGGTCCAGGTGATCATCGACACGCTTCAGACCCTGCCCGCCTTCGTCTACCTGATCCCGGTGGTGATGCTGTTCCGGGTCGGCGACTTCTCGGCCATGATCGCCGTCGTCGTCTATTCCCTGGTGCCCACCATCCGCTACACCGACCACGGCATCCGCCAGGTGCCGGCGGCGCTGATCGAGGCCGCCACCGCGGCCGGCTGCACCCGGCGCCAGGTGCTGTGGAAGGTGCAGCTTCCCATCGCCCTGCCGGAGATCATGCTGGGGGTCAACCAGACCATCATGCTGGCGCTCAGCATGCTGGTGATCACGGCCCTGGTCGGCACCCGCGATCTCGGCCAGGAGGTCTACATTGCGCTGACCAAGGCCGATACCGGGCGCGGCATGGTGGCCGGCGTCTGCGTCGCCTTCATCGCCATCATCTCGGACCGCCTGATCTCGGCCTGGAGCACGACCAAGAAAAAGGAGCTGGGGCTGCCATGAGCGCACCCGCCGAGGCGCGCGCCGCCGCCCTCTCGTGCTGGAGCGGCAAGGTCGAGCTCGAGCCCCTGGCCGGCGGCTTGAGCAACCACAACTTCGTCGCCCATCACGGCGGCGAGCGCTTCGTGGTGCGCATCGGCGACGACCTCCGGATGCACGGGGTGCTGCGCTTCAACGAGCTGGCGGCCTCGCGGGCGGCCCACGCCGCCGGCCTCTCGCCCGAGGTGGTGCATTGGGAGCCCGGCGCCATGGTGCTGCGCTACATCGAGGGCGCGCGGCCGTTCTCGGAGGCCGACGTGCGCCAGCCCGAGAACCTCGAGCGCGTGCTCGAGCTGGTGCGCCGCTGCCATACCGAGGTGCCGCGCCACCTCGAGGATCCGCTGCCCATGTTCTGGGTCTTCCACGTCATCCACCGTTACGGCGCCCTGCTCAATGACGGCGACAGTCGCCTCAAGGACTCGCTGCCGCGGCTGCTCGACATCAACCACCGGCTCGAGGCGGCGGTGGGGCCGGTGCATCCCATCCTCGGCCACAACGACTGCCTGGCCGCCAACTTCATCGACGACGGCAAGCGCCTGTGGCTGATCGACTGGGAGTACGCCGGCTACAACAGCGCGCTGTTCGACCTGGGCGGGGTCTCGGCCAACTGCAACCTGGCGCCGGAGCAGGAGGAGTGGCTGCTCGAGGCCTATTATCGGCGCCCGGTGAGCGCTGCCTTGCGCCACCGCTACGCCGCCATGAAGTGCGCCTCGGCGCTGCGCGAGAGCCTGTGGAGCGCGGTCTCGGAGATCCACCTCACCCTCGACGTCGACTACCTCGCCTACACCGCGGAGAACCTGACCCGCTTCGAGCGCGCCTACGAGGCCTTTGCTCGTCTCGACCCAGCGTCTTGAGCGAGGCCATGAGCGAGGCGCCGCCGACCCAGGCCGAGATCGTCGTCGTGGGCGGCGCCATCGTCGGCTGCAGCACCGCCTATCACCTGGCGGCGGAGGGCGCCCGCGATGTGCTGCTGCTGGAGCGCGCCAAGCTCACCTCGGGCTCCACCTTTCACGCCGCCGGCCTGGTGGGCCAGCTCCGCGCCTCGGCCAACGTCACCCAGCTCCTGAAGTACAGCGTCGAGCTCTACCAGCGCCTCGAGGCGGAAACCGGCCAGGCCACCGGCTGGAAGATGAACGGCGGCCTGCGCCTGGCCTGCAACCGCGACCGCCTGGTCGAGATCGAGCGCCAGGCCACCACCGCCCACAGCTTCGGGCTCGAGATGCACATGCTGTCGCCGGCCGAGGCCAAGGCGCTGTGGCCGCCGATGGAGGTCTCGGACCTGGTGGCCGCCGCCTACCTGCCCAGCGACGGCCAGGCCAACCCCTCGGACATCACTCAGGCGCTGGCCCGGGGCGCCCGCCAGGGCGGGGTGCGCATCCTCGAGGACTGCCCGGTGACGTCGATCCGGCTGACCCACGGGCGGGTCGCCGGGGTCGCCACGCCGGCGGGCGAGATCGCCTGTGAGAAGCTGGTCAACTGCGCCGGCCAATGGGCCGGCGAGCTGGGGCGCCTGGCCGGGGTCTCGGTGCCGCTGCAGTCGGTGCAGCACCAGTACCTGATCACCGAGCCCATCGCCGGCATCGAGAGCGGCCTTCCCACCCTGCGCGATCCCGACCGGCTCACCTACTTCAAGGAGGAGGTGGGCGGCCTGGTGATGGGGGGCTACGAGCGCAATCCCATCGCCTGGGCCGTCGACGGGGTGCCGGAGGGCTTCCACTTCACCCTCTTGAACCCCGATTGGGACCACTTCGAGCCCCTAATGGAGGCGGCCGTGCAACGCGTGCCCGCGCTGCGGGTCGCCGGCGTCAAGGAGCTCTTCAACGGCCCCGAGAGCTTCACCCCGGACGGCAACTTCATCCTCGGCGAGGCGCCCGAGGTCGCCAACTTCTACGTCGGCGCCGGCTTCAACGCCTTCGGCATCGCCGCCGCCGGCGGAGCGGGGCGGGCGCTCGCCCAGTGGGTCCTGGCCGGCCAGCCGCCGATGGATCTGTGGCCCGTCGACATCCGCCGCTTCGCCGCCCTGCACCGGGAGCGGCGCTGGGTGCGCGAGCGCACCCTCGAGATGTACTCCAAGCACTACACCATCGCCTGGCCCCACGAGGAGCACGAGAGCGGCCGGCCGCTCCAGCTCTCGCCGCTCTACCTGCGGCTCAAGGCCCAGGGCGCCTGCTTCGGCTCCAAGCTCGGCTGGGAGCGGCCCAACTGGTTCGCGCCCCCGGGCACGAAAGCCAGGGACGCCTACTCCTTCGCCCGCCCCAACTGGTTCGAGGCGGTGGGCGAGGAGCACCGCGCCTGCCGCGAACGGGTGGTGCTCTTCGACCAGACCTCGTTCGCCAAGTTCCTGCTCACCGGCCCGGGGGCCGAGGCCGCGCTGTCCTGGATCTGCGCCAACGACGTCACCGGGCGGGCGGGGACGCTCACCTACACCCAGATGCTGAACCGCGATGGCGGCATCGAGTGCGACCTCACGGTGGCGCGGCTGGCGCCCGAGGCCTTCTATCTCGTCACCGGCACCGGATTCCGCAGCCACGACTACGCTTGGATCGAGCGCAATCTGCCGGCCGGCGCCGAGGCCCGGTTCGAGGACGTCACCGAGGCCCGGGCGGTGCTGACCTTGATGGGCCCCCGGGCGCGCGAGGTGCTTGCGGCGGTCACCGACGACGACGTCTCGAACCGGGGCTTCCCCTTCGCCACCGCGGCCGAGATCGAGGTCGCGGGGGCCAGGCTGTGGGCGCTCCGCCTCACCTACGAGGGCGAGCTGGGCTGGGAGCTCCACATGGCGGCGGAGCACGCGAGCGCGGTCTACGACGCCCTGATGGCGGCGGGCGCGGCCCACGGCATCGGGAACGCCGGCTACCGGGCCATCGAGTCCCTGAGGCTCGAGAAGGGCTACCGCGCCTGGGGCGCCGACATCAACCCCGACGATACGCCCTTCGAGGCCGGGCTCGGCTGGGCGGTGAAGCTGAAGAGCGACCTGCCCTTCCTCGGTCGTGAGGCGCTGGCGGCGCGAGCGGACCGCCCGCTTACCAAACGGCTCGCCTGTTTCACCGTGGCCGACCCCGAGGTGGTGCTGCTGGGGCGCGAGACCATCTATCGCGACGGCGAGCGGGTGGGGTGGCTGAGCAGCGGCGGCTGGGGCTACACCGTGGCGCGCAACATCGGCCTCGGTTACGTGCGCAACCCGGGGGGCGTCGACCGCGCCTATCTCGAGGCCGGCGCCTACGAACTCGAGGTGGCGACCCGGCGGGTGCCCTGCGAGCTCCACCTGCGGCCGCTCTACGACCCCGAGATGAATCGCATCAAGCTTTAGCGCGGTGCTCAGGGCGTAGCCAGGACCCGTGCCTGGTGAAAATCCGGTCCGGGGCAAGGCCACGCGCAGCCCGCGCGACAGATCGTCCAGCATGGCCATAGGGCCGCGCCCTCGCGGTGACCGGGCAGAGCGTTTTCATGTTGCCCGGTAAAAGCCCCTTAACACCCGTTCTCGTCGCTTCGCCGCCGAGGGATAGAGGCGAGCGACCTTGCGCCGCAAGGATTTCGTGTATCCTCGTGCCAATCCGGTGACCGGGGGGCCCATGCAAACGATCGACATCGTCGTCAACCTGTTCACCGAGGAGGAGGTGAGGCTGGGCCGGACCGGCATCGACGAGGCGTTCAAGGCGCAGGTGCGCATGCCCGAGGAGATGCGGGGCGGCGTCTCCATCGCGGACTACCTGGGCAAGATGGACCGGGCCGGCATCCAGCGCTCGCTCCTGATCGCGGTGCGCGCCGGCGACCTCGCCGTCAAGGGCTCGTTCGAGATCCCGTACGAGCGCGTGCACGAGATCTGCCGGGAGCATCCGGACCGCTTCTCCGGCCTCGCGGGCGTCGATCCCTTCCGCGGCATGGCGGGCCTTAAGGAGCTCGAGAGCGCGGTGCGCGAGATGGGCTTCGTGGGCGCCCACCTCTATCCCCACTGGTTCGGCCTCGGCCCCGACCACGCCAAGTACTACCCCTACTACGCCAAGTGCTGCGAGCTCGAGATCCCGATCATGATGCAGGTCGGCCACAGCCTGATCTACTCGCGCTCGCGCCGCCTGCCGAGCGTGGGCCGCCCGATCGCCCTCGATCAGGTGGCCATAGACTTTCCCGAGCTCAAGCTCCTCGGCATCCACATCGGCGTGCCCTGGACCGAGGAGATGATCTCGATGGCGTGGAAGCACGAGAACGTGTTCATCGGCGTCGACGCCTACGCGCCCAAGCACTGGCCGGCGCCCATCGTCCACTACCTCAACACCTACGGCCGCCACAAGGTGCTGTTCGGCACCGACTGGCCGGTGATCGACCCCGAGCACGCGGTGCGGGAGATCGACGAGCTCGACATCCGCGACGAGGCCAGGCCTCTTCTCATGCGCGAGAACGCGCTCAAGGTGTTCAGGCTGCCGGAGAGCGACGGCGCGGTATAGGATCGCCGGGGGACAGAGCGAGCGAATGAGGAGGCGGAGAGCATGACGCGCGCGGCCGGCGCACCGCCGGCGACCTACCGGCCCCTCAGCATCGCCTCGGGCCTCCGCGCCGCGGCCGGCCGCACGCCGGACAAGGTGGCGCTCAGGGAGGGCGAGCGGGAACTCACCTATGCCCGGCTTCGGGACCGGCTCGAGCGGGTGAGCGGCGGCGTCCGCGACGGTTTCGGCCTCGGGCGCGGCGACAACGTGGCGATCCTGGCGCCCAACTGCCTCGAGTACCCCGAGATCGTCGCCGGGGCGTCCTCGGCCGGGGTCGCCGTGGCCACCCTCAACCCCCGCCTCGTCGCCCGCGAGATCAAGTTCATCTGCGACGACTGCGGCGCCAGGGCCCTGTTCGTGGCGCCCGCCCTCGAGGAGATGGCCCGGTCCATCGAGTTCCGGACGGTGGAGACCATCGTCGTCCTGGACGGGCGCTACGAGGACTGGCTCGGCGCCGCGCGGGCCACCGCCGAGCAGCCGCTCGAGGAGTGGGAGCCCTTCGCCATCCCCTATACCTCGGGCACCACCGGCCAGCCCAAGGGGGTGGTGATCTCGCACCGTTCGCGGGTCATGACCTTTTTCGCCATGGCCTCGGAATACGGCTGCTACGCGCCGGACGATCGCTATCTCGCCACGGCGCCGCTGTTTCACGGCGCCGGCTTCGCCTTTGCCTTCGCGCCGATCTTTTTCGGCGGCTATTGCGAGGTGCTGCCGGCCTTCGACCCGGAGCAGGTGATCGCCAAGCTCCACACCGAGCGCATGGCCGGCACCTTCATGGTGCCGACCCACTTCCACGCGATCTTCACCCTCGAAGGTAAGGTGCTGGAGCGCTACCGCCGGCCCGTCGTCAAGGCCATCGTCTCCAACGCGGCGCCGCTGCCCCAGGCCACCAAGGAGCGCATCGTCGACTATTTCGGCGCGGGCATCCTCCACGAGACCTACGGCTCCACGGAGGCCGCCATCGTCACCAACCTGCGCCCCGCCGATCAGCTCCGCAAGACCGAGTGCGTGGGCCTGCCCTTCATCGCCACGGCGGTGGAGCTGCGCGACGAGGAGGGCGTCGCGGTGGCGCCAGGCGAGGTCGGCGAGCTGTTCAGCGCCTCGCCCTACCTCTTCAACGGCTACTGGGGGCGCCCCGAGGAGACCGCCGAGACCTTCCGCGACGGCTGGGTCAGCGCCGGCGACCTGGCGACGCAGGACGAGGAAGGCTTCGTCTACCTGGTCGACCGCAAGACCGACATGATCATCTCGGGCGGCGTCAACATCTATCCCCGCGAGATCGAAGAGATCCTCTATCACCACGAGGCCATCGCCGAGGCCGCGGTGGTCGGCGCGCCCGACGCGCATTGGGGCGAGGCGGTCAAGGCCTACGTGGTGGCACGGCCGGGTGCCGCCGTGGACGCGGACACGGTGATCGCCTACTGCAAGGAGAACCTGGCGTCGTACAAGACGCCCAAGTCGGTCGAGATCATCGACGCCCTGCCCAAGAACGCCGCCGGCAAGGTCTTGAAGCGGGAATTGCGCGAGCGCGCCGCCGCCACGGCCTCATGAGGGCTCCCGCGAGGACCGGTGCCGCTCCACGCTCCGGCCGATGGTCGCCCTGTCAGGCGCTGTCGGGTGCGCCCGATCCCTCGCCCGCCGGCGCTTCGCCGAGATAGACCTTCTGCACATCGGGGTCGGCGCGCACGGCCTCGGGCGCCCCCTCGGCCAACACGCGACCCAGGTGCAGCACCGTGATCGTGGTCGCCACGGCGAAGACGACGGCCATGTCGTGCTCGGTGAAGATCACGGTCAGCCCGAGCTCGGTGGCGATGCGGTGCACCAGCGCGATCGAGGCGAGACGCTCTTGCGCGGCCATGCCCGCCGTCGGTTCGTCGAGCAGCAGCAGCCGGGGCTCGGCGGCCAGCGCGATGGCGAGCTCGAGTCGCTTTTGATCGCCGTGCGCGAGGGTGCCGGCGAGACGTGTCTCGGTGCCGGCGAGCTCGACCAACGCGAGCAGTTGCTCTCCCCGCGCGATCTGAAATCGTCTGGCCACACCGAGGACGCTCCAGGTGCGCCGAGCGTGCGCCAGGAGCGCGACCTGCACGTTCTCGCGCGCGGTCAGTTCCGGGAACACGCTGGTGATCTGAAAGGTCCGGCCGATCCCGAGCCGCGCGAGGGCATGGGGGGAGCGGCCGGTGATCTCGCGCCCCTCGAGGTGGACGCTCCCCGCGTCCGGCCGATGCAGCCCGGTCAAGGTGTTGAAGAAGGTGGTCTTTCCGGCTCCGTTCGGGCCGATGATGGCGCGGAACTCGCCGCGCTCGACCGCCAAGCTCACCCCGCCGAGGGCGGTGAGGCCGCCAAAGTGCTTCTCGAGCGAGTCCACCCTGAGCAAGGGCGTGCCCGAAGCCGATCCGGCCGCGGTCTCAGCCGGCGACACGACCAAACCTCAAACCCAGAATCCCCGCCGGCAGGAGGAGGACCAGGGCGATGATGGTGCCACCCATGAACAGCGGCCAGTACTCGGTGTAACCGGTGATCACGGTTTCCAGGCCGACGTAGACGATGGCGCCGACGACCGGGCCAAGAAACACCCGCAGCCCCCCGAGCACGGCCATCACCACAGGCGTCGCGCTGGCCGTCCAGTTGAGCCAGCCGGGGAATACGCTCCCCGTCGACAGCGCGAAGAGGCCGCCCGCGAGCCCGGCGAAGGCGCCGGCGACCACGAATGTCGCCCACCGATGGACCCTGACGTCGACCCCGAGATACTGGACGCGAAGGGCGTTCTCCCGTGCCGCGCGCAGGGTCTGTCCGAAGGGCGAGACGACGATCCGGTACAGACCTCCGAGCGCGAGCGCGACGATCGCCAGGACGAACAGGTACAAAGCCCCGGGATCGACAAGAGCGTTCGGTCGCACGAGACCGGTGATGCCGTCGTCGCCGCCGGTCAGGCCGGTGGACTTGAGGGCGATGGTGTAGAACAGCATCTGAAAGGCGAACGTCAACATCGCAAAGTAGATACCGCTGAGTCGCACCGAGAAAAAGCCGACCACGGCGGCCGCGACGGCGGCGACGAGGGGCGCCGCCGCGAGCCCGATCCACAGGGGCAGCGCGAGCTTCACCATGAAAATCCCGACGGCATAGCCGCCGAGCCCGAAGTACGCGGCGTGTCCGAACGAGAGCATGCCGCCGTACCCCAGCAGCAGGTTGAAGCTCACTGCGTAAAGCGCGAAAACGAGCGCCTGAATGGCAATGAAAAGCCAGAAGTCGGAGGCAAGCATCGGCACCGCTAGGGCCAAGGCCGGGATCAACAGCCAAGGAACCGCGCGCTTCATTCCGGATGCCCGAACAGCCCCCAGGGACGGACGATAAGAATGAACGCCATGAGCGCGAAGGTCAGCACCACGGCGAGCGAGGGAAAGGCGAGGACACCGAAGGCGTTGACCAGCCCGACCAGCAGCGAGGCGACCAGGGCCCCTGGAATGCTGCCCATGCCACCGATGACGACAACCACGAAGGCGTCGATTATGACCTGCACGTGCAGTCCCGGACCGACCGCCATGATCGGCGCCGCGAGCGCGCCACCAAGGCCAGCGAGGGCGGCCCCCAGCGCGAAGACCCCGGTATAGAGTTGGCGCGTGTTCACACCCAGCGCGCTGAGCATTTCGCGGTCGAGGGTCGCGGCGCGCACCCAAATCCCGAAACGCGTGCGGTGGAGCAGCACCCAGAGCCCAATTGCAACGCCGATCCCGACCACGATAAGGAACAACCGATAGGTCGGAAAGGTCACGCCCATGACCTTGCTCGCACCCGTCAGGAGCTGGGGCGCGGCGACCGAATGCTCCTCCCGGCCCCAGATGATCATCACCAGATCTCCGACCACGAGCACCAGCCCGAAGGTCAGGAGCAGCTGGAACTCGTGTGCGGCGCGGTAGATTCGTCGCAGCAGGAGGGCCTCCAGGCCGGCCCCGATAACCAATAGCCCGGCCGCTCCGGCGACCACTGCGAGAACGAAGCCTGGCAGCCCGCCGAGCACCAGACCCGAGACCGAGACCGCGATGTAGGCGCCGATCATGAAGAGGCCGCCGTGGGCGAAATTGAGGATGCGGGTCACCCCGAAGATCAGGGCCAACCCGGCCGAGATGAGGAACAGCAGCATCCCGCTGGAAATGCCCGAGAGCGCCTGCCGCAAGACAACCGTGGGATTGGTGATCCAGCCGAAATGTTGCGTGGCAAGTTCGATGAAGCCGTCCATGGCGAACGAATATGTCGGATGGTATCGGCCGCGTCCAGTTGACGCATGCGGCCCCTGGGGCCCGATCGCCTATTGACGGGTCGTCACGTGCTCGCGGATGATGTGCCCACGATCACACCATCGACAGCACACATGCTCTAAAGGGGGAAGAGCGATGAAACGAAATCTCCGCGCGTGGACCCGGTTCACGGCAATGATCGGCGTCGGTCTCGTCGCCGCCATCGCCGGCACCGCGTCGGCCCAGGACAAGGAGCCTGTCAAGCTCGGGCTCATCGATATCTACAGCGGCGGCATCGCCTTCGTCGCTGAGACCATCCGCACCGGCTTTCAGATCGCTCTAGACGAGGCGAACGCAGCGGGAGGGGTCGGCGGACGTCACTTCACACTCGTCTCGGCGGACATGGGCGGTAGCGTCGAGAAGGCGGTGACCGAGGCGCGCCGAATGATCCTCGAGCAGGGCATCAAGTTCGTCACCGTCGGCATTCACAGCGGCGCCGCGGTCGCGGTCGGCAATCTCGGCAAGGAGCACAAGGTGCTCATCGTCGGTGGCTTCGCCACGACGAAGCGGCTCACCGGCGAGGCCGGGCACCGCTACGTGGCCAGGGCGAATCTGAGCACGGTCGAGATCGGACGCGTCATGGCCGAGCATCTGCGCGACCGAAAAGACATCAAGCGGATCGCCACCATCGCCCCCGATTACGAGTACGGGCAGCATTTCGCGGCGGACTTCGTGGCTCATTTGAAGACCGTCCGACCCGACATCCAGGTGGTGCGCCAGGAGTGGCCCAAGTTCCGCGCCAGCGATTTCGCGCCCCACGTCACGGCGCTACAGGCGCAACCGATCGACATGGTGGTGGCCGGCGTCTTCGGCGGCGATCTCATCAACTTCCTCAAGGCGGGACGTGATTTTGGCCTCTTCGAGGGCGGCACCCAGCTCTTCGTCCACGGGCTCGATCTCGCCAAGATGGGGGCGATGAAGGACATCTTGCCGAAGAACACCATCGGCACCGTCTGGTACCCCTTCTACGCCATCGACACGGCCATATCGAAGTCGTTCGCGAAGGAGGTCGCGAAGCGGATGAAGACCTACGCGACGGGGTCGGCACCGGTGGGATACGTGGCCGGAAAGATGATCACCCTGGCCATCATGCGCGCCGGTGGCGCGGATGACGTCGAGAAGGTGATCGACGCGCTCGCAGGTCTCGAGTTCGAAGGCCCGACCGGCAAGGTCAAGGTCCGGGGCTGCGACGGCATGGCCCTCTACGGCTTTTACGTCGGCAAGGTGAGCCGCGATCCGAGCCTCCCCGACGGCATCGGGGTGAGCGACGTGAAACGCTACCCCATCGAGCCGATCGCGCGCAGCTGCGAGGAGATCGCCAAGGCCCGCGGCTAGGGCCCATGCTCGAGGTCCGGGACCTCGAAGCGGCCTACGGCGCGAGCCAAGTCCTCTTTGGGATCTCGCTCGACATCGGCGAGGGGGAGGTGGTCGCCCTGCTGGGGCGCAACGGCGCCGGCAAGACGACCACGCTCTCCAGCCTCATGGGGCTGCTCCCGCCGCGCCAAGGCAGTATTCGCTTTCGCGGCCGGGAAATCGCCGGCCGGGAGCCGTATGAGATTTGCCGCCTTGGGCTCGGCTTCGTGCCCGAGAACGCTCGTTTGTTCACCTCGCTGACGGTGGCCGAGAACCTGGAGACGGCGCGGCGCGGCGCGCCCGACGGCTCCGTGCGCTTCGGTATCGAGCAGGTGCAGGAACTATTCCCGGACCTTCGGCTGCTCCTCGACCGCCGGGCCGGCATGCTCTCGGGCGGCCAGCAGCGCATGGTCGGCATCGCGCGTACCCTGATGGGCAACCCGGATCTCTTGCTCCTCGACGAGCCGTCCGAGGGGCTCGCGCCGCTCGTCGTCGAGGCCCTGCTGGAGCGATTGAAATCGCTCCGGGCCACGGGGGTGACCGTGTTGCTGTCCGAGCAGAATCTGCGTTTCGCCAACGAGCTCGCCGACCGGGCGTACATCATCGAGAAGGGGGAGATCCGCTACCACGGTACGATCGCGGAGCTTGCTGCCGAGCCCGAGGTGCGAAGTCGGTATCTGATGGTGTGAGCGCGCGCGCCCCGGCGGCCGCTATCGCGGAAGGCGGACCTCGGTGACGGCCTCGGCGGCCAGCCTGTCGCCGACCCGGAGGCGTTGGGAAACGGTGACGATGCTGGCCCCGTCCGCCGGCTCCACCGAGGTCACTTCGCCCTCGCAGCGCAGCGTATCCCCCGGGAATACCATCGCGCGAAGCTTAAACGAGAGCTTTCGGATGAAGGCTCGGGGCCCGAGCCAGGCCATGATGCCCCGGGCGAACAGCGCGCCCAGCGCCTGGCCGTCGAAGACGATGTTCGGAAGGCCCAGCGAGCGCGCGTACTCAAGATCGTAGTGCAGGCGATGCCAGTCCCAGGTCGCGGCGCCATAGGCCATGATCTCGTTCGTCGTGATGTGGCGCTCGAAAGGCGGCATGGTATCGCCCGGCTCGGGCCGGGGGAAGCTGGCCTCGGGCGCGGTCATGGCGCGCCCTCCGGGTCCGCCTTTGCCGGCGATCCTCGGCCCGGCTCCAGAGGCTGCAGAACGACGATTTCGCGGTTGGTGGCGAGGCGCTCGCCGTCCTGGTTCGCGTAGACCGCCACCGAGGTCACATAAAGCTGCGTCCCGCCACGCTTGGAGGATCGCTCCACGATGTCGGCCAGGGTCCAGGTAACCGATATCCGATCATCCGGATAGACGGGCCTCGTGAACTCGTACTCGTGCCCCGCCCGTATCAGCCGGACCCCCTCGATCGGCAAGTCCCACTCGTGCCCGATGTAGCCATTGGCATTGGGCCTCTGGTGGGCGTACTGACAGGTCTCGCACACCAGCGTCGGCGGCGCGACGAGCGTGCGATAGCCGGCCGCCTGCGCGTAAGCGTCGTCAGTATAAAGTGGATTCTCATCGCCGAGCGCGAGCGCGAAGTAGCGGATCGAGGCCCGCCCCAACTCCTCCCGTGCCGGGTAGGAGGCCGTGCGGCCGATCCAGGATCGAAGCTCGTCGGTAAGCAATGCCATGGCGAAAACCAGCCTCCTCAGTCGAGCACCGCCAGGGGGTCGACCTCGATTAACATCTCGGGACGCAGGAGGGCCTCGCACACGGGCCCCGTGGAGGCCGGATAAGGCGCCTTCAAGAGCCGCGTGCGCACGCCCGCAACCTCGCGGTAGCGCTCGCGCGCGGCCGGCGTGGTGTACTCGATCGTCCTTACCAGGTTCTCGGGCCCGCCGCCGGCCGCTTCGAGGATTCGCAGTACGTTGCCATAGATGTACTCGGCCTGGGCGGCCACATCGCCCTCGTGAACGACCCGCTTGGTCTCCGGGTCGATGGCTCCCTGGCCGGCGATAAAGAGCAGCTTCCCCGCGCGCACCGCCGGGCTGTAGGTCAGCTTGTCGTACCGGCTCCATCCCGGATTCACGGCCACCGGGGCGTCGCGGCTGGCGATCAGGTCGACCTGGATCATGGCCCCGGGGTGCGCAAGCCTGGGCATGACGATCCCCGCGGCCGCGGGGTAGACCGGACCGAGGCGGTCCTTTCGCACCTGGCCGGTCTCCCTGTAGCGCTCCAGGGCCGCCGGCGTTACGTAGTCGAGGCTCTTCACGATCCTGTCGAAACCGAGACCCAAGGCGTCGAGCAGCCGGGCCGCGTTGTCGTACACCGCGTTGGTCTGGGCCATGAGGTCACCGGCGCCGACGAGCTCGCCCGCCGCGTCGACCGGTTGCAGCGACGGCAGGAACACGAGCCCCGCGGACTCGAAGGCGGCCGACCCTTCGGGCCCGACCGGCGTGGCGGCTCCGGCGGGCCCGGCCTCGGCCTCGACCTCGATCAGGGCGTCGGGCCGCAGCAGCGCGCGTACCGGCACGGTGTTGACCGCCGGGCGGTGCTCGCCCAGCAGCTCCCGCCGCACGGCCTCGGCTTCGCCATAGCGCTCGATGCCCTCCGGCGTCACGTACTCGACGATATGGACCACGTCCGCGAGCGACTTGTCGTCGGCCGCCAGGATGGCCTCGACCTTGGCGTAGGCGGTTCGCGCCTGCTCCGCCATGCCACCCTTGACCACCATACGCCGGCCCTCGGGCTCGTACTCCGACGCGGTATGCCCGGACAGATAGGTCCGGCCGCCGACCGCGACACCGAGGGAGAACGAATAGCGCGAATAATCGAACCAGGGAAAGTGAGCGGGTTCGAGGACGGTCGCTGCCATGTGCGTGATCCGGGCCGAATGTTGCCGGGCAAGGCTATTGAGCGGCGATCACGGGAGTCAAGCGCGCCGGCTGGCGCTGCTTGGCCGCTTCCCCGGTCACTCGCCGGCGGCCTGCTCCCTGAGCTTGAAACGCTGGATCTTTCCGCTCTCGGTCTTGGGCAGCTCGGCGACGAAGGCGAACTCGCGCGGCGTCGCGTGGGCTCCCAGATGGGCGCGCACGGTATCGACGAGCTCGCGTTCCAGGTCCTCATGGGGCGCTTCGCCGGGCTTCAACACGACGTAGGCCTTGACGAGATGTCCACGGAGCGGGTCGGGTTTGCCCACCACCCCGGCCTCGGCGACCGCGGGGTGCTCGATGAGCGCGCTCTCCACCTCGAAGGGTCCGATGCGGTAGCCCGCGCTCTTGATCACGTCGTCCGAGCGCCCCTCGAACCAGAGATAGCCGTCGCCGTCCCTGCGCCCGAGATCGTTGGTGACGATCCACCGCCCCCCGAACACCTGGGCCGTGAGCTCGGGATTATTCCAGTAGGAAACGGCGTAGAACCCTTGCGGGTCCGGGGCGAGCCCGATGAGCCCGACCTCGCCGTCGTCGAGCTCGCGGCCGCTCTCGTCGACGATGGTCACGGTGTGACCCGGAAGTGGGCGTCCCATCGAGCCCGGCCGCACCTCCGCCCCGGTCGCCGCGAGGTTCCCGACCGGCAGGCCCATCTCCGATGAACCATAGGTGTCGAGCGGTGTTGCGCCCCAGACCTCGCGGAAGAACCGCACCACTTCCGCGTTCAACGGCTCGCCGCAGCTCCACACCCGCCGCACCGCCAGCCCATGGGAGCGAACCTCGTCCTCACCCAGGGCCATCATCGCGCGCAGCAGGGTCGGCACGGTGGCGAGGTTGGTCACGCCGACCTCGGCCATGAACTCGAGCGCCGACTCCCCGCTCGGCTGGGCCTGCCACATCACCACCGGCGTTCCCATCGCCAGTGCCACCGCGTAGCACACCAGACCGTAGCCCCAGGCGGGATCGCCAGTGGGCCAGAAGATGTCGTCGGCGCGGAGATCGGCACAGAACCGGACCCCGGGCGCTATCGCGGCAACGAAGTTCGCCGAGACCACGACTCCTTTCGGCGGCCCGGTCGAGCCTGACGTGTAAAGCAGCACCGCTGGGTCGCGACGCGCGACCGGCACCGATTCGAACCGGCCGTCGGCCGAGGCCATCGCCGCGTCGAAGCCGACCTCGCCGGCCGCGACATCGGGCTCTCCCACTACCACCACCGAGATGGCCGCGTCACTCACCGCGGCCAGGGAAGCCCGGTACTCCGCGTGAGTCACAAGCACCTTGGCTTTGCTGTCCATAAGCCTCATGCGGATCGCGTCGGCCCCGAAGGCAGAGAAGATCGGCACATACACGGCGCCGGCCTTCCAGATTCCGAGCATGGCGATGATGGTCTCGGGCACCCGGGGCATCACCATCGCGACCCGGTCCCCCTTGGCCACGCCGAGGCCCGCGAGAACCTCCGCGAACCGGCTCGAATCGGTGGCCAGGTCCGCGAAGGAGAGGGTGCGCCGTTCGCCTTCCCGACCGTGCCAGTCGATCGCCACGCGCCCGCTCGAAGCGTGCCGATCCGCTATGGTCGCGGCGACGTTGATCGGACCATCGGCCGACCAGCCGAGCATCTCGAGCACGTCCTCCCAGCGAAAGGAGCGACGAATCGTCTCGTAGTCCGCTCCTGTGTCCGAACCCGGGTGCTGAGAAGGGGTCGTCATCTCGATCAGGCCTCTGCCCGTTGGCCGACGGGTCGTTGCCGGACGCGGCCGCGCTCTTTCCACGCATGGTGACGAAGCGGAAAATCTTGCACCATGTCCGTTCCATCGAGCAACATGGAATCGCGCGTCGGCGGGGCGGGCCGGTGCCATCCCAGCCGATCGAGAACGCGCAAGTGGCACCTGGGCGCGCGCCCGATCGGGAGCGATGGTCATGAACATCACCCGTCACATCGTCGAGGTCAACGGGCGCGAGGTCCATTACCGGCGCGCGGGCACAGCGGAGTGCGCGCCGCGCGCCGTGGCCGCGGCCATCGCCCGCATCCTCGACGGTGGCTAAATGGCGGACCGGGCCCTCGCGGACGAGCTCCGGCGCATCGTCGGCGAGGGCCACGTCATCGACGACGAGGCCGAGCGCGCCTACTTCTCGCAGGACCTCTCCGGCCCCGGCGCCGCCGTTGCCGGCCTTGTCGTCGCGCCCGCGAGCGTCGCCGATCTCCAGGCCGTGGTGCGCGCCGCCACCGGCGCGGGCTGGGCCGTCACCGCCCGGGGCGGCGGCATGTCCTATACCCAGGGCTATACGCCGCTCCGCGAGCGCACCGTCATCGTCGACCTGCGCGGCCTGGATCGCGTCGTCGCGATAGCGCCCGAGGACCGCTACGTCCGCGTCCAGGCCGGGTGCACCTGGAAGGGGCTGCACGACGCCCTGGAGGGGAGCGGCTTCCGGACCCCGTTCTTCGGGCCGCTTTCGGGCTATGTGGCCACGGTCGGCGGCGCGCTCTCCCAAGGCGCGGCCTTCTTCGGCTCCGCCGCCCATGGCGGCGCCGGCGAGAGCGTACTGGGCCTAACGCTGGTGACCGCTGACGGCGAGCTGTTGCGCACCGGCGGCGCCAAGGCCGAAGGGGCGCGGCCGGGGCCCTACGGCCCGGACCTCACGCGCCTGTTCATCGGCGACTGCGGCGCTTTCGGCATCAAGGCGGAGGCGGACTTGAGGCTGGTGCCGGTGCCGGGGAGCCTTGCCTACGCCTCCTTCGCCTTCGACCAGCGCGATCCCTTCGTAGGGGCGCAGGTCGCCCTGGCCGGGGCGCCCGGACTGTCGGAGTGCTTCGGCTTCGATCCCCAGGCCCACGCCAACCTGCACCGCTCGGGCTTCGGCGTGCTGGAAGTCGTGGAGCTGGCGCGCGACGTGGCCGGCGCGGAAACGGGCCTGGCGCGGAAGGCCGCCGCGGTGCTCGGTCTGGCAGCCGGGGGCAAGCGCTTCGTCAAGGACCTGCGCTACTCGCTCCACTTGAGCGTCGAGGGCAACGACGACGACGAGGTCACCGCGCGTCTGGAGGCCTGCGCCGAAATCGCCCGCGCGGCGGGCGGCACGGCGATCCCCGACGCCATCCCGCGCGTCACCCGGTCGCGCCCGTTCCGGCCCATCAAGGCCCTGCTGGGCCCCGACGGCGAGCGCTGGCTGCCGAGCCACGGCCTGGTGCGGCTCTCGGACGCGCAAGCGGCGGCGGCACTGGTCGATGCAGCCCTCGCGGCGCGCGGCGGCGAGATGGATCGGCACCGGGTGACGTCGAGCCGGCTGACCCTGCTGTGCGGCGACAGCTTCCTGATCGAGGTCCACTTCTTCTGGCCCGATCGGCTCACCGCGTTCCACCTGCGTCACGTCACCGAGCGGCAGCGCCAGCTTCATGGCGCGGCGGACGACAACCCGGCGGCACGCGAGCTGGTTCGCAGCCTCCGCCGCGAGGTCGTCGCGGCACTCCAGGAGAGCGGCGCCTGGCACCTACAGATCGGCAAGTACTACCCCTATCAGGAGACCCTGGAGCCCGCGCAACGCGAGGTGCTGGGGTCCCTCAAACGGGCGCTCGACCCCCGCGGCCTGATGAACCCGGGGGCACTGTTGCCGCCGGGCGATGCCGAGAGCGCCGGCTGATTCGCGAAACCCGGCCCGCACTCCAGCCCCCGAGCCCGATCGCATGTCCCGGGAAGCTCCATGAGCTTATCGCCCGGTCTCGCAGCATCAGCGAGGTCATCGAGTGTGCGGCGCCCGCCGGCCAAGCGCGGGCCGGGATATCCAACAAGTTCCTGGGCAAGGACCTGTGCGGCTAGTGGATAAAATCTGACATTTGAATCCCGTTGGGGATTCCCGCCGGGTTCGC
>CBDUZE010000049.1:0-27184 GCA_965371625.1 uncultured Alphaproteobacteria bacterium
GCGGTCGACGACATGGTGGCGCCGCTGGCGGTGGGCCGCGAGGCCGGCGAGATCGCCGCGCTGATGCGCGAGATCCAGCTCGAGCTCCACCTCTTCGGCCGCTACGGCATCACCATGTTCGCGATCTCGGGCCTCGATATCGCGCTCTGGGACATCGCCGGAAAGGCGGCGGGGCTGCCGCTCGGGCGCCTTCTGGGCGGCGCGGCGAAGGCCGGCGTCCCGTGTTACGCGAGCCTCTTCAAGTACCTCGACGTCGAGCTCGTGGCCGAGCGCACGCGAGCGGCGCTCGACGAAGGCTACCGCTACGTCAAGCTCCACGAGCGCGCCCTGCCCGAGGTCCGCGCCGCGCGCGACGCGGCGGGCGCGGGCGTGCCGCTGATGCTCGACGTCAACTGCGCCTGGAGCGCGCAAGAAGCGCGGGCGATCATGCCCGAGCTAATCGAGCTGGAGCTCCACTGGCTCGAGGAGCCGATCTGGCCGCCCGAGAACTTCGCCGGCCTGGCCGATCTCCAGGACGGCTTCGGGGTCGCCATCGCCGCCGGCGAGAACGTCTGCACCGCCTGGCAGTTCGCGGCCCTCATCGAGGCCGGCGCCGTGAGCTACGCCCAGCCCAGCGTCACCAAGGTGGGCGGGGTGAGCGAGGTGCAAAAGGTGGCGGCGCTGGCCGAGGTGGCGGGGCTGGCGCTGGCGCCGCACGCGCCCTACTTCGGGCCGGGCTTCCTGGCCACCCTCCAGCTCACCGCCGCGCTCCCTGGCGAGGTGCTGTTCGAGCGCCTCCACGTCGAGCTCGAGGCGAGCCTCTACGGCGCCGCCATCGATCCGGTGGACGGCGCCCTCGCCGTGCCCGACGGCCCGGGCCTCGGCCTCGACCCCGACGCCGACGTGACCAAGGACTACCGCGTCGATTAGGGGCCGATTAGAAAAGCGGCGGCCGGCGAGATGAAACTGGCTCCTGGACCGCCTTGGGCGTCAAGCAAGAAAATTCAGAATACGCACGTCACACCCAGCCCAAAAATTCGTCTAAATCGTGTGGCCCAGGAATCCGCCCGGCCTGGCATGGCCTGTGCTTTCGGACGCAAACGTTCCGGACGTGGCTTGAACCTCTGCGGCATCGCCAATATCTGAGACTCGCGCCGGCCACGGTTCCGCTCGTGGACGATCGTGCGACCATCGGTCTCGGCGCTCGGACTGGAGGCGGTGGCCGGGAACTGATACAACGGGTCCCCCAGGTTGGCAGGAGACCTGCGATCATGACAGATGGTGCCGAGAAAAAGCCGCAAATCGTGGTCGTCCCCTATGAGTTTGCGGCACATCACCGCGTGATCTACGCGGACGACGCTACGATGAATCTGAAGACCGATGCGGTTGGCACGATCATGCAGTTACGCTTCACGAGGTTGGAAACGGCACCGACGGGCGAAGAGATTCCCTTCGCTCCGACCGAAGACGGCGCCGGCCTCGCCCAAGTGGGACCAGCCAACTTCGTCGGGACAGAGCCTCGTAAGTCGGTCGAGGTCGACGTACTATTGCGGCCCGATGTGGCTTTCAATATCGCCCGTGCGATCATCAAGCGGATCGGAACCATCGAGGAAGAACAAAGGGAGAGGTATCGCATTCCAAAGACTGAGATCGAAATTCGTGATCGCGCCCAGGAGGAGGAATCATGACCGGCGTCGTTGCGCGGGATTCGAACGAGGGCACGTCTGGCCCTTTGATATTCTTGACCTATGCAAGTACTGCGATTGAGAAGTCTTTGTCCACGCCAGGATTGGCAAGCGGATGGACAGGCGTCAGATATGTGATTTCACCATTGGTGCCAACTTGGCTGAACGAAGCGCTTACAGATCTGGATCACGTGGATGATGAGGCGCGGGAGGAAGGCTACGTGGACATAGCGGCGGTGGCCAAGGCGAACGCGCGCCACATTCTGGAGTCGGTCCATTCAGCGGGACTGCCGGCGCCTTCGATCTACCCCACCGAGGACCGAGAGATCGCGATCCTCTTCGCCTCAAGTGAGCCCGGCGCAGCCGTGCTCGTGTTGTGCGACTCAGAGGGCGGTTGGGCGTGTTTATCAAGCGTCGGCGGAAAGAACCAGCGCGCGCGGTTCGATGACGCGGCGGACGCTCCACACCCGTTCCTCACCGAGGAGCTGCGGAAACTTCAGGCAGCTCGCTGAGTCTGCCGTGCCACTGCCACCGCTTCAGTCCTTAGACCGTTTGGGTCGAGGTGTGTACAGCAGAAATCGTGCAAAGCGATGGGCCAAGGGCAAGAAGGACCATCAGACCTTCCTAGAAAGTGCAGACGAGGACAATATCTCTGTCGACCGCCTCGGCCATATCGCTGACGAAAAAATGGCCGAAATTCAGCAGATTGTAGCTCGGCTCAGGCCAGCGAGCGGGTTCTATGGTTGGGCGGTGGTGTCGGTCGACAAAGCGACCCGGTCCGGACGGACGGTGCGGCCAGAGCCTATCTATCGGTTGGAATTCACGAACGAGTACCACGCCGTGATCGAACTGAACTTGCCCGTTGGACAAGAGCGCCGCGACCAACAGAAACAACACGCGAACGAATTGACGGCCGTAGCCGAATGGAAGCCGTGGCCGAGCGCAACCGACGGATCATAGCGGCTCACCGATACCCCGCTCGAGCTCGCCACCGGTGACGCCTCACGGCTCCCCCAGCCCCGACACCAGCAGGTCCATCGCGGCGCCCACTGGCGACGCCGGCTCCCGCGCCGTGCCCCAGGGGTCGCTCGGCGCCCTCGCCGTGCCCGACGGCCCGGGCCTCGGCCTCGACCCCGACGCCGACGTGATCAAGGACTACCGCGTCGATTAGGGGCCGATTAGAAAAGCGGCCTGTCCCCTCTTGCACCCTTCCTCAGCCGCTGGCCGCCCGCCGCTCTTCGAGCTCGGGCCCCGCGGGCCCGCTAAAACGCCGGTCGTGCTCGAGCGCCGGCACCATGTGGCGCGCCCTGGCGACCTTGGCGGGGTCGACGTCGGCCGCGATGAAGCCCGGCTCCTCGCCGCCGTCGGCCAGCACCTCGCCCCAGGGATCGACGATCAGGGAGTGGCCGTAGGTGCGCACGCCGTCGGCGTGGACGCCGCACTGGCAGGGGGCGAAGACGTAGCTCCCGGTCTCGATGGCGCGGGCCCGCACCAGCACGTGCCAGTGGGCCTTGCCGGTGGTGTGGGTGAAGGCGGCGGGGATCGAGAGGAAGCTGGCGCCGGCTTGAGCCAGGGCCCGGTAGAGGTAGGCGAAGCGGAGGTCGTAGCACACCGACATGCCGAGCTGGCCCCAGGGCAGCGGCGCCAGGGTGGCGCGGTCGCCGGGCCGCACCGTCGCCGACTCGCGGTAGCACTCGCCGCCGGCGAGGTCGACGTCGAAGAGGTGGAGCTTGTCGTAGCGGCTGACGATGGCGCCTTGCGGGTCGAGCAGGTGCGAGCGGTTGACGACCTTGTCCCCCGCCGTGTCCCCCGCCGTGCCGCCCTCGTCGCGCAAGAGCAGCGATCCGCTGAGGATCCAGGCGCCGGTCTCGCGGGCCAGCTCCCGGAAGGCGGCGAGGCCGGGGTCGTCGGCCTCGCGCTTGGCCTTCTCCAGCACCGCCGCCTCGACGGGCTCGAGCATGGTCGCCATCTCGGGTAGGGCGATGAACTGGGCGCCATCCTTGGCGGCCGCCCGCACCAGCTCGGAAACCGCCGCGATCGAGGGCGCCATCTCGCGCTCGGCGCAGTTCTGCACGCAGGCAACCCTGAAGCTCTCGGACATGGCCTCGCTCCTTGATCTTGGCTCTCGGCGGCGGCGCGGAGAGCCCTCTCCGGCCCCCATGATAACCACGCGCGGGGCAAAAGTCGGGGGATTTTTCGCGCCGCCCCCCTCCGCCTCAGCCCCCCTCGACGCCTAGAAGATCGCGGCGCACCCGGTCGAGGTGCTCGGCGATCAGGCGCAACGCGCCGTCGACGTCGCGGCTCTGGATGGCTTCGGTGAGCGCCCGGTGCTGGCGGTTGTAGGCGGCGATGCGCCGGGGCGTCAGGATCTTGTCCTTGCGCGCGCTCCACTGGGCGTGGCCGCGGACGCGGTTGATCTGGCGGTACATCGCCACCAGCAGCGGGTTGTGGGTGCACTCGGCCAGCGCCAGGTGGAAGCGCTCGTCCCAATGGGAGAAGGCCTCGGCATCGCCGCCCGCGGCCTCGAGCTTTGCCAACGCGGCCGCCAGCCGACCCAGGTCGCGGGCGCTGGCGTTGACCACCGCGAGCCGGGTCATGTGGGGCTCGATGCCGAGGCGCACCTCGATCAGCTCCAAGGGGCTGGTGATCTCGGCGACGTCGCCCGCGCCGTCCCGGCCATAGGTGACGAAGGTGCCGCTGCCCACCCGGCGCGCCACCAGGCCGCCCTCGGCAAGGCGCTCGAGCGCCGCCCGCACGGTGGTGCGCGAGGCCGCGAAGAGGCGCGCCAGCTCGCGCTCCGCCGGCAGGCGGTCGCCATGACCGTAGGCGCCGTCGAGGATGGCCTGGCGCAGCCGCGCCGCGATCCCGGCCGAGCCCCGGGCGGGCGGCGCCAGGTCGGCGGCACCTGGGGTGGCGGCCTCTGCATCCGGCTTAATCATGGTGCCAGCCATCAAAACGTAACCATCCGAAAAATCGGGTTTAAATCGGCCTGAAATATGATCATAATGGTCACCCAGCCGTCAAGCCCGAGGCGCCCGCCGCCGGGACGCCGGGCCCGGGACGGTGACGCGGAGAGGTTAAGGTGACGCTGCCCAGCCACGTCGGCTATCTCATCATCGGCGCCGGCATTCACGGCCTGAGCACGGCCTATCACCTGGCCCTCGAGCTCAAGCGCCGCGGCAGCGGCGGCGGCGCCGACATCCTGGTGGTGGACAAGACGGCGATCGCCGCCGGGGCCTCGGGCATCGCCTGCGGCGTGATCCGCAACAACTACTTCCAGCCGGCCATGCGCGAGCTCATCGCCCACAGCGTCGCGGTGTGGGAGAGCGATGCCGAGAGCTACAGCTACCACCCGGTGGGCTACCTGCAGATCAGCCCCGAGGTGATGCACGAGGACGTCGCGGGGATCGCCGCAGAGCAGCGCGCCATCGGCTACGACTCGGTGTTCATCGAGGGCGCCAAGGACTGCCGGGCCTACATGCGGCGGCTGTTCGGCGACTGGCAGGCCGAGGGCGTGACCTCGGTGCTGCACGAGAAGCGCGGCGGCTACGCCAACAACTCGGCCAGCGTCTACGGCCTCGCCACCAAGGCCGAGGCCGAGGGCGTGCGCATCGTCACCGGCCTCGAGGTCACCGGCTTCCGGTCCTCGGGGAAGGCCATCGCCGGGGTCGAGACCTCACGCGGGCCGATCGGGGCCGACCAGGTCGTCATCGCCTCCGGACCTTGGATCAAGAAGCTCTGGGAAAATCTTGAATTACCTAAGAAAATTACCATTCGGGATCGGCGCGGAAAAGATCACGACGGGGTCCCGATGTGGACCTACTGGAGCCTCCAGGAGGGCACCCTCGGGGTCGAACCTGAGCTCCAATACACCGACGACGGCCGCCCGCCGCCGGTGATCCACCTCGATTCGGATGCACCGCTCCGCTCGGACGTGGACGGCTCGCTGATCACCGACGAGATGTGGGGCATCTACTACAAGCCCGACTTCCACTTCGGCGGCGTCCAGGGCGGCGCGGCGCCCATAAAGGTGGCCGGCGACGCCGACCAGGTCGCGGTCGATCCCTATGGCCCTGAGTCCCCCGACTTCGTGGTCGGCGACGACTTCGCCCACATGTGGTGCTCAGGCCTGGCCCACTGCCAGAAGCGCTTCGAGGGCCAGATCGGGCGCTACAAGAACGAGCCCTCGGGCGGCATCGGCGCCTTCACCCCCGACAGCTTCCCGGTCTTCGACCGCTTCCGCGAGAACTGCTACGTCATCGCCGACTCCAACCACGGCTACAAGATGATCGGCGTCGGCAAGCTGGTGGCGGGCGAGCTCTGCGGCGAGCAGAGCGCGCTGCTCGAGCCCTTCCGCTTCGCGCGCTTCGCCGCCGGCCGCCTGCACCCGGTCTCGCACAGCCCGTTCCCCTGGAGCTGATCCCGTGGCCTTGCCCCGAGCCCGCGAACGCGCCCCCATCGGCGGCTTTAGGGGCCGCTTTGGGCCCGGACAATTGGTATTAAATCGGTCTAGCGTAGCCGCCTCGGGCTACCGGCCACATCCCCAGAACACGATCAGGGAGACAACCAGACATGAGTGACCTCGAGGAATTCGTCCGCCAGGACGGACGCGAAGAGCAGGTGCGCCAGGTGCGGGCCAAGATCGACGAGCTCGGCGTCAGCTTCATCTACTACCAGTTCATCTCGGTCACCGGCCGCATCATGGGCAAGGGCGTGCCGGCCGACCATTGGGAGACCTTGGCCGAGCGCGGCTTCCAGCTGGTCTACGGCTCGACCGCCAACCTCTTCATCGACCGCCAGTTCGAATATATCGGCTACGGCCCCGAGGCCTGGGAGCTGGTCGGCATCCCCGAGCCCGACAGCTTCATACAGCTGCCCTGGGACAAGCGCTGCGCGCGGGTCTTCTGCACCCTGTTCCGGGGCCGCGAGCACCCCGAGGACGCCGGCTCCTTCCTCAGCGCCGACTGCCGCGGAAATTTGCGCCGCATCCACGAGCAGTTCAAGAAGGATCACGACGGCCTCCACATGCGCTCGGGCACCGAGCCCGAGATGATGTGGCTCAAGCGCGGCGAGGACGGCGGCGCGGCGGGCGGCTACTCCAAGCCCTACTGCTACCACATCGACCAGTTCGAATCCTTAAGGCCGGTGTTCATGAAGGCCATCGAGTACGCCGGCGCCATGGGCCTCGACATGATCCAGGGCGACCACGAGGACGCCCCCGGGCAGCTCGAGCTCAATTGGTTCTTCGACGACGTGCTCAGGACCTGCGACCGGCTGTCGACCTACCGCCAGCTCTGCGCCCAGGTGGCGCGCGAGCACGACCTCATCGCCTGCTTCATGCCCAAGCCCTTCATGGGGGTGTCGGCGAACGCCTGCCACACCAACATCTCACTGTGGCGGGGCGGCGAGGAAAAGGTGATGGCGCTCGGCAACGAGACCCTGCCGGGGATGGCGGGACCGTTCATCCACGCCAAGGGCGGCGACAACACCTTCCTCCCCGACACCAACGACATCCGCACGCCGGGCAAGATCGGGCTCCAATCCATGGGTGGGCTGATGGCGCACCTTTACGGTCTCACCGTCTTGGGCTGCTCGACGGTGAACTCCTACCGCCGCCTCCTCGACCTCGGCTTCTGGGCCCCGGTGTTCCCCAACTGGGGCTATCAGAACCGCACCTGCGCGGTGCGCGTCTCGGCCCCGGGACGCTTCGAGTACAAGGCGGTGGACTCGGCCAACAACCCCTATCTCATGGCCGCCGGCCTCCTCAAGGCCATGGACGACGGCATCCGGCGCGAGCTCGATCCGGGCGCGCCCGAGCAGCGCAACATTTACGAGGTGATGGACGATTACGCCGCGCGCGACATCCACAAGCTGCCGATGTCGCTGGGCGAGGGGATCGAGGAATTCGACAAGGACGAAGTGGTGAAGTCGGCGCTGCCGGGCGAGATGTACAACGTCTTCATGCACTACAAGCGGGACGAGTGGGACAAGTTCCTCGCCACCGTCACCGATTGGGACCTCGAGACCTATCTCGATTGCCTGCCCTGAGCGGCGACGCCAGGCCGGATGCGGACGAAGAGTAAGGAGGGAGAATCGCAATGTGCGGAATCGCGGGACTGATTCACCGCGGGGCCTCGGGCGAGATCGGCCGGGAGATGACGGCGATGCTTCAGGCGCTCCGTCACCGCGGCCCCGACTCGGCGGGCTTCGCGGTCTACGGCGCGCCCGAGGAGGATCGCCTGGTGCTGCGCTTCAAGGTGGCCGAGCAGGAGGACATGGCGAGCGGCTTCGCCATCCACCAGCAGATCGAGGCGCGCAAGGCCGAGGTCGACCGGCGGCTCGGCGCCTCGGGCGCCGAGATCGTCCACCAGGAGGCGGCCACCGACTACGCCTTTCGTTACCAGATCGCGTACGACGGCGACCTGAGGCGTCTCGCCGACTACATCGAGGACGTCGAGGGGGCCGAGATCCTCTCGATGGGCCGCGGCCTCGAGCTGATCAAGGACCTGGGCGACGCCGCGCGGGTCTCGGAGCAGTACCGGCTCGGCGGCTTCCTCGGCACCCACGCCATCGGCCACACCCGCATGGCCACCGAGTCGGACGTCGACATCCGCTCGGCCCACCCCTACTGGGCCTACCCGTTCTCGGACGTGGCGGTGGTGCACAACGGCCAGCTCACCAACTACTGGAACCTGCGCCGCGCCCACGAGCGCCGTGGCCAGCGTTTCGTGTCGAACTGCGATTCCGAGCTCATCGCCGTCTATCTCGCCGCCAAGATGGCCGACGGCGTCGCCCTCGAGCGGGCGATGCGCGACTCGGTCGAGGAGCTCGACGGCGTCTTCACCTACTTGGTCGCGACCTCGGACAGCCTCGGTATGGCCAAGGACGTGATGGCCGCCAAGCCGATGGTGCTCTACGAGGACGACGAGTTGGTGGCGCTGGCCTCGGAGGAGGTCGCGATCCGCAAACTCATCCCCCGGGAGATCGACACCTGGGACCCCTACGAAGGCGAGGTGAAGGTATGGCAGAGCTGAGCGAGGGCCAGAAATCGCACGACATGGGGCTGCACACCGAGCAGCTCGCGGGGCGCACGCAGCAGGTCTTCTTCTCGCCCGAGGACGAGGAGAACTTCCTCTATCCCAACGCCTTCGAAGTCGACTTCAACAAGCGCGCCGAGTTCGACGCCGCCGAGATGGACTCGAGCCAGATCAACCTCAAGATCCGCGATTTCTTGCGCCAGGGCCACGGCACCATCGTCGTCCACGACCCGGGCGCCAAGCACGCGCTCGGGGTCGGCATCCTCAACCGCCTGCAACTCCATTTCGAGGGCAGCCTGGGCTACTTCGGCTGCGGCCTCATCGACGGCCCCAACGTCCGCGTCCGGGGCCGGGTCGGCTGGTCGTTCGCCGAGAACATGCTGGCCGGCACGGTGGTGGTTGAGAAGAACGCGGGCTCCTGCTTCGGCGCCGCCATCCGCGGCGGCGACCTGGTGTGCATGGGCGACGTCGGCGCCCGCACCGGCATCGACATGAAGGGCGGCACCATCATCGTCGGCGGCCGCACCGGGGTCTTTTCGGGCTTCATGATGCAACGCGGCCGCCTCGTGGTGCTGGGCAACGCCGGCGGCAACCTCGGCGATTCGATGTACGACGGCATCATCTACGTCGGCGGCGAGATCGAGTCGTTGGGCGTCGACGCGGTGGCGGGCGAGATGACCGAGAACGACGTGGCCTGGCTCGAGCGCAAGCTCGGGCTCTACGGTCTCAAGGCTCCTGAGGGGGCGGAGAAGATGCACAAGGTGGTCGCCGGCAAGCAGCTCTGGAACTACGACAACCTGGAGCCGGCGGAGAAGAAGATCGTCCTCTAGAGCGATTCCAGGTCGATTGGAATCGCTCTCAGGCCGCGACTGCGGTCCGCCGGTCGTCCGGCGCGCCCGCGCAGGCGCGGACCCTTGGGTCCGCTGCCGTGAGCGAAATGAATCGAGAGCGGTTCCGATCAATGCGGAACCGCTCTAGGGAGGTGGGCGCGATGGTCAACCGCAACAAGAGCGTCCTGGGGCAGAACTACCTGTTCACGCCAGGCGTCATCGACGACATCCACATCAAGGCAGAGCTCGGCCGCTACCGCATGCGCGGCATGGCGATCTTCAAGAAGATCCCGAGCTGGGACGACCTCACCTTCCTGCCCGGCACGCTGACCCGCTTCGTCATCGAGGGCTACCGCGAGAAGTGCGAGACCCGGACGGTGCTGGGCCCGCGCGCCAAGCGGCCGCTGGAGCTCGACATCCCGGTCTACATCACCGGCATGAGCTTCGGCGCGCTCTCTTACGAGGCCAAGGTGGCGCTGGCCCGCGGCGCCACCATGGCCGGCACCGCCACCTGCTCGGGCGAGGGCGGCATGATCCCCGACGAGCGGCGCTATTCGGACAAGTGGTTCTATCAGTGCATCGAGTCGCGCTATGGCTTCAACCCCCACCACCTGTTGCTCGCCGACGGCCTCGAGATCTTCATCGGACAGGGCTGCAAGGTGGGCCTCGGCGGCCATCTCATGGGCCAGAAGGTGACCGACCAGGTGGCCGAGATGCGCTCGCTCCCGGCCGGCATCGACCAGCGCTCGCCGGCGCGCCATCCCGACTGGCTGGGGCCCGACGATCTGGCGCTCAAGATCCAGGAGCTGCGCGAGGCCACCGACGGGCAGATCCCGATCCAGCTCAAGCTCGGCGCGGCGAGGGTCTACGACGACGTGCGCATGGCCATCAAGACCGCTCCCGACAGCATCTACATCGACGGCATGGAGGGCTCGACCGGCGCCGGCCCCCACCTCGCCACCGAGGAGACCGGCGTCCCCGGCATCGCCGCCATCCGCCAGGCCCGGATGGCGCTCGACGAGCTCGGCAAGACGGGCGAGATCTCGCTGGTCTACGCCGGCGGCGTGCGCAACGGCGGCGACCTCGCCAAGGCGCTCGCCTTGGGCGCCGACGCCGTCGCCATCGGCACCTCGGCGATGGTGGCCTTGAACTGCAACAAGGACATCCCGGAAGCCAACTTCGAGGACGAGGTCGGGGTCGAGGCGGGCTACTGCTACCACTGCCACACCGGGCGCTGCCCGGTCGGCGTGGCGACCCAGGACCCCGCGCTGAGAAGCCGGCTCAACCCCGACGAGGCGGCCGAGCGGGTCTACAACTTCCTCCATACCCTGACCATCGAGTGCCAGATGATGGCGCGGGCCTGCGGCAAGACCGACGTGCACTCGCTCGAGCCCGAGGACCTGGCGGCGCTCACCATGGAGGCCTCGGCCCTGGCCATGGTGCCGCTGGCCGGCACGACCTACACCGTGGGCCGCCCCGACATGACCCGCTACTAGGAGGGTCCGATGAACGAACGCGACCAGAAGAGCGAGCGCGAGCGCGAGATCGGGCAGCACATCGGCTACCGCTACGACGTCAACCTGCTGCCCGACCACCGGCGCCTGACGCCGTTCCTCGAGCGCTACCTGGAGCTCATGGGCTGGTCCGACCTCAACTGGCTCGAGGACGTACACATGGGCTTCGAGGAGGGCCGCCCGGCGGTCTTCGACCGCAACATCAACGGCTGGGTGACGGTGCCCGAAGGCATGGCGCTGCCCGACGACCCCCAGGACCGCGACATGCTGGCGCGCGAGCTCCTGATCAAGTTCCAGATGTCGCGCCGCCACCCCCTGGTCGAGCTCAAGCAAGCCTACAAGAAGTTCTGATTAAATGGGGTCAGAGTCCATTTAATCAGGCCCCTCATGGTGCTAGAGCAATTCCAGGTCACCTGGAATCGCTCTTGATACTTTTCGCTCACGGCAGCGGACCCAAGGGTCCGCGCCTGCGCGGGCGCGCCGGAGGACCGGCGGGCCGCAGTCGCGGCCTGAGAGCGGTTCCAATTGACCTTGAACCGCTCTAGACTGGGCCCACGCCCAAGCCTCGTGGAGGTCCCCAGGTGGCCCGCCTCGGCCGTTATTACGTACCCGACCTACCGTTCCACGTGATCCAACGCGGCATCAACCGCGCGCCCGTGTTCTTCGCCGAGGCGGACTACCGCTACTATCTCGAGGCGCTCGGCGAGGCGGCGTCGCGGCATCACTCAGCGATCCACGCCTATGTCTTGATGACCAACCACGTCCACCTCCTGGTCACGCCGCACCGCACCGACAGCATCCCACGGACCTTGCAGTCCCTCGGCCGGCGCTATGTCGGCTACGTCAACCGGCGCCACCAGCGCACCGGCACCTTGTGGGAGGGGCGCTACAAGGCCACCGTGATCGACGGCGAGACCCATCTCCTGACCTGCTACCGCTACATCGAGCTCAACCCGGTGCGCGCCGGCATGGTGGCGGAGGCGGCCGATTACCCGTGGTCGAGCCATCGCTGGCACGCCGCGGGCGAGGCCGACCCGCTGATCACCGACCACCCGCTCTACGCGGCGCTTGGGGTGAGCGCCGGCGCGCGCCAGGCGGCCTATCGGCGGCTCTTCGGCGCGCCCCTCGCGGCCCCCGTCATCGACGAGCTGCGGCAGGCGACCAACGGCGGCTGGGCCTTCGGCGACGAGCGCTTCAAAGCGCGCGTCGCCGAGGCCGCCGGCCGGCGCGCGGCGCCACGCCCCAAGGGACGGCCGCCCAAGCGCGCGCCCGCCAACCGGCGGCCCGGCCCTTGAGCGCCGAATTAAATGGAGTCTGACCCCATTTAATTGGCCCGGGTCCAGTCGGGGGTGAAGGCAAGCACCGCGACCGCGCCCGGGAGCTCGGGATTGAACATGGCGTTATGCCAATAGCTGGCCTGCCAGGCGGGCGCTTCCGGGGCGATCGCGGCGACGGCGCAGGGCAGGCGGTAGCTTTGGCGGTGTTCCTGGAATTCGAGCACGCAGCGCCCCGTTTCCGAAAGCGCGGCGGCGAGCGGCGAGGTCGCCTCGAAGAGCGCCGTCATGACGTCGGAGAAGTCCGCCGGACGCTGGAAATGGGCCGCCGATAGGAGCTTGAGCGCCGCCGTGTAACGCTCCTTGGGGTCGTTGGTGCGGCGCACGATGTGGCGGAAGGCGTCGGTCGCTTGCGAGGGGTCGTGGTGGTGGATGAGGATGGTGATGGCGATGGCGAGCGCGCGGCCGTCCTCGCCCAGCACCTGGGGCCGCATGCCCTGGGACGGGCGCCCGTCGCCGCGCCGCATCGCGAGCTGGCGCAGCCGGCACTGCCAGCCAAGGAAATGATCGCGCAGCGCCGCGGCCCGCGGCACGCCTTCAATTCCCGGTCGCCAAAGGCAGGCGCAGCCGCTTCCAGCGAAAGATCCCGCCTTTCATGACGGAAACGTTGGTGTAACCCCGGCGCTCCAGTAGCTTGGCGGCGCCGATGGAAAAGAAGTCGGTCTGGCAAACGACCACGAGGGGCTGCTCCTTCCAGCGCCCTGCAGCGGCCTCGATCTCCGATAACCGGGGTTCCAGGTCGCGGCGCGCCAGGTTGATCGCACCCTCGACGTGACCACGCGCGAAGTCCCGTTCCGAGCGGATGTCGAGGATGACCACGTCCTCGCCAGCCTCGACTCGTTTCAAGAGCTCGAACGGCATCACGTACTCGACCCGCCCCTGCCATTTGCGCGACAGGATCGGCAGGGCCATCAGGAAACCCACCAGGGCAAGCGCGAGCAGCAGTTCGAGATTCAGGTCCACGGATCCAGACCCCTCTATCCGCCGCTTCTCGTTGCCGGGCCTTCTCTTTCGCACCCCTCGGCTGCTCGGCCCGAACTCACTGTCAGGGCCAGGGCGACGCGTCAAGACGGTAGGGGTCTGGCGCCTGGCCGATGCTGACCGAGCCCCGGCGAAGCGGCTGAAGGGGAGGGAACCGGCGGTGGATACCCCGGTTCCCTCCCCTTCGCGAGTCGCTACCTTTTCATATTATTGGCGTGGACCTTCAACGACTCGATGAGCGTTTCGGCGTTGGACATCTCCATCGCCGCAGTGAGCTTTGCGGAATCGTCGAACAGCTTCTCGTCCTCATCGAAGACCCTGCGCTCCATGCGAGCCTGCAGCCAATGCCAGAGAATCCACGAGGCAAGGCCCAGGATCACCCATAGCACCTCGGTCCCTGGGAACGGGTACATAGGGCCAATGTCCAGCATGCTCATGTTCCAGGTTTCTATTCCAGTAGACATGTCGCGTTCCTCTCTCGTCTATCAATCGATCAGGCCGCGCGCGCGAGCCTCCTTCTGCTCGGCTTCGAAGACTCCCGCCTCGTCCAGATAGCGGCCGTGGTACTCCGACAGGTCCAGGCCCGCGATCTCGATCCGCACGGGAATCCGCAGAACGCCAAGCTTCTTCATGATGCCGGCCACGATCCACGCGGGCAGGAACCCGAGAAAGCCGAACATGATCCAGGCGCCGACGAACTGGCCCCACGGGGTGACGTGCGCGTAGTCCGGGTTCATCGAGCTCGGGTAGCCCCAGAGCACGAAGCCCGCGATCACGACGCCGAACCAGCCGGCGTAGCCGTGCACGGCGACGGCGCCGACAGCGTCGTCGATCTTGAACCGGCGCTCGACCCAGAAGTGCATCTTGTACATGAACACGACGCCGATACCGGCGATGATCATGGCCTGGATCGGATGATAGAGATCGTTGCCCGCCGAGGAGGCGATGATGCCGGCGAGGCCGCTCGAATAGGTCCAGAAGGCGTCACCCTTCGAAATGATGTAGCCCGTCATCAGGCCGCCCGAAAGCGACATCAGGAAGTTCATTGTGATCGCCGAGGTCGTCGTCGGGGCGAGATAGATGTTGGTGGTGGAGAAGAACGGCTCCGACATTCCGGCCGCCGGGCCGATATCGAAGATCGGAATGTTGCAGGCCACGTAGAAGCCCCAGAACCCGGTGTAGATCAGGAACAGGCCGATGGTCACCAGCCAGGGATTGTGGGGCACGATGTCGCGCGGCGTCCCGTCCTCCCTGAACTTGCCGATACGCGGGCCGAGGTGGATCAGAATACCCAGCGCGAAGCCGCCAGCAATGGCGTGGATCACGCCGGAAGCGTAGGCGTCGTGGTAGCCCAGCAGCTGCACCATCCAGCCGTCCGGCGACCAGCCCCAGGCGGCGTCGATGATCCAGGTGAAGGAGCCGAGGAGAACCGCAAGAATCCAGAACGCGAAAGAGCGAATGCGCTCGATCACCGCTCCCGAGACAATCGAGGCCGCGGTCCAGGAGAACAGAAGGAACGCGGCCCAGAACACGCCGTTGATCCGCGCCCAGCCCATGGTGTCGTCGGCGGTCAGGCCCGAACTCATTGGCTTGCCGCCCATGTGGGTGGCAAACAACTCGCTCCACGGCGTCGCCCAGGGCGCGTCGATAAGTCCGCCGATGATCCCCGGACCGTTGGGCCAGGCAAAATAGATCCACCAGCCGAAATAGTAGAACGTGACGGTGACCAGCGGAATCAGCATGGTGTTCTTCATCAGCGTGTGCATCTGGTTCTTCTTGCGCGAGGCGCCGACCTCGTACATGCAGAACCCGATGTGGATGAAGAACATGAGGAAGACTGTCACCCAATAGTAAAACTCGGTGAAAATAATCGTTAAAGCTCCAAGTTGATCTGCCATTCGTTACCTCCCGATTTCGGAATCAGCTCCGTTAGCCTTGGTCGCGCCGCACCTCGCTACCGGATTTCCCCCGGTCGCGATTGCGGCTCCCGGAGCCTCAATGAAGCCCCGAACGCCTCCCTCATGCTGTCTGGAAAATTGGCCCGTGCCAGGTCGCGACCCGCCCCCCCCGTCGATCGATAAAACCCCCAGCACCTCATTTCTCGTGCTGTCCAGCCAAGTTTCATCTGGTTCAATTTTCTTTAATTCGAAGTTTAGGTAAGCCACAGTCAGCGGTCAAGAATTCTCTGCCAGGGTTGAGGCTCGAACCGGAGGATCGCGCTGAGCGCGCGTCGGCGGGGCGGGCGCCACGCGGCGAGCGCGGCCGGCAAGCCCCGGAAATGCTTGCCTGCGGGCCTTGTCCGCCAACCAAGCCGGCCCAGGACCGGACCCGCCTGGAAAGAGCTTGCCGGGGACCGGGCCGTTGCCTAGCCTTGGCGCGCTGTTCGCCCTCGGGACCGATTCTGGGCCCCCGAGTCGCGCCCGCGCCGCCGCGCCGCCCGAGTCTCGTCCGGAGCGCTGACAGGACCGCCCGATGCCGTTCGGACTTCTGAAATACGGTCTCGTCAAGCGCCGCCCGCCGCGCCGCGCCCTGCCCCCGCGCCCCGACCTCAAGCCGGCCTATGACGTGGTCATCATCGGCGGCGGCGGCCACGGCCTGGCCACCGCCTATTACCTCGCCAAGGACCACGGCATCAGCGACGTGGCGGTGCTCGAGCGGGGCTACCTCGGCGGCGGCAACACCGGGCGCAACACCGCCATCATCCGCTCCAACTACCTGACCCCCGAAGGAGTCCGCTTTTACGACGAGTCGATGCGGCTCTTTCAGGGACTCTCGAACGAGCTCGGCTTCAACATCCTCTACTCCGAGCGCGGACACCTCACCCTCGCCCATACCGACGCCGCGATCAGGACCACGCGCTGGAGGGTCGAGGTGAACAAGCACCTGGGCGTCGATTCCGAGCTCGTCTACCGCGACGAGCTGGCGCGGCTGGTGCCCGAGCTCAACCTCGCGGGCGAGGTGCGCTACCCGGTCCTGGGGGCGCTTTACCATCCGCCCGGCGCCCTCGCCCGCCACGACGCCGTCGCCTGGGGCTACGCGATCGAGGCCGCGCGCCGCGGCGTCGAGCTCCACCAGAAAACCACGGTCAGCGACATTCTTAAGCGAAACGGACGGGTCACGGGCGTGCGCACCGATCGCGGCGAGGTGAGCGCGCGGCTGGTGCTCCAGGCGGTGGCGGGCTCGAGCTCGCTCATCAGCCGGATGGCCGGGTTCAAGCTGCCGCTCCGGACGGTGCCGCTGCAGGCCTGCGTGTCCGAGCCCTTGAAGCCCTTCCTCGACCCGATCATCGTCTCGGGCAGCCTCCACATCTACCTCTCCCAGTCCGATCGCGGCGAGCTGGTGATGGGCGGCGCCACCGACCCCTACCCCCTCTACTCGAGCCGCTCGACGCTCGATTTCAAGGAGGGCCTGATGGCCCATGTCCTCGAGCTTTTCCCCTTCCTCGCCGAGGTCAAGGTGATGCGGCAGTGGGCGGGAATGGCCGACATGACGCCGGACTTCAGCCCGGTCATGGGCGAGACGCCGCTCGCGGGCTACTACATCGACGCCGGCTGGGGCACCTGGGGCTTCAAGGCGACGCCGGTGTGCGGCAAGCGCATGGCCGAGACCCTGGCCAGCGGCCGGGTGCCCGACATCCTCGCCCCGTTCCGGCTCGCCCGCTTCGAGGACTTCCAACTGGTCGGCGAGAAGGGCGCCGCCTCGGTGGGGCAATAGGGGCACCGCATCCGGAGCACGCCATGAAGATCATGCCCTGCCCGCTCAACGGCCCCCGCAACATCTCGGAATTCATCTACGGCGGCGAGGTGGTGGCGGAGCCCGACGCGCAAGGCGCGAGCCAGGCGGCGTGGGCGGACTTCGTGTTCCTCGACGACAATCGCTCGGGCGTGGTGCGGGAGTGGTGGTACCACGTCGCCACCGCCTACTGGTTCATCGCCGAGCGCGACACGGCGACGGACGAGATCGTGCGGAGCTATCCCGCGAGCGAGGTGTTCGGGCCGTGACCCCGCGCCTGGAGCGCTCCGCCGAGCGCCTCGGCCCGCCCTTCGGCCGGCTCGTGGATCGCGAGCACGCGCTTCCCTTCCGCTTCGAGGGACGGGCCTATTCTGGGCTCGCCGGCGATAGCGTGGCGAGCGCGCTGTGGGCCGGGGGCGTGCGGGTGCTATCGCGCTCGTTCAAGTACCACCGGCCGCGGGGCATGATGTCGGGCGCCGGCCAGGAGGCCAACACCCTGGTGCGCGTCGGCGACGAGCCCAACGTGCTCGCCGACCTGGCGCCGCTCGAGCCGGGGCTCGAGGTCGCGGCGCAGAACACTGTCGGCACCCTGGAGCGCGACGCCGCCCAAGTCCTCGACCGCCTGGGGCGCTTCCTGCCCGCGGGCTTTTATTACAAGGCGTTCTATCGGCCGCGTGGGGCGTGGAAGCTGTGGCAGGGCCTGATCCGCCGCCTCGCCGGGCTCGGCCACGTCGAGCTCGGGCGCGGCCACGGCTATTACGACAAGGCCTATCTGTTCCCCGACGTGGTGGTGGTGGGCGGCGGCCCGGCGGGGCTCGCCGCCGCCAGCGCCGCGGCGGCGGCCGGCGCCGAGGTGCTCATCGTCGAGGAGCAGCCGAGCCTCGGCGGCGCGCTCGGGTTTGCCCGCTTCGATCTCGAGCCTGAGCGCGGCGATCGGGTGCTGGCCGAGCTCGAGGCGGCGGCCCGGGCTCGAGCGTCGCTCGAGGTCATGACCGGCACCCTGTGCAGCGGCCTGTTCGCCGACAACTGGCTCGCGCTCACCCGCGGCAACCGGCTTTACAAGGTCCGGGCCAAGGCGGTGGTGGTGGCCGCGGGCGCCTACGAGCAACCGATGGTGTTCCGCAACAACGACCTGCCGGGGGTCCTGCTGGCCTCGGGCGCGCAACGCCTGATGCGGCGCCATGGGGTCAAGCCGGGCGCCCGCGCGGTGGTCGCGACGGCGGGCGGCGACGGCTACGGCGCGGCCCTCGATCTCATCGACGCCGGCGTCGAGGTGGCCGCGATCGCCGACTTGAGGCCCGAGCCCGAGCCCTGCGCAGCGAGCGACGAGGCGCGGCGGCGCGGCGCCCAAGTGCTGGCCGGCAGCACGGTGTGGGAGGCGCTGCCCGGGCCTGGGCACAAATCCGTCGAGGCGGCGCGGATCGCGGCGCTCGATGCCGATGGTGTCTGCGCCGGGCCGATTCGCGAGGTCGCCTGCGATCTGGTCGTGACCGCCACCGGCTACAGCCCGGTGGCCCATCTCCTGCTCCACGCCGGCGCCAGGCTTGGCTACGACGACGCGGCCGCCGCCTTCGCCGTCGAGAGCCTTCCGCCCCGGCTCTTCGCCGCCGGCTCGGTGAACGGCCACCACGAGCTCGACGCGGTGATCGCCGACGGCCGCCTCAAGGGCTGGCTGGCGGCGCGCGACGCCGGCTTCGAGGCGGGCCCGCGGCCACCTGCGCCGGCGGCGGCGGCGCCCTCGGCCTGGCGGAACCACCCCTGGCCCATGTTCCCCCATCCCAAGGGCCGCGATTTCGTCGACTTCGACGAGGACCTGCAGATCAAGGACATCCTCGACACCATCGCCGAGGGCTTCGACAACATCGAGCTGGTGAAACGCTACTCCACCGTCGGCATGGGCCCGAGCCAGGGCCGTCACTCGGCGCTGGCCACGGCGCGCCTCACTGCCCGGGCCCAGGGCGCAAGCGTGGGCGCCGTCGGCACCACCACCTCGCGGCCCCCGTTCCGGCCCGAGAAGTTCGGGCTGTTGGCGGGCCGCGTCTTCGAGCCGGTGCGCCGCACCGCAATGCACCACCGCCACGGCGAGTTGGGCGCCAAGATGATGACGGCGGGGCTGTGGCTGAGGCCCGAGTACTACGGCGCCCCGGAGCGCCGCGCCGCGGCCATCGTCGAGGAGGTCCTCAACGTGCGCCGCAACGTCGGCCTGATCGACGTCTCGACGCTCGGCGGCCTCGAGGTGCGGGGCCCCGACGCCGCCGAGTTCCTCGAGCGCGTCTACACCTTCGCCTACGCCAAGCAGCCGCTGGGGCGGGCGCGCTACGTGCTGATGACCGACCGTTCCGGCGTGGTGGTCGACGACGGCGTCGCCGCCCGCCTTCACGAGCAGCGCTTTTACGTCACCGCCACCACCTCGGGCGTCGACGGGGTCTATCGCGGCATGCTGTGGCACAACGCCCAATGGCGGCTCGAGGTCGACGTCACCCACGTCACGGCGAGCTACGCCGCCGTCAACATCGCCGGGCCGAAGGCGCGCCAGGTGCTGGCCAAGGTCTGCGAGGATATCGACCTCGGGCCCGAGGCCTTCCCCTACATGGGGGTGCGCGAGGGCCACGTCGCCGGCATCCCGGCGCTCTTGATGCGGGTCGGCTTCGTCGGCGAGCTCGGCTACGAGGTCCACGTGCCAAGCGACCATGGCGAGGCGCTTTGGGACGCGCTCATGGCCGCCGGCGCCGACCTCGGCATCATGCCCTTCGCGATCGAGGCGCAACGCCTGCTGCGGCTCGAGAAGGGCCACATCATCATCGGCCAGGACTCGGACGGGCTGACCACGCCCCACGAGGCCGACCTGGCCTGGGCGCTCAGCCGCAAGAAGCCCTATTACGTGGGCAAGCGCTCGGTCGAGATCCAGCAGGCGGGCGGCCTGACGCGAAAGCTGGTCGGCTTCACGCTGCCCGACCGCGAGGCGCCGCCGCCCGAGGAATGCCGCCTCGTCATCCGCGACGGCGAGATCACCGGGCGCGTCACCTCCTGCGCCTTCTCGCCCATCCTCGAGAAGGTCATCGGCCTCGCCTACGTCGCCCCGGACCAGGCCGAGAGCGGCGGCCGCTTCGAGATCAAGCTCGACGGCGGGCGCCGGGTCGAGGCCGAGGTCGCGGCGCTGCCCTTCTACGACCCCGAGAATCGGCGCCAGGAGCTGTGAGGTGAGCGTCGCGCCCGAAAACTTCAGCCGCCGCAGCCTGGTCCACCGCGAGCTCAGCGCGCTGGGCGCCAGCTTCGCCGAGGTCGCGGGCGGGGCCGCGGCGATCGACTTCGGCGATCCCGACGGCGAGGTCGAGGCCGCCAAAGCGCTTGGCCTGTGCGACCTCTCGGCGCTCCCGCGCACGGGCTTCAAGGGCTGGCGCGTCCTCGACTGGCTGCGCCGCCAAGGGATCGCCATCGGCGACGCCGACAACCTCGCCTACCCTCAAGCCGACGGCGCCCTGGTGGCGCGCCTGGCGGCCAGCGAGGCGCTCGTGCTCGGCACCCTCGAGGGCGACGGCCCGTTCGCGGCACTCGATGCCGCTTTCACCATGACCTCCGCAGTCGGCGCCTATCCGGTGCCGCGGGCGGGCGCCAACGCCTGGTTCCTGGTCAGCGGCGGCCAAGCGCCGGCGCTGTTCGCCAAGCTCTGCGGCGTCGACCTGCGGTCCACCAAGTTCGCCAACCACGCCGTCGCCCAGAGCTCGATCGCGCGGCTCAACGGCATCGTCATTCGCGACGATCTGGGCGCCGCACCCGCCTATCACCTGCTCGCCGACAGCGCCTCGGCCAGCTACCTGTGGGCGGTGCTGGTGGACGCCATGGCCGAGTTCGAGGGCCGCCCGGTGGGGCTCGGCGCGGCGCGGCGCCTGCGCGCGGGCTGAGCGCGCGGGCGAGGCCGGGGCGGCGGGCCGAAGCACGCGAGGCTGCCATGAGCGCGACGATCCAGTTCCTCTATCTCTCCCAGAGCGAGGTCGTCGAGGTCGGTCCGAGCTTGAGCGAGGCGCTCGACTGGGCCGGGGAAGTGCTCCGCGAACACGGCGCCGGGCGCTACCAGAACCCGCCCAAGCCCGGCATCTACCCGCGCGACGACGCCTTCATCAATGCCATGCCCGGTTACCTGCCGGGGCTGGGGGCGGCCGGCATGAAATGGGTCAGCGGCTTCTCGGCCAACCCCGGGCGCGGCCTGCCGAGCATCACCGGCCTGATCGTGCTCAACGACACCGACACCGGCGTGCCGCTCGCGGTCATGGACTGCGCCTACATTACGGCGCTGCGCACCGCGGCGGTGTCCGGCGTCGCCGCCCGCCATCTCGCCAACCCCGACGCCGCCGTCATCGGCCTGGTGGGCGCCGGGGTCCAGGGCCGCTACAACCTCTTGATGCTGAACCAGGTGCTGCCCGAGATCCGCCTCGCCAGGGTCTGCGATTCGAACGCCGAGACCCTGCGGCGCTTCATCGCCTTCGCCGCCGACCGGGTGCCGTTCGCGCTTGAGGCCGCGGCCTCGCCCGAGGCCGCGATCAGGGGCGCCGACGTGGTCGTGACCGCCACCGGCAGGCTCGACCGGGTCCTCTTCGAGGAGGCCTGGGTCGGGGAGGGCGCGCTGGTCCTGCCCGTCCACAGCCACGGCTGGGAGGCGGCAATGCTGGAGAAGGCCGACCGCCTGATCGTCGATGACTGGGGCCAGTTCAGCGCCTATCTGGGGCCGCCCCACGGCTTCTACGAACGCCTGCGCAAGGCCGACGCCGAGCTCGGCGAGGTGGTCCTGGGCGCCAAGCCCGGCCGCCAAAGCCGCGCCCAGCGCATCCTCGATTTCAACCCCGGCATCGCGATCCACGACGTCGCCTTCGCCGCCCGGGTCCTGGAGCGGGCCCGCGCGGCAGGCCTCGGGCTCACCCTGACGCTGCAGGACGACGAGCTGCCGTTGTGCTGAGAGCGGGGTAGCCTGAGTCGCGCGGCGCCCGTCAAGGACTTATGATATTGAGACCTCCGACCCTCGACCCGACATGACCACCGCCACGCCTCCGCGCCAGATCTCGCCGCTCTACAGCGCCGAGGCGATCGCCGCGCGGGTCGCGGCCATCGCCGGCGAGGTGGCGGCGGCGTTCCCGGGCGAGTTCCTCATGGTGTGCGTGCTCAAGGGAGTCTTCGTCTTCGCCGCCGACCTGATCCGCGCGCTCCACGACCAGGGCGTCCACCCCAAGATCACCTTCGTCACCCTCGCGAGCTACGGCGGCGCCACCGAGAGCTCAGGCGCGGTACGCATGCAGGGCGAGTTCGCGGCCAACGTCGCCGGCCAACGGGTGCTGATCGTCGACGACATCCTCGACACCGGGCGCACCCTTGCCTACGCCAAGCAAATGCTGTCCGAGCGCGGCGCCGAGGAGGTCCGGCTCTGCGTCCTGGTCGACAAGCCGGTGCGGCGCGAGGTCGCGCTCGAGCCCGAGTTCGTCGGCTTCACCATCGGCGATCACTTCATCGTCGGCTACGGCATCGATTTCGCCGAGGAGTTCCGCGACCTCCCCTACCTCGCCAAGCTCGACCAGGCGACGCCGCGATGAGCGCGAAGCGCCTAATACCAAACGCCCCGTCGACCCGCCCGCGGTCGGTGATCTCGAGGTGGGGCACGACCGGCAAGGGCACGAAGGCAAGCTGAAGGAAGGGCGCCTCGAGGCGGCAGCCCATCGGGCGAACCGCCTGAGTTGGCGCAGGCCCTCGCCAAGGGGGAGCGTCAGGGTCAAGTGCTCGGTGAGGATGCTGCCGGCGATCATCCCGATGACCGGGCCGGTGGGGCCCGGCGCCGGGGCGTGGCGGCGCGTCACGCCCGCGGCTGAGCGATCGCGCCGCGCCCCGGTCCCCGAGGTTTCCCCCTTGCAAAAACGGGCAAGGGGTCACCATGTAAGGACTATCAAGTGCGCGACAATCAACGGCCGCGCGCGGGCGGCTCCGAGACAGACATGGCGCAATCTTCCGACAAGGTCGTCACCCTCGATCCTCATGATCGGCGCCCCGACCGCGCCAACGCGCTCGAGATCTCGATCGGCGGACAGATGCGCGAGTTCCGCAGGAAGCTCGACATGACGGTCACCGAGCTGGCCAAGCAGGCCGGGCTCTCGTCGGGCATGCTGTCGAAGATCGAGAACGGCCTCACCTCGCCCTCGCTGGCCACCCTGCAGTCGTTATCGGTCGCGCTTAACGTCCCGGTCACCGCCTTCTTCCGCCAGTTCGAGGAGCAGCGCGACGCGACCTTCGTGCGCGCCGGCGAGGGCCTCAAGATCGAGCGCCGCGGCAGCCGCAGCGGGCACATCTACCGCCTGCTCGGACACTCGTTCGGCAAGAACGTGACCATGGAGCCCTACGTCGTCACCCTGACCGAGGAATCGGAGGTCTTCCCGCTCTTCCAGCACAACGGCAACGAGCTGATCTATCTCCTCGAGGGCGAGCTCGATTACCACCACGGCGGCGTCAGCTATCGCCTGACCCCCGGCGATTCCCTGTTCTTCGACGCCAACGCCCCGCACGGCCCGGAAAACCTGATCGAGCTGCCGATCCGCTTCCTCTCGGTGATCGCCTACGCGCCCGCCAGCGACGACTAGCGGCAAGTTTCCTAAGAGTAAAAGAAATTTCCCTTCGTATTGATTCGGCGGGGCGGCGCGGTATAACCTCTTGCTGGGAGTCGCGGCGCTCCTCCCGATGCCGCGGAAGAGTGCCGGAGCGAACGAATCAGGGGTCGAGATGTGCGGAATCGCGGGAATCCTGTTCAAGGATGAGGCCAATCACGCCCCCCTCGGCGAGGCCCTTATAAACATGCTCGACGGCTGCCAGCACCGGGGGCCGGACTCGACCGGGTTCGCGCTTTACGGTGCCGGCCACGAGGGCGAGCTGGGCTTGCGCTTCTTCGTTGGCGGCGGCGGCGAAGACGCCGCGACAACCATCGCCGCCATCCGCGAGGCCCTGGCCCGGCATCAGGCCGAGATCGTCGCCGACGAGACGGTGGGCGACAACTACCGCGTGGTGGTGCGCTTCGCCGGCGACATGCGGGACTTCGCCTACGCCATGGAGCACGCTGCCAAGCTGATCTCGATCGGCTCCAGCCTCGAGATCGTCAAGGACGTGGGCGGCGCCCACGACGTCGACGAGCGCTACGACGTGCACCATTTCGATGGCTCGCACGGCCTCGGCCACGTCCGCCTGGCCACCGAATCGGACGTCAAGCCCGAGGCGGCGCACCCCTTCTGGGCCACCGGCTTCGCCGACGTGGCGATCGTGCACAACGGCCAGATCACCAACTACTGGAAGATGCGCCGCCGGCTCGAAGTGCGCGGCTTCGAGTTCCGCACCGACAACGACAGCGAGCTGATCGCGGTCTACCTCGCCGACAAGATGGCCCAGGGGATCCCGCTCGACGAGGCGCTCGAGGGCTCGATCGCCGACCTCGACGGCACCTTCTCCTTCCTGGTCTCGACCCGGGACGAGATCGGCTACGCCAAGGACCGCCTGGCCGCCAAGCCGATGGTGATGTACGAGAATGACGACCTCATCGCCATCGCCTCCGAGGAGGTCTCGCTCAACCGGCTGTTCCCGGGCCAGGCCCTCGACACCACCGAGCCACCGCCCGGGACCTACGGCACGTGGTCGCGATCGACCTAGCCGAGGTCCCCGTCCGCCGCGCCAACGAGCTGATCCGGGAACTGGGCGCCCGCGGCGAGGACGTCGACATCCTCAACCCCGACGCCCGCCATCACATCGGCGTCGGCCTCACCCACGAGATCACGGTGCGGGTGCGGGGCTCGGCCGGCTACTTCTGCGCCGGCCTCACCGACGGCCCCCGCTTCGAGATCGAGAGCAACGTCGGCTGGGGGCTCGCCGACAACATGTACAAGGGCTCGGTGGTGGTGGGGGGCAACGCCAGCGCCATCCCCGCCGTCGCCATCCGCGGCGCCGAGGTGGTGGTGCGCGGCAACATCGGCTCGCGCGCCGGCCAGGTGATGAAAGCGGGGACCCTGGCTTGCGCCGGCAACGCCAACTTCATGGCCGGCTACATGATGTACGGCGGCCGTATCATCATCCTCGGCAACTCGGGCGAGCGCATCGGCGAGGACATGACCGGCGGCGAGATCTACGTCGGCGGCAAGCTCCAGTCGCTGGGCTCGGATGCCATGCTGAGCGACCTTTCGGGCGCCGAGCTCGACGCCCTGCGCGAGTTCCTCGAGCGCTACCAGATCCCCTATCGGGGCTCCTTCCAGAAGATCGTCAACGCCGGCAAGAAGCTGCGCTATGGCAGCGCCGAGGCGCGGGTGCGCTCGCTCCCCTTCTTCGCGTTCTCGGGCAAGTCCGAATACTGGAACGAGAAGGTGCAGGAGGACATCTACATCAAGTCCCAGATCGGCCGCTACCGTATCCGCGGCTACGGTGGCGCCCGCGAGCTGCCCCACCTCTCCGACCTCGCCTTCAAGCGCGACCTCGGGCCCTTCGACGAGCGCGACGTGGTCTCGAAGGTCGGCTTGCGCACCTTGATCGGCGGCAAGAGCGGGGCCAAGCCCTTGGATCTCTCGATGCCGGTGATGATCGCGCCGATGAGCTTCGGGGCGCTCAGCCGTTCGACCAAGATCGCCCTTGCCAAGGCCTCGGCGCTGGCCGGGATCTCCGAGAACACCGGCGAGGGCGGCATGATGGACGCCCAACGCGAGGCCGCCGACCAGCTCATCTTCCAGTGCCTGTCGGGACGCCTGGGCTGGAACATCCACGACATGCAGCGCGCCAACGGTCTCGAGATCTACATCTCCCAGGGCGCCAAGCCGGGCTTCGGCGGCCAGCTCATGGCCAAGAAGGTGACGCCCGAGATCGCCCGCATCCGCGGCATTCCGGCGGGCATCGACCTGCGCTCGCCGTCGCGCCACCCCGACATCCTCGGCGCCGACGATCTGGTGATCAAGATCGAGGAGTTCCGCGAGGCCACCGGCTACCGCATCCCGGTGAGCCTGAAGCTCGGCGCCGGGCGGGTGCACGACGACATCAAGATCGCCGTCAAGGACGGTTTCGATTTCGTCGAGCTCGACGGCATGCAGGGCTCGACCGGCGCCGGCGGCACCGAGGTCATGGAGTACGTCGGCATCCCGACCATCGCCGCGATCCAGGGGGCGCTCGACGCGCTCGCCGATATCGACCGCTCGGGCGAGCTGCAGATCGTGCTCATGGGCGGCATCCGGGACGGCGTCGATACGGTCAAGGCGCTGGCGCTGGGCGCCGACGCCGTGGGGCTCGGCACCTCGGCCATCGTCGCCGGGGGCTGCATCGCCTGCATGCAGTGCCACGTCGGCCAGTGCGTCGTCGGCATCGCCACCCAGGACCCCGAGCACGAGAAGCGCTACGACATCGAGGTCGAGGCCCATAACATCCATCGCTACCTCGAGGGCGTGCGCTGGCAGATCGCGGCCCTGGTCCGCGCCCTGGGCTACGACGACGTGCACCACCTGTCGCGCGCCGACCTGGTGGCGTTGACGCCCGAGGCGGCGGCCATCACGCGGCTCCCCTACGCGCCCGAACGGCGCCGCCACGATCCCGACCTTGTGGACCTGGTGGACCGGGTGGGGGCGGCATGAACCTCGCGACGAGCGGCGACGGTGGGGCGCGGGCGTTGCCGCCCGAGCTCGAGGACGACACCGGCGACCTCCATTTCGTGCCGGCGCCCTGTCAGGTGGCCTGCCCCATCGGCACCGACGCGCCCTCCTACATCGCCTACATCTGGGAGGAAAACTTCGAAGCCGCGTTCGAGGCCATCACCGCCACCAACCCCTTCAGCTCGATCTGCGGCCGCGTCTGCGACGCCCCCTGCGAGCCCGCCTGCCGCCGCGTCGACAGCGATGGCGCGGTCGCCATCCGCAACTTCAAGCGCATCGTCATGGAGCGCCTGGGCAAGGACTTCCACCTGCCCCCGGTGGCGGTGACCAAGGACCAGACCGTGGCCATCGTCGGCGGCGGTCCGGCCGGGCTCACCGCGGCGCAGGACCTCGCCGAGGCCGGCTACGAGGTCCACGTCTACGAGATGTCGGACCGGCTCGGCGGCATGATGGT
>CBDUZE010000050.1:0-27152 GCA_965371625.1 uncultured Alphaproteobacteria bacterium
CACAACTTCATCAGACACGCCGGATATGGCTCTACCAAATCTTGAAATGCTCTAGCGCCGCGCCGCCGGCCCCCCTCGCATTCCTCGAACTCAGGTTCACATCGGTGGCGCCGGCGCGTCAGGAAGATTGGGCGGCAAGCGCCGCTCGGCACCGGGTTCCTTTCCAAACCGCGCACCGGAGGTTGCCATGAGAGTGCGTCGTTTCCTGATCCTGCTCGCCGGTCTGCTGATCGGATGCTTGGCCGCCGGCGGCGCCTCGGCCAACGCGTGGGAGGTTAACCAGAAATATTTCGAAGGCCTGGATGCGCCGATCCACCTCGATTCCCTTGACTCCTTGGAGGTCTGTAAATCCAGCGCCAAGATACTCACATGCCACCTCAAGATTGTCGTCAACGTCTCGCTCCTCGTCGATATGGCCGGCTCGGGCACCCTGATGAGGGAGGCGGCCACCATCAATGATCTGCAGTCGGGAAAGTACAAGGGCTACGGGCTCAAGACGCCGGATCACGGCGCCTTCTTCTGGCTCAATCTGACCAATAAGAGCGACCCCAAGCTGAAGCCCCGGAACTACGTTGTGATGCTGGAGACCTGGTTCTTCGGCGCCACCAAGATCGACAACGAGTTCAAGGACTTCGACTCGCTTCCGGCGAGCAAGAGCGCCTTCGACGGGACACAACTCGGGCAGGCCATCATCGCCCAAAAGCTCGGCGCCGACGCGCTCAAGACCACTTTAGCCGACATCGGCAACTACATGGACCTGGTCTCGGACGGCGTCTACGTCGTCGATGTCGAGTTCTTCGTGGCCGCCCGCGGTAGTGTCTACCTGTTCGACTTGGCCGGAGGGTTCGGCAGCAAGGAATCCCAGCGCGGCAAACTGACAAATCGCCTGCAGAACGCCCTCGCGGCGATCACCAAATACGCCAAATAGTCGCGCTCGACCGGCGCCGTCAGCCGTCAGCCGGTGAAGACCAGGGTCAGCCCCGGCACGGCGATGAGCAGGACCACCACCAGCAGCGCCAGGGCAATGAAGGGAAACACCGAGGTGATGACCTGGCGCATGGTGGTGTCGTCGGGCGCCGCGCCCTTGGCGACGAACAAGAGCAGCCCGAAGGGCGGGGTGGCGAGGCTGATCTCGAGGATCATCAGCGCGAGCACGCCGAACCAGACCACGTTGTAGCCCATCTGCTCGACCACCGGCATGTAGAGCGGCATGGTGATCATCATCATGCTGACCTGGTCCATGAAGCAGCCCAGGAACATCAGCACCACCAGCATCCCGATGAGCACCACCATGGGGGCGAGATCGGCGTTGACGATCACCAGGGTGAGCCCGGCCGAGGCCTCGGAAAAGGCGAGGATCTGGGAGAAGGTGATCGAGCCGCAGATGATGAACAGGGTCATGACGCTGAAGCGTACGGTTTGGCGCACCGCGATCAGGAAGTTATCGACGCTGAGCTTGCCGTAGGCGAGCGCGATCGCGAGACAGGAGACGGCGCCCAGCGCCGCCGATTCCGTCGGCGTCGCGACGCCGCCGATAATGCTGCCGACGACCACGACGAAGATGCTCATGAGCGGCAGCACGTACTTGAAAAACGGCTTGATCCGCTCGCTCCAGGGCATGCCCTCGACGTCGTAGGGGGGCGCGATCCGAGGGTTGTGCCAGCAGCGCAGCACGACGTAGGCGAAGTACAGGCTGGCCAGGATGAGCGCCGGAATGATCGAGGCGATGAGGAGATCGCCGATCGGTATAAGGGCGATGCTGCCGAGCAGCACCGCCAGCGCCGAGGGCGGAATGAGCATGGCGATTCCCCCCACCGCGACGATCGGGCCGATCGAGATCTCCGGCTGGTAGCCGCGTTTGTACATCTCGGGCAGCAGCGTCGAGCCCAGCATCGCCGTGTTGGCGATGGTCGAGCCGGAAAGCGAGGAAAAGATCGTTCCGCCGATGATCGCCACCAGCGCCAGCCGTCCGGGCACCCGGGCGATCAGCTTGTCGACGGCGTCGATCGCCCGCGCCGCGAGCCCGGTATAGAACATGATCTCGCCCATGAAGATAAACAGCGGTATGGGCAACAGCGCGAAGGCCTGGACCGAGTCGATGGTGTTGCGCACCAGCTGCACCACGCCCTTGTCCCCGCCCATGAAGACGAAGGCGCCGATGATGTTGACGGCGAAGAACGCGAACACCACCGGCAGCCCAAGCAGCATGAAGACCACGAGGCCGCCGATCAGGAGCGCGAGGACGTAGTACCATTCCATGGCTCAGAGCCCGTCGGTCTTGAAGCCGTCCCCGGGACGCGCCGAGGCGCCGGTGATGAAACGCACGAACATGACGAGGAGGATCAGGAAGACCGGGGGCGCCAGGCTCATAAGCAGCCACTCGGGAAAGACGAAGGTCTCGTGAACCAAGACCCCCTCGCTGAACGAGACCCACCAGACGCGGCACGAGTAATAGAGCAGGATGCCCGAGACCAGGGCGCCGACGCCGTGGCTGACCAGCGCGACTCGGTGCCTAAGCGCCGGCCTCAAGCGCTCGACGAAAAGGTCGATCGAGATATGCCCGCCCTCGCGCAACACCCAGGGCGCGCCGCAGAAGGTGACGATGTAGAGGGTGTACTCGGCGACGTCGAGCGTCCATGGAATGGTAAAGAGGCCCGGTTTGCGTCCCGCGACGTCGACGCAAATGAGCACCGTGAGTGCGCACAGCATCGCCCCGGCGACCACGGCCAAGCCGTCGATCAAGCGGTCGAACCAGCCGCGGCGGGCGGCCTCTTGTGGGGTGCCGGCCAAGGTCAACGGCCCGGCCGGGGCGGCGCGCCGCGCCCCGGCCGCCACCGCGGCCCGAGTTTCGCGGTCGGACTTACTCCACCAGCAACGGGCGCAGCTTGGCGACGACCTCGGGGTTGGCCTTGGTCACCGCCGCCCAGTGCAGCTCGTAGGCGAGCTTGGCGAAGTCGGCGCCGAGATCCACGTACTCGACGCCGGCCTTTTTCTGGGCCTCGAGCTGGCGGGCGTTCTCCGCGTCGCGCCACGCCGGCCATTCCTGCTCGAGCCACAACGTCAGGTCGGTCAGGCACTGACGCTGGTCGTCCGCGAAACCGTTCCAGCGGTCGAGGTTGACCAGGATGTTGACGTCGGCGTTGAAGAAGCCGGGTCCGTACCGGTACTTGGTGTGCTTCTCCCAGCCGAAGTCCGAAAGCCCCCACAGCGGCCAGCCGTAGCCGTCGACCGTGTTGCGCTCGAGCGCGGTGTAGACCGCCGGCGGCGCCATGCGCACGGGCTTGGCGCCGAGCGAGCGGAAGAACTCGTCGTAGATCGGCACCGAGCGCAGGCGGAAGCCCTCGAAACGGCCCCCTTCGTGCGGCTTGCTGGTGTAGATGAAGAACGTCACGCCATCGATGATGTGGGTGAGGTACCAGGCGTTGAGCTTCTCGTTGTGGAGCTGGTTGATGATCGCCCAGGCGCCGTTCTCGCGCTGCCGCTGGGTGCCGTTGTTGGCGAGGATGGTCACGTCCGCCTCGGGCATCACCCCCTTGTAGTAGTTGGGCGGGCCGAAATGCATGTCGATGACGCCGTCCTTGAGCGCGCGCCACTGCTCGAGCGACTTGATCGCCGCCGGTCCGACGACGCTGATGTTGATCTTGCCGGCGCACTGGCTGTTGACCTCATCGATCCAGCGATAGAAGTACTTGGCGTAGACCGCCCGCGCCGGCAGGAAGCTGGCCGCCTTGAGCTTTGCCTCGGCGGCGGCCGCGACGCCGCTGCCGGCCACGGCCACGGCGATGGCGGCGGCAGCGGCCGAGACGGCGATGACGGCGAGCTTTCGAAACCTCATATTGTCCTCCCTCATCTACGGTTCGTTTGCGCCGAGGAGTCTCTCCGCCGCTGAGCGCGCGGTCGGTGCCCTTGATCCCTCGGTTTCCAAGGGCGGCAGTCTATCGATCGGCCCCCGGTCAGGCAACGCCGGGGCTGGCCGCGGGCCAAGTCGGGCGAGGCGGCGGCTACCCTTGAGGCGATAGGCGGAGCGCGGCTCAGAGGGCATCGGGAGCCCGGATCGAAGGCTCGGCCGGAATGCCGAGGCGCTGCCGCTCGATCTCGAAGCGGATCACGCTCACGCCTTGTCCTCGTGTGGGCCCTTGACGGCCGACTTCGCCACGATTTCGGCGGATTTCAAGGCTTTCCAGATCCCCTCGTGTTTGAACGCCAGACCGCCCCCGCCTCGCTTGTCCTGGGACACCTGTCGATTGATGTCGGCGATGACGACATAGCCGGGTGGATTCGCTTCCGAGATGCCCCATTTGGCATGATCTTTGGTATACGCCCATCGATACCCTTTCAGGCCGATGGCGCCGAGATCGATGTCCAGAACGTCCAGGGATTGGTCCTTGGCGTCGGAATCGATATCTCCGAATACCTGTCCCCGGCGCCAGGTTTCGATGTTCAAATCGCATTTCAACGCGGGGCCGACCAGATCTTTCCAGAAGTCCTTGCCGGCGGATTTGCCCTTGGCGGGTTCGCTCCAGCTTCGGTTCTTCGCAATCAGCCGAAATTTCATTCTGGCTTTCGATAGGATTTCGATATCCGCCGGATTCTTAGCCTTCGGCTTGCTGTCTTCCTTGGCGAGCTTGGCAATGCTCTCGGTGGCCTCGACGGAAGGGGTCTGGCTCGCGTAGACCTGGGGCTCGTTCTGAAGTCTCAACACTTCGGCGACGGCGTTCACGGTGTCATAATCTTGCAATGTGATGCACAGATAGGTTTGCCCGTATTTGCGCTCGTCGCCCGGCAGATCGATGACACCCACGGCGGGGAATCTCGGCGTCGAGTGGAGCAGGTAAAATCCGCTGTTCGTCTTCTTGCTGAAGCCGAGCACGCCCTTGGTGTGACCCTTGTCGTCGTTTCTCGCGGGATTCGGGGTCTTCTTCGTCGGCGGGATCTCGTCGTTCCACAGAACATAACCCGCATCCGCGTCACCGGAAAAAATCTGGCCAAGGGTCAATGCGACCGCGGACTGGTCATGGTCCAGGGTGATCTTCGACAGCTTGGGTCCGGATTTCGATTTCGAGTCGCAGTACAGATACTCGAAGCCGGTGGTGTCTTCCTTCGGGCCCACATCGCTGGGCAGCTTGTAGATGAACCACCAATCCACCGCTTCCCCCGTTTTATCAGCGCGTGTGGACCGCATGTCGTTCTCCCCGCGAGGTGAGGTGTGCCGGCACCTGAAAGCTCGACTTCGAGAAACGCGTCTACGAGCTCAGGGACGACCAGCCGCCCTGTTCGCCGGACGACGCCAGTTTATCAATGATGACGTCGCAGGCGCGGCGGAGTTCCTGGGCGGTTGCCGGGGCATCGAGGCGAAAGGGACCCTCGTGCCCCCGGTCAGTCAACGCCGGGGCTCGGTGCGGGCCAAGTCAGACTAGGCAGCGGGTACCCCCGAGGCGAAAGGCGGAGAACGGTTCATAGGGCGTCGGCGCCCCGGATCAACGCCTCGGCCGGAATGCCGAGACCCTCGTGGAGCTTGCGAATCATCGCCAGCGTGAGCGGCCGCCTTCCGTTGAGCACCTCCGATACCCGCGCCCGCGTGCCGATGTAGCGCTCCAGGTCCTTGCGGCTGAGGCCCTGCTGCTCCATCTCGAAGCGGATCGCGGCTAGGGGATCGGGGTGCTCGATCGCGTGGTGCCGCGCTTCGTAGGCTACCACCAGGGTCGCGAGCACATCGAGCCGGTCGCCCTCGGGCGTATCGGGCGCCGCGTCCATCAGCCGGTCGATCTCGGCGGGCGCGGCCTCGTGGTCGGTTTCTCGTCGCGCCCCTACCACGGCACCCCGAGCGCCGCGGTGAGGAACTTCTGCAGCGGCGCCGCGGCGCGGCAGGTGCGGGTGAAGCGGCTCAGGAAATCGGCGGCGCAGGCATCGGCCTCGGCGAAGCGGCTGACGGTGATGAAGTCCTTGCGCTTGAGGTCCTCGATCAGGGGGTGGTCGGGGTCGTAGCCCCGCGGCGGCCGCTTGAGCGCCGTGCCGCCGAGCGCGCAATGGGCCTTGAAGGCCTTGCCCGAGAGCGTCCGGCGCCAGCCCTCGGGCTCGGCGACGATGGCGTCGCGGATCCGGCCCAGCGTCGTCGAGTCGGGACGCCAGACGCCGGCGCCCGCGAACACCTGGCCCGGCTCCATGTGGAGGTAGAAGCCCGGGGCGTGGACGTCCTTGCCGTCGGCGTGGCTGAAGCGGGCGGCGGCGCTGGTCTTGTAGGGGCTCTTGTCCTTGGAGAAGCGGGTGTCGCGGTGGATGCGGAACATCGAGCCCCCCGCCTTGCGCGGATCGGCGACGATGTAGGGGCTGATCTTGCGCGCCTCGACGCCGAAGTCGGCAATGAAGCGGAGCATGGGCTCGCGTACCTCGCACTCGTAGCGCTCCTTGTTGGCCAGGAACCAGGGGCGGCTGTTGTTGGCCTCGAGCTCGCGCAGGAAGGCGAACAGGGCGGGGCTGAAATGGGCCTCCTTGGGCATCGCGGGCTCCTCGTCGCGGCGACGGGCCACCGCGTAGGATAAGACCGGAGCCAGCACCCTCGCAACCGGCGCCCGGTGGCGCGGCGGGCGGAGGCGAGGGGGGATCGCCTCGCCGCTGCGCTTCTCTGCTCGGGCTCAGGCCGCCTTTTGCCCCGGCATCGCGGGCTCGGTCGCCGCCATGCTGGGGCGCGCCGCCATGCGCTCCCACCAGCGGTTGAGGTTGGGGTAGCCGTCCTTGCGCGCCTGGCCCTCGGGCGTGAGCCGGACCCAGAAGGCGATGGGGGCGACGAACAGGTCGGCGAGCGAGAGCGCCGAACCGGCCAGATAGTCCCGACCGATGAGCGCCTGGTCGAGCACGCCGAGGTGGTGCTCGACCTTGGGCATGGCCTGGGCGATCATCTCCTCGTCCGGCTCGGCGCCGCGCGACGGCGCGACGAGGCGCGGGAACACCAGCCCGCGGATCATGTCCTGATAGAGGTAGTCGCAGGCCGTGCTGACCCATTGCTCCATGCGGCCCTGGGCCTCGGCGCCCGCGGGCACCAGGCGGGGCCCGGGGAAGGCGGCGTCGACGTAGCGGGCGATGGCGCTGGTCTCGGAGAGCACCAGCTCGCCGTGGCGAAAGGCGGGAATCTTGCCGAAAGGGTGCAGCTCGAGGTGCTCGGGCGAGCCGAACTCGACCGGAACCAGGTCGTAGGCGACGCCCTTTTCCTCGCACGCGAGGCGCGCCGTGCGCACGTAACTGCTCTGGGGGAAGCCATAGATCGCGACGTCGGTCATGGTTGCCGTCCTCCTTGTTGGATGGTCTCGGTTGGATGATCTCGGTTAGATGGTCTCGTCGAGGCACTCGAACGAGCTCGACCAGCCCTGGGTGTGGCCCTCGCACTGCGCTTCGCTGGGGAAGCCGACGTGGCTGAGCACCAGCTCGGTGCTCTCGCCGCGGTCGTGGAACTCGACCGTGACCAGGGTCTCCACGCCCTCCATCTCGCCTTCCTGCCAACACCAGGTGAAGACCAGGCGCTCGGGCGGGGTGACCTCGCGGTAGACCCCCTTCATGGTGTAGTCGCTGCCCTCGGCCGAGCGCATGACCGTGTAAATAGCCCCGCCCGGCCGCACGTCGATCTCGCACACCGGCACCGTCATGCCCTTCGGCCCCCACCACTTGGCGAGCTCGGTGGGGTCGGTCCAGGCGCGGAACACCTTGTCGCGCGGGGCGGCGATGACCCGGGTGATGTTGAGCTTGAGCTCAGCCGCGCCCGCCGCGGCCGTTTCCGTCTGTAGGCTTGCCATTTGAGGACTCCTCCGTTTTCTGTTGCTCCTCGAGGTAGCGGGCGAGGGCGTCGAGCTGCTCCTCCCAGAAGCGCCGATAGCTCGAGATCCAGTCGGCGGCCCCGCGCAACGGCGCGCTGGTGAGGCGGCAGCGCCGCATCCGGCCCTCCCGTTGGCGGACCACCAGGCCCGCGTTCTCCAACACGCTGAGGTGTTTCGACACCGCCGGCAGCGACATCTCGAAAGGCTGGGCGAGATCGCCGACCGAGAGCTCGCCGAGCGCGAGCCGGGCCAGGATCGCCCGCCGCGTCGGGTCGGCCAGGGCCGCGAAGGTCGCGTCGAGGGCGTCGTGCTGATACTTAACCATATGGTTAAGTATAGCGCAAGACAAAGACCTGTCAAGCCCGCCACGAAGCTGCGCTCGGGCGCCGCCGCTACATGGGAAGCGGGCTCACCCCGAAGACCAAGCCGTGGGCCAAGAGCAACACGAGGTAGAGCACGAGGCCGGCGGCGAGGCGCCACCAGCCGACCTCGGCGAGCGAGGTCCGGGCGCGGCCCGAAAGGAGCGCGGCGAGGGGCAGGTTCGAGGTCCGGGCGAGGTAGCTCTGCCAGGCCTCGCCGTGGCTCCTGGCCCGCTTGGCGTCGACCAGCGGCGGGCCCACCAGCGCCAGGATCAAGAGCGTGCCGAAAAGCACGACCGACGCCAGGTCGCCGTTGGCCAAAAGGTGCACCAGCGCCCACAGCACCACCGACCACAGGAAGGGATGGCGGGTCAGCTTGAGGATGCCGCTGGCGGGATCGGGCGAGCGCAGCGCGCCTTCCATCCCGATCAGCGTCGGACTGCGGGTGCTGAAGGCGCCGACCGCCAGAATGCAGGCGAAGGGCATCACCCCGAGCGCGAGGTGGCGGGCGCCGGCGCCGACGTCCCAGAGCTCGACGTAGGCGGCCCGGTTGTAAGCCATCGCCATCCACACCAGGGCGCCGAGCGAGGCCAACGAAAAGAGCCCCTTGTAGGGGGTCTCGCCGACGCGGGCGACGATGGTGTCGCGCAGCGCCGTGCCCGAGATCAGGACGTGGATGGCGAGGAAGAGCGCGGCGGCGGCGGCCAGCGAGGCCACGTGCGCGGCCCTATTGGCTGCCGGAGAGGGCGAGCGGGCTGGCGCCGGGCCGTTCCGCCGTGGTGGCCGGCCCGCCGCCGCGCCCGAGCTCGGCGCGGCCCCGCGCGGTGAGCTTGCACACCAGCCAGTCCGGCTTGATGGGGTTGGCGAACCAGGGCTGGGCCCAGCCGTGACGGACGCAGGCCTGAACAGTGCTGGGGCTGATCTGCTGGCCGTGCTCGTCGAACAGCGGCAGCTTACCCCCAGGCTGGTCCAGGCCGCGCGCGAGGTATCGGCGTTGCGCCACGGTCGGTCTCATCGTCGACATGCGTCCCAAAGGTAGCGCAAAGCGGCGCCCGAGGCCAGCGGCGGGGCGCCGCCCTGGCGCCAAGGGTACTCGCGGCCCTCATGCCGGCCGGGGCGTGAGGGCCGCCGCGATGCGGCTCATGCGCGTCTCCTTGGCGACTTCGAGGTCGTAGCGGGCCTGCAGATCGACCCAGAAGTCCGCCGTGGTCCCGAAATAGCGAGCCAGCCGCAAGGCCGTATCGGCGCTGATCACGCGGCAACCGAGGACGATGTCGTTGAGCCGCGAGCGATGCCAGCCCTTGTGGTCATCGACGATCTCGACCTCGCCGGACGACGCCCGCCCGCCACACCAAGCAAATCCGCCAGCGCTCGGTGACTCGAATACTGTGCTGGCCGGCGCGATCGTCTTTCACGGCCTCGAGACGGTTGCCCGGCGGGACGCCCGGGTCGTCCAATCGCTTCGCGGCGTCCGGCGCCCGAAGCTTGCCCCCGGCGCCACCCTATGTGACGACCTCGGGCTACAGCATGCGCTCGCGGATGAAGGCGGTGGTGGCGTCGAGCACCACCGCTTGCCTCTCGCGGTGAGGCTCGTGCCCACAGTCGGGGAGCTTGAGGCACTGATGCGGCCCCGAGACCTGGGCCGCGATGGCGTCGACCTGGGCCATGGTGCCGTATTCGTCGAGCTCGCCCTGGATCACCAATACCGGTACCCGGATCGGCGCCAGGTAGTCCTCGATGTTCCAGTGGCGGAACTCGGGCTTCAGCCAGGCCCGGGCCCAGCCCCAGAAGGCGCCCTCGGTGTTGTCGCCGTGATAGCGCGCGAAGCCCCGCGCCAGGTCGGTGGTGCGGAAGCGCTCGGAGATGGCGGCGACGCTCTCGATGCAGATGTCCTCGATGAAGACGTGCGGTGCCTCGAGCACCAGTCCGCGCAGGCCGGGATGGCCGACGCCGCCGGCGTAGATGATGGCGATCGAGGCGCCGTCGCTGTGGCCCACCAGGATGAAGTCGTCGACGCCCGCCGCCTCCAAGAGCGCCGGCAGCACCTCGAGCCCCTCGTCGTGCATGAAACGGACCTCGCGCGGCCCCGTCAGCGGCGCCGAGCGGCCATAGCCGAGGCGGCTGTAGACCAGGGTCTCGAGGCCGGTGGCTTGGGCCAGCCGGGCCGGATAATCGCGCCACATGCCGACGCAGCCCAGGCCCTGGTGGAGCAGCACCAGCGTCGGGCCCGGCGCCTCGCGCGGCCCGAAGCGGGCGACCTCGAGGCGCTGGCCCGCGGCCTCGAGAAAGCCGGTTTCGGGCTCGCTCACGGCGCGGGCGCTCATGGCGCGGGGCGGCCGCTCGGGGTGGCCATGCCAATGTTGAGGTGGTTTGTCGACATACCCCGCTCTGCCTTCATTGGGCGCCACGTCACCCGGGAGAGTTCATGCGGTATATTGCAATTTAATATCGATTTCCAGGAAAAAAGCATTATACTGCATGTAACGTTTCGCGAGTGACGGGGACCATCATGGTGACGCGGGTCGGGGCCAAGGCGAGCGGGGCGGCCGAGCCCCAGCCCGAGCCCGAGAACAGCTACCTCAAGGCGCTCGGCGAACGGGTACGCGAGGCCCGCGCCCGGCGCGGCATGACGCGCAAGATCCTGTCGCGCGACTCGGGCGTCTCGGAGCGTTACCTGGCCGAGCTCGAGAGCGGCCGCGGCAACGTCTCGATCACCCGGCTGCGCGCCGTCGCCCGGGCCATGGGCGTGGCGCTCGCCGAGCTGGTGCGCGAGGGGCCCGAGCATCCGGTCGAACTCACGCTGCTGATCGAGCAGCTGGGCCGCCTCGGCCCCGCCGAGCTCGGTGCCGCCGCCAGGCTGGTGAGCGAGACCTTCGGCGGCGCCGGCGGGCGCCAGGGGCGGGTGGCGCTGGTTGGCCTGCGCGGCGCCGGCAAGAGCACGCTGGGGCGGGGCCTCGCCGAGCGCTTGGCGCTCCCCTTCGTCGAGATGGCCAAGGAGATCGAGCGCGAGGCCGGCATGAGGTTGGCCGAGATCTTCGATCTCTGGGGCCAGCCCGCCTATCGCCGCCACGAGCGGCGCTGCCTCGAGCGCCTCATCGAGAGCCACCCGGGCGCCGTCATCACCACCGGCGGCAGCCTGGTCTCGGAGCCCGGCACCTACGAGCTGCTGCTCGGCTCGTGCTACACGGTGTGGCTGAAAGCGGCCCCTGAGGAGCACATGGCGCGGGTGGTGGCGCAGGGCGACCACCGCCCCATGGCCGGCAACCGCGACGAGGCCATGGCCGACCTCAAGCGCATCCTGGCCGGCCGCGAGGCGCTCTACGCCCGCGCCGATGCCGCCCTCGACACCTCCGGGCGGACCGTCGAGGCCTGCCTCGCGGAGCTCGTCAGCCTGAGCCAGGCGGCCGGCGTGGCGGCGTGAGGGGCGGCGGAAGGCCGTCGGGCGCCTATATCAAACCCATGAGGCGGACCCGCGGAGCTTCGGGTTTGGCCGGGTGTCCAGTGGAAAGCTGCGTAATAATTCTTGATTTTGGGTAAACATGCATTATAATGCCTATTCGCACAGTGGGCAGGGCAAGTATTTAACACCGCCGGCGCGACGATCGGGATGCACGGGCCGGGATGCACGGGCCGGGATGCACGGGCCGGGATGCACGGGCCGGGATGCACCGGCGGGCCGGGCGCGGCAAGATGAGCAAGGCGGTGGGGGTGGCGGCAATGAGCGAGACGGCGGAGCAACAGGCAGGCCAAGCGGCGGAGCAGCCGGCGATGAGCGAGCGCATCGACTTTCAGACCCATCCCCAGCGCTACAAGCACTGGACGCTCGAGACGGAAGGCGCGGTCGCCACCCTCTCGCTCGACGTCGCCGAGGACGGGGGCTTGCGGCCGGGCTACCAGCTCAAGCTCAACTCCTACGACCTCGGCGTCGACATCGAGCTCTACGATGCCACCCAAAGGCTCCGCTTCGAGCACCCCGAGGTCGGCGCGGTGATGATCCGGTCGGCCAAGGATCGGGTGTTCTGCGCCGGTGCCAACATCCGCATGCTGGGCCAGTCGAGCCACGTCCAGAAGGTCAACTTCTGCAAGTTCACCAACGAGACCCGTAATTCGATCGAGGACGCCAGCGAGCACTCGGGGCAGACCTACATGACCGCGGTGCAGGGCTCCTGCGCCGGCGGCGGCTACGAAATGGCGCTCGCCACCGAGCACATCCTGATGGCCGACGACGGCGCCACCGCGGTCTCGCTGCCTGAGATCCCGCTCCTTGCGGTGCTGCCCGGCACCGGCGGGCTCACCCGGCTGGTCGACAAGCGCAAGGTGCGCCGCGACCGCGCCGACTTCTTCGCGACGCTGGAGGAGGGCATCCGCGGCGCGCGCGCGGTCGATTGGGGGCTCGTGGACGAGGTCGTGCGGCGCTCGGAGTTCGACCAGAAGGCGCGCGCCCGGGCCCAAGCCCTCGCCGCCGCCAGCGACCGGCCTAACGACGCGGCGGGCGTCGAGCTCACGCCCTTGGAGCGCAGCTTCGCCGAGGACCGCGTGAGCTACGGCACCCTCGAGGTCGTGCTCGAGCGCGACGCGGGCGTGGCCGAGATCACGGTGCGCGGGCCCGAGGCGCCGCCCCCCGCCGACCTCGCCGGCATCCATGCGGCGGGCGCCGGGTTCTGGCCCCTCCAGCTCGCAGCTGAGCTCGACGACGCGATCCTGCACCTGCGCTCGAACGAAACCGCGCTGGGCACCTGGCTGTTCAAGACCCAGGGCGACCAAGCGCTGGTCGCGGCTTACGACCAGGCGCTCGTCGATCACCGCGACGACTGGCTGGTGCGCGAGATCACGCTCTACCTCAAGCGCACGCTGAAGCGCCTCGACGTCACCTCGCGCAGCCTCATCGCGCTCCTCGAGCCTGGCTCGTGCTTCGCCGGGACGCTGGCCGAGCTGGTTTTCGCCGCCGACCGCTCGTATATGCTCGACGGCCAGTTCGAGGGCGACAACCGAGCGCCGGCGACGCTGCGCTTGGGCGCCACGAACTTTGGCCCCTATCCCATGGGCAACGGCATCACCCGGCTCGAGAGCCGCTTCCTCGACGATCCCGAGGCCGTCGCGGCGGCCAAGGCGCGCAGCGGCGAGGATCTCGAGGCCGCGGCCGCCGACGCGCTCGGCCTCGTCACCTTCATCCCCGACGACATCGACTGGGAGGACGAGATCCGCATCGCCGTCGAGGAGCGCGCTGCGTTCTCGCCCGACGCCCTCACGGGGCTCGAGGCCAACCTCCGCTTCGCCGGGCCCGAGACCATGGAGAGCAAGATCTTCGGCCGCCTCTCGGCGTGGCAGAACTGGATCTTCCAGCGCCCCAACGCCACCGGCGACAAGGGCGCGCTGGAGCTTTACGGCAGCGGCCGGCGCGCCGACTTCGACAAGAACAGGGTGTAGCACCATGACCATCGACTACCTCGAGCGCATTCCCAACAACGTCAACCTGGCCGACAACCGCCGCCTGCAACGGGCGCTCGAGAGCTGGCAGCCCAAGTACCTGGAGTGGTGGCGGGAGATGGGGCCCGAGGGCTTCCAGGCGCGCGAGGTCTACCTGCGCACCGCGATCAGCGTCGATGCCCGCGGCTGGGCCAACTTCGGCCACGTGCGCATGCCCGATTATCGTTGGGGCATCTTCCTGGCCCCGCCCGAGGAGGGGCGGGTGGTCAACTTCGGCGACCACAAGGGCGAGCCCGCCTGGCAGGAGGTGCCGGGCGAGTACCGCGGCACGCTCAGGCGCCTGATCGTCACCCAGGGCGACACCGAGCCGGCCTCGGTCGAGCAGCAGCGCCACCTGGGCAAGACCTGCCCGTCGCTCTACGACCTGCGCAACCTGTTCCAGGTCAACGTCGAGGAGGGCCGCCACCTGTGGGCCATGGTCTATCTCTTGGACGCCCACTTCGGCCGCGACGGCCGCGAGGAGGCCGAGGCCCTGCTGCAGCGCCGCTCCGGCGATCAGGACAAGCCGCGCATCCTCGGCGCCTTCAACGAGAAGACGCCGGACTGGCTGTCGTTCTTCATGTTCACCTACTTCACCGACCGCGACGGCAAGTACCAGCTCTGCGCGCTCGCCGAATCGGGCTTCGATCCCCTCTCGCGCACCTGCCGCTTCATGCTCACCGAGGAGGCCCACCACATGTTCGTCGGCGAAACGGGCGTCGGCCGGGTGGTCGAGCGCGCCTGCGAGCTGATGCGGGAGCACGATAGCGACGACGTGCGCGCCCACGGCGGCATCGACCTCGCCACCCTGCAGCGCTACCTCAACTTCCACTTCTCGGTCTCGGTCGACCTCTTCGGCTCCGAGCTTTCGACCAACGCCGCCAACTTCTACACCATGGGCATCAAGGGCCGCTATCAGGAGACCAAGCGCGACGCCGACCACTTGCTCAGGGAGGCGCGCTACCCCATCATCGAGAGCTCGAACGGCGGCTTCCGCAGCGTCGACAGGCCGGCGCTGACGGCGCTCAACGAGACCTTGCGCGACGACTACATCGCCGACTGCGAGCGCGGCGTCAAACGCTGGAACAAGATCATCCAGCGCCACGCCATCGACTTCGAGCTCAAGGTGCCGCACCGCGCCTTCCACCGCGCCATCGGCGAGTTCGCGGCGATCGAGGTGACGCCCGAGGGCGAGATCATCTCCCAGGCCGAGTGGGACCGGCGCCACCACGAATGGCTGCCCACCGAGGACGACGAGGCCTACATCGCCTCGCTGATGCAGCCGGTGACCGAGCCCGGCAAGTTCGCCGGCTGGATCGCCCCGCCGGCCCGCGGCATCGACGGCAAGCCCTTCGACTTCGACTACGTGCGCCTCGACTGAGGCCCGCGCCTGCGAGCGGCGGACCCTCCGCCGCCCTCGCGCGCCCTAGCGCGCCGCCCTGAGGGTCCACTCGACGACCTGCTTGAGCACCTTGCCGAGGGCGTCGTCGAAGGCCGCGACGACCTCGGGCATGCTTTGCCCCTGGGCCTTGGTCATGTACTCGAAGGTCTTCGACGCGATGATGGCGCGGCGCGGCTGCTTGACGATCTTGGCGTTGAGCCGCACCCGGATGCGCGGCAGACCCGTGGTGTCGTAGTACTCGGCCTGGAACTCGCGCAGGTCGGTGCGCAGGTTGAAGTCCGAGCGCAGAGCGATGGCCTGGCGCCCCACGGCGACGATGCTGCCGGTGTTCTCGAACGACTCGACGAGGAGCGTCTGCACCATCAGCGGCGCCCGCTCGGTCCAACGCACGCTGGCGAAGTAGTCGATGCGGGTCGGGCTCTTGCCGAGCGCGATGCGCTGGGTATTGATGCCGCCGGCGGCCTGGGGCTCCTCGACCACCAACTGCCAGCTCACCTGGGGGAGATCGGCGGCGAAGGTGCTCTTGGGCGTCAGCGTGTAGACGTCGGGCGGCGGTCCCTGGCCCGGCAGCTTGAGGGCGCCGCAGCCGGCGAGGGTCGCGGCCATCGCCAGGGCGGCGGCGGCGGCCCGCAATCCCGAGGCACGTGCGGGGGGGCTTGGCATCACTCTCCTTCCGCCCTGAATCCCTGCTCGGTGTCGCCGAAGAGAAACTCCGCGGGCCCGCTCTCCAGACGTTCGGCGAGCCGCGTCAGGCTCCCCACCAGGAAGCGGCTCTCGGTGATGAGCCGCGAGAACTCGAACAGGCCCTCGGACGAGAACTCGTTGAGCGGCGCGCGGTTCTCGGCCAGCAATCCCTGAAGCTCGTCGCTGGTGTCGGTCACCGAGCGCATGGTGACGCGGGCGTCGACGAGGAGACCGCGGAGCTCGGTGTTGAGCAGCTCGTCGACGCCGGCGATCGTGCCCCGGGTCACCGCCAGCGTCGAATCGACGCTTTTCACCAGACGTTCGACCTCGACCGTGGCGCGCCCGACGCTGACCGCGGCCTCCTTGAGTTCGCGGCTCGTGCTTTCGATGTTGTCGAGGGTCTGGGCGATCTTCTCGCTGCGGCTCGCCAGGGTGCCGGTGAGCTCCTTGATGTCGGCCAGAATCCCGCCGATCGCCACCCGGTTCTGCTCGTCGAAGAAGAGCGCCGCGCGGTTGGTCAGGAAGACGAAACGGTCGAGCGCCCGCGGCGCGCCGGCGAACAGCTCTTCGAAGCGCGACGGGCGCGAGGCGATGACCGCAAACTCGGCGCCTTCCTCGGCCACCAGCCGCGGGCTCTCAGGGTCGCCGCTCGAGAGGTTGATGTAGAAGACGCCGGTGATGCCCTGGGGCTCGAGCGAGGCCACCGTGTCCTCGCGCACCGGGGTGGTGCTGGCCAGCTCCACGGTGACGCGCACGCGGCGGGGATCGATCGGGTCGATGACGATCTCCTGCACCGAGCCCACCGGAATGCCGTTGTAGCGTACCTCGCTGGCGGTGCTGAGGCCGGCCACCGAGCTGTCGAAGTAGACCTGATAGAACTCGGACTCGCGGTCGATCTCGACCTTGGCGAGCCATAGGATGAAGCCGAAAACGCTGACCACCATGGCCAGCACGAAGCCGCCGATCAAGAGGTGGTTGGCCTTGGTCTCCATATCGCGGTCTCAGCCTTGGAGCGCCGCCCGCGCCCGGGGTCCGTGAAAGTATGAGCGCACCCACGGATGGTCGTGGCGCAGCATGTCCTCCATCGACCCCGTCACCAACACCCGCTTGTCCGCGAGAACGGCGATACGGTCGCAAATTGCGTGCAGGCTGTCCAGATCGTGGGTGACCATGAAGACGGTGAAGCCGAGGGCCTGCTTGAGCCCCTTGATGAGCTCGTCGAAGGCGGCGGCGCCGATCGGATCGAGCCCCGCGGTGGGCTCGTCGAGGAACAGGATCTCGGGGTCCAGCGCCAGCGCGCGGGCGAGCCCGGCGCGCTTGCGCATGCCGCCCGAGAGCTCCGACGGCAGCTTGGCGCAGGCATCCGCCGGCAGCCCCACCATGCTCACCTTCATGGTCGCGATCTCGTCCATCATGCGGCGCGACAAACGGGTATGCTCCTTGAGCGGCACCTCGACGTTCTGGGCCACGGTGAGCGAGCTGAACAGGGCGCCGTCCTGAAACAGGACCCCCCAGCGCTCCTCGATGCGCCGCCGCTCGGCCTCGCTGGCGCTGGCCAGGTCGTGGCCGAAGACCTCGACCGTGCCGCCGGCGGGCCGCAACAGACCGACGATGGCCCTCAACAGCACCGACTTGCCGGATCCCGAGCCGCCGACCACGCCCAGCACCTCGCCGCGCCGCACCTCGAGGTCGAGGTTCTCGTGCACCACTTGCCGCCCGAACCGGGTCTTGAGGCCGCGTACCCGGACCACGGGCTCCTGGTTGCCGGCGCTGAGCTCTTGCGGCGCCATGGTCAGATGCCGATGGTGGCGAAGAACATCGAGAAGGCGGCGTCGAAGACGATCACCAGGAAGATCGATTCGACCACCGAGCGGGTGGTGAGCTGGCCCACGCTCTCGGCGCTGCCGGTCACCCGCATGCCCTCGAAGCAGCCGACGATGGCGATCAGGAAGGCGAACACGGGGGCCTTGATGATGCCCACCCCGAAGGTCCACATCCCGACCGCGTCTTTGAGCCGCTCGATGAACAAGAGCGGCGAGATGTCGAGCACGACCCAGGCCATCAGCGCCCCGCCCGCGAGCCCCATGAGGTCGGCGAAGAAGGCGAGGAAAGGGAGCGTGACGACCAGCGCCAGGAGCCTGGGCAGCACCAGCACCTCGACCGGGTCGAGCCCCAGCGTGCGCATGGCGTCGATCTCCTCCCTGAGCTTCATCGAGCCGATCTGGGCGGTGAAGGCGCTGCCCGAGCGGCCGGCGACGATGATCGCGGTGAGCAGGATGCCGAGCTCGCGCAACACCGAGATGCCGATCAGGTCGACGACGAAGACCTCGGCCCCGAACTGCCTCAGCTGCTCCGCCCCCTGGTAGGCCAGCACCACGCCGATGAGGAAGGAGATGAGGCCGACGATGGGCATGGCGTTGAGGCCCACCTGTTCCATGTGATGGACCATCGAGGTGAAGCGCAGCCGTCGCGGCGCGATCAGGGTGCGCGCCAGCGTCGTCGTGACCAGGCCCAGGAAGGCGAGCAGGCGCCCGCTCTCGCCGACGGCGTCGGCGGTGCCGGCGCCGAGGTGCCGGATCATCTCGAGCACGGCGTTGGCCGAGGGCGGCGCCACCTCGGCCGGCCGGTCGTTGGCCGCCACCTGCTCCAGGAGGATGGCGTGACCGGGCTTCACGGCGCGGAAGTCGGCTTCGAGGCCGGCCTCGCGCAACCGCCTCACGGTGCGGTAGAGCAGCCAGGCGCCGGCGGTGTCGAGGCCCATGACGCCACCCAGATCGAGGGCGACCTTGGCCCGCGCACCCGCCTCGAGCCGACTCAAGACATCGTCGAGCGGGGCCACGCTGTCGATCGTCCAGACCCCGCCCGCCGCCAACACCAGCTCGCCGTCCCCCTCGACCGTCTCCAGCCAACCTGCCTCGCTGGTCATCGGCTCCATTGCGCGCCCCGCCCTCACGCGCGCCGCATCATGGGCGCGAGCAAAGCCGGCGCCACCTCGAAGAGAGCGACCGGCGTGCTCTCGAGCCGATAGCACGAGACCCTGGTGAAGAACCTGAGCGCGGCCTTGGCGGCGCGATAGAGCGGGGCGTTCTTCTCGTCGATACGATCGGGCGCCTCCGGGTCTTCGGCAAAGGCGTAGTTGCGCTGAACCCCGGCGTTGTTGACGAGCACGCTCAGGCGCTCGAGATCGCGGCCGATTCCCGAGGCGCCCCCGGTGATGAATACGGCATTTCCAGTGAGGTTCATGACCGCTCCCGGCAAGCCCCAAGACGCGGACCGCGGATCCGGCCAGCGTCCCGGAATGGCCGGCCGGCGTCAAGCGCCGTCGCGGCTCCGATCTTGCCGCTGGCGCGGGCCGGGTGTCACAATGGGCCTTCCCCGGGGTCTTGAGACGAGGTCCACCGTGCCCAACTTCGCCGCCAACTTGAGCTTCATGTTTCAGGAGATGGAGCTGCCCGAACGCTACGCGGCCGCCGCGGCGGTCGGCTTCCGCGCCGTCGAGTTTCTCTTTCCCTATGACCACGAGCCGGCGTTCTTGGCCGAGCGGCGCGAGGCGGCCGGGCTCACCCAGGCGCTGTTCAACGTGCCGCCGGGCGATTGGGATGGGGGCGAGCGCGGCATCACCGTGCTTCCCGGTCGCGAGGGCGAGTTCCAGGACGGCGTCGGCCGCGCCCTCGAGTACGCCCGGGCCTTGGGCTGTCTTCGGCTTCACGCCATCGCCGGCCTGGTGCCCGAGGGCGCCGACCGCGAGCCTTACGACCGCGTCTACCGCGACAACCTGCGCTTCGCCGCGGCGGCGGCCAAGGCCGAGGGCATCGACGTCCTCATCGAGCCCATCAACGACCGCGACATGCCGGGCTACTACCTCACCACCAGCGCCCAGGCGCGGACGCTGATCGAGGAGCTGGAGCTCGACAACCTGTTCCTGCAGTACGACGTCTATCACGCCCAGATCATGGAGGGCGACCTGGCCCGAACCATCCGCGACAACCTCGATATCATCCGCCACTTCCAGATCTCGAGCGTGCCCGACCGTCACGAGCCCGACGAGGGCGAGATCAACTACCCCTTCCTCTTCGAGCTCATCGACGAGAGCGGCTACGAGGGCTGGGTCGGTTGCGAGTACCGGCCGCGCGGCGACACCGTGGCCGGGCTCGGCTGGGCCAGGGCCTACGGGATCGGTTAAGGCCTGTGGCATCGGCCAAGGACGGCGCCGGCGCGGCGAGCCGGTCACCTTTCACGGCCGGTTCCATGACATCGACCCGGTTGCCCTCAACCGGGCGCCGCTCCAGGATCCTTGTCCGCCGATCTGCGTCGCCACCCGCCTCTACGCCAAGCGCCAGGTCTTGGACGACATCCTCGAGAGCCGCGTCGGCCTCTTGGGCTCGGTCGCGGCGGTGGCCGACCAACTCGTCGAGCTCCACCGTCTGGGCGTGCGCCAGGTGCTGATGGTGATGAACTTCGGCGCGATTTCGGCCGCGCACGTCGAGGAATCGATGCGCCTGATCGCACGCGAGGTGGTGCCACGCGTCAACCAGCGGCTGGCCCGAGCTCCCGCCGCCTGAACCGAGGCCGGCGCGGCGGACTCGCATTTGGCGAAAGCCGGTGTAATATGGCTGTGGGCAAAGCTGCGGCTTGGGCTTTCCCATGCCGCAGATGCGCGTGAGGTTGGCCTTGCGAGCCGCTGGGCTCTCGAGACAATGCGAATTGGGAGGGTTAGGCATGGGAGATATGTCGAAAATCATCATTGGTGTCATCGTTGGCGTCGTTGTCGGCGGGCTTGTCGGAATGTTCGTTCTCGCGCCGACGCCGGAACCGGTGGAGAAGGTCGTTGAGAAAGCAGTGGAGGCGCCTGCGGCCAGGGTAACCTGGAAGATGCACAGCGCCTGGGGCAGCAGCGTGCCTCATCTGGGCACGAACGCCGTGCGTTTCTCCAAGAACATCGAACGCTTATCCGACGGCAAGTTCATATTGAAGTTCTTCGAGCCGGGGGCGTTGATACCGGCGAACGAGGGTTTCGACGCCGTCTCCAAGGGCTCGATCGAGACCGCCTGGACCACCGCGGGCTACGATACGGGCAAGTACCCGGCGCTGTCGTTCTTCACGGCGGTGCCGTTCGGCCCGACCTATGGCGAGTACTTCGCCTGGAAGAAGTTCGGCGGCGGCGACGAGTTGGAGGAAGAGATCTATGCCAAGCACAATGTGCACAAGATCGACGGCCTCGCCATCGGTCCCGAGACCTCCGGCTGGTTCAAGGAAGAGATCAAGGATCTGGAGCAGCTTCGCGGCATGAAGATGCGCTTCTTCGGCCTCGGCGCCCGCGTCATGCAGAAGATCGGCGTGTCGACCCAACTTCTGGCCGGCGGCGACATTTTCCCGGCACTGGAAAAGGGCGTGATCGACGCCACCGAGTTCTCGATGCCCGCCATGGACATCAAGTACGGCTTCTACCAGATCGCCAAGAACAACTACTTCCCGGGCTGGCACCAGCAGGTGTCGGTGAGCCATCTGCTGATCAACAAGGACAAGTGGGACTCCTTGTCGGACCAGAACAAAGCGATACTCGAGATCGCCGCCGGCGAGAGCATCCATTACATCTACGCCGAGACCGAGTACGTCAACCCCTACGCGATGCTCGAGATGGGCGAGAAATACGGCGTGAAGACCCGGCGCTGGACCGACGAGCAGATCGCCGTGTTCGAGAGGGCGTGGCTCGAGGTCCTGCAAGAGGATGCGGCCAAGGACCCGCTGTTCAAGAAAGTGGCCGACAGCTACCTCGCATTCCGCAAGACCTACGCGATCTGGGGTACCGCCCAGGCCCTGAAGCCGACCTATCTCGATTGACCGAGTAAGAGTTGAGGTAATTCCGCCTAATTTGAGATAACGACCGGAGCCCACATGGGCTCCGGTCGTTTCTCTCCGGTGTCGACCGCGGGTGCATTTTCTTAACGTGCCCATTTTGGGAACCGACGGATGGAAGCCATTCTGAGATCGGTGGCCCAGAGCATCATTCTGAGAGCGGTGAGCCGCAACAAAGGGGCCACCGTTGGCGTCATCCTGCTGGTCGTCGTCGGCGTCGCATTTGTCTCTATCCTGGGGATGAGCCCCGAGGAGCAGGAGAAGCTGCTCTGGACCGTCCAGGATTTCCTGCCGATCACCATGTTCCTGACGCTGGCGGTCCTGCTTTTCTCGGGCTTCCCCGTCGCCTTCATCCTCGGCGGAATCTCGTTTCTGTTCGGCCTGATCGGCTATTTCCTCGGCGTCTTCTCGCTGATCGAGTTTTTCAACTTCATGCCCCGGATCTGGTTCCAGGGCGCGGAGAACCTCGTCCTGGTCGCGATACCGGGCTTCGTCTTCATGGGCGTGATGATGGAGCGCAGCGGCATCGCCGACGACCTGCTCTACTGCGTGCAGGTCCTCTTGAAGGGCGTAGCGGGGTCGCTGGCCCTTGCCGTGACCATCATGGGCACCATCCTGGCGGCGATGACCGGCATCATCGGCGCGTCTGTCACCATGATGACGGCGCTGGCCCTGCCGACCATGCTCCGCCAGGGCTACAGCCACTCGCTCTCGTGCGGCTGCATCGCCGCTTCCGGCACGCTGGGCATCCTGATCCCGCCCAGCATCATGCTCATCATCATGGCCGACCTGATGGCCGTCTCGGTCGGCAACATGTTCATGGCGGCGCTCGTGCCGGGTCTTGTTCTCGCCGCCCTCTATCTGATCTATATCGCCATCTACGCCAAGCTCAAGCCCGAGGTCGCGCCGCCGCTGCCGCCGGAACTGCTCTACGTCCCCAAAAAGGAGTACCCGGGGATGATCTTCAAGAGCTTCCTGCCGCCGGTGTTGCTGATCACCATGATCAAGGGCTCGATCCTGTTCGGCGTCGCTACGCCGAGCGAGGCCGGCGCGGTCGGCGCCTTTGGCGTGATCCTGCTCGCGATCGGCAACCGCCGGCTGAACTTCGAGATGCTGCAAGGGGTGTGCCACACCTCGGCCCGCACGATCGCCATGATCTTTTTCATCATCATCAGCGCCACCTGCTTTGCCTACGTCTACCGGTCGCTGGGCGGCGACGATATCGTCGAGTACCTGATCTCTTCAGCAGAACTGACCTCGTGGGGACTGCTGATCCTGCTGATGGCGATCACGTTCGTGCTGGGCTTTTTCCTCGACTGGATCGAGATCACCCTGATCGTGCTGCCGGTCTTCGCGCCGCTTGTTGTCGGCATGGACTTCGGAGATCACATCGCGAAGGCCGACATTGTCTTCTGGTTCCTGATCCTGATGGCGATCAATCTGCAGACCTCGTTCCTGACGCCGCCTTTCGGCTTCGCGCTATTCTACCTCAAGGGCATCGCGCCCAAGGAGATCAAGATCCAGTCGATCTACAAGGGCATCGTGCCGTTCGTTCTGCTGCAGTTGCTCGGCCTGATCATGGTGATGTGGAAGCCGAATCTCGCGTTGTGGCTGATGAAGACGGTTTATGACTATTGAACCCGCGGCCCAGACCGTTGGAGAGAACGCAGTGAATGAGACGACGCCCGAGTCCGCTGCCGGCGTAGCTGCGGAATCGACGGAACTGCATCACCTCACGGCGGAGGAGATGCCGGCGTTGATCCGTGTCAGCGAAATGCTGAGGCGTTTTGTCGACCGGGTCGGCCGGTTCGGGGCGTGGTTCGCCGTACCGATGATACTGATCACGGTCTTCGACCTCTTCATCCGCAAGACCGGCGTGTTACAGATCTGGTTGGTCGAGAACGTGAGCCAATATTTCGGCTCGACGCTGTTGCAGGAACTCGAGTGGCACGCCCACACCGTGCTCTTTACTCTGGTCCTCGGCTTCGGCTACATCTGGAACACGCACGTGCGGGTGGATCTGATTCGCGAAAATCTCGCCTTTCGGAAGAAGGCCTGGATCGAGCTTATCGGGCTGACCTTCTTTCTCATTCCCTTCACCTCTGTCGTCGTCTATTTCGCGGTCGTGTACGCTTACGATTCGTGGTCCATCGGCGAGATCTCGGCGTCCCTGGTCGGGCTGCATCACCGCTGGGTCATCAAGACCGTCCTCGCGATCGGTCTTGTCATTGCCGTGGTCGCAGGGATCGCCGTCTGGCTCCAGATTGCGGTGGTGCTGTTCGGGCCGCAACACTGGCGCTATCCGCTGATGACCCTCGAGTGGCCGGAGGACACGGGCCGGGCGGTCGAGGGCAAGGAGCGGCTGGTACTGGATGTGGATCAAGAAGCCGAAGACGAGGTGGAAACGCCGGGCGATGAACCGGTGGCAGGCGCCCATAGGTCGTCGCCGTAAGTGTGGACAAATCGTTGCCGTTTGGCCCGCTTCTGGCTTGAACGGCGCCGGAGGTGGATTTGCGACAATTGGGCGTTAACATTGCTACCACGTGCGGACGAAGGTCCGGCAAGCCATCCAGGCACCTGGCTCAGTAAGGATTGGCGAACGATGGACTGGTACTCACATATCAAGAAATATGTTTGGGATGAAAACAAGACACCCTATTTCATCCGTGTGCATAGACTAAACAAGAGCCAGGCGGATCATGAACTGTTTGCGTATACGTTCTTCATTGCATTGTTGTTCGCGGTAATATCGATTATTTCTCTCACCGAGAACGCCCCTCACGGCAGATCCGATGCGGTGGCGCTCTACGCGTTCTCAGTTTTTTTTAGCGCAGTTCTGTTCGGCGTGACGAAGCATATTTATGCCGCGTACTACTTCGCCATGGCGCCGTTGGCGACGTTGTTGTACTTTGTCTTTCGTGGATTTCCGCCAAATCTTGCCACCATCGACAAATTCGTGCTCGTCGCCATCACCTTGGGTCTGTTGCGTTACTCGATGCGGGTGGTGGCCATCGCCAAGGCTTATCCCCACATGCCGCAACGGAGTGACGGCGGATAACCGGGCCGTTCGATCGCTGGCTTGCTCGGCCCGCCTTTTGTCCCCGTCCACGGCGATCAACCCGTGGCATCGGCCTGACGACTGAATTCGTCGTTTCAACGGGTGCGGCGGCCCGTACCCTCATCGTGGGCCTTGGCATCGTGGTCCTTGGCATCGTGGTCCTTGGCATCGTGGTCCTTGGCATCGTGGGCCTTGGCATCGTGGGCCTTGGCCGTCCGCCGGCCGGGCGACCGACCGCTCTTGAATGAGTCGTCTATGGCTATGATGTGGCTGACATCATAGGCCTTAAGTCTGATTTCCTCAGCCTTGCGGTCGGCCCAACCTTGGTCGGTTGCGACGCTCTTTGCGTACAAATAGTGACATCCGATCCCGACGCCCCACACCAGCAGCGGCCAAAAAAACCACCACGAGCCGGCCGTGAAGAGGTCAATCAAGAATAAAACGCCGTTGACCGCTACATAGACAGACCCGTGCAGGCGCAGACCGCGGACCGCATTTCGAGCTTTGCGCGATATCTCGCTTTGACCGATGGCGCCACTCATGGGCTAAACCTGCAAGAGCGGATGTCTATGGTGCCGTCAATGGTCTGAAAATAATTCCCAACCCAAGCGCGATCCGCAACCGATCTCCCGGTCGGCGCAGGCCGACGGGGGCCTCGGATGAACGCCCCGTAGGCTGAACCCGCTTAGCCGGCGCCCGCCCGGGATCAGCTCCCGGTCCTTACGGCCTTCCAGTACTTCGAGTTGAGAAAGCCGACGAAGCCATCGTGTTTGGACTGGAGGCACTGGCGCAGGCTTCCGTAACCGCCGCGGGTGGCCAAGAAATTGCACAGATCGATAGCGCCCCGCGCCATGTCCACCGCGCCCCCGGCCAAATTCTTCTCACCGGCGTCAATGACCGCCTGTCGCCAGAGGGCGTTTGCCGCTTCTGCGCCGATGGGCTCATCGACCGGAAGGGAATTGATCAGGCGATTGGTGATGCGCGCGGCGATCATGCGTTCCGGGTTGGCATCGACGAGCGCTCCGCCGAGGCGCCGCAAGGGGCCGGAGATCAGCTCGAGTTCCTGTCCCTCTCGCGCCTCGGCGCGACCGGGCGCGGAGTCCGGCAGCAGGGAGACGTTCTCGCCCACCACCACCGTCACGCGCTCGAGGCCGAGCGACTCCAGGTGACGCCGTTCGATGCTGATGCGCATGGCGAGGTGGCTGCGCGCCGACTCGAATCGCAGGTATCTTCCAGCGTCGAGACTGACCTCGTGGCCCTCCGCCGTCGTGCCGACCAGCCTGAGCTCGCCCCCCTCGAGCGGGCGATAGGCGGTGCCACGCGCTGGCGAGAAGCGTTCAAATTCGAGGCAGAAGGTGGTGAACTCGGCGCCGCACTCAGCGCCCCGGCAGTCGAGCTCGATCGCTCCGCCGGTGGCGACCAGCGCCAGTACCTGCGGTTCCGCCCGGGCGCCGGAGGTGAAGGCGATCGACCCCGCCAGGGTCGCTCCCGCGAGGGCGATGACAGCGATGGAATTGCGCATTGTCTGGGCCTCCCGATAGCCGCGCTCTCCCCCCTATCATTGGTTGCGCCGGCCAGAGTGGCATGAATCGCCGTCCACGGCACCCTATGCGTGACCCCGCGGGCAGTGTCGTCATCTCGTCGTCGGCTTCACGCTCCCCAGACCCAAGGCGGCACCGAGCCCAGGTGGTCCTCGACGGCGCGGACGCCCGGCACGGTCTCGGCGGCGATCCTGAATGCCTTGCGCTCCTCTTCCGATTCCACCCAGCCCCAGAGCTCGACCACGCCGTCACTGACGATCACGTTGAGGCTGCCGTGGGTCACCCAGCCCTGCTCTTTGAGTTCGGCGATCACCTGGTCCCGGATCGAGCGGTCATCCGGCGACGGCGCTTCGCCGATCTGCTTGTTGCGCGCGACCAGGCCGTGGAGCAAGTTGGCGCGGCTGACGATGCCCACCAGCTTGCCGTCGCGGATCACGGGCACGCGCTTGATGCGCCGCTCCTCGAGCAGTTGCGCGATCGCGCCGACGCCTGAGTCCTCGGCGACCGTGATGACGTTGCGCGTCATGACGTCGGCGGCGCGCATGCCGTGCGTCTTGACGTAGTCGTGGGCCTTGTCCTCGGGGCTCGCGACCAGCCTTAGCCACCATGAGCGCTGGGGCGCGGTGCCGCTTTCCGGGCGCCGCATGAGGTCGCCTTCGCTGACGATGCCCAGCACGCGACCCGCCTCGTCGACCACGGGCACGCCGCTGATACGTTGCTCCAGCAAGACCCGGGCGATGGCACCGACCTCGGTGTCCTCGGCGATCGTCACCACCTTGGTTGTCATGACGTCCTTGGCCTGCATGATCCGTCTCCGGTGGCCGTGGGCGAACGAAGCTGACGCCGACGACACCTTCCGGTGGCGCGGATCGCCGCCCTCGGCCGCCCGCACCGCTCTCGGCCTCAGCCCCTTAGTACAGGAAGAACGTTACGTGGAACAGAAAGAAGGCGCGGCGCGAGAGCCGGCGCTCAGGCCTGAGC
>CBDUZE010000051.1:0-26051 GCA_965371625.1 uncultured Alphaproteobacteria bacterium
AGCCGACCTCGACCAGCGAGGGCGCGATGAGGATGGCGAGCAGCACGTAGACGCCAAGCGTCGGCATGCCCATGCCCAGGACGATGCACATCAGCGCGGCGATGATCAGAAGGGCGATCAGATTGCCGCCGCCGAGCTCGACCAGGAACAGGGTCAGGGCGAAGCCGAGCCCGGTGGCCTGCAGGATGCCCATGATGAAGCCCGCCCCCGCCCCGATCATGAGAATGTCGAGCGAGGCGTTGCCGGTCGCCACGAGGGCGTCGAACAACTGGCGCAAGCTCATGCGCTGGCCGCCGTAGCCGATGAGAAGACCGATCGCGAGGACCGTGAGCGAGGCGTACATGGCCGCCGTTTCGGGCGGGTAGTTGAGCCAGAACAGGGCATAGATCAGCACCACGAAGGGCAGGGCGAAGACCCAACCCGAGGCGAGCACACCCTTGAGCGCGGGAATCCGAGATTCCTCGACCCGTTTGATCCCCAGCTTCGCCGCCGTGAGGTCGGCCTGGATGAACAGCGCCACGTAATAGAGCAGCGAGGGGATCAGCGCGGCGATCACGATGTCGCGGTAGGGAAGCCGCAGGAAGTCGGCCATCAGGAAGGCGACGGCGCCCATCACCGGCGGCATGAGCTGGCCGCCGGTCGAGGCCGTGGCCTCGATGGCGGCGGCGTGGCGCGACGAGAACCCGGCCTTCTTCATCAGCGGGATGGTGATCACCCCGGTGGCCAGGATATTGGAGACGACGATGCCCGAGATGGAGCCGAACAGGCTCGACGCCATGACCGAGATCTTCGCCGCCCCGCCCCGATAGCGGCCCATGAGGGCGAGCGAGAAATCGTTGAAGAAGGCGGAGCCGCCCGAGTAGAGGAGAAGCTGCCCGAACAGCAGGAACGGGATCACGACCGTAATCGCCACCAGCATGACCAGCCCGGGAAGGGCGCTGGTGTCGATCCCGAGGTAAAGCACCAGGCGGTTGAACTCGACCTCGCGGGTCTGCAGCGCGCCGGGGATAAGGTGGCCGACAAAGGCGTAGATCGTGAACACCGCGACGATGACCACCAGGGGATAGCCGGTGGTTCGGCGCAGCCCTTCGAGGCAAAGGACGTAAAGGATGATCGAGGCGATGATGCCATCCGTCGGAGTCTCGAAGTGGCGTAAGATGAGTTCCGGATAGACGAAGGCGACGTACCAGCCGGTCGAGAATCCGACCATGGCGAGCGCCCCGTCGTACCACCGCACGGGGGCGCTTTCGCTTTTCCGCCCCGCCGGATAAAGCAGGAAGGCGAGAGCCAATCCCACCCCGAGCATGGCGAAGATCAGCTGCTCGGGGAGAAAGATGAGCCCGACCGCGCGATAGAGATCCGCGGCCCAGGCCAGGGAACCGAGCGCCAGCGCGACGGCAAGCGCCGGCCGAAGCACCCGCACCGCCGGCGGGACCGGCGGCGCGGGCGCGGTTGCTGAAGGTTCGCTCACCGTTGCGTCAGCTGCCCTTCCAGAGCCCGACCTCCTTGAAGAACTTGATCGCCCCCGGGTGGTAGTCCATGCCGAGGTGACGCACCGCCATGCCGTCAGCCGTGAAAGCGTTGAACGACGGGTGGCCCTTCACCAGCCCCGCCTTGTTGGGGTGCAGCGACTTGACGAGCTCGTAAACGATGTCGTCCGAGACGCTGACGTTGGTCAGGACGTTGAGGTAGTACTGCATCAGCATCGTCGGCCCCTCGACCCCCGCCCGGAACGGCGCCGGTGTCCGGATCGCCATGTGGTACTCGGGCCGAATGGCCTGCATGCGCGCCAAGGCTGCCGGCGAATCGTCGAACGAGAGGAAGCGCAGGCCGCCGATCGCGGCGTGGATCTCGGCCACCTTCGGCGCCCCGACGGCGAAGATCGTGGCGGCCGTCCGCCCCGCCTTGAAGTCGTCGGCGGCGCGCAGCAGATTGGCCGCGGGAACGGGCTTCATATCGTCGAGGCTCAGCCCCGCCGTGGCGAGCATGGCGTTCGACAGGGGGATGCCCTGCCGGAAGCCCTGCCAACCGGTCGGGAACTTGAGGCCCTTGAGGTCGGCCACCGTCTTGATGTCGGAATCCGCCTTGACCATGATACCGACGGCGAACGGCATCACGGTCAGCGCGATCCGCAGATCCGTCATCGCATGCCCTTTGTACTCGTCGATGCCTCGGTAGGCGGCGCCCGCCTCGTCGTTGCTCGTGAAGGTGAACTCGGCCTGCTTGTTCTGCACCGCGCCGATGATGGCGGACGGCGAGTTGAAGGTGATGACCCGCATCTGCAGGTTCGAGTTCTGCTGCACCACCTTGGCCACCGCCGAGGCCTGGACGTTGTTGATGGCGCCGGGGGGCAGGGTCGATATCGCCACGGTCCCGGCCAACGCCGGCGCGCCGACCAAGGCAACGAGTGCCGCGATACCGGTAACGAGTTTCGAAAGATGTCTCATTAAAGCGCTCCCTCCTGTGGCGGCCAATCGGCCGCAATTTGTTCTTGCTCTCGGGTCAGGAAATCAGAATCCGTTCAGTCGTGGCACTGAACTGGGGCCCGTGGTGCCTATGAGCTCTCCCTGGGGCTCTTGAACTTGACATTGTCACAAGGTTCCGTGGACCGTGTCAAAAATTCCTTACGGCCCGGCGCCGGAAAGGCGCGTCTCGAGCTCGTGGCGCTGGACCTTGCCCGAAGCGCTGCGCGGGAAATCCTCGAGCGCGATGAAGCGGATACCCTTGGGCTGCTTGTAGCCCGCGAGCTCGGCGCGACACAGCTTGTGGAGATCCTCTTCGGTCAGCGTCTCGTCCCGTCGCGCGACGAAGGCGATGGGCACCTCGCCCCATTTCTCGTCGTCGCACCGCACCACCGCGACCTCGGCGACGCGCGGATCCTGGAGCATGACGCGCTCGATCTCGGCCGGGTAGATATTCTCGCCGCCCGACTTGATGAGGTATTTGACCCGGTCGACGAAGTCGAGGGTGCCGTCCGGATTGCGGATGAAGACGTCGCCCATGTGGAACCAACCGCCCCGAAAGTCGTGCGCGTTGACCTCTGGCGCCCGCCAGTAGCCGCTGAACAGGGTTGGCCCGCGCATGCAAAGCTCGCCCGACGCGCCGTCGGGCACCTCGACATCGTCCTCGTCCACGAGGCGGACCTCGCAGAACGGGCTCTGCCGCTTCGAAAGCCGCGTCGGCGCGACGCCGACCGGGATCAGGCTCGACGAGCAGGGCGGACAACCGGTCTCGGTCGCCCCGAAGGTGTTGGCGTAGGGGGCGTCGAGCAGCTTCGTGATCTCGGCGATCTGGGAGGGCGGCACCAAATCCGCCATGACGCCGCAGACCTTGACGCCGCGGGTCGCCAGGCCGCGCGCCTTAAGCTCGGCCGCGAAGCGATCGACCATGCCCGGCATCAGTATGAGCCAGCCCAGCTCCTCGGCGGCGACGATCTCGGCGAGCCGGGACTCATCGAAGCCGTCGACGACGATGACCTTGCCGCCCGCCATCAGGGTGCCGAGCGAGTACTCGGCCGCGCCCATGTGGTAGAGCGGCGACCAGGCGACGAAGGTGTCCTCGGCGGCGATCCCGAACTCGGCGCGCAACACCAGGTTGCGCGCCACCTCGGCGCGGTGGCTGATGACCGCGCCCTTGGGCAGCCCGGTGGTGCCGCTGGTGTAGAGGATGAGCAGCGGGTCTTCCGCGTCGATCTCCTCGAGCGCGGGGTGGGGCGCGGCGCGCCTCAGCAGCGCCTCGTAGCGCGCGCCCAAGACGATCGGCTCGGGCCCCGGACGACCCAGCCCCGCGAGCGCGTCCTGGTGCCGGGGAGAGACCAGAACGCAGCGCGGCTCGACCAGGTCGAGGCAATGGGCGAGCTCGGGCGCGGCGAGCCGCCAGTTCTGGCAGGCGGCGATGGCGCCGAGCCTGGCGGCAGCGATGAAGAGCTCGAGGTATTCGAGGCGGTTCTCGGAAAGTATGGCGACGCGGGAGCCGCGCTCGACCCCGCGCGCGGCGAGCACGGTGGCGAGCCGCCGCGTGCGCTGGTCGAGCTCGCCGTAGCTGAAGCCTCGCTGGCCATCCTCGATGGCGGGGCGCCCGCCGTGGATCCGCGCTTGCTCGGCGAACAGGCTCGCCACCGTGCTCACCGCGCTCTGGCGCGCGAGGAGCCCGCCGTCGTGGGCGCTCACCGAGCTCGACATGGTGGTCCCGCCTTGCCGTCCTCGATTCCGTGCCCCGAATGCGGGGCCGATCAGATGGCGTCGAAGGATTGCTCCTTGACCGCGTCGGCGAGACCGTAGAGCGCCTCGTTGACCTCGGGCCAGCATGGCAACGCCTTCATGTTGCCGAGCCAACGCTCGATATTGGGATAGGCCGAGAAGTCGCAGCGGATGACCTCGCCCAGGGTCAACAGGCAGGCGCCGAAGTAGTCGGCGATGGTGATCTGGTCGCCGCACAGATAGGCCTGGTCGGGCCCGATCAGGTGGTCGTTGAGGACCTGAAGCGTTCCCAACACCCGTTCCTTGGCCCAGGCGATGGTGGCGGCCTGGACCTCGTCGGTGGGCCGCTTGTGATGGGGGAAAACCTGCGGATAGGCGAAGCCGTAGCCGTAGTCGCGATAGAAGTTGGTGTTGAACCAGTCCATCCTCTCGTTGACCCTGGCCCGCGCTTGCAGGTCCTTCGGATAGGCCGGCGAGTCGGTCTTGTCGGCGAGGTACTTGAGGATCGCCGAGCTCTCGGTAAGGCGGAAATCGCCGTCATCGAGGACCGGGACGAGGCGGTTCGGGTTGATCGAGACGAACGGTTCCTGGTGGTGCTCGCCGGTCATCAGATCGACCACCTCCTGCTCGATATCGATGCCGCTGTCGGCGATGAAGAGGCGCACGGGCCGGCTCGTCATCGAGACCGGATGCATGTAAAGCTTCATGACCTTCCCTTTCCTTGTTGCATTCGCGGCCTTCCGGCCAACGCTTTCGATCGGCTTTTCCGAACCGCCGCTGCCGATTTCAGACTAGCCCCAGACCTCCGCCGCGGTCTCGACGACCAGGCTCAGCTTGGCGAACTGCTCGTCCTCGGTGAGTTCATTACCCTCGACAACGCTGGCGAAGCCGCATTGGGGGCTCAAGCAGAGCTGCTCCAGCGGGACATAGCCGGCGGCTTCGTCGATGCGGCGCTTGAGCTCGTCCTTGGATTCGAGCTCAGGCGTCTTGGAGGTGACAAGACCGAGCACGACGGTCTTGCCCTCGGGGACGAAACGAAGCGGCGCGAAATCGCCCGATCGCTCGTCATCGTACTCGAGGAAGTAGCCATCGACGTCGAGCTCGTTGAACAGCACCTCGGCGACCGGCTCGTAACCGCCCTCGGCGACCCAGGAGCTGCGGAAATTACCCCGGCAGAGATGGACGCAGACCGTCATCCCGGGCGGCCGCGAGGCAATCGAGTCGTTGATGATCCGCGCGTAGAGCCGGGGCAGGGCGTCGGGATCCTCGCCGATCTCGCGGCTGCGCGCCCGCATCGCGGGATCGCAGAGGTAGGCGAGGTTTACATCGTCGAGCTGAAGGTAGGTGCAGCCCGCGGCGCCCAGCCCGGCGATCTCCTCGCGATAGGCCCGCGCCAGATCGGCGAAGAAGTCCTCGATCTCGGGATAGACCTCCTCGCTGATCGCCTTCCGCCCCCCGCGGAAGTGCAACATCGTGGGCGAGGGAACGCACAGCTTGGCGGTTCGCGTCGTGGCCTCGCGCAAGAACACCAAGTCCTCGACCGCGATTTGGCGCGTGCGTTCGAGCCGATCCACCACCTCGAGGCCCGGCGGGGCGACCTCCCGTTCGCCCGAGGCGCTGTGAAACTTGATCGGGATGCTGCCTCTGACGACAACACCTTTGAGAAGTTCCAGGAAGTCGAGGTGGAAGAAAGCGCGGCGGAACTCGCCATCGGTGATGGCCTCGAGCCCGACCTCCTCCTGCTTCGCGACCGACTTCCTGATCGCCGCGTTCTCGGTCTCCCGCAACTCCTCGGCGCTGATCTCGCCGCGCCGGCGCCGTTCACGCGCCTCGTGCACCTCCCTGGGCCGCAATAACGATCCCACCTGATCGGCGCGAAAGGGCGGTCTTCCGTCTTCGCTCATCACTCCCTCATTTTGATCCAAGGTTCCCGCGTTCGACATCGGCCGCCACCGTTCGCCACCTTGCCACGGCCAGGTGATTCAGTAAAAGCATATGATTTCGTGGCATCCGCCCGAGATTCACCGCCTCCGTCGGCGTCTTGGCGTCGCGCCGCTCGCCGCGGGCCCCAGCGTCGCGGCGTCGGCCAGGCCGGCGGCAGCCCGCTCACGACGCGGTGTTGCGGATCAGGTGGAGGTAAAAGCGGATGATCTCGGCGTAGTTGTCGAGGGTAATGCGCTCGTCGCTGCCGTGGATGCGCTTGAGGTCCTCGGGGCCCAGGCGCAAGGGCAGGAAGCGATAGCTGTCGTCGCTTAAACCGAGGTAGTGCTTGGTGTCGGTTGCGGCGATGACCAGCCCGGGCGCCACCACGACGTCCGCGAAGACCTGAACCACGGTCTTATGCAGGGCCTTGAAGCTCGCCGAGGCGCTGTCCGAGACCGGCGAGGGCTCGTCGCCGGGCAGCGCCTCGACCGCCACGCTCGGATTGTCGATCTCGGCCCGCGCGTGGGCCAGGACGGCGGCGATGCTGTCGCCGGGCAGGAGGCGGAAGTTGACTACCGCGCGGGCCTCGGCCGGCAACACGTTCTCCTTGACCCCGGCGCTCAGCATGGTGGTCGCGGTGGTGGTGCGGACCAGCGCGTTGGTTGGCGGCTGGGCCGCGAGCTGCCAGGCGATCAGCGGCCCGAACAGCCAGCGGTTGGTGTACAGCAAGCGTAAGGGATAGGCGGCCTCGGGGCCCAGGTAGGCGAACATCTCGGCCACCGGCCCGGTGATCGCGGCCGCCATGCGGTTGGCCTCCAGCGCGTGGATGGCGTTCGCTAGCACCCCCGCCGAGCTGTGCCGCGGCGGCATCGACGAGTGGCCGCCCGAGATCCGCGCCGTGAGCTCGAGCGAGACATAACCCTTCTCGGCCAGCCCGATCAGGGCGATCGGCCGCGCCACGCCCGGCATCAGGCCGTGGATGATCACCGAGCCCTCGTCGAGGCTGTAGCGGAAGCGGGCGTCGCGCTCGGCCAGCCGGGCGGCGATCGCCGCGGCGCCCTCCGCCCCGCCCAATTCCTCGTCGTGGCCGAAGGCGAGGGTGATCGTGCGCTTGGGCTGATAGCCTGCGCCGAGCAGGGCCTCGATCGCCTCGAGGATGGCCATCACCTGGACCTTGTCGTCGAGCGCGCCGCGGCCCCATATGCGGCCGCCGGCGATCTCGCCCGAGAACGGGGGGTGGCTCCACTCGCCCTCGGTGCCGGGCTCGACCGGCACCACGTCGAGGTGGCCCAGGAGCAGGATGCCCCTGAGCTCGGGGTCGCTCCCCCGCCAGGTGTAGAGCAGGCTGTAGTCGTTGACGACCTCGCGCGAGAGCGTCTCGTGGAGCCGCGGAAAAGCCCCTGCGAGGTAGCCGTGAAGGGCGAGAAAAGGCCCGCCGTCGAAGCGCGCCGGGTCCTGATCGGAGATGGTGCGGTGGCGAATCGCCTGGGCCAGGCGCACCGCGGCGGCGCTGTCGTCGATTGGGACTTGCGCCGCGACCTCGGCGCCCGGCGTCACCTCGAGCTGCCGCGACTCCTGTCTCAGGGTGTTGCCGGCGAGCGCCGCCAAGAGCGCCACCAGCGGCAGAACGATGACATAGAATAGGACCCGCATCGAAAACCTCGCGTATCCTGAGCTTTCAGGCCTCTTACCCCGACCTATTCTGCGATTTTCGCCGGTCCGGCACAATGACTGGCGGGGGGCGGCGCGCGTTATCGCACCGTTATCGCTCGCTCCGTCACTCTTGGGCCAGGTCGGGAGCGCAACCATCGACCCCGGCGCCACGTGACGAGCCCAGGCCCCGGATCGGATGCCGCTCCGCGGCAATTCGATCGCCATCGCCGGCGAGATCGTCAGCGAGATGCTGGCCGCCTAATTGCCGCGCTCGCGCGCCTCGAAGGAGGCCGCGCGAATTCTTGAGGCCACAATACTAACGCTTCGCATTAGTAACGCATAGCATTAGTATTAGGCGTGATCGTTAGCTTCAAGGGAAGGAGCACTCGGGAGCTGTTCGACGGGACCAAGGTCGACAGTCGTTGGAGGCGCATTGCCCCGCGGGCGCTCGCCAAGCTTCAAATGCTTAACGCCGCCCTCGAACCGTGTCGAGAAGCTGCGCGGCGGTCGCGAGGGCCAATTCAGCATTCGAGTCAGCGCGCGCTGGCGCCTGTACTTTCGCTTCGAGGATGGCAACGCCCATGACGTGGAGATCGTCAATTATCATTAGAGCGATTCCAGGCCAATTGGAATCGCTCTCAGGCCGCGACCGCGGCCCGCCGGTCCGCCGGCGCGCCCGCGCAGGCGCGGACCCTTGGGTCCGCTGCCGTGAGCGAAAAAAGCCTAGAGTGGTTCCGATCAATGCGGAACCGCTCTAGAGACTCAGGGGACAGGCGATGAGAAGAATGGCGCCGATTCACCCAGGAAAAATTCTCCTGGACGAGTTCTTGCGACCGCTCGGCCTATCCCAGTATCGGCTTGCGCGGGACCTCAAGGTGCCGCAGACGCGCATCGCGGCCATCGTCAAGGGCCGGCGTCGGATCAGTGCCGACACGGCGCTCAGGCTCTCGCGCTATTTCCGCATGTCGGAGCGTTTCTTCGTCAACCTCCAGGCCCACTACGACCTCGAGGTCGAGAAGATGAAGCTCGGCAAGACACTCGAGCGCGACATTCAGCCGCGACCGGAAATCGCCGCCGACGCCGCCTGAGCGAATCGCCTCGCGGCGCGAGCCGCCGCCTAGTTCCCGCGCTCCAAGAGCCTGCGCGCGATGACCTGGGCCTGGATCTCGGCCGTGCCCTCGAAGATGGTCAAGATCCGGGCGTCGACCAGCACCCGGCTTATCGGGTACTCGATGGCGTAGCCGTTGCCGCCGTGGATCTGCACCGCGTTGTCGGCCGCGGCCCAGGCGACGCGGGCGGCGAGGAGCTTGGCCATGCCGGCCTCGAGGTCGCAGCGCCGGCCCGAGTCCTTCTGGCGCGCCGCGAAGTAGGTCAGCTGGCGCGCCGTCATCAGCTCGGTGGCCATCCAGGCGAGCTTGCCCGAGACCCGCGGGAAGGCGGCGATCGGCTTGCCGAACTGGCGCCGCTGGCCGGCGTAGGCGAGCCCCAGCTCGAGCGCCGACTGGCCCACGCCCAAGGCCCGCGAGGCGGTCTGGATGCGCGCCGACTCGAAGGTCGCCATGAGCTGCTTGAAGCCGTTGCCTTCAGCACCGCCCAACAAGTCGTCGGCGGCGACGCGGAAGCCGTCGAAGGCGATCTCGTATTCCTTCATGCCGCGGTAGCCGAGCACGCGGATCTCGCCGCCGCTCATGCCCGCCACCGGGAAGGGGTCGTCGTCGTCGCCCCGCGGCTTCTCGGCCAGGAACATGCTGAGGCCCCGATAGCCGGACTGCGCCGGATCGGTGCGCACCAAGAGCGTCATCAGATCGGCGCGGGCGGCGTGGGTGATCCAGATCTTGTTGCCGGTGACGAGGTAATGCTCGCCCTGGCGCAGCGCCCGGGTCTTGAGGCTGGCCAGGTCGGAGCCCACGTCGGGCTCGGTGAAGACGGCGGTGGGGATGACCTCGCCCGAGGCGATGCGCCGCAGCCAGCGCTCCTTTTGGGCGTCGGTGCCGGCCTGGAGGACGAGCTCGGCGGCGATCTCGGAGCGGGTGCCGAGCGAGCCGACGCCGATGTAACCCCGGCTGAGCTCCTCGGAGACCACGCACATCGCCATCTTGCCCATCCCCAGGCCGCCCCACTCCTCGGGCACGGTGAGGCCGAAGACGCCGAGCTCGCCCATCTGCTCGATGACCTCGATGGGGATCAGCCGGTCCTCGACGTGCCACTCGTGGGCGTGGGGGACGACCTGCTCGTCGGCGAAGCGGCGGAACTGCTCGCGCACCATGCCCAGGGTCTCGTCGAGGCCGAGCGCGCCGAAGGCACCGGTCGGCGCGCCTTGCGCGATGAGCTCGGCGATGCGCCCGCGCGCCCGGGGGCTGTTGCCGCCGGCGATGAGGCGGCGCACCGCGGGCGTGGCGAAGGCCGTGAGCGCCGCCTCGTCGAGGCCCATGTCGCGGGGCCGCACCAGCTCGACCTGGGACATCGGGATGCCGCCGGCGAGCTGGGCCAGGTACTCGCCGAAAGCGGCCTGGAGCATGAGCGCCTCGAGCTCGCCCAGGCGCGCTTCGGCCTCGAGCCGCTCGGCCCAGCCCAGGAGCTGGCGCAGCGCCTCCACGTAGGTCGCGGCCCAGGCGTAGCCGTGGAGGGCGAACTGGTGCTCTTCCGCGGCGCCGGCGTCGAAGCGGCTCCCCGCCATCACCCGCTCGCCCACCGCCCGGCCCGCCGCCGCCACCAGCGAGTCGGCCGCCGCCACGGCCTCGGCGCAAGTTCCGGCGAGCTCCTCGAGGCGCGCGTCGGCGCCGGTAGCGGCCGAGGTCTCGGTGGCCAGCGTCATCGGGGACGGCTGCGTGGGGTCGCGACGTCGGCCGGGCGCGCCGCCGAGCTCAAGCCAGCGCCGCCTCGTAGGCGTCCTCGAGGGTGCGCAGGCCGGGATAGCGCGCCGAGACCAGCACCGCCATGTTGCCCGGCTTGTGCTCGTTCTTCCACATCTTGGTGTGGGCGCGGGGGATGTCCTGCCACGGGAACAGCTCCGACATCGAGGGGTCGATGCGGCGCTCGATCACCAGCTTGTTGGCCTGGCTCGCCTGCTTGAGGTTGGCGAAGTGGCTGCCCTGGATGCGCTTCTGGCGCATCCACACGAAGCGTGCGTCCATGGTCAGGTTGTAGCCCGTGGTGCCGGCGCAGAACACCACCATGCCGCCGCGCTTGACGACATAGCAGGAGAGCGGGAAGGTCGCCTCGCCCGGGTGCTCGAAGACGAAGTCGACGTCCACGCCCTTGCCGGTGACGGCCCAGATCGCCTTGCCGAACTCGCGGCACTTCTTGATGTAGCCGGCATAGGCCTCGGCGTCGTCGATCGGCGGGAGCTGGCCCCAGCAGTCGAAATCCGAGCGGTTGACGATCCCCTTGGCGCCCAGCGAGAGCACGTAGTCGCGCTTCGATTCGTCCGAGATCACGCCGATCGCGTTGGCGCCGGCGGTGGCGATGAGCTGCACCGCCATCGACCCCAGGCCGCCGCTCGCCCCCCACACCAGCACATTGTGCCCAGGTCGCAGGATGTGGGGCCGGTGGCCGAACAGCATGCGGTAGGCGGTGGCCAGCGTCAGGATGTAGCAGGCGCTCTCCTCCCAGGTCAGGTGGCGCGGCCGGGGCATGAGCTGGCGCGCCTGCACCCGGGCGAACTGGGCGAACGAGCCGTCCGGGGTCTCGTAGCCCCAGATGCGCTGGCTCGGGCTCAGCATCGGGTCGCCGCCGTTGCACTCCTCGTCGTCGCCGTCGTCCTGGTTGCAATGCACCACGACCTCGTCGCCGGCTTGCCAGCGCGCCACCTTGCTGCCCACCGCCCAGACGATGCCGGCGGCGTCGGAGCCGGCGACGTGGTAGTCCGCCTTGTGCACGTCGAAGGTCGAGACCGGGGTGCCGAGGCAGGCCCAGACCCCGTTGTAGTTGACGCCGGCCGCCATCACCAAGACCAGCACCTCGTGGGAGTCGAGCTCGGGCGTCGGCACCACCTCGACCTGCATCGCCTGCTCGGGCGGCCCTTCGCGCTCGCGCCGGATGGTCCAGGCGTACATGGTCTCGGGCACGTGGCCCAGGGGCGGGATCTCGCCGACCTCGTAGAGCTCCTTTTGCTCAGGCCCGGGGCTGGGCTCGACCGCCTGGGCCGGTTCGTTGATCGCCACTCTCTCCTCCTGTTGCGGCGGGGCGAAGAGCCTCGAGCGCGGCAAGCGCGCCGGGCGCGGCAAAAGGCCCTTCCCGGGTCATGATCAGTCACGAAATCGGGAGGCGCAAGATGTTTTTGCAGCGCAGCATATGTTAGATTGTTTCGCGGCCACGGGCTGAGACGAAATTATCGATCCCGGTCAGGCGCTTGAGGCAAGATCGCTGGATAGGGAGCGCGCGGTGGGCGATGGCGGGGTGAAGCGAGGCGTGGCCCAGCGTGACCGGCCGTGGCTGTTCCGCACCTATTCCGGCCACAGCTCGGCTGCGGCCTCCAACGCGCTCTACCGCACCAACCTGGAGCGCGGCCAGACCGGGCTCTCGGTGGCCTTCGACCTGCCCACCCAGATGGGCTACGACGCCGACCACCCGCTGGCGGCGGGCGAGGTCGGCAAGGTGGGCGTGCCGGTGAGCCACATCGGCGACATGCGGGCGCTGTTCGAGGGCATCCCGCTGGGGCGCACCAACACCTCGATGACCATCAACGCCACCGCGCCGTGGCTGCTGGCGCTTTACGTCGCCGTCGCCGAGGAGCAGGGGGCGGCGCGCGCCGAGCTCGCGGGCACGGTGCAGAACGACATCCTCAAGGAGTATCTGGCGCGCGGCACCCACGTCTACCCGCCCGCGCCCTCGCTGCGGCTCACCGCCGACGTCATCGCCTTCAGCGTCGCCGAGATGCCCAAATGGAACCCGATCAACGTCTGCTCCTATCACCTCCAGGAGGCCGGTGCCGAGCCGGTCCACGAGCTCGCCTTCGCGCTCGCCAACGCCATCGCCGTGCTCGACGCGGTGCGGGCCTCGAGCCAGGTGGCCGAGGCGGATTTCCCGGGCGTCGTGGGGCGCACCAGCTTTTTCGTCAACGCCGGCATTCGCTTCGTCACCGAGCTTTGCAAGATGCGCGCCTTCGTCGCGCTCTGGGACCAGATCTGCGTCGAGCGTTACGGCGTCGAGGACGAGAAGCTCAGGCGCTTCCGCTACGGCGTCCAGGTCAACAGCCTGGGCCTCACCGAGAGCCAGCCCGAGAACAACGTCTACCGCATTCTCTTGGAGATGCTGGCGGTGGTGCTGAGCCGGGACGCCCGCGCCCGCGCGGTTCAGCTCCCGGCCTGGAACGAGGCCCTCGGCCTGCCCCGGCCCTGGGATCAGCAATGGAGCCTGAGGCTGCAGCAGATCGTGGCTTATGAAACCGACCTCTTGGAGTACGGCGACATCTTCGCCGGCTCCGAGGTCATCGCCGCCCGGGTCGCCGAGCTCGTCGCCGAGGCGCGGGCCGAGCTCGCCCGCATCGAGGAGATGGGCGGCGCCGTGGCGGCCATCGAATCGGGCTACATGAAGCGGGCGCTCGTCGAAGCGAACGCCCGTCGGCTCGCCGCCATCGAAGCGGGGAGACGCGTCGTGGTCGGCGTCAATGCCTACACCGAGAGCGCGCCCTCGCCCCTGGTCTCGGGCCAAGACGCGGGCTTCCTCGCCGTCGACGCGGATGCCGAGGGGCGCCAGGTCGCGGCGCTCGCGGCGTGGCGCGCGGCGCGCGACGAGGACCAGGCCGCGGCGGCGCTGGCGGCGCTCAGCGCGGCCGCCGAGGCCGGCGACAACGTGATGGCGCCCTCGATCGCCTGCGCCCGCTGCGGCGTCACCACCGGCGAGTGGGCCGACGCGCTGCGCGCCGTGTTCGGCGAGTACCGGGCGCCTACTGGGGTCGCGGGCGGGGCCCGGGCCGAGCCCGCAGATGGCCTCGAGGCGGCGCGGGCTTCCGCCGCGGCGCTCGCCGCCCGGCTCGGCCGGCCCTCGAAATGGCTGCTGGCGAAGCCCGGGCTCGACGGCCATTCGAACGGCGCCGAGCAGATCGCGCTGAGGGCGCGGGACTGCGGCATCGAGGTGGTCTACGAGGGCATCCGCCTGAGCCCCGCCGAGATCGTTGCCGCGGCGCTGGAGGAGGGCGTCGACCTGGTCGGGCTCTCGGTGCTCTCGGGCTCGCACCTGACGCTGGTGCCCGAGGTCATGGCGGGGCTTAAGGCCCAGGGGCTCGGGGCGCTGCCGGTGGTGGTCGGCGGCATCATCCCACCCGCCGACGCCGCGGCGCTGATCAGCGCCGGCGTGGCCCGCATCTATACGCCCAAGGACTACCGCCTCTCGGACATCATCGCCGACATGGTCGAGGTGGTGGCGGCGGGGGCGCGGGCGGCGTGAGCGCAACTAACGGTAAGCGAATCGGCTGTTTCGATCTCAGCACTCGATAACACGAAAAATTGTCGTGCGATCTGACTAACGTGGCGCCATGTTGGGGGTTGCGTGCAAGTCGATATGAAGACGGAAACGCGGGCAATGGCAAAATCACCGTATCTGGAGGGAAACGACCGGCTTGCCGACGTCATCGCCGCCATCCAGGCGTTGGGCACGTACAAGTTCTACAAGCTCGAATTCAAGGGATGGTCGGACCGCATCAGCGGGGACGAGACCCTTGCGCAGCATTGGCGGGATGTTTTCGAGCAGCATCCCGAGTTCTTTCGTCTCGACAGCCAGCGAAATCGGGCATCCCTTGTCTGGCGCCGCCAGCATCAGAAGCTGTTCGATGTCGACACCGAGCGTCAGATCACCAGAGCTGAGCGCAACCAACTCACGTCCGACCAAAAGCGCCGGATTTCCCGAATGCCGCTCGGAACACAGGAGCTCTCCACCCTGATTCAAACTGCGATCGAGCTCCATTCACGAGCGCTCGAGCACAAACGCGAGGGTCGCTGGTGGGTGCATTTGGCGGTGGGACTGCTTGGCGTCATCATTGGCGCCTCGATTCCGATCCTCGCCGGACAGTTGGGCCCGTCGTAGTCAGGCTAACCACCGCGTCCGTTGAAGTGGATCGAGAGGGTTTCCTAACGCATGGACAGCGTCGGGCAAAATTTCGGCCCGGTGCGCCCACGAATGCGCCTGGCAAAGAAGCGGCGCGATCGGTTAGCGTGACGCCACAGAGAGGTGTGATGACCGATTCCCCGGCGGACTCGCGGCTGGAGCTTTGGGACTGGCGGCGCCAGATCGCCGACCTCTATGGCGAGGTGCGCAGGGCCGACGACCCCGAGAGCGCCTGGCACCATTGGCGCCGCACCCGGGACGGGCTCTTTCGCCACCACCCCCAGTCGCCCCTCGATGGCGAGGCGCTTGGCGCCTTCTCGGGCCTGCGCTACTTCGCCTACGACCCGGCGTTTCGTTTTTCGGTCGCGCTCGAGAGGGTGTCGGGGGCGGCCGAGCTCGTGCCCGCGGGCGAGGACGGCGAGCTGTGGCTCGTTCCCTTCGCCCGCACCCGGGGGCTCGAGCCGCACCTTGGGGCCGAGCTCACGCTCTACTGGATCGGCGGCTACGGCGGCGGGGTGTTGCTGCCGTTCCGCGACGCCACCTCGGGCGAGACGACGTTCGGCGGCGGCCGCTACCTGCTCGACACCCTCAAGGGCGCCGACCTCGGGCTCGCCGACGCGGGCGCCGCCCTGCTCGACTTCAACTTCGCCTACAACCCGTCCTGCGCCTACGCCGAGCGCTGGGTCTGTCCCCTGGCGCCGCCCGCCAACCACCTGCCCGAGGCGCTCCCGGCCGGCGAGAAGGCGCCCGCCTGAGCGCACCGCACGCGGCCGCTGTTGACGGTGCCCCATGGCCCGTCTATCTTCTTTTGTACAAAATCTTGTACAAGAGGCCGCCCATGCGCATCGTCAATTTCTCCGAGGCGCGGAACAAGCTCAAGGGGCTCTGCGACGAGGTCGTGAAGAGCCGCAAGCCCGCCCGCATTCACCGCCGCGGCGGCGACGTGGTGGTGGTGGCGGCGGAGGACTGGGATTCGATCCAGGAAACGCTCTACGTCAGCTCGATCCCGGGCGCGGTCGAGCGCGTCAAGAGCGCCGATGACTACCGGGAGCTCGAGGAGCTATCGGTCGAGGCGCTGAAGGGCCTTATCTCGGATCGGGTCTAGGCCGTGGCCTCCGGGTCGCTCAGGCCCCGATTCTCGCGCCAAGCCCGCCGCCAGCTCGCGCGCCTGGCGAGAGCGCGCCCCGAGCTCCTGGACCGGGTCGTCGAGGTGGTCTCCCATCTCGTCCAAGAGCCGTTCGCGGGGCTGCACAAGCCGGAGCCCCTGCGCGGCGACCTGTCCGGGTTCTGGTCGGTGCGGCTCAGCCAACGCGACCGTCTCATCTACAGGGTCGAGGGCGAGGACCTGCTGATCCAGTCGCTCGAAGGGCACTACGAAGATCGCTGAGCCTCGGGCTCAAAGCACCACGTAGCTCTGGAAGGCGTAACCCACCGCCGCCGAGCCCATCAGCGCGAGCGCGATGTACCAGGCGAACACCGGGCGCCGCACCACGGCCCAGACCGCGACCGCGGCGGGGATGCTGGTGATGGCGCCCGCGGTCATGAAGGCGAGCGCCGCGCCCTTGGCCATGCCGAGCTCGATCAGTCCTGCCACCGTGGGGATGGCGGCGTAGCCGTTGAGGTAGGCCGGCACCCCGGTGAGGACCGCCGCCGGCACCGCCCAGGCGCTTTCGGCGCCGAGCCAGGTGCCCAGCGTCTCGGCCGGAATGTAGGCCAGCATCAGGCTCTCGAGCAGGAAGGCGAGCGCCAGCCACTTGCCGAGGAACAGCAGCATGCGCCGGGACTCGGCGGCGAACTCGGCGCGCCGCGGCGCCTCGCGCCAAAAGCGCCATTGGCTCTCGCCCGGGCTCCCGAGCGAGCGCGCCGCGCCGGCGCAGGCGGCGGCGCCGGCGAGCGGCGCGGCGAGGCCACCCAGGCGTTCGAGCCCGAGCGTGGCGAAGCCGGCGAAGAGGCCGAGCGCGATCGCGGCAAGAGTCTTGGCGAGGGCGAACTCGAGGCCCAGCGCGCTCGCCGTGAGCACGAACATCTCGGGGTCCATGATCGGCGAGGAGATCCAGAACGCCATCACCGGCGCCAGCGGCACCCCGGCGCCAAGCAGCGCCGCGACCAAGGGGATGACGCCGCAGGAGCAGAACGGCGAGAGGGTGCCGAACACGGCCGAGACCCCGATCATGACGGCGATGCGACCGCTGAAGACCCGGGCCAGGAGCTGGTCGGCGCCGGCCGCCTTGGCGTAGCCCGCGATCAGCACCGAGAGCACCAGGAACGGCGAGATGGCGACCAGGCTTTCGAGGGTGAAGCCGAGGCTCGGCAGGGCCTGGCCGGGCGCCAGCGCCACGAGCGCGGCGAAGATGACGGCGAAGCCCCAGACCACGCGGTCGACGCGCCGCAAACGCGGGGGCACTCGGTTGAGGGCCAGGGCGACCACCGACATCGTCTTTACTCCTCTTCGTCTCTTTCCACCGGTGTTACTAGAAATATCGAATTAACAGCCAAAAAAAACTCAAGCGCGAGCGGCCGCGCCCCGGGGCTGGCTCGCCGCGTCGGAGCGTTTCGGCCGCGCCGTCCGCGCCGACTTGCGCCCGCCGCCGGCACGCGAGCTCCTCGTGGCCTTGGCCTGCGCCGGGCCGGCTTGCGGCTGGCGCTCAGCCACGCCCACGTCCGAGCAGCACTCTTCGGTCAGGTAGGCCACCACGCCGTCAATGGCCGCGAAGTCGGCGCGGCAGACGAGCACGCGGCCGCGCCGCTCCTGGCTCATCAGACCGACGTGGCCGAGGCGCTGCAGGTGGTGCGAGAGGGTCGACGCCGGCACCGCCAGGCGGCGCTGGATGTCGCCCACCGCCAGGCCCTCCTCGCCGGCGCGCACGAGCAGGCGAAAGATGGCGAGGCGGGTCGTGTTGCCGAGCGCCTCGAGCCGATAGCAGGTGACGAGGGCGGCGTGTTCATTGTCCATGGCCCCAGTATGGGGTCGGCGGGCGGTCTTGTCAACGATAATTCTAGAATCATCGAAATATTGTTCGGAGCTCGATGCCCCTCGGCGAGCGGGACGGGGCGCCCGGGCCAGGCCACGCTCGCGAATTCGGGACGTCCCCGGGGGCCGCGGCCCGATCGACCACTGGGAGCGGCGCGCGCGTCCAGCCGCGCTCGTGGGCTCGGGACGCCCCTGGGGCCGCGCCAGTTTGTTAGAGTGGCGCCCATGCCCAGGCCACTCGTCCCCGCCACCGCCGCCGCCACCGCGCCCGCCACCGTGCCCGGGGCCGAGTTCCTGGCGCCCGCCGAGGTGGCGCGCCTCAAGGCCGAACGCTGGGCCCGGCAGCGCGCCTACGTAGCCGGGGCCTCGGCGTTCCTGAGCCGGCTGTGGCAGGGCCAGGCGCCGCCCGAGCGCCTCGAGGACCTGCCCACCCTGCCGCTCTGCGACAAGGCCCTGCTGCGCCACAGCCAGGCCGCGGCGCCGCCGTTCGGCGACTACCTCGCCGCCGCGCCCGAACGGGTGGCGCGGCTCCACCGCACCTCGGGCACGACTGGCGAAGCCATGAACCTGGCGCTTAGCTTGAGGGACGCCGCCGAGACCGCCGAGGTGGGGGCGCGGGCCCAGCGCGCCGCCGGCCTCGGCCCCGGCCACCGGGTGGTCCATTGCCTCAACTATCAACTGTGGATGGGCGGCCTCACCGACCACACCACGCTCGAGGCCACCGGCGCCATGGTGGTGCCCTTCGGCGTCGGTTCGAGCGAGCTCTTGATCCGCACCATCCGCGAACTCTCGGTGACCGCGATCTCCTGCACGCCCTCCTACCCGGCGGTGCTCGAGGCGGTGATCGCCGAGAAGTTCGAGGGCCTGGCGCCGCGCGATCTCGGCCTCCGGTTGGGCCTCTTCGGCGGCGAGGCGGGGCTCGACAACCAGAGCCTCAGGGACCGGCTCGAGGCTACCTGGGGCTTCGCCGTGCGCAACGCCAACTACGGCGTCTCGGACATCTTCTGCAACTTCGCCGGCCAGTGCGAACACTCGAACGACCTCCACTTCATGGCGCCCGAGGTACTTCATCCCGAGCTCGTCGAGCCCGACTCAGGCGAGCCGCTCAGCTTCGAGGCGGGCGCCCAGGGCGAGCTCGTGCTCACCCACCTGAGCCGCGAATGCCAGCCGCTGGTGCGCTTCCGCAGCGCCGACATCATCCTCGTCACCGCAACCCACGCTTGCGCCTGCGGCCGCACGGTGCCGCGCTTCCGCGTCATCGGCCGCGCCGACGACATGGTGGTGGTGCGCGGCATCAACCTCTTTCCCTCCCAGGTGGCGGCGCTGCTCAACGGCTACCCCGAGCTCTCGGGCGAGTACCGCATCGTGCTCGAGGGCCCGGGGCCTTACGACCGGCTGCCGCTCGAGGCCGAGCTGGCGCCGGGCGGGAAGGGGGGCGAGGGCTTGAAGCAGGGGCTGGCGGAGGCGATCAAGCGCCACCTCGGGGTGACGCCCGAGCTGCGGCTGGTGGCGCCCTCGAGCCTGCCCCGCACCGCCGGCAAGACGCGGCGCGTGATCCGCGGTTGACAGCCGTCCGGCCGCCCCCAACCATGGCCCCGTGGGAGGCAGAGGGGGGAGCCGGGGGACCGCGCTCTAGCGAAGGATAAGAGACCATGGCCGGAACCGTGCTCAGCGAGCTCGAAGGGGGCATCCGCACGATCACGCTCAATCGTCCCGACAAGCTCAACGCCATGAACGACGAGCTGATCGGCGACGCCGCCAAAGCCTTTCGCGAGGCCAACGCCGACGCCGAGACCCGGGCCATCGTCTTCCGCGGCGCCGGCCGCGCCTTCTGCGCCGGCGACGACCTCACGGTCCACGACGACGAGCCCGACGAGGCCGAGATGCGGGCCACCGTCGACGCCCTGCAAGCCGTGACCCGCGAGATCGTGCTCGGCAACAAGGTGGTGGTGGGCGCGATCCACGGCTGGGCCGTGGGCGGCGGCTTCGAGTGGGCGATCGACTGCGACCTGCCGATCTGGGCCGAGAGCGCGCGCGCCTTCTTCCCCGAGCTCAAGTGGGGCATGTTCGTGACCGGCGGCGTGACCTCGATCCTGCCCAAGATCGTCGGCCTCACCCGGGCCAAGGAGATGATCCTCTTGGGCGAGCGCTTCGGCGCCGCCGCGCTTCTCGAGATGGGGGTGGCCTGGCGCGTGGTGCCCGACGAGCGCCTCTTCGAGGAGGCCGCGGCGGTGGCCGCCAAGATCGCCGAGCTGCCGCCCAAGTCGGTCACCGACTTCAAGCGGGTGATCAGCCGCGCCGCCAACCTCGACGTCGAGGGCGCGATGGCGATGGAGACCGAGGCCGCGATCCGCGGCGCCATCGACCCCGAATCGATCGCGCGCATCAAGGCGTTCGGCACTTAGGCGGGAGGCCGGCCGTGGCGCTCGAGATGAGAGAGCGCTGCGAGCGCTGCGAGGCCGCGCTTCCCCACCACGGCGAGGCCTACATCTGCAGCTACGAGTGCACCTTCTGCGCCCCTTGCGCGGGCGCGCTTTCCGCCACCTGCCCCAACTGCGGCGGCGAGCTCCTGCGCCGGCCCCGTCGCGCCGGCGGCGAAGCGGCCCAAGGGTGAGTAGGGCAATCCGGTGACGGAGGCGTATTTCTTCCTCCCCCCTTGTGGGGGAGGATCGAGGTGGGGGGCGAGGACTGATCAGGCCTCTGTGGCCAGAATGACACGGCCGATTGCGGTGTGGGCGTCGTTCTCACCCCCAACCAAACCTTCCCCCGTCAAGGGGGAAGGCTTTTTGCCGTGCACCCGATTGTCGTGCGAAGGTGACGGGGATCACTTAACCGTGCCCCGGTTTGTGGCTACCCTCGCGTCATGAGTACGCAGTCCAGGTTTCGATCGACCGGCGGCCGGCGAATTACGGCCCCGACCCTTGCCGAGGGTCGGGAATGTCCCGTTCGCCAGCTGTCCGAATCCCTGGAGTTTGCGTGCCATGTCCACGCCTGAAGAAGTACCCCTCGCCACCTTCACCGTCCGCGCCGCGGCCGAGCCCCAGGCCCTGCCGCGGCTCATCGAGCTGTTCGCGCTGAGGAGCCTGTTGCCGCGCCGCTGGGCGGCCGAGGTTCGAGGCGCTGAGCTCGACGTCCGCATCGAGGTGCCGGGCCTCGCCCCCGGCCAGGCCCAGCACCTCGCCCAGCGCATGCGCCAGATGGTGCTGGTGGAGCGCGTGCTGCTCGAGGGGCAAGGGCTCGCCCGCTCGGCTTGAGGCGCTTGCGGCCGAAGCGGCGGCCGCGGCCCCCGTGACCCCCGCTTGGGCTATGGCTTGGCGCGAAGCCTGACCGCGGTACCGTAGGCCAACAGCTCGGCCGAGCCCTGCATGATGGCCGAGGTGGTGAAGCGCAGGCAGACGATGCCGTCGGCGCCCTTGTCCCGGGCCTCCGCGGCCATGCGGTCGAGGGCCTGCTCGCGCGACTCCGCCAGCATCTTGGTGTACTCGATCACCTCGCCGCCGACCAGGTTGCGGAGCGCGGCGACGATGTCCTTGCCGACATGCCGGGCGCGGATGGTGTTGCCCTTGACGAGGCCGATGGTCTCGGCGATTTCGTGGTCGGCGAACTGGTCCTGCGTGGTGATCAGCATGGCGTCCCCTAACGGTCGACGTTGTTGGCGTAGTAGTCGTCCTCTTTGCTCGCGAGACGCTCTCTCAGCACCTTGATGAACAACAGGCCGACGGCGACGATCACGACGAGGGCGATGAGCCCGAAGGGAAAGGCCGCGATCATGCCCGCCAGCATCGCGATCAGCCACAGGACCGCCACCACGAGCAGCAGCGCGTAAGCCGTCTTCTCCATTGCTCCGCCTCCCTTTCCGTTCCCGAGTGGCGCTTCCCTGGAGCGATTCCAGGTCAATTGGAATCGCTCTCAGGCCGCGACCGCGGCCCGCCGGCCGTCCGGCGCGCCCGCGCAGGCGCGGACCCTTGGGTCCGCTGCCGTGAGCGATAAGAATCTAGGGCGGTTCCGAGCTATGCGGAACCGTTCTAGAGTCCGGCGACAGACTACCCATTCGCCGGTGGCGCCGCCAGCGGCCCCTACTCGAACGCCCGCGCCCCCAGCAGCGCCTTGCGGAAGCGGTTCTTGAGCTCGACCCCGTCGCGGATGGGCAGCACCAGGGGCTCGCGCACGGGCGCCACCTTGACCGAGACGAAGACCGGGCCGGGGGCCTCGCGGACCAGCCACGCCGCCTCGGCGAGCCCGGCCTCGTCGCGCACCTCCCGGCTCGCGGCGAAGCCCGCGGCGGCGGCCACGCCGGGGAGGTCGACGCCGTAGGCGGTATGGGTAGGCTGCATGCCGGTCTCGCCGTAGCGCTCGTTGTCGATCACCACGATGGCGAGGTTGGCGGGCGCCTGCGCCGCCACGGTGGCGAGCGCGCCCAGCCCCATCAACACCTCGCCGTCCCCGGTGACCACCAGCACCCGGCGCTCGGGCCTTGCCAGGCTCAGGCCCAGCCCCACCGTCACGGCGCTCCCCATGGCCCCCCAGAGGTAGAAGTTGAGGGGGTTGTCGCCGGCCGCGGCGCAGTCCCAGCTCGAGCTCCCCAGGCCCGAGACCACCAGCATTTCGCCGCGCTCGGCGAGCAGGACCTCGACCACATGACGCCGCTTGAGGGGGGTTTCGGCGGGCTCGGCCATGGCTCACTCGCGGAAGCTCTTGAAGCCCACCACGCGCTGCGCCACCAGCACCGCGACCCGGGCCTCGGCGTCGAAGGCGAGCCGCGCCGCGGCCTCGACCATCGGCCCGACGTCGCTCGCCCGCTCGGCGCGCTCGACCACCACGCCGGCGAGCTCGAGCGCCCGGCCCGCGGCCTGGCCCATCGGCACCTGCCAGGGATTGAACTCGCCCCACTCGCCGCGCATGGTGGCGATCAGCAGCAGCGGGAAGCGGCAGGTCCGGCTCAACGACAGCAGGTTGAGGCAGTTGCCGACGCCGCTGCTTTGCATCAGGAGCGCGCCGCGCTCGCCGCCGAGCCAGGCGCCGGCGAGCAGGCCGACGCCCTCCTGCTCCGAGGTCAGAGGCACGGCGCGCATCTCGGGATCGGCTTGGGCCAGCTCGATGAGGCGGGCGAGGCCGGCGTCGGGGACGTAGGCGACCTGGCGCACGCGGTGGGCGGCTAGGATGCGATGGACATCGCCATTCCAGTCTTCGTTGCCGCCCTCGTCCACCACGCTCGACCCCGCATTCCATGGCCGCTCCGCTTTGAGCTGGCTTACACGATCCGCCCGCCGATTGCCATGGGGCATCGCCCGGGGTGGCGGGCGCGCGCGCCATGGGCTAAGTCATCAAGCCATGACGCGACGGATCACCAGGCAAACCTTGAAGCTGGCGCTGACCGAGCTATCCGGGCGCGACCCCGATATCGCCCGCGCCTACGCCGAGGTCGGGCTGCCGCCGGTGCGCAAGCGCCGCCCCGGCTTCGCCACCCTGATCCAGATCATTTGCGCGCAGCAGGTCTCGAAGGCCTCGGCGGACGCCATCCTGCGGCGCCTCGATGAAGTGGCCCGCCCGCTCGAGCCCGCCACCTTCCTCGCCCTCGCCGACGAGGATCTGCGGCGGGTCGGCTTCAGTCGCCAGAAGACCGCCTACGGTCGGGCGCTGGCCGCCGACATCAACGCCGGCCACCTCGAGCTCGAAGGCTTGGGGCGGCTCGACGACGAGGCGGCGATCGCCGAGCTCGTCAAGGTCAAGGGCATCGGCCGCTGGAGCGCCGAGGTCTACGTCATGTTCGCGCTCGGGCGCGCCGACGTGTGGCCGGTCGACGACCTCGCCGTGGTCACCGCGCTGGGGCGCATCAAGGGCCTTTCCGAGCGTCCCTCGCGGGCCCAGGCGCTGGAGATCGGCGAGGCCTGGCGGCCCTGGCGCAGCGCCGCCGCGCGGCTCTTGTGGCACCACTATCGGACCACGCCGGGGCCCGCATGAGCGGGCAGTTGTTAGTTATCAGTTATCAGTATTCAGTAATCAGTAATCGGTTTCATCTCGACTGACGACTGACGACTGACGACTGATAACTGATAACTGACAACCGACCATGCCCTCCCTCTCCGGACCCCGCCAAGCCCCGGCCTCGGGCGCCAAGCCCAAGGCGCTGGTCATCCTGCTGCACGGCTACGGCGCCGACGGCAACGATCTCATCGGCCTCAGCCCCTATCTCGCCAGGGTCCTGCCCGGGGCCGCGTTCGTCTCGCCCCACGCGCCCGAGGTCTGCGAGATGACGCCGATGGGGCGCCAGTGGTTCAGCCTCGGCGCCTACGATCCCGAGCGCATGCGCCGCGACCCCGCGTTCCGGGAGCGCATGCACGGCGCCATGCTCGAGGGCGCGCTCAAGGTCGCGCCGGCGCTCGACGCCTTCATCGACGCCGAGCTCGCCCGCGCCGGGCTCGATGAGTCGCGCCTGGCGCTGATGGGCTTCAGCCAGGGCACCATGATGGCGCTGCAGGTGGGCTTGCGGCGGCGCCGGCCGGCCGCCTGCATCGTCGGCTTCTCGGGCTCGCTGGTGGGCGCCGAGCGCCTCAAGGGCGAGATCACCGTGCGCCCGCCCATTCTCCTGGTGCACGGCGACGTCGACGACGTGGTGCCCTTCGCATCGCTGTTCGAGGCGGTGGCCGGGCTCGGCGCGGCCGAGCTCTCGGTGCGCTGGCACGTCAGCCGGGGCGCGGGCCACACCATCGCCCCCGACGGCCTCGACCTGGCCTGCCAATTCCTGGCCGAGGCGCTGGGGCGCCGCCAATAGACCTCTCCGCGCCGCCCTCAAGCCCCTTCCGTGCGCCCTTCCAAGGGCAGGGGCCAGATCATGAAGCGCTTATCGTCGGGCTTGGGGATCACCATCACCGCGCTGGCCCGCAACAGCGCGGTGCCGTCGACCTCGAGGATGCAGGTGGCGAAGGCCATGCGCCGGGTGGCGCGGGTGATCCGGACCCGGCCCTCGACCCAATCGCCGAGCCGCGCCGGGGCCAGGAACTCGCAGTCCATGTGCACCGTGGGCAGGAAGGCGTTGACCTCGGCGATGACGTAGGTGCCGAGCGACAGCGTCATGTCGGCGGCGGTGAACAGCATGCCGCCGTGGGCGATGCCGGCCGGGTTGAGGTGCCGCGCCTCGACCCGGAAGGCCATCCTGAAACGTTCCTTGTCGGGGATCCAGTAGAGCGGTCCGACGTGGTCGATGAAGCCCATCGAGGCGGTAAAGGGAACGTAGCCGTTGGGGATGTCGGGGGGCATGGGTCACCCTGTGAGCGGTCAACTATCAGCTATCAGCTATCAGCCGTCAGCCAGTGAAGGGACAGAGCTGAGCGCTGATAGCTGGCAGCTGACCGCTTCATACGATTCCCTCCTCGCGCAACGCGGCGATCTCCTCCGGGCCGAGCCCGAGGCGCTCGCGCAGCACCTCGTCAGAGTGCTCGCCGAGCCCGGGCGGCGCCAGGTCGTAGGCGACCGGGGTGCGCGAGAACTTCATCGGGCTCCCGACCAGCGCCACGCTGCCGGCCTCGGCGTGGGGCAGCTCGATGCGCATGCCGCGGTGGCGGATCTGGGGATCGGCGAAGACCTGGTCGATGGTGTTGATCGGTCCCGCCGGCACCCCCACCGCCTCGAGCGCCTCGAGCCACTGGGCCGCGGGCCGCGCCGTCAAGGCCTCGGCGAGGCGCGGTATCAGGGTCTCGCGGTTGCGCACCCGGCCGGCGTTCTTGGCGAAGCGCTCGTCGTCGGCCAAGTCCTCGAGACCCAAGACCCGGCACAGCCGCGCGAACTGACCGTCGTTGCCGACCGCGACGATGAGGTGGCCGTCGGCGGCGGCGAAGACCTGGTAGGGGACGACGTTGGGGTGGGTGTTGCCGACCCGTCCGGGCGCCGTGCCGCCGGTAAAGTAGTTGAGGGCCTGGTTGGCGAGCACCGCGGATTGCACGTCGAGCAGCGCGAGGTCGATGTGTTGCCCGCGGCCGCTGCGCTCGCGCTCATTGAGCGCCGCCAGCACCGCCACCGTGGCGTACATCCCGCTCATCAGGTCGGCAACGGCGACCCCGGCCCTGAGCGGCCCGCCGCCCGGCTCGCCGTCGGCGTGGCCGGTGATGCTCATCAGCCCGCCCATGGCCTGGATCAGGAAGTCGTAGCCGGGGCGCTCGGCGTAGGGTCCGCTCTGGCCGAAGCCGGTGATCGAGCAATAGACCAGGCCCGGGTTGAGCGCCGCGAGGTCCTCGTAGGCGAGGCCATAGCGCGCCAGCCCGCCG
>CBDUZE010000052.1:0-25703 GCA_965371625.1 uncultured Alphaproteobacteria bacterium
TCTGCCAGGAGGCCTGCCCGGTGGACGCCATCGTCGAGGGGCCCAACTTCGAGTACGTCACCGAGACCCGCGAGGAGCTCTATTACAACAAGGACAAACTGCTCGCGAACGGCGATCGCTGGGAGCGCGAGATCGCCGCCAATCTGGCCGCCGACGCGCCCTATCGATGAGACCGGGCAGGGGGCGGGGATGAGCGCCAGGTGCGAGCGGCCACGAGGTTGAGACGGCGATGATCATCCAGGCGCTCAGCTTCTACATGTTCGCGGCCATCGCCGTGGGCGCCGGCGTGTTGGTGATCTCGGCCCGCAACCCGGTCCATTCGGTGCTCTTCCTGATCGTCGCCTTCTTCAACTCGGCCGGCCTCTTCGTGCTGCTGGGCGCCGAGTTCCTGGCCATGGTGATGGTCATCGTCTACGTCGGCGCGGTGGCGGTGTTGTTCCTGTTCGTGGTCATGATGCTCGACATCAACTTCGTCGAGCTGCGCCAGGGCTTCCTTCAGTACCTTCCCGTCGGCGCGGTGATCGGGCTCATCCTCTTGGTCGAGCTCATTCTGGTGCTGGGGTCGTGGGTGTTGGCGCCGGAGGCGAGCACGGTCGCCGGCGCGCCGATGCCGCCGATCACCGAGGTCTCCAACACCGAGGCGCTGGGGCAGGTCCTCTACACGCGGTACGCCTACCTCTTCCAGGCCGCCGGCATGGTCCTGCTGGTCGCCATGATCGGGGCCATCGTGCTCACCCACCGGGTGCGCGAGGGGGTGCGGCGCCAGTCCATCGCCAGCCAGGTCCACCGCCGCCGCGAGGAGGGGGTGGAGCTGAAGAAGGTCGAGCCGGGCCAGGGAATCTGACGGGGGCGAGGATGGACATCGGGCTTGGTCACTACCTGACGGTCGCCGCGATCCTGTTTACGACCGGCATCTTCGGTATTTTCCTCAACCGCAAGAACGTGATCATCGTGTTGATGTCGATCGAGCTCATGCTGCTCGCCGTCAACATCAACCTGGTCGCCTTCTCGGCCCACCTCGGCGACCTGGTGGGTCAGGTCTTCGCCATGCTGGTGCTCACGGTGGCGGCGGCCGAGGCGGCCATCGGCCTCGCCATCCTGGTGGTCTACTTCCGCAACCGCGGCACCATCGCGGTCGAGGACATCAACCTGATGAAGGGCTGAAGCGGGCATGCTGCAGCTCGCCGCGATCGTCTTCCTGCCGCTCCTCGGCGCCATCCTGGCCGGCCTCTTCGGCCGCTTCATCGGCGACCGCGGCGCCCAGCTGGTGACCTGCGGCATGCTCACCCTGTCGGCGCTGCTCTCGGTGTTGGTCTTCGTCGAGGTCGGCCTCGGCGGCCGGCCGGTGACGGTCGAGCTCTTCACCTGGCTCGATTCCGAGACCCTCCAGGTGTCGTGGGCGCTGCGCTTCGACCAGCTCACGGCGGTGATGCTGATCGTCGTCACCGTGATCTCGGCGCTGGTGCACTGGTACTCGATCGGCTACATGGCCGGCGATCCGGGCATCCCGCGCTTCTTCGCCTACCTCTCGCTGTTCACTTTCTTCATGCTGATGCTGGTGACGGCGGACAACTTCATCCAGCTCTACTTCGGCTGGGAGGGCGTGGGGCTGTGCTCCTACTTACTGATCGGCTTCTGGTACCGCCGCCCCGCGGCCAACGCGGCGGCGATCAAGGCCTTCATCGTCAACCGGGTGGGCGACTTCGGCTTCGCGCTTGGCATCTTCGCCATCTTCCAGGCCTTCAACACGCTCGATTTCGACGCCGTGTTCACCGCCGCGCCGGAGATGGCCGGCAAGACCTTCCACTTCCTGAGCTGGGAGCTCGACGTCGTCACCACGATCTGCGTGCTGCTGTTCATCGGCGCCATGGGCAAGTCGGCCCAGCTCGGCCTCCACACCTGGCTGCCCGACGCCATGGAGGGCCCGACCCCGGTCTCGGCGCTGATCCACGCCGCCACCATGGTGACCGCGGGGGTCTACTTGGTGGTGCGCTGCTCGCCGCTGTTCGAGTACGCGCCGGTCGCGCTGGCCCTGGTCGCCGTGGTCGGCGCCTCGACCGCGATCGTCACCGCCTCGATCGGCCTGGTGCAGAACGACATCAAGCGGGTGATCGCCTATTCGACCTGCAGCCAATTGGGCTACATGTTCTTCGCCGCCGGCGTCTCGGCCTACTCGGCGGCGATCTTCCACCTCTTCACCCACGGCTTCTTCAAGGCGCTGCTGTTCCTCGGCGCGGGCTCGGTGATCCACGCCATGAGCGACGAGCAGGACATGCGCAAGATGGGCGGCATCGCCAAGCTCCTGCCCGTCACCTACGTGCTGATGTGGGTCGGTTCGCTGGCCCTCGCCGGGATGCCGTTTTTCGCCGGCTTCTACTCCAAGGACATCGTCCTCGAGGCCGCCTATGCCGCCGGCTCAGGCGTCGGCGAGTATGCCTTCTACCTCGGTCTGGTGGCGGCGGCGTTCACCGGCTTTTATTCCTGGCGCCTCATCTTCATGACCTTCCACGGCCGCGCGCGGGCCGGCGAGGCGGTGATGGTGCACGTCCACGAGGCGCCGCGCTCCATGACCATCACCAACATCCTGCTGGCGCTGGGCGCCATCTTCTCGGGCTGGTTGGCGGTCGACCTTCTGGTGGGCGAGGGCCGGGCCGAGTTCTGGGGCAATTCGATCCTGGTGCTCGAGGGGCACGATATCATCGAGGCCGCGCACCACGTGCCGTTCTGGGTCAAGGCGTCGCCCACGGTGATTGGGATCTTGGGGATACTTCTCGCCTGGCAGATGTACGTCCGGCGCCCGGCGCTGCCCGGGAAGCTCGCCGCGGCGCACCGCGAGGCCTACCTGTTCCTGCTCAACAAGTGGTACTTCGACGAGCTCTACGACCGCGCCCTGGTGCGGCCGGCGATGGCGCTCGGGCGCGCCCTGTGGCGCGGCGGCGACGGCCGCGTGATCGACGGCTTGGGCCCCGACGGGGTGGCGGGACAGGTGCTGGCCATGGCCCGGCGGGCGACGCTGTTGCAGACCGGCTACCTCTATCATTACGCCTTCGCCATGCTGTTCGGGGTGGCGGCGCTGGTGACCTGGTACCTGATGAGCGTGGGGGGCTGAGCCGTGAGCGACCTGCCGCTGCTCTCGCTGATCACCTTCCTGCCGCTGGTGGGCTCGGCCTTCATCCTGCTCATCCGCGGCGAGGCCGAGGTGGTGGCGCGCAACGCCCGCAACGTGGCGCTCTTCACCTCGCTGTTTGTATTCGGCTTCTCGATCTTGCTGTGGACCGGCTTCGACAGCACCAGCGCCGCCTTCCAGTTCGAGGAGCGGGCCGACTGGATCGCCGAGGGCATCGGTTACCGCATGGGGGTGGACGGCATCTCGATGCTGCTGGTGCTCTTGACCACGCTGCTGACGCCGATCTGCGTGCTCTCGAGCTGGATCGTCATCGAGGTCCGCGTCAAGGAGTACATGATCGCCTTCCTGGTCATGGAGACCATGTTGGTCGGGGTCTTCAGCTCCCTCGACTTCGTGCAGTTCTATCTCTTCTACGAGGGCGGCCTGATCCCGATGTTCCTGATCATCGGCATCTGGGGCGGCGAGCGACGCATCTACTCGACCTTCAAGTTCTTCCTCTACACGCTCTTGGGTTCGGTGCTGATGCTGCTGGCCATCCTCTACATGTACTTCCAGACCGGCACCACCGACATCCCGACCCTGATGGAGAGCAACTTCGCGCCCCAGGCGCAACGCTGGCTGTGGCTGGCGCTGTTCGCCTCGTTCGCGGTCAAGGTGCCGATGTGGCCGCTGCACACCTGGCTGCCCGACGCCCACACCGAGGCGCCGACCGCGGGCTCGGTGATCCTGGCCGCGGTGCTCCTGAAGATCGGCGCCTACGGCTTCCTGCGATTCTCGATCCCCATCCTGCCCGACGCCACCCACTACTTCACGCCGCTGATCTTCACCTTGAGCGTCGTCGCCGTGATCTACGTCTCGCTGGTGGCGCTGATGCAGGAGGACATGAAGCGGCTCATCGCCTATTCCTCGGTGGCCCACATGGGCTTCGTCACCATCGGCATCTTCACCTTCACCGTGCAGGGCATCGAGGGCGGCCTGGTGCAGATGCTGAGCCACGGCATCATCTCGGGCGCGCTGTTCCTCATCGTCGGCGTGATCTACGACCGCATCCACACCCGCGCCATCGCCCGTTACGGCGGGTTGGTCCACCGCATGCCGGTCTATGCCGCGCTCTTTATGCTGTTCACGCTGGCCAACGTGGGCCTGCCCGGGACCAGCGGCTTCGTCGGCGAGGTCCTGGTCCTGATCGGCGTCTTCCAGGTCAATAGCTGGGTCGCCTTCCTCGCCGCCATCGGCATCATCTTGAGCGCCGCCTACGCGCTGCGGCTCTACCGCCGCGTCATCTTCGGCGAGCTGGTCAAGGACGAGCTCAAGGAGATCGCCGACATGAACCGGCGCGAGATGCTGGTGTTCGCGCCATTGGTGGTGATCGTGCTGTGGATGGGCCTCTACCCCGTCCCCTTCCTCGAGGTCATGCACGTCTCGGTGGCCAACCTGATCGAGCAGCACGAGCTCGCCCTGGCGGCCGGCCAAGGCCTCGAGCTGGCGGCGCGCGGTACGGGGATGACGCCATGAGTCCAGCGGCCCTGCCCAACCTCGTGCCGGCCCTGCCCGAGATCGTGCTCGCCGTGGCGGCGATGGCCTTCCTGATGCTCGGCGCCTTTCGCGGCAAGGACTCGACGCGGCTCATTTCGTGGCTCTCGGTGATCGTGCTGATGCTGGCGATGGTGTTGATCCTGGGGGCGCCCCAGGCGCGCGACGTCACCTTCGCCGGCATGTTCGTCACCGACCCGTTCTCGAGCTTCATGAAGGCGCTGGTGCTGATCGGCTCGGCCCTGACCATCGTCATGTCGCTCGGCTACATCCGCACCGAGGGCATGGAGCGCTTCGAGTTCCCGGTGCTGATCGTGCTGGCCACCCTCGGCATGCTGATGATGGTCTCGGCCAACGACCTCATCGCGCTCTATCTGGGGGTCGAGCTGCAGAGCCTGGCGCTTTACGTGATGGCGGCCTTCAAGCGCGACTCGCTGCGCTCCACCGAGGCCGGGCTCAAGTACTTCGTGCTCGGCGCGCTGTCGTCGGGGATGCTGCTCTACGGCTGCTCGCTGATCTACGGCTTCACCGGCACCACCAACTTCACGGTGCTTGCCGGACTGGCCTCGGGGCGGGAGGCCGAGGTCTCGCTGGGGTTGATCACCGGCCTCGCCTTCCTCACCGCGGGCCTCGCCTTCAAGGTCTCGGCGGTGCCCTTCCACATGTGGACGCCCGATGTCTACGAAGGCGCGCCGACGCCGATCACCGCGTTCTTCGCGGTGGCGCCGAAGATCGCCGCCATCGCCCTCTTCCTGCGCGTCCTCATCGCCCCATTCCTCGACCTTTTCGAGGCCTGGGAGCAGTTCATCATTCCGCTCTCGGTGGCCTCGATGGTGCTGGGCGCCTTTGCCGCGATCGGCCAGAGCAACATCAAGCGGCTGATGGCCTACAGCTCGATCGGCCACGTCGGCTACGCCCTCATCGGCCTCGCCGCCGGCACCGAGGACGGTGTCCGCGGCGTGCTCATCTACATGACCATCTATCTCACCATGAACGTCGGCACCTTCGCCTGCATCCTCTTGATGCGCCGCAAGGGCGGCATGGTCGAGGGCATCGACGATCTGGCGGGGCTCTCGCAGAACAACCCGATGATGGCGCTCGCGCTCGGCATCTTCATGTTCTCGCTGGCCGGCATCCCGCCGCTGGCGGGCTTCTTCGGCAAGTTCTACATCTTCCTTGCCGCCATCGACGCCGGGCTCTACACCCTCGCCGTGATCGGCGTGCTGGCCAGCGTGGTGGGCGCCTATTATTACCTGCGCATCGTCAAGATCATGTACTTCGACGAGCCGGCCGAGCCCTTCGAGCGCCCCATCGGCGGCGAGATGGCGGTGATCCTGGCTGGCACCGGGCTGTTCAACATGTTTTTCTTCGCCTACCCGTCGCCGCTCCTGGTCGGTGCGCGAAGCGCCGCGGTCGCGCTCTTTCAGTGAGCGGCCACCCGTGAGCGCCGCGCTCAAGCTGCCGCCCGCCTATACCCTGGTCGCGCTCGACGAGGTCGACAGCACCAACGAGGAGGCGCGGCGCCGCGCCGCGGCCGGGGCCGCGCCGGGCACCCTGGTGTGGGCCCGCAGCCAGCGTCGCGGACGGGGCCGGCGCGGCCGCCTCTGGTGGTCGCCCCCCGGCAACCTCTATTGCTCGGCTCTGCTGCGCCCCGACGCGCCCCTGGCCGAGGCCGTCAAGCTCAGCTTCGTCGCCGGGCTCGCGGTGGGCGAGGCGCTGTCGACACTCTTGCCCGGGGGCGCGCGCATCGGCCACAAGTGGCCCAACGACGTCTTCGTCGGCGGCCGCAAGGCCTCTGGCGTCCTGCTCGAGTCGCTGGGCTTGGGCGGCGCTCTGGACTCGTTGATCGTCGGCGTCGGCATCAACGTGGCGAGCCATCCCCGGGACTTGGCCTATGCCACGACCTCGCTCCGCGCCGAAGGCAGCGATGCCACGGTCGAGCAAACGCTCGAGGCCTACGTCTGGCGCCTCGAGCGCTGGCTCGAGCGCTGGCGCCGGGAAGGCTTCGCGCCGGTGCGCGAGGCCTGGCTCGCCCGCGCCGAGGGGCTCGGCGGTCCGATCGAGGTACGCCTCGGCGACCAGACCTTGTCCGGCGCCTTCGCCGACCTCGACCCGAGCGGCGCCCTGATATTAGAGCTGAAGGGGGGCGGGCGCCGCGCCATAAGCGCCGGCGAGGTCTTCCTGCGGCCCCGCGCGGGGCCGGAAAACCGGGTACAATGAGCCATGCTGCTGGCGATCGATTCCGGCAACACCAACACCGTCTTCGCGGTCTTCGACGGCGATAGCTGCCGGGCGCAGTGGCGCGCCGCCACCGATGCCGAGCGCACCGCCGACGAGTACGCGGTGTGGCTGAGCCAGCTCATGGGGCTCAAGGCAATCGACGCCGCCGACGTCGACGCGGCGATCATCGCCAGCGTCGTGCCCCAGGGCCTGTTCAGTCTGCGCTCGCTGTGCCGCCGATATTACGATTGCGAGCCGCTGGTGGTGGGCGAGGAGGGAGTCGATCTCGGCATCGAGGTGCTGATCGACCGTCCCGGCGAGGTCGGCTCGGACCGCCTGGTCAACGCCGTGGCCGCGCACATCGCCTATGGCGGGCCCCTCATCGTCATCGACTTCGGCACCGCCACCACCTTCGATGCCATCGACGAGAACGGCAGCTATCTCGGCGGCTCGATCGCGCCCGGCATCGGCCTCAGCCTCGAGGCCCTGCACAGGGCGGCGGCGCAGCTGCCCCTGGTGGCCGTCGACCGCCCCGAGCGGGTCATCGGCAAGAGCACCATCGGGGCCATGCAGTCGGGCATCTACTGGGGCTATCTCGGCCTCATCGAAGGGCTGGTGAAGCGCATCAAGGGCGAGCTCGGCGAGAGCGCCAAGGTGCTGGCGACGGGCGGCCTGGCGCCGCTCTTCGCCAAGGGCACTCCGGTCATCGAGCACGTCGACGCCGACCTCACCATCCGCGGCCTGCTCGAGGTCCACCGCCGCAACACCCGCGCCTGAGGGGGCGGCGGGCCGGGCCCGGGCGGCAATGACCAAGGACGGCGGCGAGCTCCTCTTCCTGCCCCTCGGCGGGGTCGGCGAGATCGGCATGAATCTCAGCCTCTATGGCCATGCCGGCAAGTGGCTGATGGTCGACCTCGGCATCACCTTCGCCGACGACTCACTGCCCGGAATCGACCTGGTGATGGCGGACCCCGGCTTCATCGTCGAGCGCCGCGAGGACTTGGTGGGGCTGGTGCTGACCCACGCCCACGAGGATCACCTGGGGGCGGTGCCATACCTCTGGCCGCGGCTGCGCTGCCCGGTCTACGCCACCCCCTTCAGCGCCGCCATCCTGCGCCACAAACTCGCCGAGGCCGGGCTCCTGGACCAGGTGCCGCTCGAGGAGGTGGCCCCCGGGGGCGGGCTCGAGCTCGGGCCCTTCGCGGTGCGCTACATCCGGGTCACGCACTCGATACCCGAATCCCACGCCCTCGCCATCGGCACCGCGCTCGGCACCGTGGTCCACAGCGGCGACTGGAAGCTCGATCCCGAGCCGCTGGTGGGGCCCTCGACCGACGAGGCCGCCTTCGAGGCCCTGGGCGATGCCGGCGTCGAGGCCCTGGTCTGCGACTCGACCAACGTCTTCCAAGCCGGCGAGTCGGGCTCCGAGGCGGCGGTTCGGGCCAGCCTGATGGAGCTGGTGGGGGGCTGCGAGCAGGGCCTCGCCGTGACCACCTTCGCCTCGCACATCGCCCGCATCGAGACCCTGGCGACGGTGGCCGCGGCCCATGGCCGCCACGCGGCGCTGGTGGGGCGGGCGCTGTGGCGCACGGTGGGGGTGGCCAAGGAGACCGGTTACCTGGGCTCCATCGAGCGCTTCCTGAGCCCCGAAGAGGCCGCCCAGGTGCCGCCCGACAAGGTCCTGCTGATCTGCACCGGCTGCCAGGGCGAGCCCCGCGGGGCGATGGCGCGGATCGCCTTCGACGACCATCCCCAGATCTCGCTAGGCGCCGGCGACGCGGTCGTCTACTCCTCGAAGATGATCCCCGGCAACGAGCTCGCTATCGGGCGCGTGCACAACCAGCTGGTGCGCAAGGGGGTTGAGGTGATCACCGAGAAGGACCGCTTCGTGCACGTCTCGGGCCACCCCTGCCGGGGCGAGATCGAGCGCCTCTACCGCCTGGTCAGGCCGCGCGCGGCGGTGCCGGTGCACGGCGAGGCGCGCCATCTCGCCGAGCACGCCGAGCTCGCCCGCTCGTTCCAGGTGCCCGAGGTGGTGGTGGCCGAGAACGGCGCCGTGGTGCGGCTGGCGCCGGGCCCGGCGGCCATCGTCGACCACGTGCCCACGGGCCGCCTGGTGCTCGACGGGACGACACTGGTGGCCGCCGAGAGCCCGGTGGTGCGGACCCGCCGCCGCCTCATGCAGCGTGGCTCGGCCGTTGTCACCCTGGTCGTCGATGACGCCGGTCATCTGGTGGCGCCGCCCATGGTGGTGGTGTTGGGGCTCGAGGGCGGCGGCGCCGACCAGGAGGGGCAAGCCGCGGCGGCGGTGAGCGAGGCGCTGGCCAAGCTGCCTCGGGGACGCCTCAAGGACGACGACGCGCTGGCCGAGTGCGCCCGCCGCGCGGCGCTGCGCGCGCTCAAGGCGTCGTCGGGGCGGCGCCCGTTGGTCGAGGCGCGGGTGACCCGGCTGGAGCGGCGCCACGGCGCCGCGCCGGGACGCCAAGCCGAGGCGGCCTCGTGATCGGCCGGCTCAACCACGTGGCCATCGCGGTGCCCGACCTGGGCCAGGCGGCGGCGCTTTACCGCTCGACCCTCGGCGCCCGGGTCTCCGAGCCCCTCGACCAGCCCGAGCACGGCGTACGGGTGGTGTTCGTCGAGCTGCCCAACACCAAGATCGAGCTCATCGAGCCCTTGGGCGAGGGTTCGCCCATCGCCGCCTTCCTGGCCCGCAACCCTGCCGGCGGCATCCATCACCTGTGCTACGAGGTCGAGAACATCCTTGCGGTACGCGACCGGCTCGTGGAAAGCGGGGCCCGGGTGCTGGGCGACGGCGAGCCCAGCCTCGGCGCCCATGGCAAGCCGGTGCTGTTCCTCCACCCCAAGGACTTCTGCGGCACCCTGATCGAGCTCGAACAGGCCTCGTCGTGAGCTGGGTGACCGGGCTGCTGGTCTACATCGTGCTGTGGTGGTTGGTTCTGTTCATCACGCTGCCCTTCGGGGTCAGGGCGCAGGAGAACCCCCAGCCCGGCACCGTGGCGAGCGCCCCCGAGAAGCCCCGGCTGTGGCTCAAGGCCGGGCTGACGACGGTGGTCGCAGGCTTGCTTTGGGGGCTCTTCTGGTGGGCTCTCGAGCTCAAGCTGGTGTCGTTTCGCCCCCCGCCGCCAGCGCTGACTTGACCCGTGCGGCGCGCACCTCATGACGCGTTAGAGCAATTCCAGGTCGCCTGGAACCGGTCTAGCGTCGGCGCTGTTCCCTTGGCACCGCCACCGGAGCCAACGCCCTATACCCGATACGATTCCGCCGGTCGTGCCGCGTCCGCCTTATTGGGGGCGTAGGATGACCACTTGTCCCGATAGTACCTCTCCCGCATGTCGCCGTCGGACTGCCGGTTGAAGGTCAGGAAGATGTTGCGCCGGCTCCGGTCGCTGGTGTTGGCCGGCGACCCGTGGGGCACGTAGGAATCGAAGAAGATCACGTCCCCGGGGTCCGCCTCCAGCAGCACGTACTCGTCCTCGGGCTTGTAGGGCGGATCGTCTTCCGTCAGGGGCTTCCATTCCGGGGTCATCAGCCGCTTTTCATAGTTCCCCGACTTCAGGAAGCTGAGCGCGGCGTTCTCCAACCTGTTGGCGTCGACGACGATGCCCATGGTGATGAGGAAATCGCTGTAGACGTTCCAGCCCGCCGCTTGGTCCTGGTGCAGCTTGTCGGGCCGGCAGCCGGGCAGCTTGTAGTTGATCTTTTCCTTGAACAGCAGGGGCGGCTCGCCGAAAAGCTCGGTCAGGCAACCGATGGCCTCGGGCGTGACAAGAAGGTCCTTAAGCTCCGGGTTGTAGTCCCCGAGGACGTTCTCGATGCGCACCAGGATGTTCTCGCCGGTGATGCTGCTCTTTTCGTAATACTTGGCCTCCTCGCCTTTGCCGGGCTCCTTTTCCCTGAGCAAGTCCAGGCAGGCGGAAACCCCTTCCATGGTTTCCTTGCCGAAGAAGCCCGGCAACACGACGAATCCCTTTTCGCCGAACTCCTTGATCTGCTCTTCCGTGAGAAACATCCGACATTCCCTCCCTTGCGCCGCGTCCGTGCGAGGAATCACCGGCGCCCGGTTCCTGCGCTGACCTCAAGATCCGTTACGATTCGCCACCGCTACCAGCCGTTGGGAGAAGCGGCATTGACTTGGATCAATTTTCATTGAACGAAATTCCACAGGTGGCAGCCACGAGCTTCTCGATTTCATTCGACGCATGCCGTCCACCGCCCCGATATTGGCCAGAGCTTTCGACTAGAGCGATTCCAGGTCGCCTGGAATCGCTCTAGATTCTTTTCGCTCACGGCAGCGGACCCAAGGGTCCGCGCCTGCGCGGGCGCGCCGGAGGGCCGGCGGGCCGCGGTCGCGGCCTGAGAGCGGTTCCAATTGACCTGGAACTGCTCTAGCCGCGGAGCGACGGCGATCGCTGCTCCATCATCTCGCCGAGCGAGCGCCGCGCCCGGCCCTCGCCATCGAAGTTCTCTTCGCCGAGCCAGGAGGCGATGATCGCCCTGACCTCGGGCCATTCGTCATCCAGGATGGAATACCAGGCGGTGTCCCGATTCATGCCCTTGACGATCATGTCGTTGTGAAAGATGCCCTCGAAGCGGAAGCCGAGGCGGCGCGCGGCGACCCGGGATTTCCGGTTGAGCGCGTTGCAACGCCACTGCATGCGCCGATAGGCGAGCTCGTCCATGGCATAGGCGAGCATCAGGAACAGGGCCTCGGTCGCGCCCCGCGTTCGCTGCAGCGATGGGGCGAACCAGATATATCCGATCTCGATGACCCCGGTCTTGGGATGGATGTCGAGATAGCTCGCCATGCCACAGGCCCGACCGCTGGCCCGACCGCTGGCCCGACCGCTTGCCTTCGGTCGGATGGCGTAGAAGACATACTCGAACGCGGCCGCCATATCCTTGAGCCAACTCTCGAAGGCGGCCGCATCGGGCCACGGACCATGCGGGAGATAGTCCCAGACCCGGCGGCTCTCGTCCGAGCCATGGGAGGCCTCGTAGAGCTCGGCGCCATGTCGCCTGGGATCGAGCGGTTCGAGCCCAACCACCTTGCCCTCGAGCGCCACGCGAGCGGGGACCAGGCCACTCGGCAGATGCTCGACGGTGTTGCCGGAGAGGGGGCGGGGAAAGGCGACTTCGTGCTCTTCGCTCATGTCTCGGGTTCTCTATGCGCCTTCAGGTCTGCTCGCCGTCGAGCTCGGCCTCGAGCGTCTCGAACATGCGGCGGGTGCCTGAGAGGTGGGGGTTGATCGCCAGGGCCTGCTCGAAGGCGCCCAGCGCCAGGCGCTGCTTGCCGAGCCTGAGGTAGACCAGACCGAGGCCCGCCAGGGCCAGGAAATGGCGCGGCTCGAGGGCCAGGGCGCGCTCGATGTCCGCGATCGATTGGGCGTGGTTGCCGATCAGGAAGTTGGCGTGCGCGCGCTTGTTCCAGCCCTCGGCGAAGTCGGGCGCCAGCATCACCACGCGGCGGAAGCGCTCGCGGGCGTAATAGAACTCGCCGTCGACGATGTACTGGCGTCCCTCGCGCATCAGGGCGTCGATCTCGGGCCGTCCCGATTCGAGCCAGATGGTGGCGATCTCGCGCCCCAGGCGCGCGCCCTCGCGGCCATCGCGGGCGGCGCCGAGGGCGGCGAAGAGGGGCTCGAGCCGAGGGCCATCCTGGGCCGCGTGCAGGGGCGCGGCGATCCCCGGCGCCAGCGCCAGGCCCGTGCCGAGCACGAGGGCTGCAAGGTAACCCCGCATATCCCCATTATGGGTTTTGGGCGCCGTCGCGCCAAGGTCGGTTCGCGGCACGACCGTGCCAAGCTCCGGGAGCGGTCGCGCAAGCTCGGCCCAAGTTGGGAGGGGAAGGGGGCCGCGAAAAAGCTTGCCCGCCCGCCCTTCGCGCCTCAGCGGCCCGCGAGCGTCTGGGTGTCGCCGTCGACGGCGAGCGCCTGGCCCGAGATCTTGGCGCTGGCGTCCGAGCAAATGAACAGGATCAGCGCCGCCACGTCGGTCGCGGTGACGAAGCTGCCGAGCGAGTTCTGCCTGGTGTAGCGCTCGCCCGCGACCTCGAGCGTGATGCCGCGGGCCACGGCCTCGGCGGCGATCACGCGTTTCATGCGCGCGCCCTCGACCGGCCCCGGGCAAATGGCGTTGACGCGAATGCCGTCGTGCCCAAGCTCGATGGCGAGGCTCTTGGTCAGCCCCACCACGGCGAACTTCGAGGCCGCGTAAGGGCTGCGCAAGGGGAACCCCATGACCCCGGCGGTCGAGGCGAGGTTGACGATCGAGCCCCCGCCCGCGGCCTTGAGCATGGGCACGGCGCGGCGCAGGCAGAGGAACTGGCCGTCGAGGTTGACGGCGAGGGTGCGCCGCCAGTCCTCGAGCGAAAGCGCTTCGATGGCGCCGGTGGGGCCCGAGATGCCGGCGTTGTTGACCAGGATGTCGAGGCCCCCGAGCGTCGCCTCGACCTCGTCGAAGAGGCGCTCGACGGCGCCCGCGTCGGCGACATCGGCGACCGTGGTGGCGAGGCTCGCGCCGAGCTCCGGCGCCTCGGCCCGCACCACCGCGAGCGCTTCCCCGTCGATGTCGCAGACGTGCACCCGCGCCCCTTGGCCGAGGAAGGCGAGGGCGGTGGCGCGGCCGATGCCGGCGCCGCCGGCGGTCACCACCACGCGCTTGCCGTCGAGCCCCTCCATCGCCCGGCCCGGCGCCGGCGCTCAGACGGCGACGAAGTAGATCAGGAAGGCGACCACCACCACCCAGACCCCGGGGCGCACGTCGCGCAAGCGGCCCGAGAACAGCTTCACCGCCGCGAAGGTGATGAAGCCGAGGCCGATGCCGGTGGCGATCGAGAAGGTAAGCGGCATGGCCAGCACCGTGACCACCGCGGGCACGTACTCGGTCACGTCCTCCCAGTCGATCTCGGCTATGGCGCGGGCCATGATGCAGGCCACGAAGAGGATCGCCGGCGCCGTGGCATAGCCCGGGATCGAGGTCGCCAGCGGCGCGATCAACAGGCACAGCACGAAGAGCACGGCGGCGACCACGGCGGTGAGCCCGGTGCGGCCGCCCGCCTTGATGCCGGCGGCGCTCTCGATGTAGCTGGTGGTGGTCGAGGTGCCGAGCAGCGAGCCGGCGACGGTGGCGGTGCTGTCGGCGATCAGCGCCTTGCCGAGGCGCGGCAGGTTGCCGTCCTCGTCGAGGAGATCGGCCTGGTGGGCGAGGCCGATGAGGGTGCCGGCGGTGTCGAACAGGTCGACCAGGAGGAAGCTGAAGACCAGGATCAAGAGCGTGGCGGCGCCGATCTCGAAGAGCCCGCCGAGGTCGAGGGCGAGGAAGGTCGGCGCCAGGCTCGGCGGCACGGCGACCACCGCCGACGGCGGCGGCGAGATGCCGAGGATCATGCCGACCACGGTCACCGCCAGGATGCCGATGATGATGGCGCCCGGCACCTTGCGGTGGTCGAGCCCGACCATCAGGAAGAAGCCGAGCACGGCCAGGATCACCGGCACCTCGGTGAGGTCGCCGACGGTGACCAGGGTCGCCGGATGGTCGACCACGATGCCGGCGCCTTTCAAGGCGATGATGCCGAGGAAGAAGCCGATGCCGGCGGCGATCGCCAGCTTCTGCGAGCGCGGGATCGAGTTGATGATCCACTCGCGCACCGGGAGCACGCTCAGGATCACGAACAGGATGCCCGAGAGAAACACGGCGGCCAGCGCCACCTGCCAGCTCACCCCCATGCCGCCGACGACGGCGAAGGCGAAGAAGGCGTTGAGCCCCATCCCCGGGGCCAGGGCGATGGGGTAGTTGGCGTAGAGCCCCATGATCAGGCTGCCGATGGCGGCGGCGAGACAGGTGGCGACGAAGACCGCTTCTCGGTCCATCCCCGCCGCCGACAGGATGTCGGGGTTGACGAAGATGATGTAGGCCATGGTCAGGAAGGTGGTGAGGCCGGCCATGACCTCGGTGCGGACCGAGCTCCCGAGCTCCGAGAGCTTGAATAGGGACTCCAGCATGAGCGCCTCCTGTAGGCTCGCGCCGCGCTCGTATTGGCGGTGGCGCGGGCGCCCGTATCGCGGTGATCGTCGGGGCGGGGCGGAGACCGGCTGAAGTGGGTCGACTATGGCCGAAACGGCGGCGTGCGACAAGGGCCGGCGGCCCAGCGGTCGGCCACCCCGGCCTAAGCCTTCCTTAAGCCGCGCCGGATAGGCTGGCGCCATGCGTATGCTCGCCGTCTTGCTTGCCCTCTGGCTGCCGTCGGCGGTGGCTGCGGCCGCGTCGCAGCTCGAAAGCGGGGGCGCCCCCGGCCATCACACCCGGATCATCCTCGAGGCCCGCGACTGCCGCCAGCTGGTGACCCGGCACCGGCCGTCTCTCGACACCGCCTATCAGGAGGGCGTCGACGTGCGCGGCAACCCGGTGGTGCCCGCCGACCTGCTCTCGAGCCCGCGGATCCAACTCCCCGAGGTCATCGTCATCGATATCCTGATCCCGCTCGAGGCTTTCCTGGGCGAGCGGACGCCGCCGCGCATCGGCCGCTCCGAAGTGCGCGTGGGCAGGGTGCGGGTCGAAGGCGAGCGCCTGAGCTTCAACGGCCAGCCGCTCGGCGACCCGGCCGCCGTGGCGATCGCCGCCGCCTGCCGCCGCATCCTCGAAGCGAAGCCCTGACCACCGGACCGGCCCCCTGGCGCGGCAGCGCCATGCGGGGGGGAGAACTTTGCTGGCCGCCCCTGGACCGACGTGATACATTGTATTCATATGTATTCGCCATGGAGTCGAACCGTATGAGCCGTCGAACCGCGTCGATCCGCATCGACGAAAACACCCTTGGCCGCCTCGATCGGCTCGCCCGGTCCATGGACCGGTCGCGCTCGTGGGTCATTTCGCAAGCGATCGAGCGCTATCTGGAATACGAAGCGTGGTTCGATGACAAGGTTCGGGAGGGCATCGCCGAAGCCGACCGTGGGGAGCTCATTCCGCACCGGCAAGTGATCGACGAGCTACGCCGCGAGGGGGCGCCTAAGGCCCGGCGGTGACGGTCTACTGGACGCCCAGCGCCCGTAACGATCTCATCGAGATCTTCGAACATATCCAGCGGGACGATCCTAGGGCCGCGTCGGGCCTTGTCGATCGCTTCGACGCGGCGGTATCCCGGCTCTCCGAACACCCCGGCTTGGGCCGACCGGGCCGGGTGTCCGGCACGCGAGAGCTTATCATCCCCCGTATGCCGTATGTCGTCGCCTACCGTGTCGTGGGAGACGATGTGCAGGTCCTCCGGGTGCTCCACGGCGCCCGGTCGTGGCCGAGCCAACTTTAGGGGCCCCGGCGGGAGCGCCTCAGGGATGGCGCCCCCACCCCAGGCCCGCTAAGGCCCGCCATTGCCTTGCCCGCGGCCTTTGCCTACAGTCGCGACGCCCCAAAATTTGGCGCCACTGGGGGCGCCGTCGGGGCGCGCGCGAGGCGATCATGCGGCTCACGAAATACTTCATGCCGACGCTTAAGGAGGATCCGGCCGAGGCCCAGATCGTCTCCCACCGCCTGATGCTGCGCGCCGGCATGGTGCGCCAGGCCAGCGCCGGCATCTACTCGTGGTTGCCCTTGGGCTTCCGGGTGCTCAAGAAGATCGAGCAGATCGTGCGCGAGGAGCAGGACGCGGCCGGCGCCCAGGAGCTCTTGATGCCGACCATCCAGCCGGCCGAGCTATGGCGCGAGAGCGGGCGCTACGAGGACTACGGCGCTGAGATGCTGCGCATCAGCGACCGCCACCAGCGCGACATGCTCTACGGGCCGACCAACGAGGAGCTCATCACCGACATCTTCCGTCACAGCGTCCGGAGCTATCGCGACCTGCCCAAGCTGCTCTACCACATCCAGTGGAAGTTCCGCGACGAGGTGCGGCCGCGCTTCGGCGTCATGCGCGGGCGCGAGTTCCTGATGAAGGACACCTACTCGTTCGACGTCGACTTCGCCGCCGCCAAGCACTCGTACAACCGCATGTTCGTCTCCTACCTGCGCACCTTCGCCCGCATGGGGCTCAAGCCCATCCCGATGGCCGCCGAGAGCGGCCCTATCGGTGGCAACATGAGCCACGAGTTCATCATCCTCGCCGATACCGGCGAGAGCGAGGTCTTCTGCCACCGGGACCTCACCGAGTTCGACGTGCTCACCACCGAGGTCGACTACGAGTGCGACCTCGAGCCCCTGATCGCGCCCTGGTTGAGCCTCTACGCGGCCACCGACGACAAGCACGAGCCCGAGCGCTTCGAGCGCGAGGTGCCCGAGGAACGGCGCATGACGGCGCGGGGCATCGAGGTCGGCCACATCTTCTATTTCGGCACCAAGTACTCGGCCGCCATGGGGGCCCAAGTTCAGGGCAGCGACGACAGCCGCGTCGCCGTCGAGATGGGCTCCTACGGCATCGGCGTGTCGCGCCTGGTGGGCGCCATCATCGAGGCCAGCCACGACGAGGACGGCATCATCTGGCCCGACAGCGTCGCCCCGTTCCGGGTCGGGCTGATCAATCTCAAGGCCGACGACTCCGCCACCACCGCCATCGCCGAGGAGCTCTATGACAAGCTGGGCCGCGCCGGCGTCGAGGTGCTCTACGACGACAGCACCGAGCGCGCCGGCGCCAAGTTCGCCACTATGGACCTGATCGGCTTGCCGTGGCAGGTCTTGGTCGGGCCGCGCGGTGCCAAGCGCGGCGTGGTCGAGCTCAAGCGTCGAGCGAGCGGCGAGACCGAGGAGCTGTCGCCCGAGGCGGTGCCCGATCGCCTGACGGCATAGCCGCCATGTTCCGCGCCTTCGAATGGATGATGGCGGGGCGCTACCTGAGGCCGCGCCGCGAGCAGGGCTTCGTCTCGATCATCGCCGGCTTCTCGCTCTTGGGCATCGCCCTCGGCGTCGCCACCCTGATCGTCGTGATGGCGATCATGAACGGCTTTCGCCACGAGCTCCTGAGCCGGGTGCTGGGCCTCAACGGTCACGTCGGCGTCTACGGTGTGGCCGGGCGGCTCGCCGATCACCAGGCGTTGGTGGAGCGCATCGCCGGCCTCGAGGGCGTCGCCCAGGTGAGCGCGGTGATCCATCGCCAGGCGCTCGCCGTGGGCCGGGGCGCGGTGGCGGGGGTCCAGGTGCGCGGTATCGCCGCCCGCGACATCGCGAGCCGGCCCATGCTCGCCGCCAACCTCTCGGCCGGGGCGCTCGACGGCTTCGGTGAAGCCAAGGGCGTGGTGCTCGGCGCGCGGCTCGCCAAGACCCTGGGGCTCGAGCGCGGCGACAAGCTCACCCTGATCGCGCCCGAGGGCACCGCGACGCCGTTCGGCACGGTGCCGCGCTACAGCCGCTATCCCGTGGCCGGGACCTTCGCCATCGGCATGTTCGAGTACGACAACAGCATCGTCTTGATGCCCTTCGCCGACGCCCAGGTGCTGTTCCAGCTTGGCCAAAGCGCGAGCGGCGTCGAGGTGGTGGCGCGCGAGCCCGAGCGGCTCGATCGCCTGAGCGCCGAGATCGCCGCGCTCAGCGATGGCCGCGGGCGGCTGATGGATTGGCGCCAGGCCTTCGGCGGCTTCTTCCAGATGGTCAAGGTGCAGCAGAACGTGATGTTCCTGATCCTGGCGCTGATCGTGCTCGTGGCCGCCTTCAACATCGTCTCGAGCCTCACCATGCTGGTCAAGGACAAGGGCGCCGACATCGCCATCCTGCGCACCATGGGGGCGACGCCGGGGGCGGTGATGCGGATCTTCCTGATCGCCGGCGCCAGCGTCGGCGTCCTCGGCACCGGGCTCGGCCTGGCGCTCGGGCTGGTCATCACCGCCAACCTCGAGAGCGTGCGCGGCGCCGTCCAGCGCCTCATCGGCACCGACGTCTTCAACCCCGAGGTCTATTTCCTGAGCGAGCTGCCGGCGCGACTGGCCGCGGGCGAGGTGGCGGCGGTGGTTATCCTGGCGCTGGCGCTCTCGTGCTTCGCCGCGATTTATCCCTCCTGGCGCGCCGCCCGGCTCGATCCGGTCGCGGCGCTGCGCTACGAGTGAGGCGGGGGAGGTTGCGGTGAGCGCCGAGGCGGCTATCGCGCTCAAGCGTATCGTCCATGGCTTCCGCCAGGGGCCGCTGCGGCTCGAGGTCCTGCGCGGCGCCTCGCTGACGCTGGCGGCGGGCGAGATCGTCGCCCTGGTGGGCCCCTCGGGCGCCGGCAAGTCGACGTTGTTGCACATCGCCGGGCTCCTGGAACGCCCCCAGTCGGGCGAGATCGAGATCGGCGGGCAGGTGTGCAACGAGATGTCCGAGCCCGAGCGCGCCCGCACCCGGCGCGGCGAGCTCGGCTTCGTCTATCAGTTTCACCACCTGTTGCCCGAGTTCTCGGCGCTCGAGAACGTGATGCTGCCGCAGTTGATTGCCGGCCAGGGCCGCGGCGCGGCGCGGGCGCGGGCGCGCGAGCTGCTCGGGCGGCTGGGCCTCGAGGCGCGCCTCGACCATCGTCCGGCGCGGCTCTCGGGCGGCGAGCAGCAGCGCGCGGCGGTGGCCCGGGCGCTCGCCAACCGGCCCCGCGTGCTGCTCGCCGACGAGCCCACCGGCAACCTCGACCAACGCACCGCCAACGAGGTCTTCGCCCAGCTTCTCGATTTGGTGCGGGGGGATCGCATGGCGGCCCTAGTCGCCACCCACAACGTGGACCTCGCGGCGCGCATGGACCGCGTGCTTCAGCTCCGCGACGGCGTCATCGTCGGCGGCTGAGGCGCCACCATGTCGGGCTTCGAATGGTTGGTCGCCCTGCGCTACCTGCGGGCCCTCAGCGAGGAGCGCTTCATCTCCGTCATCGGCTGGTTCTCGCTCATCGGCATCACGCTCGGAGTCGCTACCCTGATCGTGGTGATGTCGGTGATGAACGGTTTCCGGGGCCAGTTCCTCGAGCGCATCCTGGGCCTCAACGGCCACCTCGCGGTCTATGGCCCGGGGCGGGTGCTGGAGGACTGGGAGCCCCTGGCGATCGCATTGAAGGGTCTCGACGGCGTGGTGGAGGCGACGCCGGTGGTCGAGGCCCAGGTGATGGTGTCGGCGGGCGAGGTCTCGAGCGGCGCCCTGGTGCGCGGCCTCCGGCCCGACGACCTTTTGCGCCGGCCCACCCTCGCGGGCCGCTTCATCGTTGGCTCGCCTCAGGCTTTCGGCCGCGCCGACGCGGCGCTGCCCGATCCGGTGGTGATGGGCTACCGGCTGGCGCGCAAGCTGGGCGTCGGCGTCGGCGCTTTGGTGACCCTGGTCTCGCCCCGGGTGGCGGCGGCCGGGCACGAGCGCGAGGCCGGCGCGACGCCGGCCCTGGCCGGCCTCGCCGCGCGCATGCGGGCCTTCGAGGTGGTGGCGCTGTTCAACGTGCGCATGGTCGAGTACGACGCCGGCTACGTCTTCATGCCGCTGGCGGCGGCCCAGGACTTCCTTGAGCTCGGCGCGGCGGTGACCGGGGTCGAGGTCTTCGTTGCCGAGCCCCTGGCGGTGGCGGCGGCGCGGGCGCGCGTCGGGCCGCTCGCCGCCGGCCGGGGCGAGGTGATCGACTGGCGCCAGGCCAACGCCATCCTCTTCAACGCCCTCGACGTCGAGCGCGGCGTCACCTTCGTGATCGTGACCCTGATCATCGTCGTCGCGGTCTTCAACATCGTCGCCAGCCTGACCATGCTGGTGAAGGACAAGGGCCGCGAGATCGCCATCCTGCGCACCATGGGGGCCACCCGCGGCGCCATCGTCCGCATCTTCATGGTCTGCGGCGCCAGCGTCGGCATCGTCGGCACCGCCCTGGGCTCGGGCCTGGGGCTCGGCCTGGCCGCCAACATTAGGGCCATCGGCGGCTGGCTCGATGGCCTCGCCGAGCAGGGCTATTTCGTGGCCGAGCTCAACTTCCTGTCGCGGCTGCCGTCGCGCATCGATGGCGCCGAGGTGGCGGCGGTGGTCGCCATGGGGCTCGTGCTCTCGGCGCTCGCCACCCTCTACCCCTCGTGGCGGGCGGCGCGGCTCGACCCGGTGGAGGCGCTGAGGTACGAGTGAGACACGAGTGAGACACGAGTGAGGCGGTGCCCGGCGGCACAATATCCAGTGCTTTTTCCCGGGTTATCCACAGGATTTTGCGTAATAGGCGGTGACTCAGGCCCACCGGCCGTGCCATCATCGGGCCCCGCGTATCCGTCTTGGCGCCCGGCCCCATGCCCCACGCCGACTTCGTCCATTTGAGGGTTCACACCGCCTACTCGCTGTCCGAGGGCGCCATCCACATCGAGGGACTGGCGGCGCTGTGCGGCCGCCACGCCATGGCGGCGGTGGCGATCACCGATTCGGGCAACATGTTCGGGGCGCTCGAGTTCTCGCAAGCGTGCTGCGGCGCCGGCGTCCAGCCGATCATCGGCTGCGCCCTCGGGGTTGCGCCGGCGCGCGAGGCGGCGCCCGAGGCCAAGCGGCCCGAACCCGATACCCTGGTGCTGCTGGTCAAGGACGAGCGCGGCTACCGCAACCTCTTGAAGCTCACCAGCAAGGCCTTCCTCGAGAGCTCCGGCGGCGAGACCCCCCGGGTCACGGACGAGGATCTGGCGGCCCACTCCGACGGCCTCATTGCGCTCACCGGCGGTCCGGCGGGCGCGCTCGACGGGCTCCTGGCCGAGGGCCAAGGCGATGCCGCCGAGGCCGCGCTCGAGCGCCTGGCGGCGATCTTCCCGGGCCGGCTCTACGTCGAGCTGCAGCGTCACGGGCTCGAGGAGGAGCGGCGCATCGAGGCCGCGATCATCGAGCTCGCCGACCGCCACGACCTGCCCCTGGTCGCCACCAACGAGGTGTTTTTCGCCGAGGCCGAGATGTACGAGGCCCACGACGCGCTGGTTTGCGTCGCCGCGGGGGCCTACGTGAGCCAGCGCGAGCGCCGCCGGCTGACGCCCGAGCACCGCTTCAAGTCGGCCGAGGAGATGCGGCTGCTGTTCGCCGACCTGCCCGAGGCGGTCGACAACACGCTGGTGGTGGCGCGGCGCTGCGCCTACCGGGCGCCGGTACGGCAGCCGATTCTGCCCAAGTTCCCCACCGCCAGCGGCCGCAGCGAGGCCGAGGAGCTGGAGATCGAGGCCCGGAGCGGGCTCGAGCGGCGCCTCGTCGACGAGGTCTTTGCCCCCGAGATGGACGACGAGGCGCGCGCCGCGGCGGCGCTACCCTATCGCGAGCGGCTCGCCTACGAGCTCGGCGTCATCATCGACATGAACTTCCCGGGCTACTTCCTGATCGTCGCCGACTTCATAAAATGGGCCAAGGGCCGTGGCATTCCGGTGGGCCCAGGTCGGGGTTCGGGGGCCGGCTCGGTGGTGGCCTGGGCGCTTACCATCACCGACCTCGACCCGCTCCGCTTCGGCCTCCTGTTCGAGCGTTTCCTGAATCCCGAGCGGGTCTCGATGCCGGACTTCGACATCGATTTCTGCCAGGACCGCCGCGACCAGGTGATCCACTACGTGCAGGACAAGTACGGCCACGACCAGGTGGCCCAGATCATCACCTTCGGCACGCTGCAGGCGCGCGCCGCCCTGCGCGACGTCGGCCGGGTGCTCGAGATGCCCTACAGCCAGGTCGACCGGCTCTGCAAGATGGTGCCCAACAACCCCGCCAACCCGCTCAGCCTGGGACAGGCCATCGAGGCCGAGCCGCGGCTCAAGCAGGCGCTCGACGAGGACCCGCGGGTGGCCCGCCTGTTCGACATCGCGCGCAAGCTCGAGGGGCTCTACCGCCACGCCTCGACCCACGCCGCCGGCCTGGTCATCGGCGACCGCCCGCTCGACGAGCTGATCCCGCTCTACCGCGACCCGCGCTCCGCGACCCCGGTGACCCAGTTCTCGATGAAGTACACCGAGATGTCGGGGCTGGTGAAGTTCGATTTCCTGGGCCTGAAGACGCTGACGGTGCTGGACCGGGCGTGCAAGCTGCTCGAGGCGCGCGACGTCGAGGTCGATCTCGCGCGCATTCCGCTCGACGACGCCAACACCTTCGAGCTCCTGGGCCATGGCGATTCGGTGGGCGTGTTCCAGCTCGAGGGTTCGGGCATGCGGGATGTCTTGCGCAAGCTCGAGCCCGACAGCTTCGAGGACATCATCGCCCTGGTGGCGCTCTACCGCCCGGGGCCGATGGACAACATCCCGCGCTTCATCGCCTGCAAGCAGGGTCGGGAGCAGCCCGACTACCTGCACCCGCGGCTCAAGCCCATCCTCGAGGAGACATACGGCGTCATCGTCTACCAGGAACAGGTGATGGAGATCGCCAAGGTGCTGTCGGGCTACAGCCTGGGCGAGGCGGATCTCCTGCGCCGCGCCATGGGCAAGAAGATCAAGTCCGAGATGGCCGCCCAGCGCGAGCACTTCGTCGAGGGCGCGGTGGGGCGCGAGGTCGAGCGCCGCAAAGCGGTGCATATCTTCGATCTCGTGGCCAAGTTCGCGGGCTACGGCTTCAACAAGTCCCACGCCGCCAGCTACGCGCTGATCGCCTATCAGACGGCGTGGATGAAGGCCAACCATGCGGTCGAGTTCCTCGCCGCCTCGATGACCCTCGACCTCGGCAACACCGACAAGCTCAACGTCTTTCGCCAGGAGCTCGGCCGCCTGGCGATCGAGCTGCTGGCGCCCGACATCAACCGCTCGGGCGTCGAGTTCGCGGTCGAGGAGGGCGGCGGCGGACGGGGCGCCATCCGCTACGCCCTGGCGGCGATCAAGAACGTCGGCCGCCAGGCCATGGAGGCGGTGATCGCCGAGCGCGACCGCAACGGCCCCTTCGCCGACCTCTTCGACTTCGCGCGCCGCCTCGATCCCCGGGTCGTCAACAAGCGCCAGCTCGAGAATCTGGCCCGCGCCGGCGCCTTCGACGCCCTCAACCCGAACCGGGCCCAGGTGCTGGCCTCGGTGGAGCTGGTGTTGAGCCACGCCAACGCGGCCTTCGCCGAGCGCGAGAGCCGCCAGGTCAACCTGTTCGGCGACGACGAGGAAGGGTCGCTGGCGCCGCCGTTGCCCGAGGTCGCCGAGTGGCCGGCCACCGAGCGACTGCGCCACGAGTTCGAGGCCATCGGCTTCTACCTCTCGGCCCATCCCCTCGACGCCTACGCCAAGACCTTGGAGCGGCTCCGGGCGATCCCGTATTCCGAGCTCGCCGGCCGGCTCAATGGCGACATCGGCCGGGTCAAGCTGGCCGGCACCGTGCTCGCGGTGCGCGAGCGCACCTCGTCGCGGGGCAACCCCTTCGCCTTCGTTCAGCTCTCCGACGCGAGCCACGTTTACGAGGTCACCGTGTTTTCGGACGTGCTAGCGGAGTGCGGCGACCTGCTCACCCCGGGGGCGGCGCTGCTGCTCACCGTCGACGCCCGGGTCGACGAAGGGGGGGCGCGGCTCACCGCCCAGTCAATCACCTCGCTGGACCGGGTGGCGGTGGGCGCCGCCGCCGGGCTCAAGGTCTATCTCGACGACCCGCGGCCGCTCGCCGGGGTGAAGTCGGTGCTCGAGTGCGGCGCTTCGGGCCGAGGCCTGGTCAGCCTGGTGCTGAGCCTCGACGGTGGGCGCCGCGAGGTCGAGGTCGTGCTGCCCGGGGGCTACGCCGTCACTCCCGCGGTGCGCGCCGCGGTGAAGGCGGTGGCGGGGGTCGTCGACGCCCGCGAGGTTTAGAGCGATCCCAGATCGCCTGGAATCGCTCTCAGGCAGCGCCAGTGGAGACCCGCGGGTCCGCTGCCGTGAGCGAAAAGAATCTGGAGCGGTTCCGATCAATGCGGGACCGCTCTAAGCGGGCGGGCCCCGGCGGGCGTTACAGAGGCCACGAATATCCTTGCATTTGGGCCGCGCGCCGGGATATCTAGCCGCGGCACAAACTCCACACGCGGGATCGCGGTACCCGGTTTCAAAGCCCCGGGTGGTCGTTCCGGTGTCGGGGTCGGGGCCTTACGCCCCACCCGACCAACTCCCGCGGCGGCTCAACCGGAACAGGATCGATCATGGCGATTCCCACATTCACCATGCGCCAGCTGTTGGAGGCTGGCGTTCATTTTGGCCACCGCTCGGGGCGCTGGAACCCGAGGATGGGGCCCTACCTCTACGGCGTGCGCAACAAAGTGCACATCATCGACTTGCGCCAGACCGTGCCGATGCTTCACCGCGCCCTAATCGCCGTGCGCGACGTCGTCGCCTCGGGCGGGCGGGTGCTGTTCGTGGGCACCAAGCGTCAGGCCAGCGAGGCCATCACCCGGGCCGCCGAGCGCTGCGGTCAGTATTACGTCAACCACCGCTGGCTGGGCGGCATGATGACCAACTGGACCACCATATCGCAGTCGATCAAGCGGCTGCTGGTGGTCGAGGAACAGCTTGCCGGCGAGGACACGGGCCTCACCAAGAAGGAGCTCCTGAAGCTCACCCGGGAGCGCGACAAGCTCGAACGCGCGCTGGGCGGGATCAAGGATATGGGGGGCCTGCCCGACATCCTCTTCATCATCGACACCAACAAGGAAGAGATCGCCGTCAAGGAGGCCCGGAAATTGGGCATCCCCATCGTCGCGGTGTTGGACAGCAACTCGGACCCGGAAGGCATCGTCTATCCGATTCCGGGCAACGACGACGCGCTGCGCGCCATCAACCTCTATTGCGAGCTGATCTCGGGCGCCGTGCTCGACGGCATCCAGCAAGAGATGGATCAGTCCGGCGCGGATCTCGGCGAGGCCGAGGAACTGCCGGCCGAGGAGCTCCGAACCGTGGACGCGACGGCGGCTGCCGCGGACGCCAAGGCGGAGGCCGAAAAGAGCGCGGCCGGTGCCCCTGAGGCCAAGGGCGAGGCTCCC
>CBDUZE010000053.1:0-25495 GCA_965371625.1 uncultured Alphaproteobacteria bacterium
TCGGGCGGCACCGGGAACACCGAGCTCTCGGCGAACGAGACCAGGGCCAGCGCCGACAGGGCGTGGCGGTGGCCGGCGAGGCCGATGACCCGGTCGTAGAGCCGCCTCAGCACTTAAGGTACCGAGCCCGCGCCCGCCCCGCTATGCGCCGCCCCGCTATGCGCCGCCCCGCTGTGCGCCGCCCCGCTGTGCGCAGCCCGCGGTTCTATTAGGCTGGTCATGGGCGGCGCCTCTCAGCGGCCCTCGAACTTGGGCCGGCGCTTCTCCTTGAAGGCCTGGGCGGCCTCGGCGAAGTCCTCGGTGCTGAGGAGCATGGCCTGGGCGTAGAGGTTGAACTCCCACTCGGCGGCGAGGCTCGACTCCATGCCCCGACGCAGGCCCTCCTTGGCCACCGCGTAAGCCAGCGGCGGGCCCTCGGCGAGGCGCTCGGCCAGCGCCAGGGCTTCCGCCTCGAGCTCGGCCTTGGGCACCACCTTGTTGACGAGACCGATGCGTTCCGCCTCCTCGCCCCCCACCTTGGTGCCAAGGAGGATCATCTCGGTGGCCTTGGCGAGGCCGATGATGCGGGGCAGCAGGAACATGCCGCCCAGCGGCGGGATGATGCCGAGCTCGCGCCACGACTGGTAGAACATCGCCTCGGGCGTGGCGAGGCGGAAGTCGCAGGCGATGGCGATCTCGCAGCCGGCGCCGACGGCGGGCCCGTGGACCGCGGCGACGGTGGGCTTGGGGCAGAGCTTGATACGCTTCACCGCGCCCTGGAAGTAGCTGTAGAGGTTCTCCTTGATCTCGACCGGGGTCTTGTGCCCGAGCTCGGCGACGAAATCCATGTCGCCGCCCGCCGAGAAGGCCTCGCCGCGGCCGCCGATCACCAGCGCCCGCACGCCCGAATCGCGCTCGAAGCCGGCCACCGCCTCGCTGAGTTGGGCCATGGTCTCGGGCGTGAGCGCGTTGAGCCGCTCGGGCCGGTTGAAGGTAACGCGCCCCACCCGCCCCAGCTTCTCGACCACGACTTGGCTCTGGTCGTCTGCCATCGGCCCCGCCTCCGTCGTTGGCGCCGCTCCGCCGCCGCGCCCCGCGCCGGCGCCCGGACCATAGCGGGCGGAAGGCGCCTTCGCCACCGCTTCGCGCGTGCGGCGCCCAGCCCTTGAAATTCCGATCATTTGAGCCAATAATCTAGCTCAGATGAACAGAATACGCGGGAGCGGGCCATGATCGAGGTTGAAAAGGTCGTTCAAGTGCTTGGCGGCGAAGCGGTTCTCGGGCGTGACGTTCGCTCGCTGCTCGAGCTCGAGGAAACGGTGACCAGGGGTTTGCCGGTCGAAGCCTTGGAGCACTGCGCCGACGCGGTCTACCCGTCGCACCAGGCGCGACAAGGCGTCGTATACAGCGTCGTGCCGCGGGCGACGTGGAAGCGGCGCCTGCGCTCCCGGCGGCTCAAGGCGGGCGAGAGCGAGAAGACCGAGAGGCTGGCCCGCGTCATCGCCACGGCGCGCCACGTCTGGGACGATGACGGCGACGCCCGGGCCTTTCTCGAGGCGCCGCATCCCGAGCTCGGCGGCAAGCGGCCCCTCGACGCCGCCATGGCCGAGCTCGGCGCGCGCCACGTCGAGGATATCCTCTGGGCAATCTATTTCGGGCTGCCGGCTTAGCGCCCGGTCGGGGAGGCGGCAGCCTGGCCAAAGGAATCCACGCCTATCGCATCGCCGACCGGCGTTCGCCGCTGTTCGATGGCGCGGGCGCGGCGCAGCGGGGCGGGCGCTGGAACTCGCCGGGGCGGTGGGTGATCTATGCCGCCGAGGGCTACGCCGCCGCCATGCTCGAGGTCCTGGTCCATACCGCCATCGCCAAGGTGCCCCGGCATCACGTCTGGATTCGGATCGAGATCCCGGGCGAGGTCTCGAAAGAAGAGCTGGCGCCGGAGCAGGTTCCCGGTTGGGAGGCCGCCGATTGGCGGGCTTCGCGGGCCTATGGCGACGCCTGGTACGATTCGGCTCGCAGCACCCTACTCCTCGTCCCCTCGGTGGTGGCGCGCGAGGAGCGCATCGTGGTGATCAATCAGCGCCACCCCGAGTTTCCCCGCCTCACCGCGAGCGCTCCCCAAGCGGTGATCTGGGACCGGAGGCTGTTCGGGCGGCGCGGGTGAGGGCGCCCGCCCGGTCCCGGGCCGATGGTGTTGACCGCCGGGGCGGCTCGGCTATCATGGCCGGGCGCACCCTGCCCAGGGCCCCTGTGGCGGAATTGGTAGACGCGGCAGACTCAAAATCTGTTGTTCGCAAGGACGTGGGAGTTCGAGTCTCTCCAGGGGCACCAATCTGGGAGGCAGGACCGCGCGAGCGTGGGCGCCGCCTCCAGCCGGTCGAGGCGGGAGTGGTACATCAGACCGGGCAGGCGGCGCACCGCACGTCCCTGGGGATCGCGGCCGAGGCGTCTGAGCAGGCCGCAATCACGCATCAGCCGTTTGTGGGGCGACGCCCGGAGACGCCGGGACGCCCGAGGGAAGGCTCTTGGAGCTCAGTCCCGCGGGCAGGAAAGGAGCACCATCGAAGGTGCGCCGCGGTCTTGATATCCATAACACTCAGTGTTATATATTGCGGGAATGAACCGGCCCCGGGGACGCGCCGAATTTGAGGGTTTTCAAGACCAAATGGTTTGCGCGCTTCGCGCGGCGGCAGGGCCTCGAGGACACGGATTTGTGCGCGGCTGTCGCCAGGGCCGAGACGGGCTTGATTGACGCCGACCTTGGCGGCGGCGTGATCAAGCAGCGGATCGCTCGACCGGGCGAGGGCAGGTCCGGTGGCTTCCGGTCGATCGTGCTCTTCCGCTCCGGCGACACGGCATTCTTCGTGTACGGGTTTGCAAAGGGCGCGCGCGGCAATGTTCGGAGGAACGATGAGAGGGGCTTCAGGGAACTGGCGGACCAGATGTTCGGCTATGACGATGCCGCTCTTGCCAAGGCGCTGAGGGGCGGTGCCATAGTGGAGGTGCGATGCGATGTCCAAGACCTATCGAAGTGACGCCCTGGCGGCGGTTCATGAGACGGCCTCCGACCTTCATGACGCCGGCGTCATGGACAAGCGCACGCTGCGCAAGTTCGACGAGCTTTGCCTCACCCCGGTGCGCCCGATTCGAGCCCAGGAGATTCGGGCGCTCCGCGAGCGTGAGCGCGTCAGCCAGGCGGTATTCGCCCGCTACCTGAATGTCTCCACCGGCCTGATCAGCCAGTGGGAGCGGGGCGAGAAACGCCCTGCCGGGGCCTCGCTCAAGCTTCTGACGTTGATTGAGAAGAAGGGCCTGGAGGCCATCGCCTGACCCGCTCCTCAGGCGATCGCGAAGGCCTCGCCGTCGAAGCGCTCGCGGACGGCGATCTCGGCGACCGGGCGACGCCTCAGCCTGGTGAGCTGCTTCACAGGTCGTCCCAGCGGCACCACCGCGCAAACCGCGAAATCGGGCGGGATGTTGAACAGCGCCTGAACCTTGGGCTCCTCGGCGCTGGCCAGCGTCGTTATGGTGCCGCCGAAGCCGGCCTGCCGCGCCGCCATCAGCACGTTCCACACGAAGGGGTAGATCGAGGCGCCGCTGATCACGCCGACCCGCTCCAGGTCCTGGTCCATCGAGGCCACCAGCTTGAGGTCGACGACGAAGACCAGCACCACCGAAGCCTTCCGGCAGGGCTCGGTCAGCGCCGCCGGCGCCGGCGTGTCGGCGATCTCCTCGGGCTTCACCGTGGTCGGAATGACCGAGTTCCAGGGGCTCTCCCCGGCCTGGATCTGGGCCGCGTAGCGCTTGGCCGCCGGCTCGGCGAGCCTGGCGAGCCGGTCGCGAGTCTCGGGGTCGCGAACCACGATGACGCGGTTGCCTTGACGATTTCCGCCGCTCGGCGCGAAGCGCGCGTTGTCGAGGATCTCGTAGAGGACCTCGTCGGGCAGCGGGTCGCCGCTGTACTCACGGGCCGCGAAGGTCGTGCGCATGACGTCGTAGAGCTCCATGGATCCTCCTCTGGCGTGGCTCCGTCGCCGTCGAGCTTGGGTGACAAGCGTCCCCGGCGTCAAGTTTCGTAGGTCCCGTGCGGCGCGCCCGCCGCCGCGCGCTCAAACCTTGGTCGCGGTGACCAGCGCCGCCGGGAAGCCGAGCTCGATGGCATCGCCGCGGCGGTAGTCGGCGGCCGCGGCCGCGATGACCGCGGCATGGATGCGCGCCCGGGCCTCCGCGCTCTGCGCCTCGAGCATCATCGAGGTGCGCACCAGGCTGTTGCGGATCAGCTCGATGACCTGCTCGGGCGCCGTCCCGCGCCACTTGAGCTCGAGGCGCTCGAAGCTCACCTCGGCGAAGCCCGCCGCGCCCAGCACCCGGCGGCACTCGCCTTCCTCGGCGAAGCGGAACGGCGGCGGCGCCGGGGGCAGGGCGCCCGCGTCGCCGTGCTCCTTCAGCGCCGGCAGCAACAGGCGGTAGAGCTCCATCCCATCGCGGGGGCTGAACCACACCGTGAAGGCGTAGCGCCCGCCGGCCCTTAGGACCCGGAAGGCCTCGGCGATCGCGGCCTCGGGCTCCGTCACGTGAAGGAGGCCGAAGGCGCAGGCGACGGCGTCGAAGCTCGCGCCCCTGTAGGGCAGGGCCTCGGCCTCGCCCTGGCGAAAGGCGCCGCGCGGGTAGTTGGCCCGGGCCCGCGCCACCATGGTGTCGGCGAAGTCGAGGCCTTGCGCCGCCGCCCCGCGCGCCGCCGCCGCCGCCGCCAGGTGGCCGGTGCCGCAGCAGACGTCGAGCAGGCGCTTGCCCGCCCAGTCGCCCAGCAGGCGGTCGAGCAGGGGCGCGATGGCCTGCCCGGTGACCGGCGCGAACCAGTCGTCGTAGGTGCCGGCCTTGCCGACCCAGCCCTCGTGCTCGAGCTCCTTGAAGCTCTTCTCGCTCATGCTCCGCTCCCGCGCCCCGCGGGCCGCCCCGGGGCGGGGAATCCAAAAGACGTGGGCGCGGGCGCCCGGGCGGGCGAGCTTGGCGCGCCGGCGCCGATGGCGCTATCTTCTCCGCCAACGGGAGGACCAAGCGCATGCTCGAAACCACGATCGCGGGCAGCCTGCCCAAGCCGTCCTGGCTCGCCGAGCCCGAGAAGCTGTGGGCGCCCTGGCGGCTTTCGGGCGCCGAGCTCGAGGCGGGGCAGCGCGACGCCGCCCTGGTGGTGCTCAAGGAGCAGGAGACGGCGGGCATCGACATCGTCTCGAACGGCGAGCAGTTCCGCCAGCACTTCGTCCACGGCATCCTCGAGCACATCGAGGGGCTCGACTTCGAGAACCGGGTGCGCATCGGCATCCGCGCCGACCGCTACGAGGCCGAGGTGCCGCGGGTGGTGGGGCCGATCGCGCGCCGGGGCCCGATCCATTCCGACGAGGTCCGCTTCACCCGGGCCAACACGCGGAGGAAACTAAAGTTCACCATGCCCGGGCCGATGACCATCGTCGACACCATCGCCGATGAGCACTACGGCGACCGCCCGACCCTGGCGCTGGAGTTCGCCCGGCTCTTGAACGACGAGGCGCGCGAGCTCGAGGCCCTCGGCGTTGACGTGATCCAGTTCGACGAACCCGCCTTCAACGTCTACCTGAACGAGGTCAAGAGCTGGGGCATCGAGGCCCTCGAGCGCGCCGCCGAGGGCCTCCGCTGCAAGACCGCGGTGCACATCTGCTACGGCTACGGGATCAAGGAGAACATCGACTGGAAGAAGACCCTCGGCGACGAATGGCGCCAGTACGAGGAGACCTTCCCGGTCCTCGCCGCGAGCCGCATCGACCAGGTCTCGCTCGAATGCGCCAACTCCCAGGTGCCGATCTCGCTGATTGGCCTGCTGAAGGGCAAGGACGTGCTGGTGGGCGCCATCGACGTCGCCAGCGACGAGATCGAGAGCCCGGAAAAGGTCGCCGAGACGATCCGCGCGGCGCTCGATTACGTCGCGCCCGAGCACCTCTATCCCTGCACCAACTGCGGCATGACGCCGCTCAAGCGCAAGGTAGCGGTGGCCAAGCTCCGGGCGCTCGGCGCCGGCGCGGCGATCGTGCGCGCCGAGCTCGGCGGCGGCTGACGACGCCCACGCCGCCGCGTCGGGTGCCGCTCTCACGGGCCGGCGCTCTCGACCAGCGCCTTGTGGGCGGCCAGTATGGACTCGAGGTTGGCGGGATCGCCCCGGCCCCAACCGCATTCCGAGCCGACCCCGGCGACGGCCGCGTGGGCCCGGGCGCGGGCCAGCTTCTCGGCGTTGCCGGCGTCGTCGCCGCGGTGGACGCAGCCGAGATAGAGCGCCGTCCCGGCGCCGAGCCTCAAGCCGTCCAAGGGCCGGAAGTAGGCGTCGTCGCTGCGCTCGCTCGGCACCGGCATATGGATGTACTGCAGCGGCCGCGACACCCGCCGGGCGATGCCGTTGGCGATCTCGACCAGGATCGCCATGTCCTTGGGCTGCACCAGGTGCTGGTCGGCCGGGCTGCCGTAACAGAGGTGGTAGCCGAGGTCGATGGTCGCCGGTACGGCATCGCCGATCTCGCCGAGTGACGACAGGATCTCCTCCTTGTAGTCGGCGGGGCGCTCGAAGTAGCCCTCCCACATCAGCACCTCGGGCGCCACGTCCCACTGGTACGAGAGCCTCGAGTGCGGGATCGCGGCGGCGATGCGTCCGACCTCGGCGATCATGTGCCGGGTATAGGCGGTGGTGAACGGCTTGCGCGCCTCGGGGCTGATGAAGAGGTAGGCGATCGCGAGCGGCGTTCCGGCGCAGGCCTGGTACTTTATCTCGGGCGCGATGACGCCTTCTTCGCCGAGGCGCTCGAAGATGGCGAAGGAATCGATCGCGTCCTCGGCGTAGCCGGTCTCGAACGAGACCGTCGAGGGGTCGACGCCGTCCTTGAGCTTGAGATAGGGCCACTCGCGGATCAGCTTGCCGTCCCACTGCACGAACCTGAACGGCGGCCGGCTCGTGTCCTCCTCGATCGCCGGGTGCTCCCTCAGGACCCGTTGGATGAAGCCGACCCAGCTTGCCCGGCGCCCCGTCTCGCCGTCGACGAGGCGCTCGAGATCGGCCCCGAGCTCGGCGCTTAGCCTGCGAAAGACCGCTTCCGCGCTTCTCAGAGGCACGCTGCCGACGAGGTGAATGATGGGGCCGCGCGGCGTTCCGGTCATGAGCTCCCCCCCGTTGCCTCGGTCAGTCTCCGGCGGATCGGGCGGTCTCGGTGCCGCCGCCGTAGACCACGGGCTCGGCTGTGGGCTGGGCCGCCGGCCCGCGCCGCGCGCCCTCGGCGGCGGGCGTCGGCAGATAATGCGCGGGCGGCCCCTCGCCCCGGGCCTTGCGCGCGCGCGCCTGCTCGGGCGTCTCGATCAGCGCCGCCGCCGCCAGCGCCGCCTTGCGGTCGACGGGCTGCGGGTTGGTGTCGTTGGGCACCGGCATCATGTTGGCGTGGTAGAAGGCGAACTTCTGCTTGGCCGGGTCGGTGTTGCGGCTGGTGTCGATGTCGCGCTCATTCACGCCCGAGGGCGTGACGCAGACGCCGTCGACGATCTCGAGGTCGAGCCACCACTTCTTGACCGGGTTGCGCTTGCCGTTGCCGATGCCGTCGTCGAGCTTGACGGCGATGGGCACCATCAGCGGCTTGAGCCAGCGGGCGTTGATGCCGCACCAGCTCGCGATCCGCGTCACCAGCGGCCCGTCCGCGGTCACCACCTTGTTGAGCGGGCAGGTCTTCATGCAGCGTCCGCAGGCCGAGCCCCGGGAGTTGGTGAGGCGGTAGCGGGCGCAGCGCTCGACGTCGGGCTTCCAGGTCTCGTAGCCGTTGAACATGATCTTGGCGCCCAGCGGGATGGCGTCGCAGGGGCACTCGCGGGCGCACTTCCAGCAGTGGCTGCAGAAGTACTGGAGCCCGAAATCGATCGGCTTGTCGACCTCGAGCGGCATGTCGGTGGTGAGCACCACGGACTTGAACCTGGGGCCGACGAAGGGGTTGAGGACGAGCTCGCCGATCCGGCTCATCTCGCCGAGCCCGGCGTGGAGCACCAGCGGGATGTGCAGCACGTCACTGTCGACATTGGTCTGCGAGCGCGCGGCAAAGCCCAGCCGGCGCAGCGTGTCGGCCATGATCCCGGCGATCTCGGCGCCGCGCAGGTAGGCCCGCATCGACTGGGCGCCCGAGATCCAGTCGTCGCCGCTGGCGCCCTCCATGGTGTCGAACTCCTGATCGATCAGCATCACCACGGCGTAGCGGTGATAGGGCTCGATCGGCTCGCCCTCGCCGTCGTGCGAGTACCAGGCATAGCTCGGGATCTCGCAGATACCGGTGAGGTCGGCGCCCATGAAGTAGGAGAACGACTTGATGGCGCGGGCGTTGGCCGCCGCATCGGCGTAGTGGGTGGTGTCGGCTTTAGCCGCGTCGCCGCCCTGAATCGGCACCATGGCGCGCATCGGCGCCATCATGCCGGCGGTGTGGGGCTGCTTGAAGGCGAAGCGGTTGCGCTCGCGCCGCGACTTCTCGCCGAGGTCGCCGCGCAGCGCCCGGTCGAAGAAGGCGGCGCGCTTGGGCACCCGCGGCACCTCGTCCTCGAGGATCAGGGTGGTCGGGCGCTCGACCCGCGTGACCTGCTCCATGGGGTAGCGGCTCATGTGGGTGGCGCGGCGGGCGCGGCGGTTGCGCTCGCGCCCGGACATGGCACCCTTGATGCCAAGCCAGTAACGCAAGCCCTTGGCCGCGAGCGCCGCCGCGGCGAGCGGGCGGTCGAGCGCCAGGCCATAGGACGTGGAGACCGCGGCGAGGGCGAAGCGGCCGGCGATGAAGGGGTTGCGCAAATCGTCGCCGTCGCGCACCGCGAGGCCGGCCAGCAGCGCCAGCCGCGCGGCGTCGAGCTGGCCCGCCCCGGCGATGTGGGCGCGGGCCGGGAAGCCCATCTTGCGGATGTGGCGGGCCAGGCAGACGGCGATCTCGGCGGCCCGCACGTCGCTGACCTCGTCGGCCGCCGGCGCCACCCAGTCGTGGGCCGGGTTGTCGGGCTCGGGCACGCGCTCCTGCTCGACCAGGACCACCACCGCATGGTCGTGATCGGCTCGCGCGGCGGGCTCGGTGTGCTCGGTGCTGGGGAGCCAGGCGTTGGCGGGGATGCGGCAGATGCCGACCTGGGCGGCGTTCATGAAGTAGGCATAGCCCTTGACGTCGACCGCGCGCCGCTCGAGGTCGTCGGGCACCGGCGCCCGCGCCGGCGCCTCATCGCCCGCCACCATCCCGGCAAAGAGCTCGAGGTAGGCGCGGGCGGCGGCGCCGAGCGGCCCCTCGGGCACGGCGCGGGGCGGCGGTGGGAGCGCGGCATCGCGCGCCGCCTCGCGCGCGACGACGGCATCGTCGCGGGGCAGCCCTTCGAGCGGAAACGGCCCCAGGTGATAGGGCCTCGAGGCGGCGGCGGTGCGAAAGAACATGCGGGCGAAGTGTCCGTTTCGAGGCGCCAGGGTGCCCGATTAAAGGTAGGCCGCGCAATGGGATCGGACAACTTCGACGCCGTGGTCGGTCACCGATACGGGCGACCCGCCATCGCCAAACCGAGCGGCGTTCGGTCCGTGGATTCTATCGAAAGATCCCCGATCGGCTATAAACGTCATCGATTCGCGCCGTCATCCCAGCCCGGCGGCCGACTCTCCGGCCCGGGTGGCGGTCGTCGGGCCGGCGACGAACGAGGTCGGAGATATTGATGCCTGAAGCCCCTGTGGCGCCCTGGCGCATGTCCGATGAGCAGAAGGCGCTTATTCGGGAGGTCTCGGGGAACGACATCAACGGTCTGGGCGAGACCGAGTTCCGCCGCCCCTCGATCGTCTATTGGCCCAACGACCGCGTCTTCGATGCGATCCCCCATGGCAAGCTGTGCAAGTTCATGGGCCGGCATCAGTCGCCCGACGTCAGGGCGGTCTTTCGCGACACCGAGAACCGGGCGCCGCTGGCGCTGGACCCGGTGGCCGAGGCGCGGGTCGAGGCGAGCCCTGAGGAGCTGACCGCGCGGGCCAAGCGCTTCGCGCTCGACAACGAGGCCGACCTGGTCGGCGTTTGCCGCCTCGATCCCGATTGGTTCTTGGAGGGCGATATCCCGGATGAAGCCGAGCAAGGCGGGCGATCCGGGGCGGACGGGGGCCGACAATCGATGGTTTATGAGCGGCGGCACTAGAATCGATTCGAAATTTACTCTAAGGTACCAATAGCGCTAAGTTTAGGAACGTTAGAATAGTTAATTATGCAGGTGGGAAAGTAGCTTATCGAGAAGTTAATGCGAAAAATAGTTACGGTGGTTATGTGGGTTTTAAACCGTTTATTATGATAAATCCGATCATTTTTCCGCAAGAGACCATAATCAATGGTATACGAATAGTGGTTGATTCAACAGGGTTTGCTGTTGCTCAGATGGCCGGGCCAGGCTGTATGCGCAGCCTAGCCCGGCGGCATCGCATATGCTTGAATTTCAGCAATTGCCGGATCGATGTTGGCAGGCGAGATTCAAGATTTTTAGAAATTCCTGATTCAGGATGGAAGAGCCCTGTACTTTCGGACCGGTGCTTGTATAGCCGTAAGAGGTCACGCCGATGACGCGGTTGGGCGAAGAGAATAAGGCGCCCTGCTGCCCTTGCGCCTTGACTCCGAAATTCTCGAACCAGCCGCCGCCGCTCGAGCCGCCGCGCATGTCCGAACCGTATAGCACGGTATTCGCTTGGGCGTTTTGGTAACTCGCCGAGTCGACCTGGTGCATGATCTCGCCGCCGTCATGGTTACCGGGATAGCCGACCTTCTTGGTATGGTTGGGCGTCAGCGCGCCGGTGCGATAGCCGACCCAACCGACTACCTCGCCGATTTTTTTCACGTCCGATCCGAATTTCCGGTCCTCGGCTTCGAGAATGGCGAAATCGGCGGCGTTCGGCACCGAGCCGTTGGAGGTTGACCACGAGCCGGTAGTCACGACATAGGTATAGTTCCACGCCTGATACGGCGCCTGTCCCTGATGATAGGCGGGCACGAATAAGAACTTGGCGTAAAAGCCGCCGCTACCGCCGCTCCCCTTGTGGACGCAATGGCCGGCGGTCAGCACCAGCCGCGGCTTGATCACCGTGCCGGAGCAGATGAAATTTTGCCCGTTGGGTTTTTGGAAATACAGCTTGCCGTTGACGCGGTAAGGAAAATGGAGCCGCGCATCGGTCGGCACCAAGCGCGAGCTCGAGAAATAGGCGTCGCCACCGGTTCCGACGGCCTCCACCTGCACATCGCCCGTCGGTAACGGCTTCGCATCTTCGAACAACATATCGGCGAGATCCGGCGCGACTTCCGCGCTTTCCACCGCATAGGCGCCGTTCTCCGTAACCTCCGGAATCGCGTCAGTCCCCTGGGCTTCGATATTCGTGGTCAAGGCCTCTAGCCCGGCCGCTGGTTCAGGCAGCGGCAACAGCGCCGCCTCGAACAACGCCGCCGCCGTCCAATGCCCGCCCGGATCGCGCGCCGTAACCGTTTGAATTTCGGGGTTCTCCGCAAACACGGGCCCTGCCGGCTGGGACGCCGCCGAATCCACTAGGCCCCATGCCAATAGCAGGCCGGCGGCCAAGGCCGCACCATGGCGGAAGTCGATCATCTTGATTTCGGATATCATTTCAATTGCCTCCCTTTTTAAAACGCCGTTGGCGTTGCTGTGTCATGGGCGAGAGATGCTCGCCGTTGCCTCGCTCCCTTGACGCCATCAAGCACGCATCCGTCGGTGCCCATTACGTGCCATCGGCGCCAACCTTGTCCGTGCGTTCAACCTAGTCGTCCATCGGCGTCGCCGGCGGGCCCTCGAAACCCGGGCTCGATACGACCGGCACGTCGTCGTGATCGACGAGCACCGGTGGACCGGGCCGATCGCCTGCCGTCGGCAGTTCGAGCGGTGTCGCGTCCGCCGGGATCTCGGCCGGCCTTGAGTCCTGCGGTCCGTCGGGCTCCACCTCGGCCGCAATCGGCGCGGCCCGCGCCTCGGGGTCCTCGTCGGATTCGTCGAGCCAGCGGCGCACCGCAACCGAATGTACAGCGCCATTGACCGCGTCGGCGCCTGGCGCGAGTCCGTGACCGAGATAGTGCAAACCGACCACCGAGCCGTCGGTGGCGAATACGGGTGCGCCCGAACTGCCGGTCTTGGTGTCGCAGCTGTGGGCGAATTCGTCCGCCCCATTCCCGACATCGTCGTCGTCAACGGCGTTGCACTCCGCCACCGAAACCTGTTTCGGCTCGCCGCCGGGATGCTGGACAATGAAAAGCGGATCGCCGTGGACCGCCGGTGCGGCCGCCAACGCCACCGTGCCCCAGCGGCCGCCGGGCTGTCGGGCAAGGCGCAATGCGGCGGCGTCAAAATCTGCGGCGGTACCGAGAAACTCGGTGCAGCGATATTGCTCGCCCAAATGCAGCAGGCCGATGGCGTCCTTCTGTAGGCCGAACGCCGCAACCGCGGTCTCGCAAACCGCGTCACTGTCGACGCAATGGCGCGCGGTCAGCATGACATCGGGCGAGATTAGAAACCCCGAACATTTGGCCTTGCCGCCGTCGCGGATGAAGTTGAGCCGCGCGACCGCCCCTTCGACCGCGTCGATTGTGCCGCGTAGCGGACCGGCATAGGCGGCAACGTCGACCAGTTCGTTCTCGCCGACGATGTTCTCCAGAACGACGGCATCGACGTCGGAGGTAAGCGCATCGATCCGAAAACTCAGGAGCTCGGCGGCATCGGTGCCCCGTACCCTGACCGAAATGCCCTCACCGTAAGCCGTCTTGGACCACAGGCTGGTACGGGAGGCCAAGTCCTCCGGCTCCAGCCGTTCGATCAAACGGCCGGAAAATTCAGCGAAATCGACCCGAAAATCCCCAACTCCCGCGACCCGGATGTTGCTTAGGTGGACCCGCGTCTCGCCCGGCCTAAGCGCTTCGGCTTCATAGACCCACACGATGGCGCTCGAAAAAAGCCGTCCCGGGTCCGTCGGCGGGAAGACCTCGTCGATTTCGATGACTGGGCCCGTAATCAGTGGTCGCGTTTCGCCCTGCGCCGAAGCCGTGTCGGCGACCATGGCCATGCCCGCGATCATTACCAAACCTGCGACCAAACCGGTTGTAGTGTCCAATGCCATCAGGTCTTAGGGTCTCCGGCCACATAGTCCTTCACATTCGCCAGCGGAATGTCGACGGATGCTTGGCTATCGACCTCGCAGACGGTGCTGGCCGAGGCTACGTCGAAAACCAGCTGCGTCCTGTTCCGCCGGCCATCGTGATAGGTGCCGATCCTGCGAATCAATTCCACGCCCCCATCTAGGGTGTAGAAGACGATATATTTGTCCTGGCTTCGATCCCAGAATAGCCGCCGGATCTCGCGCAGACGCAGATGCTTGACGGCATCGTCCGGTTCGAAAAATAACATGAAATCTGCGGCATCATCTGTGTCGGTAAATTCCACCCGCCGCGCCCGGCCCAAGAGAACACAACCGTCGATCAATGTCAGTCGGTCTTGGTTCATGCCGAGCGCCGCCGTGACGTCCACCGCGCCGCCCATGACATGACTGGCCAAAGCCAGATCCAGCGATGAGGTGTAAAGGAGGCGGTCGCGAATTTCCGCCGGTCGCAGGTTGAAATGTCTTTTCAAAAGGGCGGCCGCGGCAGTGACCTGCGGCGTCGCCTGCGAGGTGCCTGACATCGCACCATAACCGGTTCGGCCGATCGTCGAAATCACGTCTCGTGCCGGGGCTCCCACCTGGAACCGACTCGCTCCGTAGTTTGTGTCTGCGCCATCGCCCAGCAACCTAATCCCGCCCTCGCCAACTTCAAGGCCAACCACACTGATCACGTTCGACATCGTGTGATAGCAGGCAGGCATCGTCAGACACGGTCCCGTATCGGCGTCGATACCCTCATCACCTGCCGCCGCAACGAAAGTCACCCAGCCTTGCCATCGGTCGATGACTTCTCGGATCTGATCAGCCTTCGCCAGACCGCCGCGTTGTTTGATCAGCTCGTAACTGATGCTCATATTGATGATGGATGTGCCCTGATTGACCGCTTCGCCAATCGCCGTGGCCAATTCCGTCTGATACGCAGGGTCCAATTTGATCTGTGCCGTATCGATTGGTATGATAATATATTTGATGTTCTGAACATCACCGAGGAGGCCGGTTCCTCCCGTTCCGTTCTTGCGAGCGGCGAGGATACCCAAGACATGGGTGCCATGATGCTCTCTCAACACCGGCTCAGGCACCTCGCCACAAACCGCCTCTGACAGGTCGTCGCCGTCCGCCGCGGCAGCTACCGCCCCGTCATCCGTCACGTCGATGCCAGCGCTGCTCTGCGCGCCGGCGATGTTGATCCAAGTAAAATCCAAATCCTCGAAATCGCAATGATCGGTATCCGGGGTCTGGTCGATGATTGCGATGGTCACGGCATGCGCGGCCCCGCCCATATCGGGCGGCTGCTCGTGCACGGTAACGTTATAAAAGCTCTCGAAAATGCTGCGCTGATCGCGCCCCCGAGGTTCGCCACGCAGTTTGTTATCCAACCAAAGATCGGAGGGCCTCGATTGCGCCTTGACCATCATATTGCCTGAGATCTCGCCGCTCACTATCGGCGCCAGGCGCCGAAAGTCGGGATCGTCGAAACTGAAATGCTTGCTCACCTCGATGTCGGCATAGACCGGCAATGGCTGCTCGGACGGAGCGATCACCACATTGAGATGGGGAACAAAGGCGATGGTCGGTCCACCCGCTGGGGCTGGCAGAGGCTCGCTGCCGGTGGCGTCCGGCGTCGCGTCGGGGGTTTGGAAGGAAACATCCCGCAAACGCCCAGTGACGATCTCCCGCAGGGACGCATAATCGGAAACGCACACCCAGCCCTTTTTGTCCAGGCATGTCGCGGCTGAGGTGAGGTGCAGGTTTCGATCGATTGCGACCGCATCAACATAGTCCTCACGCGCCGGTTCGGGACGCGAGGTCTGCGAGATCTTGATCTCAGGTATCAGAATATCGCGCCCGGCGTGCGCCTTCCAGACCGGCGATGCATCAATTAGATAGCCGCCGATATGGCTGGTCGGATCCTTGAGCGCGGATGCCGGTGCATCTTTCCGATCCATCGTGCAGACTTTGTCATTGATGAGACAAAGCAGGCTCGCCATGCCAGCGGTGACGCCACCGACCCAAGCCCCTTCGCGACGCAGAATGTCGCCTATTTCTTTGTCCTCGGGCTGCATCATTACCGTCCGCAACGGCAATCGTCCGGTATTGAACAGCGACAGATAGAAGCGTGTTTGGGCAAGTTTGGCCTGTTCCGCATTGGCCGTGCGCGCAGACCAGATGAGCGGCTCCACTCCGCCGGCCGTTGCGCTCGAACCGGCGAGCAATGCGGCCATGAGAATGGTAACCACCATACTTGCGCCGGGCGCTCGGCGCTTCAACAAGCACACCCGGCCAGCCAAACCGCGCACAATATCACACAACATGCGACATACTCCGTTTTGAACCAAAACGACGGGCGCCGCGATAGCGCCATAGCCCCAAAGTCTTAATACTGCCGACTGTCCAAGATCAGCGGTCTACCCGGTTGTCGCGCTCATGTCTCGGCCTTGCACGCTCATGCCAACCGCCCAAAATAGGCGCTGCGGATATATACAACGTACGCTAGCATATTTTCCGCCAGAAATCAATAAATTAGGAAATTTTTTTGTTGTAATCTCTCGCAAAAATGGCCGAGGCGATGCCGACCATGGCCGCCGATTGCGCCGCCATCGAGATCGGCCCGGTCTACAACCAGGTCGACCGGGCCGCCGGCGCCAAACGGCGCAAGCCGGTGGCGCCGATCTTGCCGATGGTTGCCGAGAACTCGAGCGCCTGCCACGGGCGTTCGCCGCTGATGGCGAAAAAGGTCGCCATCGTCTGGAGCTCCCTTGTCGCCTTCAAATTCGCCCCTTGCGCCGTGCCGTGGCCTCGGCCGTGAGGCACAGGATCTCGAACAGCAGGTGGGCCGCGCAGAGCGCCGTCATGCCCGAGGGATCGAGCGGCGGCGAGACCTCCGAGACGTCGCCGCCGATGATGTCGAGACCGCGGCAGGCGCGCATGATGGCGTGCATCTCGCGCATGGTGAGGCCGCCGGGTTCGGGGTGCCCGGTGCCCGGGCAACAGGTGGGGTCGAGGCCGTCGACGTCGATCGTGAAGTAGATCTGGCCCTCGCCGACGACGCGGCGAACCTCCTCGGTCACAGCGTCGATGCCGAGGGCGTCGAACTCGTGCTGATAGATCATGCGGATGCCGGCATCCGCGGCGAACTTGTTGGCGTCCTCGGACCACTGCGAGCCGCGCAGGCCGATTTGGACGGTGCGCCGCGGGTCGACCAGGCCCTCCTCGACGGCGAGGCGGACGAAGGTGCCGTGGTTCACCTCGATGCCGTCGAAGGCGTCGCCGTCGGCGCTGAGTACGTCGGCGTGGGCATCGACGTGGATCATGCCGAGCGGCCGGTCGAAGGCGCCGCCGCGTTTCAGTCCGCGCAGAATAGGCACCGGGATGGTGTGATCGCCACCCAGCGCAATGGGCGCCACGCCCTTGGCGGCGAGGTCGCGGAAGAACTCGGTGATGAGCTCGAGCGTGCGCTCGACGTTCATCGGGTTGACCGGCGTGTCGCCGATGTCGGCGACCTGACAGAGCTCGAAGGGCGCCACCCTGGTCGCCGGATGGACCTTGCGCAAGAGGCGCGACATCTCGCGGATCTGGGCCGGGCCCGAGCGCGCGCCGGGGCGGAAGAAGATGCCCATGTCGTAGGGCACGCCGACGAAGGCGATGTCGAGATCGTCCACCCGCTCGGCGAGCGGCAGGCGCATCATCGTCGCGATCTGGCTGAAGCGCGGCCGGTAGGCGCTGATGTCGGGCTGGTTGAAGTCGCTCATCGCAACGCTCCTCTCTGGTCCGGGTGGGGATCGGCCCGCCGCCGATGGGCGGGCCAGGTATCGGCAGCGCAGCGAGCCGGGGTCAGGGTAGGCTGGCTCCGGGGCCCCGAACAAGATGGTTCCCGGCCCGCACGCCTTTCAGCCCCGGTCTCGGTCGAAGGGGGGGCGCGCAGGCGGCCCGACCCGAGGGTGCGGCGAGCGCGGCGATCAACCCCCCGACCGCCTCGGCGAGGGTCGCCGCGCGGGCATTTCTGGCGGCGCGAGGTCGCGCTCGCCGCCCGAGCAAATAAATCGATCTGATTTAGTTGATCTCAGCTCAATCTCAGTAATAAAACCATCACCGTTACTTGTTCAAGACTTCTCCCCTGACAATGCCCGCCCCCGTTTTGACAAGCCTCCGCACCCCATCTATGCTGATTTTTCAATGCGAGACAAAACTTCTGGTTTTCGGAAGGGTTTGTTCGAAAGGCACCGCGTTCCGGGGTTTATTGCCGCGGAGCTCGAGGTCGCAGACGCCTCCGGCTAGCGCTGGCGGCGCCCGCTGCGGAGGTTTTGTCCGAAGGGAGGGGGAGGTCTTGGGCCAGGTCCGCACCAGTGTGGATGCCGCCAATGATCGCGACGACATCACGACACCGGAGCAAGCGGCCGAGCGCCATTTCCGTTTCGCCACGCCTGTGAGACGACGCCGGACGGTGGCGCCGCGTGGCGCGCCCCGCCGCGCCGTCGGCAAGGCTTCGCTCGCCAGGGGGCGCTAGCGTGACGGCCCCGGATGCGTTGCTCGACGTTTCCGGCGTCTCGATCTCGTTCGGCGGCAACCAGGCACTCGACCAGGTCTCGATTCAGATTGCCAGGGGTGAGATCCTGGGTCTCATCGGCCCCAACGGCTCCGGCAAGACCACGCTCCTGAACATAATCGGCCGGATTTACTCTGCCCAGACCGGCACCGTCACCTTCCAGGGCCGGAACATCGATCGACTGTCCATGCACCAGGTGGCGCGAGCCGGGATCGCGCGCACCTTTCAGGTGCCGAAGGTGTTTCCTCATATGACCGCGCTCGAGAACATGCTGGTCCCGGGCTTCGCCGTGCGTCGCGAGGAGGACGAGGGACGGCGGGATCTCTTGATGCGGGCACGCAAGCTGCTCGACTTCCTCGACATCGAGCGCTTGGCCGACGAGCAGGCGGGCAACCTGTCGGGCGGCCAGCGCATGCTGCTGCAGTTTGCCCTCGCCCTGATGCTGAAGCCGCGCTTGATGTTGCTCGACGAGCCCTTCGCCGGGGTTCATCCGACGCTGATCGAGCGCATGCTGGCGCGAATCAAGGATCTGCACGCCGACGGCATCGATTTCATCGTCGTCAGCCACGATCTACCCACCATCATGGGGCTGGCGACCCGGATGGTGGTGCTGGGCAACGGGCGCAAGATCGCCGACGGGCCACCCGAGGAGGTTCGCCATCAGGAAGAGGTCGTCGAGGCCTATCTGGGGGGTTGAGGGTGCTTTCGGTCCACGACGTCACCGCCGGCTACATCGACGAGGTCGACGTCCTGCAGGGCGTATCGCTCGAGGTCGAGGAAGGCAAGATCGTCGCCGTGATCGGCCCGAACGGCTCGGGAAAGTCCACCCTGTTGAGGGTGATCTGCGGCTTCCTGACGCCCAGGCAAGGCGAGGTGCGTTTCGGGGATCGTCGGCTCACCGGTCTCTCGCCGCATCACATGGCGGAGCTCGGGATCAGCTATCTGCCGCAGGAGCGAACCACCTTTCCCCATCTCTCGGTCGAGCGCAATGTTCGTCTTGGGGGGTGGACGATGAAGCGCGACAAGGCCCGTCTCGATCGCGCGGTGGCGCGCGTCCTCGATCAGTTTCCGATCCTCGCGGAGCGACGAAAGACGCGTGCCGGCAACCTCAGCGGCGGCGAGCAAAAGATGCTCGAACTGGCGCGTGCCCTGGTGATCGAACCGCGGCTGTTGATCTTCGACGAACCGACGGCGGGGCTCGCGCCGGTGATCGCGAAAGAGGTCTACCGGACCTTGGATCGCTTGCGCGAGCAGGATTTGACGATCACTCTCGTCGATCAGAACATCCGTGAGGCGGTGGCCCTGGCCGACCACATCTACGTCCTCGAGCTGGGTCGGAACAGGATCGACGGCAGCCGCAAGGAATTCGAAACCGACCTTCACGCCATGATCAAGGAATGGCTGCAAATCTAGTGGTACGAACACCAACAAGGATAAGGAGGACTCACCATGCAATCTCAATCGATACGTAAGGCTTTGGCGGCAATCGCCGTCTCGGCGCTCTTGACCGCTCCCGCCCTGCCGGCGGCGGCGGACGAGGACGTCATCAAGCTCGGTGGCGTGGCGCCGCTCTCCTCGCCCGGCAGCTATCAGCAGGGCAAGGAGCTGGTGCTCGGCCTGCAGTGGGCGGTCGACGACGTCAACGCCGCCGGTGGCCTGCTCGGCAAGAAGGTCGAGCTGGTCGTCGAGGACACCCAAGGCAAGCCGCCGACGGGCGCCATCGCGGCCGAGAAGCTGGTGACCAAGGACAAGGTGGTCGGCGTCGCCGGCGAGTATCACAGCTCGGTCTGCACCGCCGAGATCGAGGTCTTCCACCAGCACGGCATGCCCTTCGTCATCGGCTCCTGCTGGTCGGACACCCTGACCGAGGCCGGCTACGACGAGATCTACCGCACCAGCGTCTACAGCTCCAAGCTGGCCGAGAACATGGTCGCGTTGGTGATGAAGAACGGCTTCAAGAAAGTGGCGGCCCTGGTCGAGGACACGGACTACGGCATCGGCATCGCCAAGAACATCGAGAAATCGATCGAGAAGCTGGGTGCCGATTTCAGCTTCAGCTATGAGGTAGTGGAGAAGACCAGCAAGGATTTCGTGCCCATTCTCCTGAAGTACAAGACCCGGGAGAAGCCGGAGATGATTATCGTTGCGGTCACGCAACCGGGCGGCTTCCTGGTGCTCAAGCAGGCCCATGAGATCGGCTTCGCGCCGTCCAAGCAGACGCTCTATCTGGACGGAACCTGCACGGCGCAGAACGACGAGGTGTTCTGGGCGGCGGTAAAGGGCGCCGGCCAGTACGTCTTGATGTCCTGCCCCTACAGTCCGAGCGTCCAACTCACGGCGCTCGGCGAGAAGATCAAGGAGCGCTATGTGAAGGAGTTCGACCGCCAGCCCAACTACCTGCCGCTCCAGGGCTACGACGCCATGCTGGCGCTGACCACGGCCATCAAGAACGCCAACTCGACGGACGGCAAGGCGATCATCGCGGCGTTGAGCGCCCTGAAGGTCCCTGGCACCCGCGGCGACATCAAGTTCGAGCAAGAGAGCGGGGTCTGGCACAACCAGTGGAAGGACGTGCCCACCTTCATCTTCCAGTACTCGGAGGTGAATCAGTCGGCTGGGGATGCCAAGATTCTGTTCCCGCCCAACTTCGCCAACAGCGAGATCATTCGTCCACAGTAACGCACCTAACGCACCGGCATGAGAGGGGGCGGCGCCACGGCGCCGCCCCTCGTGCGCCCCATCGCTTGAGCCCGTCGCGGCCATGGACGTCTATCTCTTTTCCCAGATCCTGAACGGTCTGATCTTCGGGCTCATCTACGCCCTCATCGCCCTCGGCCTGACGATCGTTTTCAGCATCATGCGCGTGGTGAACTTCGCCCACGGCGAGTTCTTCATGCTAGGCGGCTATGCCCTTTACCTCTTCACCGCGCCCTTAGGCTTGCCGGCGATCGTCGGCCTGCCGCTCAGCATGGCAGTGGTCTGCGTGTTCGGCGGCCTGGTCGAGCGCACGCTCTTGCGTCCCATTCACACCACCCGCATGGAGCGCCCCGAGGAGTACGCCATCGTCCTCACCTTTGGTCTGTCGCTCTTTCTGCAGAACGGCGCGCTCTGGTCCCTCGGTCCCTACGAGTACACGCCGGCCTCCTTTTGGGAGGGCTCCAAGCACGTCTTCGGCGATCTCTATCTCGCCGGTGACCGCTTGTTCGCGGCCGGCATGTCGATGGTCCTGATCGCCGCGACCCTGCTCGTCATCTATCGCACCTGGCTCGGCCACGCGCTGATGGCGACCTCGCAAAACCGGGTCGGGGCCGCGGTGGTGGGCATCAGCACCGTGCGCATGAACGTCATGGCGCTGGGGCTGGCCGGCATGCTGGCGGCGGCCGCGGGGTCGCTGCTGGGGCCCATCTTCCTGATCTACCCCGATGTCGGCACGGTGCCCGTGATCAAGGCCTTCGTCATCATCGTGTTGGGCGGCATGGGGTCGATCCCGGGCGCCGTCATCGCGGCCATCCTGTTGGGCGTCGTCGAAAGCCTGGGCTCGGTCTACATTTCCGTCGCCTACCGGGACGTCTACGCCTTCCTGGTCCTGATCCTGGTCCTCCTGGTGCGCCCCCACGGTCTCTTCGGACAACGGGAGCGGCGCGCATGAACCGGCTCGAACGGGCGGCGGCGCTGGCCGCCCTGCTGCTCGCATTGGCGGTGCCGCTGGTGGTTCAGGACTACTTCCTGCGGGTCGCCGCGACGGCGCTCTATTTCGTCATTCTGACCTCGTCGTGGAACCTGCTGCTGGGCTATGCCGGCCAGCTCTCCTTCGCCCACGCGGCCTTCGCCGCCATCGGCGCCTACACCGCCGGCCTCTTGCACCGCTACACCGGCCTCAACCCGATCATCGGCGTGGCGCTTGGGGGGGCCGCGGCGGCGGCGATCGGCTATCTTCTGGGGCGCATGTGCCTCAGGGTGCGGGGGCCGTATCTGGCGCTGATGACGCTCGGCTTCTCCGAGATCTTGCGCCTCGTGCTGCAGATCGAGCACCAGTTCACGCGCGGCTCATTGGGCCTCCAGGTGCCCTATCTGTTTGGCCCAGGGAACGTCAATCACACGCTGGGCTATTACACCCTGCTGGGCTTGAGCGTGGTGGTCCTATTGGTCCTTTACAAGCTCGTCAATTCGGAGGCCGGGCTCTACCTCAAGGCGATCCGCGAGGACGAGGACGCCGCCGCCGCCATGGGCGTCGACGTGGTCAAGTGGAAGGTCAACGCCTTCGTCATCTCGAGCCTTTTTGCCGGCCTCGCCGGCGGCGTCTACGCCCATCTCTTCGTCAATGTGATCGCCCCGCAAATGCTGCTCCTGGGCGAGATGGGCTTGATCCTGGCGATGACCATCGTCGGCGGGCTGGGGACGCTCACGGGGCCGGTCCTGGGTTCGGTGATCCTCGTCTTCCTCCAGGAGCAGTTGCGCGACATCAGTCCCCACGCCCATTTGCTACTCTTCACGGTGCTGGTCATCGTGGTCATGAAGTTCTTCCGCCAAGGCCTCTTTGGCCTGATCGGCCAGGCGCTCAAGAAGCGAGGATGGCTCTCCAAGGCGCCGTCCATCACGATCGACTGACGGCGCCGCCGCCTGGGTCGCGCCGGTCTCGATGGGGTGGGATCAGCCGGCCGGCGCGGCCTCAAGCGTCGCCGGCGGAAGCTTGATCTCGCGCGCCAGCCCGAGGGCTGCGAGGCCCTGCACCATCCACCACGTGACATCGATCTCCCAGGGTCTGAGGCCCTGGCGCGCCGAGCGCTGAAAGGCGTGATGGTTGTTGTGCCAGCCCTCGCCGAAGGTGACCAGGGCCACCCACCAGCAGTTGGTGGACTGGTCCGGGCAGGGGTAGGTGCGATAGCCGAAGCGGTGGGTGGCGCTGTTGACGAACCAGGTGCAGTGATAGAGCGTCACCATGCGCACGAAGATGCCCCAGATGACGAACGACCAGCCGCCCCAGGCGAAGAGCAGCACGGCGAGCACGATCTGCCACGCCAGCATGCTCTGGTCGAGGAAGCGGTAGACCGGGTCGCGGACGAGGTCCTTGGCGTAGCGCGGGATGTCCCGATCGCAGGGCAGGCGGTGCACGATCCAGCCCACGTGGGCCCACCAGAAGCCGCGGTTGATGTCGTGGGGGTCGAGGGCTGAGTCCGAGTGCTCGTGATGCATGCGGTGCTTGGCCACCCACTCGATCGGCGACTGGCACGACAGGACGCCGCAGAACAGCAGCACGTACTCGAGCCATTTCGGGGTCTTGAAACTGCGGTGCGTGATGAGACGGTGGTAGCCCAGCGTCACGCCCACCCCGCCGGTCACGAAGTAGAGCACGAAGCCGACCGCCAGCGCCGGCCAACTGAAGGTCCCCGGCAGCAGCGCCAACAGCGCGCCGAGGTGCATGGCGCCGATGAACAGCGTCACCGGCCAGTCCAGCACCGGGGTCTCCGGCGCGGCGCTGCTCAAGCTGCGCGAGGGGGGGCTTCGAGACACGATGGGTGGATCCTCGGCAGAGATGTGCGGTAAGACACGGCCACAATCAAGTGCATTTACTCTTCGGCCGCACACGGGCCGGCGCCAAGCTTGCCGCCGCGATCACCACAGGCCGGGCAGCCGCCGCTGGCGCCCGCGCCCGGCGTAGGCCGAGTAGTCCTCGAGTTGGTGGCGCGGGACGCGCCCGCGTTCTACTCGGCGGCGACCTCGGGCCTTAGAGTTTCCACCTCGCCCAGATTCCACAGCGCCCAATGGAGGTTGTGGTCGGCGTGGCCCAGGATCGACTGGATCTGGGGGATGTCGGTGCCCTCGCGGACCTCGCGCAACAGCCGGCGGGCCTGCGCGAGCTTAGCGATCATCTCGTCGACGTTCATCGCGATCTCCCTAGCGCTCGAGCTCGCGGCGGAGCTCCTTGGGCCGGTTGTCGATCACCCGGCGGGTCTTGAGCTCGTAGCGGGGCAGGCTCTCGGGCGCCACCGGCTTGACCTCGAGCCGGACGTGGAGCTCGTGGTGGATGCTCTCGCCGACGGCCTTCGCGAGCGCCTCCCAGCGCCCCTCGTCGATCCCGGCCTCGGGCTCGAACTCGACCGTCATGCGGTCGTTCTGGTCCTCGCGGCTGAGCACGAGCTGGTAGAACGGGCTCACGCCCTCGGCCGCGCCGAGCAGGTTCTCGACCGCGGTCGGATAGACGTTGGTGCCGCGCACCGTCATCATGAAGTCGGTGCGCCCCAGCACCACGCCCTCGAACTTGGCCCAAGTGCGGCCGCACGAACACGACCCGCGCTGCCGCACCAGGTCGTGGGTGTGGTAGTTGATCAGCGGCTGGGCCGAGTTGACGTAAGAGGTGATGATGTTCTCGCCGATCTCGCCCTCGGGCGTCTCGGCGCCGCTCTCGGGGTCGCGCGACCAGCAGAACACGTTCATCTCGTTGACGTGGACGCCGTCGCGCTCGGGGCAGCCGGGGGCGAAGGCGTCGACCTCGGCGATGCCCAGGAGCTCGCCCGATTCCGCGCCCCAGGCCTTGTCGAGGGCGTCGCGCATGGCGGGCAGCGCGAACGGGCCGGGCTCGCCGGCGTGGTAGGTATGGCGGATCGACGAGGCGGCGATGTCGGCGCCCATCTCCTTGGCCACGTGGGCCAGGCGGAGCGCGAAAGTGGGCGTCGAGACCAGCACCGTGGGGCGCATCCGCAGGATGTTCTCGATGTGCCCCTTGGTGTCGGCGCCGCCGCCCGAGAGCAGGCGGCAGCCGAGCCGCCGGATGCCCCAATAGCACGACCAGAAGCCGGCGAAGTTGCCCCAGTTGAAGGCGAAGTAGCAGCTGTCCTCGGGGCGGATCCCCTGCGCCCACATGCCGTAGACCCAGGACTCGCCGTAGCGCTCGGTGTCGTACATGGTGTAGGGGATGGCCAGCGGCACGCCGGTGGTGCCCGAGGTCTCGCAGTGATGCGCCACCATCTCGTCGGGGACCGTGAGGGTGGGGCCGTAGGGCGGGCTTTCCTTCTGGAGGTGGAGGAAGTCCGACTTGTCGAGGAGCGGCACCCGCTTCTTGAAGTCGTCGAGCGAAGCGATGGCCCCGATATCGAGCTTGGCGGCGTCGAAACGGTGGCGGTAGAAGGGGCTGTAGGCGCCGGCGTATTCGAGCACCAGCTTGAGCTTGGCCAAGTGCATCGCCTCGAGGTGGGCGCGCGGCAGGGTCTCGGTGTGGCGGTTCCAGAACCCGCTCTGGCGCGCCTCGGCGCTGAAATGTGCGATCGGAGCCGCGGCCATCTTGTTGTCCCCCCTAGAGCAATTCCAGGTCGCCTGGAATCGCTCTCGATTTTTTTCGCTCACGGCAGCGGACCCACGGGTCCGCGCCTGCGCGGGCGCGCCGGGCGACCGGCGGGCCGCAAGAGACCGCGCTGGCGCGGCCTAGAGCGATTCCAATTGACCTGGAATCGCTCTAGCGGCGCGATAGGGCGGCGATGGGCAACTGAAACAGATTTCTTGACCCTTTACTAGGGTCATTTGGGCGACTCAGCCGGCGAGGCTCGGCAGCAGGCCCGCGCTCATGAACTCGTGGAACGCGCCCGCGGTGACCAGCGCCTTGGCGGCCTCGATGTCGGGGCTGAAGGGGCGGTCGCGGTCGTAAAAGGGGACCCGTGCCCGCACCATGGCGTGGGCCTCCTTGAGCCGCTCCGAGGTCTCCATGGGGCGGTGGAAGTCGATGCCCTGGCAGGCCGCCAGGAGCTCGATGGCGACGATGGCGGCGGCGTTGTCGGCCATCGCGCCCAGGC
>CBDUZE010000054.1:0-23836 GCA_965371625.1 uncultured Alphaproteobacteria bacterium
CTCCCGCGGGTGAAGCCGACGAAATCAGGGCCAAAGCGGACGCTGCTGCTCGGAGTTCAGCTCTCGGGGGCAGAGCGGGCCGCTTGGCGGCATGCCGCTAGGAGCGAAAGTTCCGAGAGGATCGGCGGCGGGTCGGCTTTGCGGCTGACCGCGGACATTGGTGGCACATATCAGAACCAGAGTTTCATGAGTCCACGGCGCGCGACCGTTGCGCCGGCGTGCCGGGGCGGCTAGGAAGGGGCCTTGATCGGATGACCCTGCGATGTCCAACGAAGCTGCCGGCGCCCCGCTGACCACCGTGCTCCACGACTGGCACGTCGAGAACGGCGCCAAGATGGTCGACTTCGCGGGCTGGAAGATGCCGGTCCAGTACCGCACCGGAATCATCGCCGAGCACCTCGCCACCCGGCGTCACGCCGGCCTCTTCGACGTCTCCCACATGGGCCGCTTCACGATCGCCGGCGAGGGCGCCGAGGACTTCCTGCTCTACCTCTTGACCAACAACGCCAAGGCGCTCGCCGCGGGCCAGGCCCAGTACACCTTCCTCGCCACCGAGAGCGGCGGCGCCCTCGACGATTGCTACCTCTACAAGCTCGCCGACGAGCGCTTTCTGCTCGTCGTCAACGCCGCCAACCGCGACAAGGACTGGCGCTGGCTCGAGCAGCACAAGGGCGAGCGCCGCGTCGAGCTTATGGACATCAGCGCCGAGCTCGGGATGATCTCGCTTCAGGGCCCCCACTCCTCGGCCATCCTGGAGCACCTCATCGCCAAGGAAGCGCTGCCCGAGAACAAGCGCAACCAGCTCAGGCTCGCCACCTGGGATGGCCATGAGGTGATCGTCGCCCGCACCGGCTACACCGGCGAGGCGATCGGCTTCGAGCTCTTCATCGCCAGCCGCCACTTGGTCGAGCTGTGGCAGAGCCTGGTCGATGGGGGCGCCGCCCCGGCCGGCCTGGCGGCGCGCGATTCGCTGCGCCTCGAAACCGGGCTGCCGCTCTACGGCCACGAGTTGGGCCGCGATCCCGAGGACCGCGAGATTCCCATCTTCGCCAACCCGATGGCGGCCTTCGCGGTGCGCGTTTTCGAGGGCCACGACTACCTCGGCAAGGCGGCGCTGGAGCGCCAAAGGCAGGAGTTCATCGCCATCAAACGGGGCGAGATCGAGAGCCCGCCCGCCGACCGGGTGCTGAGCCATCTGGTGCAGCCGATCGCGGTGTTCACGGGGCGACGCCCCTTGAGGGCCGGATACAAGGTCCATTTCGAGGACCGGCACGTCGGTTACGTGACCTCGGGCACATCCGTTCCCTACTCCCAGTTCTTCGGCCAGGGCATCACCGCCACGCCATCCCAAGAGCACGACCTGAGGCCGATCGGGGTCGCCCTGATCAGCTCCGAGCTCCACTACCGCACCGACCGGCCGGTGGTGCTCGAGATCGAGGACGACAAGGGCAAGCGCTTCGAGGCCGAGCTGGTGGAGAAGAACCTGTGGCCCTCGGCGCCCTACACCCGGCCCTACGCCGGCTTCGCCGCGCCCCGAGTGTCCCAGCGCCTGGCGCGCGACGAGATCGCCGCGGCGGCCTCAGGCTTGCGGGATGAGAGCGCGCGCAACAGCCGTTGGCGGCGCCACGAATGCATCAACCTGATTCCCTCGGAGCAGGTCACCTCGGCCTTCGTCGACGGGCTCTCGGTCGCCGACCCCTCGGGGCGCTACAACGAGCACCGGCGCTTCAAGGCGATGGGCCCGGAGGCGCCCGAGGTGCGCTTCTACAAGGGCACCGCCTTCATCATGGAGAAGGAGGAGGAGCTCAAGGCGGCGCTCAGGACCTTCTTCGACTGCGCCCGCGTCGAGGCCCGCCTGGTCAGCGGCCAGATGGCCAACGACACCGTCTACGACGCCCTCAAGCAGTTCAGGAACCGGCGCCGCCACGGCAAGCCGCCGAGCCCGATCGGCCGGGTCCTGGTGCACGACCTCAACAAGGGCGGGCACTTGAGCGCGCAGCCGGCGGGGGCGCTCAAGAACTACCTCGACATCGACCCCCATAGCGGCCGCCCCGCGGTCGAGCACTTCCCCCTCGAGGCCCACAACCCGCACCGCATCGACGTCGAGGCGACCAAGCGGCTGATCGCCGAGAAGCTTCCTGAGCTCCTGGTCTTCGGGCGCAGCGTCATCGTCCACACCGAGCCGGTGAAGGAGATCGCCGACTTCATTCACGCCGAGTTCGGGCGCGACAACCCCGGGCGCCCCTTCATCATGTACGACGGCGCCCACGTGCTGGGCCTCCTCGGGCCCCACTTCCAGGAGCCCCTGAAGGAGGGCGCCGACGTCGTCACGGGCTCCACCCACAAGACCTTCTTCGGCCCCCAGCGCGGCCTCGTCTTGAGCGACATCGAGCCCGGCTCGGCCTTCGAGGGCTTGTGGGACTTCATCGAGTCGCGGACCTTTCCCGGCCACGTCAGCAACCACCATCTCGGCACCATGCTGGGGCTCCTTGGCGCCAGCTACGAGATGATCCGCTTCCAGGACGACTATCCGCGCCAGGTGATCGAGAACGCCAAGGCCTTCGCCCGCGCGCTCCACGACGAGGGGCTCGAGATCGAGGGCGACGCCGAGGTCGACTTCACCGAGACCCACCAGGTGCTGCTGCGCACGGCGCGGGCCAAGGGCGAGCACGTATCCGACTTGCTTGAGGCCAACAACGTCATCACCAACCCCCAGGCCTTCCACGACGACCCCAGCTTCTCGGCCGCGAGCGGGGTCCGCATGGGGACCCAGGAGATGACGCGCTATGGCATGAAGGCCGACGACTTCCGGGCCCTCGCGGCGCTCATCGCCGAGATCGTGCGCAAGGGCGAGGACGAGCGGGACGACTTCCGCCGCGAGGCGGTCACGTCATTCCGGGCCGGCTTTACCGAGATGCACTACTGCCTGGGGTGACCGAATCGAAGCTTGCGCCCCGCCGCCGCCCTCAGGCCGCCAACGCCTCGTCGGGCGGCTGGTAGTCCTCGCCCAGCGCCTCGGCCACCGCCGGGTGGGTGATGCGGCCGTGGCAGACGTTGAGCCCGGCCATCAAGTGGGGATCGTCTCTCAGCGCCGCCTTGTAGCCCTTGTCGGCCAGCGCCATGGCGAAGGGCAGGGTGGCGTTGTTGAGCGCGAAGGTCGAGGTCCGCGCCACCGCGCCCGGCATGTTGGCGACGCAGTAGTGCACCACCCCGTCGAGGACGTAGGTGGGATCGGCGTGGGTGGTGGGGCGCGAGGTCTCGAAGCAGCCGCCCTGGTCGATCGAGACGTCGACCAGCACCGAGCCGCGCTGCATCTTGGGCACCATCTCGGCGCTCACCAGCTTGGGCGCCGCGGCGCCCGCCACCAGCACCGCGCCGACCACCAAATCGGCGCCCAGGACATGGGCCTCGATCGAATCGACGGTCGAGAAGATGGTGTTGAGCTTGGGCCCGAACTGGAGGTCGAGCTCGTAGAGCCGGGGCAGCGAGCGGTCGATCACGGTGACGCGGGCCTCGAGCCCCATGGCCATGCGCGCGGCGTTGGTGCCGACCACGCCGCCGCCCAGGATCACCACCCGCGCCGCCGCCACCCCGGGCACCCCGCCCAACAGCATGCCGCGGCCGCGCTGCTCCATCTCCAGGCAGTGGGCGCCGGCCTGGATCGCCATGCGCCCGGCGACCTCGCTCATGGGCGCCAGGAGCGGCAGGCCGCCGCGTTCGTCGGTCACCGTCTCGTAGGCAATGGCGACGCAACCCGAGGCCATCAGCCCCTTGGTCTGCTCCGGGTCGGGCGCCAGATGGAGGTAGGTGAAGAGCACCTGGCCCTCGCGCAGCATGGCCAGTTCCGGAGCTTGCGGCTCCTTGACCTTGACCACCATCTCGGCACGGGCGAAGACCTCGTCCGCGCTGTCGACGATCTCGGCCCCGACCGCCCGGTAGTCGTCGTCGTCGAGGCTGATGGCGACGCCGGCCCCGCCCTCCACCACCACCTGGTGGCCGTGATGGACCGCCTCGCGGACGCTGGCGGGCGTCATGCCGACCCGGTACTCGTGGGTCTTGATCTCCTTGGGCACGCCGATGAGCATGGTTTGCTCCTTACGTCGCAGCGATCAGCTATCAGCGGTCAGCGGTCAGCCAAAAGCTGAGAGCTGAGAGCTGAGAGCTGACCGCTGACAGCTTTGCTCACTCCACCTCGCGAATGACCTCGCCGAGGGTGCCGAAGATCTCGTCGATCTGCCCCTTGGCGACGATCAGCGGCGGCGACAGCGCGATGATGTCGGCGGTGGTGCGGATCAGCAGCCCGCGCTCGAGGCAGCGCAGGAAGACCTCGGAGGCGCGCGCCGTGGGCTCGCCCGCGCGTGGCTCGAGCTCGATGCCGGCGACCAGGCCGATGTTGCGCAGATCGATGACGTGGTTGAGCCCCTTGAGGCTGTGCACGCCGTCCTCCCAGTAGGGCGCGAGCTCGGCGGCGCGCTCGAACAGGCCCTCGTCGCGGTAGACGTCGAGGGTGGCCATGCCGGCGGCGCAGGCCAGCGGGTGGCCCGAGTAGGTATAGCCGTGGAAGAGCTCGATGGCGTTCTCGGGCCCGGCCATGAAGGCCTCGTAGATGCCCTTGCGCGCGAACACCCCGCCCATCGGCACGGTGCCGTTGGTGAGGCCCTTGGCCACGGTGATGAGGTCGGGGACGAGGTCGAAGTACTCGGCGGCGCAGCTTTTTCCCAGGCGCCCGAAGCCGGTGATGACCTCGTCGAAGATGAGCAGGATGCCGTGGCGGTCGCAGATCTCCCTGAGCCGCTCGAGGTAGCCCTTGGGCGGCACCAGCACGCCGGCCGAGCCCGCCATCGGCTCGACGATCACCGCGGCGATGGTCGAGGCGTCATGGAGCGCGACCACGCGCTCGAGATCGTCGGCGAGGTGGGCGCCCCACTCCGGCTGGCCGCGGCTGAAGGCCATGTGCTCGAGGCTGTGGGTGTGGGGCAGATGATCGACGCCGGCAAGCAGGGAGCCGAAGAACTTGCGGTTGTTGGCGATGCCCCCCACCGAGATGCCGCCGAAGCCGACGCCGTGATAGCCGCGCTCGCGGCCGATCAGGCGCTGGCGCGTGCCCTCGCCGCGCACCCGGTGGTAGGCCAGCGCGATCTTGAGCGCCGTGTCCACCGCCTCGGAGCCCGAGTTGGTGAAGAACACGTGGTCGAGGTCGCCCGGCAGCATGGCGGTGAGCCGGGCGGCAAACTCGAAGACGCCGGGATGGCTCATCTGGAAGGCGGTGGCGTAGTCGAGCTTCTCGGCCTGGGCCTTGATCGCGGCCACGATCTTGGGGCGGCAGTGGCCGGCGTTGACGCACCACAGCCCGGCGGTGCCGTCGAGCACCGGGCGGCCCTCCGTCGTGGTGTAGTGCATGTCCTTGGCCTCGACCAGGAGCCTGGGGTTGGCCTTGAACTGGCGATTGGGCGTGAAGGGGATCCAGTAGGGCTCGAGATTGTTGGGGACGGCCTGGCTGCGGCCGGCGGCGCTCTCGTTCATGGCGGTGCTCCCGAAGCTCGGGCCGCGGGCATGGCCGCGGCACGAGGCAAATATCCTATACCCCGGGCGGGCTGTCGAGCGGGGCGAATCGCCGCACCCGTGCCGCGGGGGGTGACCCAATCAGGACTCGATCCGGCCCGAGCGCCGGTAGGCCTCCTTGAGCCTCTCGGGCGTAAAGCCGGGGTCGCGCGCGGCCTCGATGATCACCGCCTCGCGGCGCTGCATCAGGTCGAGCGCGCCGGGGAGCCCGGGTGCCGCCTGGTGGGGGATGACGACGGCGCCGTGGCGGTCGGCGTGCACCAGGTCGCCGTCCTGGACCACCATGCCGTGGACGTTGACCTCGCCGCCGAACTCGACCAGGTGGACGAAGGCGTGGGAGGGGGCGATGACCCCGGCGAGCAACTGGAAGTCCTCGGCGATCAGGTCGAGGTCGCGGACGCTGCCGTTGGTGACCGTGCCGAGGCAACCCAAGGCCTTGTGGACGTTCGAGTTGACCTCGCCCCAGAACGAGCCATAGCCGGGCTGGCCGTCGTCGAGGTCCTGGACCACGCTGACCCGCGGCGCCGGGCCCGAGGCCAGGTAATCGAAGTAGGCGAAGCGAAGCTCGAGATAGTCCTCGGCACTCAACGGCCCCGGCTCCTTGGCGCGCGCGGTCGCGGTGCGGGCGTAGCCCACCATGGGGGGAAGCTCGGGGAAGACGCAGGTGAGCTGGCGCACGGTGTAGCCATACCCGCGGCGCTCGGGCGCCACCATCTCCAGGAGGTTGCAGATGGTCGGCGTGTCGATGGCGCCGAGCGCCGCGATCTCGGCAGCGCTGAGTGGCTCGGTCATGGTCATTGTCCCCCTCTCGCCCGACAGCGGCGTCCTCGCCCTGTGGTAGCGGCGGGCGCCCGCGTTGTCGAGCCCGGAGCCCGAGGTTAAGCTCGGCGGCGGCGGATTTTGCGCGCCGAGGACAGGCCGTGTTCGAGGGTTTCGAAACGAGGCAGATCGCCACCGAGGGCGCCGAGATCCATCTCGTGGTGGGCGGCTCGGGCCCGCCGCTCGCACTTCTGCACGGCTACCCCCAGAGCCACGTCGCCTGGCACCGGGTGGCGCCCCGGCTCGCCGAGAGCTTCACGGTCGTGGTCCCCGACCTGCGCGGCTACGGCGACAGCACCGGGCCCGAGCCGGACCCCGGACACCAGGGTTATTGCAAGCGGGCGATGGCCGGCGACGTGGCCGAGGTCATGGCCGCCTTGGGCTTCGAGCGTTTCGGGCTCGCCGGCCACGACCGCGGCGGCCGCGTCGCCTACCGCCTGGCGCTGGATCAGCCCGAGCGGGTGCGCCGCCTCGCCGTGCTCGACATGGTGCCGACCCTGGAGATGGCCGAGCGGACCGACTGGGCGCAGGCGCTGGCCGACTACCACTGGTACTTCCTGGCCCAGCCGGCGCCCTTGCCGGAGCGCCTGATCGGCGCCGACCCCGACTTCTACCTCGAGCACACCATCCGGAGCTGGCTGGGAAGCGAAGGCAACATCGAGACCCAAGCCATGGCCGAGTACCGGCGCGCCTTCCGACGGCCGAGCGTCATCGCCGCCGCCTGCGCCGACTACCGCGCCGGGCTCAGCACCGACCTCGCCCACGATGCCGCCGACCGCGCCGCCGGCCGCCGCATCGCCTGCCCGCTGCTGGCCCTGTGGGGGGCCGAGGAAAGCGATTCGGGCCGCCACGATTACCTCGCCATCTGGCAAGGCTGGGCCGACCGGGCTACGGGCCGGGCGCTTCAGTGCGGCCACTTCCTCATGGAGGAGGCGCCCGACGAGACCGCGGCGGCACTCGCCGGGTTCTTCGCCGGGGGAGCCGAGGACGACCGGGACGGCGGCTGACGGCGGGCGGCTTGGGCCGTGCACTCACAAGCGACGTTCAGGATTGCCCTAACACGACAAAAAGGAAGTGAAGCAAAATGAAACTTAGCGAAGCGGAGATTCAGGTTCTCGCCTCGCTGGAGAAGGCGCGTATCGAGAACGCGCCAACGGACCGAGCGTCTCTCGAGGAAAGCGGCGAACGCTATTGGATATTTCTCGAAGACTGGTCCGAGGCGTTCTCGGGTCTGATCGCCAAGGGGCTGATTGATGACGACGAGCGTGGTTACAGTCTGACCGAATCCGGGCGCCAACTGGGTCGAGCGTATCATCTCGAACGGCCCGACAAATACTGGTACTACTATCAAAAGTTCTACCCAGCCGCTTACGTGAGTGCCACCCACTCGCACCTTTGCGAGCGCGTCTTCGGCAAGGATCTTTGTCAGGAGGGCATGGTGGACATGCCCGCCCTCACGGACCTTCTGGCGCGGCTCGATCTCAAGTCCGGCGATCACGTGCTCGATTTGGGCTGCGGCGCCGGTGCGATAGCGGAGTACATCTCCGACCACACCGGGGCCCGGGTTACCGGGCTGGATTATGCCGCGCCAGCCATCGCCCTGGCCCAGGAGCGGACCGCCGACAAACGTTCCCGACTGACCTTCCTGACCGGCGACATGAACGCCCTCGAGCTGCCGGAGAGCTCGTTCGATGCCGTGATTTCACTCGACACGCTCTATTGGGTCGCGGATCTCGCCGATACGCTGTCCCAGATCGTGCGAGCGATCAAACCAGCGGGCCAGATGGGAATCTTCATGGTGCAGAATCTCGTAGATGGGGATCCCCGCAACATTCTGGAAGCCGACAACACCAAACTTGCCCAAGCTCTCTCCAGGCTGAACCTGGCTTACGACAGTTACGACTATACGACCCGGAATGCTGAGTTCTGGCGACGTATTTTGGAAGCGGCGACCGCTTTGCGCGATCGCTTCGAAGCGGAAGGCAACGGGTTTATCGCGGCCAGCCTAATCCAAGAGGCCGAAGAGGAATTTCTGCCGGCGGTCAGAGCGAAAACGCTGACAAGGTATCTCTATCACGTGCGCCTTTAACTCTTCGTCGTCTAACTCTCGCCGCCGCCCACGCCGATCAGGGAGTCGAGGAGGCTGGGCTGATCGAGCAGGGTCCGGCTCGCGCCCTCGTAGACCACCCGGCCGCGGTCCAGCACCACCGCCTGCTCGGCGAACTCGAGCGCCAGGCGGGTGTGCTGCTCGACCAGCACGATCGAGAGCCCGCCGCCCTCCTTGAGCTGACCCATGACGGTGAGCAGCTCCTCGACGATCACCGGCGCCAGGCCCTCCAGAGGCTCGTCCATCAACAACAGCGAAGGGTTGCCCATCAGTGCCCGCCCCACCGCCAGCATCTGCTGCTCGCCGCCCGAGAGCTGGTTGCCCATGTGGCGGCGGCGCTCGGCGAGCTGGGGGAAGAGGGCGTAGACCCGCTCTTCGTCCCAGGCGCCGGCGCGGCGCGCCACCATCAGGTTCTCGGCGACATCGAGCGAGGGGAAGATCTCGCGCTCCTGGGGCACGTAGCCGATGCCGGCGCGGGCGCGCTGGTGGATACCGATGCGGGTGATGTCGGCGCCGGCGAGGCGGATGGTGCCCGAATGCAGCGTCGTGTGGCCCATCACCGTGGCCAGGAGCGTGGTCTTGCCAACGCCGTTGCGCCCCAGTACCGCCACCGTGCCGCCCGCGGCGAGTGCCAAGTCGACCCGATCGAGGACCACGGTCTCGCCGTAGCCGGCCGAGACCTCGCTCAAGCCAAGCGCCTCAGACATCGCGCCGCTCGCCCAGGTAGACCTCGCGCACCCGCGCGTCGGCCCCGACCTCGGCCGGCGTGCCCTCCATCAGCACGCCGCCCTGGACCATCACCGTGATGCGCTCGGCGAAGCGGAACACAACGTCCATGTCGTGCTCGATGATGAGCACCGCGATCTCTGGGGGAAGGCCCGCGATGACGTCGAGGATGATGTGGCTCTCGGCCGAGGGCACGCCGGCCGCCGGCTCGTCGAGGAGCAGCACCTTGGGCCGCAGGCCCAGGGCCACGGCGATCTCGACCAGACGCTGGCGCCCGTAGGCGAGCTCGCGCACCGGCTTGGCGGCGTCGTCCTGGAGCTTCAGCATCTCCAAGAGCGCCAGCGCCTCGTCGATGACGTCCTGCCGCCGCCCCGCCGGACGCCACAGCGTCGCCGCCACGCCGACCCGCTCCGAGACCGGGATGTAGAGGTTCTCGAGCACCGTCAGGCCGCGGAACAAGGTGGTGATCTGGAAGGTCCGCGCGATGCCGCGCTTGACGCGCTCGGCCTGGCTGAGCCCGGTGATGTCCTCGCCGCCCAGCAGCACGCGGCCGGCGTTCGGTGCCAACGACCCGGTGATGAGGTTGACGAAGGTGGTCTTGCCGGCGCCGTTGGGACCGATGAGCGCGTGGCGCGCGCCGGCGCGAAGCGCGAAGTCGATGTCGACGGCGACGTGCAAGGCGCCGAAGTTCTTGTTCAGCCCCCGGGTCTCGAGCACGGGCGCGCTCAATGGGCCGCCCGCCCCTTAAGGCGCCTCAAGCCGCCCTCGATCAGCCCCATCAGACCGTCGCGGGCGAAGAGCGCGATCAGTACCAGCACCAGACCGAGGCCGAACTGCCAGAACTCGGGAAACTCCTTGGCCAGCTCGTCCTCGAGGATCAGGTACAGGGCGGCGCCCACGAAGGCGCCGTAGATCCGCCCGCGGCCCCCCAGGATGAGGACGATGAGCACGGTCGCGGCGCGGTCGAGGCTGAGCACGTCGAGGGTGATGTAGGCGTTGGCCTGGGCGAAGAGGCCGCCGGCGATGCCGGCGATGGCGGCGGAGATGGTGTAGGCGGTGACCAGGCGGCGGCGCACCGGGGTGCCCACCGCGTGCATGCGGATGATGCTCTCGCGGATGCCGGTGAGACCTTGGCCGAAGGGCGAGTAGACGATGCGCCGCACCACCACGAACACCGCCAGCAGCACGGCCAGCGCGTAGAGGTACTGGACGTCGTAGGTGAGCGGGTTGAAGGCGAAGACGCCGAGCACCGGGTCGGTGGTCACCGGGAGCCCGTCGAAGCCGCCGGTCAGGTCCTCGCGTTCGTTGGCCAGCTCGTGGAGCAAGGTCATGGTGGCGAGCGTCAGCATCAGCAGCGTGAGGCCGTGGGTCCTGAGCAGCACCCAACCCGAGACCAGGCCGACCGCCGCCGCCGCGAGCGCCGCGGCGGCGAGGCCGGTGAGCGGTTCCTGCCAGCCGAGCTCGGAGGCCAGCAGTCCCACCGTGTAGGCGCCGGTGCCGAAGAAGGCGGCGTGGCCCAGGGTGATGATGCCGGCGTAGCCCAGCACCAGATCGAGCGAGAGCGCGAACAGCACCAGGATCAGGACCTGGGTGCCCACCGCCGTGTAGTCGGGGAAGACGAAGAACGCGGCCAGGGCAATGAGCCAGGGCAGGAGCTCCACCACTTTGAAGCGATGGCGCGTGGCCAGCGCCTGGGCGGCCGGGTTGGCGAGCGTCATCGCTCAGGCTCTCCCGAACAGCCCCCGCGGCCGCCACAGCAGCGCCGCGATGGTGATGGCGTAGATGAAGAAGGCGCCGGCCTGGGGATAGAGGCGCTTGCCCGCGAAATCGAACATGCCGATGACCAGGGCGGCGACGAAGGCGCCGCGGATGCTGCCGAGGCCGCCGACGGCGACGACGATGAGGAAGAAGACCAGGTAGTTGAGGGCGTACTGGGGGGTGAGGCCGACGATCTCGATGCCGAGCCCGCCGCCGACCGCCGCCAGGCCCGAGCCCAGCGCGAAGGTGAGCGTGAACAGCCGGTCGACGTCGATGCCCAGCGACTGGGCCATGCGGCGGTTGTCGACCGCGGCCCTGATCTGGGCCCCGACACGGGTGCGCTCGAGGCCGAGCCAGAGGCCGAGGATCATCAGCGCCCCGACCCCGATCATGAAGATGCGGTAGGCGGGAAAGCTGGCGAAGCCCAGATCCATGGGCCCGGCGAGGTAGCCGGGCAATTTGATGGTCTTGGCCTCGGTGCCCCAGAAGTAGGTGACGGCGGCGATCACCATGAAGATCAGGCCGATGGTGAAGAGCACCTGAGTGAGCTCGTCGGCGCCATAGAGGCGGGCGTAGAGGGTCCGTTCGATGGCGACGCTGAAGACCGCGACCAGCACGAACGAAGCCGCCAGCGCGACGAAGAACGGCATCCCCAGATCGTTCATCAGGGTGACGACGAGATAGCCGCCGACCATGGCGAAGGCGCCGTGGGCAAGGTTGACGAAGCCCATCAGCCCCATCGTCACCGAGAGCCCCACCGAGATGATGAACAGGATCATCCCATAGGCCAGACCACCCAGGATCAGGCTGAGGACATCGATGTTCGCCATGGCAATCCCGCCGGGGGCAAGAGGAAACCGCCGCCGCGCCCGGGCGCGGCGGCGGCTCCCACCAAGTTCAGGTCACCAAGTTCAGGTCACTGCGGGCGGGCCGGCGCCGCTACTTGCATTTGCCGACCTTGAGCTCCTTGCAGGGGTCCTTGACCTGCGGGATGGTGGCAAGCACCTCCATCGAGAGCCGGCCGCCCTTCTTGATCACCTTGTGCACGTACTCGTTGTGCACGATGTCGCGGGTCTCGGCGTCGATCATGATGGGACCGCGGGGGCTGTCGAATTTCCAGCCCTTGAGCACCGCCATCGCCTTGTCGGCGTCGATGTCGCCGTCGAGCTCGCGGATCACGTCGACGATCGCGGCCATGCCGTCGTAGCCCTGCTCGGCCATGAAGTCGGGTGTCGTGTCGGCGCCGTACTCGGCCTTCCAGGCCTTGACGAAGGCCCGGTTCGCCGGCGCGTCGGACTCGGCCGAGTAGTGATGCACCGTGACCACGCCGACCGCATCGTCGCCCATGCCCTGCAGCTTGGTGTCCTGGAGGATGTCGCCGGGACCGATGAGGGCGATGCCGGCGCCGGGCATGCCCAGGCTGTTGAAGGTCTTGACCACCGCCGCGGCGTGACTGCCGGCGGGCACGAACATGTAAAGGGTATCGGGCTTCGCGTCCTTGACGCGCTGGAAGAAGGGCACGAAATCGGGGACGTCGCGCGGGCCGCCCATCGGGATCATGTCGACGACCTTGCCGCCGGCGTCCTCGAAACCGCGCTTGAAGGCGGCGGCGCTGTCCTTGCCCGGCGGGTAGTTGGTGAAGCCGGCCGCCGCGGTCTTGTAGCCCAGTTTCTCGGCCGCGAACTTGCCCATGTGATAGCCCGACTGCCACATGGTGAAGGAGACCCGGGCGAAGTAGGGCGACATGCTGGGGATGAACGAGGTGCCGGCGTTCATGATCACCATCGGCACCTTGGCCGCGGTCACCAGCGGCGCCGCCGACATGGCGTTGGGCGAGTAGACGAAGCCGGTGAGGATGTCGACCTTCTCGCGGGTCAAGAGCTCCTGCACCGCGACCTTCGAGATGTCGCCGCCGGGACGCTTGGAATCGCGGGTGATGAACTCGATCTCGTGGCCGCCCAACTTGGCCTTGTTGAGCTTGAGATAAAGCTTGAAGCCCCTTTCGATCTGCTTGGCGAAGTCGGCGCCGCCGCCGGTGTAGGGCAGCACCACGCCGACCTTGACTGTCTTGGCGTGCGCGGCGCCCAGGCCTAGCGTCAGCGCCACGGCCACGGCCAATAGCGATTTCGTGAAGCGCGTCATTATGTCTCCCTTTCCCCCTGTCTCGTATCCGTACCCCAGGCCCTGTCCCCGGAGCGAGGGGAAGCTTACCATAAGCGCGGGGAAGCGCTACGGATTTTGGCTTTCGCGTCGGCACCGCGCCGGCTTGGGCTGCGATTGACAGGGCCGGGCACCGCCGCCACACTCGGCGCCCGTCGAGCATCACCGCTCCCCAGTCCCGAGGAGACGCGAGCGTGGCCCAAGCCTCGCCCCTGTGGCCGGCGCGTCTGGATCACCTGTGGATCAATGCCAAGGACGCGGAGGCCATGACCGCGTTCTACCGCGACGGGCTGGGCTACGAGGTGACCGAGACGGGGGCCGGGAGCGCGCTGCTCTTGGGCCCGGAGCGGCGCCTCATCATCGGCCGCGGCGCCGCCCACAGCCTTGGCTTTCACGCCTTCGCGCTCGGCGACCGGGGGCAACTCGAGCGGCTCCGCGGGCATCTGATGGCCGCCGGCTTGGCGCTCGAGCCCTCGCCCAGCCCGCTGTTCGACGACGACGCCTTCGCCGTCCGCGATCCCGATGGCGGTCAGGTCGTGTTGGGCGTCGCCGAGGCGGCGCATTCGGGCGCCGCCCTGCCCGGCCGCCTGCAGCACGTGGTGGTGCAAAGCACCGGCCTGGGGGCGATGATCGAGTTCTATCACGACAGCCTCGGCTTCGTGATCTCGGATTGGGTGCGCGAGCCGGGCGGCGAGGCCACCACCTGCTTCCTGCGTTCGGACCCCGAGCACCACAGCCTGGCCGTGTTCCGGGCGTCCCAATGCGAGCTCGACCACCATTCCTACGAGACCACCTGTTGGAACGACATTCGCGACTGGGCCGACCACTTCGCCGAGCTGCGCGTGCCCTTGAGCTGGGGCCCCGGGCGCCACGGCCCCGGCAACAACCTGTTCTTGATGGTCCACGACCCGGACGGCAACTGGGTCGAGTTCTCGGCCGAGCAGGAGCTGATGCCGAAGGACATGCCGGCCCGCGAATGGCCCCACGAGGAGCGCACGCTCAACACCTGGGGCCAGGGTTTCCTAAGGAGTTAACGGGGCGCCCGATCGGGGGCGCGCCCGAACCTCCGCCAACGTCAAGCAAGAGTGGATCACGACATGAAAGTCATCAGCTTCGAACACCAGGGCCGGGCCTCCTACGGCGTCGTCGGCGAGGCGGGCGTGATCGACGCCGGCGCCGCGCTCAAGGAGCGCTATGCCACCCTGCGCGCCTTGCTCGAGGGCGACGCGCTCGGCGCGCTCGCGGCGGTGGCGGAGGGGGCGAGCGCGCTTGCCGCTCTCGACGAGGTCAGCTTCCTGCCGCTGATCCCCGACCCCGGCAAGATCATCCTGGTGGGCCTTAACTACGAGTCCCACCGCATCGAGAGCGGGCGCCCCGAGAGCCCCTACCCGTCGCTGTTCTCGCGCACAGCCGAGACTCTGGTGGGTCATGGTCAGCCGATGGTCAAGCCCAGGGTCTCGGATCAACTCGACTTCGAGGGCGAGTTCGCGATCATCATCGGCCGCGGCGGTCGCGACATCCCCGAGGCCGAGGCGCTGGGGCGCATCGCCGGCTACAGCTGCCTGAACGACGGCAGCGTGCGCGACTGGCAGCGCCACACCAGCCAGTGGCTGCCGGGCAAGAACTTCGCCGGCACCGCCGGTTTCGGGCCCTGGATGGTGACCTCGGACGAGCTCACCGACCCCGCCGGCTGCACCCTCGTCACCCGGCTCAACGGCGAGGAGATGCAGCGCGGCGCCACCGACGACTTCATCTACACCATCCCCTTCCTGATGAACTACATCTCGACCTTCACGCCTCTTCGGCCCGGAGACGTGATCTCGACGGGCACCCCGGGGGGCGTCGGTGTCGCCCGCGAGCCGCAGCTCTTCATGAAGGCGGGCGACCTGATCGAGGTCGAGATCAGCGGCATCGGCACGCTCACCAACCCGATCGTCGCGGGCTGAGGCCGGGCGCTTAGGCCCCCGGGGATGAGGCTCGCCCGCTACGACGACGACCGCCTGGGCGTCGTCGAGGGTGAGCGGGTCCGCGACGTGAGCGCCGTGCTCGAGCGCTTGCCGGCCTTCCATTGGCCGCTGCCCTTGGGCGACGTGCTGATGGCCCGGCTCGACGACTTGAGGCCCGAGATCGCGCGCCTCGCCGCGGACGCCCCGGCCAAGCCGCTGGCCGAGGCCCGCCTCCTGAGCCCGGTCGCCAACCCCTCGAAGATCATCGCCGCGCCGGTGAACTACCAGAAGCACCTCGACGAGGCGCGCGCCGACGCCGCCATCCACCACGGCGCTGAGCTCAAGACCATCGACCACTACGGCCTCTTCCTCAAGGCCAACTCGGCCCTGGTGGGGCCGGGCGAGGGCATCCGCTTGCGATTCCCCGAGCGCCGCAACGACCACGAGGTCGAGCTCTCGGCGGTGATCGGCCGGCAAGGCCGAGACATCGCGGCCGAGCGCGCGCTCGATCACGTGGTGGGCTACGCCATCGGCCTCGACATGACGGTGCGCGGGCCCGAGGACCGCAGCCTGCGCAAGTCGATCGATTCCTACGCCGTGCTCGGGCCCTGGCTGGTCACGGCCGACGAGATCGCCGATCCCGGCACCCTCGACCTCGAGCTCACGCTCAACGGCGAGGTGCGCCAGCGCTCCAACACCCGCCACCTGATCTTCGATCTGCCCAAGCTCATCGCCTATGCCTCCGCGGCCTATACCCTCTACCCGGGCGACGTGATCATGACCGGGACGCCCGAGGGCGTGGGCCCGGTGACGGCGGGCGACGTCATCGAGGCCGAGATCGCGGGCATCGGCCGCATGACCGTCGCGGTCAGGGTCTGAGCGAGCGCGAGGCGGGACCCGGCGATGGTCTTCATGGAGGGTCTCATGGCCTCGCCGACCTGGGTCCAGGTCTGGGTCGGCTGGCTCGGCGCGATCAACCTCGCGGCACTCTTCTTTCTCCCTGACAGGCGGGCGCGGTGGGTGCTCATCGCCTTCGCCTGCGCCGCCCTGGCGATGCCGGCGCTGGCCGAGATCAACGGCTACAACCGGCTCCTCGGCCTCGTCCACATCGTCTTCTGGACGCCGCTGCTGATTTACCTCTACCGGATCCGCGCCAGCATCGACATCGGCGCCCCGCTGGGACGTTGGTTGGTGGCGCTGGCTGCCAGCAACGCCGCCTCGCTGGCCATCGATTTTGTCGACGTGGCCCGCTACGCCTTGGGCGACGGCGCGCTTCTCTGAGAAGCCCCCGCCATGGACCTGCCCGAGATGCGCGACTACGCCGCGACCTGCCGCGGCTTTCGCTGGCGGGTGCCCGCGCGCTTCAACTTCGGTGGCGACGTGGTCGATGCCTGGGCGCGGGAGCCCGGGCGCCCGGCGCTCATCTGGTGCGACGCGGCGGGCGCCGAGCGCCGCCTGAGCTTCGCCGACGTGGCCCGGGCCTCGGCCCGCTTCGCGGGCCTGCTGGCCGCCCGCGGCGTGACCAAGGGCGACCGCGTGGTGGTGATGCTGCCGCGGCTGCCGGAGTGGCACATCGTCATGGTCGGCTGCCTCAAGCTGGGCGCCGTGGCGGTGCCCTGCATCGACATGCTGAGCGCCGGCGACCTCGCCTATCGGCTCGAGCATTCGGGCGCCAAGGCGATCGTCACCACCTGGGCGAACGTGGCCAAGGTGCCCGACCAGGCGGCGGCGCTCGAGCTCCGCTTGGGCCTCGGCGACGGCGCGCCGGCAGCGGGCTGGGTCGACTACGAGCCCGCCATGGCGGCGGCGCAAGAGGGCTTCGCGCCCGCGCCCCTGGCGCCCGAGGACGCGGCGGTGATCTATTACACCTCGGGGACTTCCGGCAGCCCCAAGGGCGTCATCCTCGGCGCGCGCTCGCTCTACGCCTGGCGCGTGCAGGCGCGTTACTGGCTCGATTTGGCCGACGGCGACCTGATGTGGTGCACCGCCGACACCGGCTGGAGCAAGGCCGGCACCGGGATCATTTTCGGGCCCTGGAGCTGGGGCGTGCCGGTGCTCTTTTACGACGGCCCGTTCGAGCCCGAGCGCCGCCTCGAGCTCCTGAGCCGTTATGGCGTCAGCGTCTTCTGCGCCGCCGCCACCGAGCTCCGCCAGCTCGTGTTCGCCGACGTCGCGGCCCACGATCTCTCGGCCCTGCGCCGCACGGTCTCGGCCGGAGAGACGCTCAATCCCGAGGTGGCGCGGCGCTGGAGCGAGCTCACCGGCGCCCCCACCCACGAGGGCTACGGCCAGACCGAGACCCTGATGAGCATCCACACCTACCCCTCGACGCCTGTGAAACCGGGCTCGATGGGGCTCCCGCTGCCGGGCTACACGGTCGCGACCTTGCACGAGGACGGCAGCCCGGCGGCCCCGGGCGAGAGCGCCACCATCGCCATCAAGCTGCCCAACCCCAACCTCCTGACGGGCTACTGGCGCGAGCCCGAGCGCAGGGCCCAATCGATCGTCCGCAACCAGGAGGGCGAGTGGTGGCTCACCGGCGACCAGGGCCGCATCGACGGCGACGGCTACGTCTTCTTCGAGGGCCGGGCCGACGACGTGATCAGCTCGTCGGGCTATCGCATCGGACCCTCGGAGGTCGAGAACGCGCTCCTCGAGCACCCGGCGGTGCAAGAGAGCGCGGCGGTGGCGAGCCCCGACGAGACGCGCGGCGAGATCGTCAAGGCCTTCGTGGTGCTGGCCCAGGGCCACGCCGGCACGGCGGCGCTGGCCGAGGAGCTCAAGCGCCACGTCAAGGCGCTGACGGCGCCCTACAAGTACCCGCGCGAGGTGGCCTTCGTCGACGAGCTGCCCAAGAACGTCTCGGGCAAGCTCCTGCGCCGGGTGTTGCGGGACCGCGAGTACGCGGAGAAGGGGAGATAAGGGCGATAAGTTTGTCCGCAGTGACCGGCGTCACAGGACCCGCGGGCATTCGGGCCTAATCTATAGGGTGTGGGCACCCCGTCGATCCGGCCGCGCTGCGGGCGGAGGCGGGACCTCGAAACGGCAAACCGTCGGAAACGGCGGGACGCAAAGCCACCGGCCTAAAGCTCGATCATCGCGCCAGGGCAGCGGGGTTACCGAAAGGGCAGACCATGTCAACTACAACTCAGACCATGGACGACGGGCTCGTCGCCCGTATCGTCAATGCTACGCTCGATGCGTTTTTCTCGTTCAGGCTCCGTGTCTCGGCGGCCGACGTCGCCAGGGTCGTGAGCGTCCTTTCCTTGGGCGTGGTGTTCGGCCTCGTGGTCTCGTTCTAGGCTCTCGACCGGCCCCGCGAAGTGTAAGCGTCTCGCGGGACCGGTTTCCCCAGCCCGCCATCGACTCGAGGATGGCGAAGATCGCCTCATCGCTTGCCCTCGGACGCGGCTTCGCGCGCCTCCAGTCGCCCGCCCGGGCGCTGGTGCGTTATAGCCCGGCGTCGCCGGCGACGCGGCCCAGCGCTTCGGCGAGGGCTCGACCCGGCCCGGAGTGAAGGGATCGGCGCCCAGGACTGGGCGGCGGCGGCGCGGCGCCCCATATCCCTGCTTGGCGCCGCCTCGCCACCCGCCCCCGGGCCCGGCGACGACGGAGCCAAAGCAAGGTCAAGAAAACAAGGGGAGTGCTCGATGAAGATTCTACCGATCTTGGGCGTGCTCGCGGCCGCGGGCATCGTCCTGGCGCCGCTCGGCGCCCAGGCCTTCGACTGCCCGAACCGCTTCGCCGCCGCCCAGGCCGCCATCGACAAGGTCTTGGCCGACATGAAGAGCATGGAAAGCAAGATGTCCAAGGCCGACATGGCGCTGGTGCACGCCCTGCTCGACGACGCCAAGATGATGCTGGCGGGCGGCGAGCACAACCACGCGAAGCCGCAGGGCGCTTACGACCACGCCCGTGCCGTGGCCAAGGCGGACGCCGCCCTGGGCCACGCCCAGGCCGCCGGTCTCCTGCACGCCAGCATGATGAAGAACTAGGCGATCGGGTGGCGGCGGGCGCCCGAGGCGGGCCCGCCGCGAGCCCGAATCTCCAGCTCACGGTGCCGGCGGCGGCGCGGGCGCGCGGTCGGGCGCGGTCACCGAGGTGGCGGCACCGATCCTGGTGATCTCGACCCGCCCGGCCCGCTTCTCGAGGTAGACGCCGGCGCCGCCGAGCCGGCCGGTGACCAGGGAAAACACGCTCTCGAGCAAGCCCAGCGCCACGTTGCCGGTGGCGAGCCGGGCCGAGACCAGGCCGTCGCGAACCTCGAACCGGGTGTTGTCGCCCAGCCTCACCACCCATTCGTCGACCATGCGCAGCTCGATCCGGGTGGCCTCGCCGGTGCCGACCTCGCCGCCGACCAGGATCCCGGTCGACAGCGGCGGCCGCGGCGGCGGAGATGCGGCCGCGCGACCCACACTCGCCTCGAGCGCCACCCCGAGCGAGGCGGGTGCGAGGGCCGCGCCCTCTGTTAGACTTGGCGCGGGCGTCGGCGGCGGGAAATGCGATGGCAGAGGTGGAGGTATTCCTGTCGAGGGCCAGGATCGGCGGCGCGGCCCTCTACTTCACCGCCGTCGTCGTGCTGGGCGCCGTCATGACGACGCGGGCGGTGCTCGCCGCCGACGCTAGCGGGCTGGCGCCGCTGGTTTCCATCGCGCCGACCGCGTTGGCGACGCTCTACGCCCTGGGTGTCGTGGCCTGGCTGCTCCGCCTGATGCGCGGCCACGGCCCCGCCCTGGTGATCGGCGACCAGGGCATCCGGTACCCCTATCTCGACGATCTGTTGGTGCCGTGGGCGAGCGTCCGGGCGGTGAAGGCGATGCCGCTCGGGCTCGGCATCGAGATCGCGGTCGAGCGCCCGAGGCCGCTCCTCGCCGCGCTCCGGCCGGCGCTTCGCTTGCTCGGGACGGCGCTGCTGCTGGGTCGCTCGCGATACCTGCTGTGCCTTCCCACGCCGCTGCTGCGGGCGACCTCGCGGCGGCGCTTGCTGGAGCAGATCGCGGCCCGGCTCCCGGCCGCCGTGGCGGCTTCGGTCGCCGCCCCCAGCGCGGTCGTGACGGCGCTGCGCCTGGTTCTGGCCCTCAACCTGGCGTGGTTCGCGCTGCTCCTCGCGGTGGCCGCCACCCAGGCCTTCTACCTCGCCGATCGCGGCAGCTTCCTGCTCTTCCTGGTGATCGTATCGGCGCCGCCGCTGACCGCCCTGGCGCTGCTCAGGCGGCGGCCGCTGCTGGGGATCTTGGCCCTGGCGCCCAACTCGGCCTGTCTCCTCTTGGTCCTGATTGGCGCCTTCGGCGGCGGCTTGAGCGCCTTGGCGGTGGTGATCTTCATCCCCCCCTTCGTCAACCTGTGGGCGCTCCTCCACGGCGCCGACGGGCTCGCGGACGTGGCCGACGCGCTGGCACTCCCGGCCGCGCCCGGCAGCCGAGCCGCGGGTTTCTTCGCCGCGCTGCGCGGCGCGGCGCTGGTGCTCAACCTGGGCGCCCTCACGATCATCCTCTACTGGATCCTGTCGAAGGGGTTTCAAGTGCCCTATCCGACGCGAATCGTGTGGCTCGGTTGCTTCGCCGCGATGTCGGCCGGCGCCCTCGCCGCCCTGCTCTCGACCGCCAGGTTGGCGGCCCGGGCGGCGCTGGCGCTCAACCTCGCCGCGCCGTCGGTGATGCTGTGGGGCGCCGGCCAGGGCTGGTTTGACGATTTGAGCGGCGAGACCGCGGCCTTCCTGGCCATCTTCTTCGTCACCGCGGCGGTCAATACCGTCGAGGCGCTCAGGCGCGAGCTCGATCGCGGCGGCGGGCCGGGCGGGCGCAGGGCGGCGCCCAGGGCGCCCCGGCGATGACCCGGCCGCGGCTCTTCCACGGTTGGCCCCGGCTCTTCCACGGCTGGCCCCGGCTCTTCCACGGCTGGATCGTGGTCGGCGCCGCCTTCGTGGTGTTGCTCATCGCCTTCGGCGTCGCTTACAGCTTCGGCGCCTTCTTCAACAGCTTCCAGGCCGAGTTCGGCGCCTCGCGCGGCGATGTCTCGCTGGTGTTTTCGATAAGCGGCTTCCTCTACTTCGCGCTGGGCGGGGTGAGCGGGGTGTTAGCCGATCGCCTCGGGCCCCGCCGGGTGATCGTTGTGGGCCTCTTGCTGATCGCCGCCGGGCTGGTGCTGGCGAGCCGCGCCACGGAACTGTGGCAGGTCTACGCCGCCTACGGGCTCGGCGTCGGCGTCGGCGTGGGCTTTACTTACGTGCCCGCCATCGCCGCCGTGCAGCCCTGGTTCGTGCGCCAACGCGCCCTCGCCTCGGGGGTGGCGGTGGCGGGCATCGGCGTCGGCACGTTGGTGGTGCCGGTGCTCGCGGCGCGGCTGATCGAGAGCGCGGGCTGGCGTGCCACTTATCTCGTGATGGCGGCGGCCGCGGCGCTGTTGGGCGTTGGCGCGGCGCTCTTGATCGACCCTTCGCCGGCGCGGCGCGGCCTCTCTCCGGACGGCGAGGCGGCGTCCGCCACGGCCGCCAGCGCCGGCCCCGGCGGCGCCCAGGCCGAGGGGCCGGGCTTGCGCCGCGCCTTACGTTCGCGCTCCTTCCGCCTGCTCTACGCCGCCTCGACCCTCAACTCGCTCGGTGTCTTCATCCCCTTCGTCCATATCGCCGCCTTCGCCCAGGACCAGGGGCTGCCCGAACGCGCCGGGGTGGTCATGATCGGCTTCATCGGGGCGGGCAGCATCGTCGGACGCTTCGCCCTCGGCGGCGCCGCCGATCGCCTGGGGCGGCGGCGCTCGGTGATCGGCATGTACGCCGGCATGGCGGTGATGATGCTGTGGTGGCTGGGCGCCGGCGAGGCCTGGGCGCTGGCCCTGTTCGCGCTCTTGTTCGGCGTCTTCTACGGCGGCCTGGTGGCGCTGATGCCGGCCATCACCAGCGACTACTTCGGCAGCCGCGAGATTAGCGGCATCATCGGCCTGCTTTACACCAGCGTCGCCGCCGGCGCCCTGGTTGGCCCGCCGCTGGCGGGCCTCGCCTACGACCTGGGCCAGAGCTACACCGCGCCGATCCTGGCCGGCGCCCTGGTCAATGTCGCCAGCATCGCCTGCCTGCTGCGGCTCGGCGAGCCCCGGCCCTGGCCAGCCCGGACCTAGGGCGTGTACCCAATCCTTGAGTTGTCGAGAGCTCTGGAAAACGCTTCACCGAGGTCCGCTTCCCGGCGCTAAGCGGGGCTACACGAATAGCCCTCCGAGCTCCGGCTCATAGCCAACAGTGGTCATCTGTGAGGCGACCAAATACGGCGGCAGCGAAGAACCGCCGTGCCGGTTTTCACCAAGGTACGGGGCCCAACTACTCCTTTTCCAGCGCCCTGATGGAGAAGCGCCAGACCCTGTAGATGTCGGTACGAAGGTACTCGTCGTTGGTCTCGGGCGATCCGTCAGGGTTTCGGTAAACCTCGCTGCAAGTCTCCCGCCCCATGTACACGGCCTCGCTGCGCATGCACAGCATGTCGCGCTTGATCGCGTTCGTGCCGCTGCGCAGGACGATGGAGCGATGGCCGGGCACGACCGCCCGCCAGTTGCCGTCGCCATCGTGCAGATACGTGCCTGACACAAGATCGATGGCGAGGGGGCTGATCTCCTCGCGTGGACTTCCGCGAAAGAGCGCCTTCAGGTCGGCGTCGTGGAGCCGGTCCGCCTGCCGCCCCACGAACCCATGAGGCCATTCCGACATGCCAGCCTTCAGCAGGGGGGCGAGGACATTCCGCGCGACCCGCTCCGCGTCCCGGACGTGGCCTAACCAGACGCGGTACCAGGCCACGCTCACCCCTGGCCAAGATCGGCGCACGGTCTCGAACTCCGCCCGGGCCATTTCCATGTCGCCGATCCGCGCATACGCGGCGGCCAAGTCCGGAGCCACGACGAGCTCGCTTATGCCGCCGTCACGGGCGTGCTCGAGAAGGGACGCCGCTTTCGCCGCGTCGCCCAACAACAGGTAGCCCTCGCCGGCGTCGAGCAGCAACTCGGGCGACGGCTTTGGCGCCAGGTCGAGGGCGTTGGCATAGGCCCCCCGCGCCTCGTCCGGCCGCTCCGAGGCCATGAGCACGAGGGCAAGCGTTGCCCACACCTTCGGATCCTCGGTATGGCGCCGGACCGCGCCCCGTGCGAGCGACAGCGCCAGATCGTGATTTAGCCGATAAAGCTGCATCCGCGCTTGGAGCGCCAAGGCGTCCGCGTTCTCGGGGTCGAGCGCGAGCGCCGCCGCGAGTGCGCGTTGTACCCGTTTCCGGGCGCGCAGCGTGGAGGTCGCCGCGAAACTCTGGTTTTGCCGCCAAACACTCATTGCGGCGCGCGCGTTGCCGACGTGGGCGTCGGCGAAGCCCGGGTCGAGCGCCAAAGCCTTGTCGTAGAACGTCAGGGCGTCGTTGCTGGGGTCATAGTCGGCCCAAGAGTATGCGAGGCGGAGCTGTTCCGCCTTGAGATAGTTCTCGTAGGCTTCGAGATTGTCGGTGGGCCGGCGCGCGATATCTTGTTTCTCCTCGTTCGTGAGCCTGACCTTGAGGGCCTGGACGATGCGCCCCTGCACCTCGTCCTGCAGCGCGAAGATATCGGTGTAGGGCCGGTCGAAAATCTCCGCCCAGAGATGGCCGCCGGTGCGCCCGTCGATGAGCTGGGCGTTGATGCGGACCGCGCCCCCGGCGCGGCGCACGCTGCCCTCCAGCACATATTGCACGCCCGCCTTCCGGGCGATCTCCTCGACCGTCAGATCCGTGCCCTTGTAGGTGAACGAGGTGGTGCG
>CBDUZE010000055.1:0-23781 GCA_965371625.1 uncultured Alphaproteobacteria bacterium
GCTAGCATGCGCTCGCCCTGGCGACACAACGTCATGGCCGCCGCCCCGCCCCGCCTTGCCAGCCCGACGCCGGGTTTGCTAGAGATCGAGGTTCGCGGGGATGGGTGGCCGAGCGGTCGAAGGCACCGGTCTTGAAAACCGGCAGGGGTTAACAGCTCCTCGTGGGTTCGAATCCCACCCCATCCGCCATTTCCGCGCCGGCCCGCCGTCACTCGCCCGGGCCGTGATGGGCGACCACGCCCGGGCCCTCGTACTTGACCCGCACGTCAACCTGGCGGCTGCCGCACTGCGAGCAGCGCATGCGCCGCTTGAGCTCGGGCACCGGGCAGTCGTAGCCGACGCGCGCCGCGACCCGGGCCGGGTCCACCGTGGCGCTGTGGCAGCAGGCCTCGCAGAACACCCACAAGGGGCGCCCGTCCCGCACCGCGTCGCCCAGCACCACGGCCCGTCGGCCCTCCTTGCCGGCGCCCTTGCCGCCGCCTTTGCCCGCTGTGCCAACCATGAGAACGTATCATGAACATTCGTTCCCGGCTGTCAACACGCAACCCGCTCGGCGCGGCGAATTCGAGGTGAGGTATCGGCTATAACTGGTTAGATTGAAACCATGTCGGAGCTGATTCTCGAGTTCCTCGATCTCGTGCTGCCGCCCGCTTGGATAGCGGTCTTTCACGCGCACCCCGAGTTCCTCGATTTCCTCGTGGGCGTGCTCGCGGTCGGCCTCATCTACCTGCTGCTTGTACGCCGCGTTTGGCGCCCCGGCGGCAACGGCAGCGGCGAGGGCGGCGACGACGACGGCAGTGAGTAGGGCCGGTCGGGCCGAGCCTCAGCCCCCCTCGATGGTCACGCCCGCGGCGATCAGCGCCGCGATCTCGGCCTCGCCGAAGCCGGCCTCGCCCAGCACCTCGCGGCCGTGCTCGCCGAGGCGCGGGGCGAGGCGCCGGAGCTCGGCGGGCGAGCGCGAGAGCGTGATCGGAAAGGCCATGTTGCGCAGCGCGCCCTCGCTGGGGTGCTCGACGATCTCGAAGAAGCCGGTGGCCTTGAGGTGGGGATCGTCGGGCAGGTCGTCGGGATCGGTGACCGCCATGGCCGGGATCTGGGCCTCGTCGAGGCGCTCGAGCCATTGGGCGGTGGTGCGCTCCGGCGCCACCTCGCGCAGAAGCTTGTAGAGCTCGGCGATGTTCTCCGAGCGCGCGCCGAAGCTCGCGAACTTCGGGTCCTCGAGGATCTCGGGCCGGCCCGCGAGCTCGAGGAAGCGACGCCACTGGCGGTCGGTATAGGGCAGGATGCAGATGTGGCCGTCCCGGGTGCGGTAGGGCCGGCGCTGGGGCGCCAGCATCCGGGGGTAGCCCGCGCCGCCCAGGGCGGGCTCGAAGGTGAGCCCATAGAGGTGCTCGGCCATGATGAACTGGACCATGGTCTCGAGCATCGGCACCTCGAGCTCCTGGCCCTCGCCGCTGCGCTCGCGGTGGAACAGCGCCGCCAGGATGGCGTAGGCCGCGGCCATGCCGACGGTCTTGTCGATGAAGGCGGTGGGCACGTAGCCGGGCTCGCCGCCCTGCCGCCCCACCAGCGCCGCCATGCCGCTCGCCCCCTGGATCATGTCGTCGAAGGCGGGCTTGTCGCCGTAGGGCCCGTCGTGGCGGTAGCCGTAGGCGCCGCAGTAGACGATCTTGGGGTTGACGGCGGAGACCACCGCGTAGCCGAGATCGAGCGCGGCGATCGCCTTGGGCCGCATGTTGTGGACGAAGACGTCGACGCCCGCCGCCAGTCTCAGCAGCGCCTCCCGCCCCGCCGCCCGCTTGAGGTCGAGCACGATCGAGCGCTTGTTGCGGTTGAGGTTGAGGAACACCGCCGCCATGCCTTTGTGCCGCGACGGCCCCAGGCTGCGCATCATGTCGCCCTCGGGCGGCTCGACCTTGATCACCTCGGCGCCGAGGTCGCCCAGGATCTGGGTGCCGAAGGGACCGAGCAGGTAAGCGGTGAGATCCAGCACCCGGATACCCTCGAGCGGACCGCTCATCGCTTTGCTCCTGGTAACTTCCCGGCCTCCGCCGCGCCGCTCAATAGGACTTCGGCAGCCCCAGCACCTTCTCGGCGATGTGGCAGAGGATGAGCTGCGGCGTCACCGGCGCGATGCGCGTGATCATGACCTCGCGCAGGTAGCGCTCGACGTGGAACTCCTTGGCGTAGCCCATGCCGCCGTGGGTCATCACCGCGCGCTCGCAGGCCCTGAAGCCGGCCTCGGCGCCGAGGTACTTGGCGGCGTTGGCCTCGGCCCCGCAGGGCAGCCCGCGATCGTAGAGCGAGGCCGCCTTGAACACCATCAGGTCGGCCGCCTCGAGCTCCATCCAGCTCTCGGCCAGGGGATGCTGGATGGCTTGGTTCTGGCCGATGGGGCGGCCGAAGACGACGCGCTCCGAGGCGTAGCGGGTGGCCCGCTCGAGCGCCGCGCGGCCGATGCCCACGGCCTCGGCGCCGACCAGGATGCGCTCGGGGTTGAGGCTGTGGAGCAGGCAGCGGAAGCCCTCTCCCTCCTCGCCGATGCGGTCCTCGACCGGGATCTCGAGGCCGTCGATGAAGAGCTCGTTGGAGTCCACGCAATGGCGCCCCATCTTGTCGATCTCGCGGACCTCGACGGTCTTGCGGTCGAGGTCGGTGTAGAACAGGGTCAGGCCTTCGGTGGGCCGGGCGCAGTCCTCGAGCGGCGTGGTACGGGCGATCAGCATGATCTTGTCGGCTACTTGCGCGGTCGAGGTCCAAATCTTGCGTCCATTCACGACATAGCGATCGCCGCGGCGCTCGGCACGGGTCGCGAGGCGGGTGGTGTCGAGGCCGGCGTCGGGCTCGGTGACCGCGAAGCAGCAGCGCTCCTCGCCCTTGATCAGCGGCGTGAGCATGCGCCGCTTCTGCTCGTCCGAGCCGAAGACGACGATCGGATGGGGCCCGAAGATGTTGATGTGGACCGCCGAGACGCCGCTCATGGCGGCGCCCGAGCGGGCGATGGCGTGCAGCATCAGCGCCGCCTCGGTGACCCCGAGCCCGGCGCCGCCGAACTCGCTGGGCATGGCGATGCCGAGCCAGCCGGCCTCGGCCAGGGCCTGCGCGAAGTCGTCGGGAAAGCTCCCGTCGCGGTCGCGGGCGCGCCAGTAGTCGGCGTCGAAGCCCGAGCACAGCCGGGCCACGTTGTCGCCGATCGCCTCCTGCTCCGGTGTCAGCGCGAAGTCCATGGTGCGGTTCTCCCTTCACAGCGTTGCCGCGGTCGGGCTCACGCGCAATAGAGCACCCGGGCGCGCCGGCCGCCAAGCCTCAATCCCGGTTTGAACCGGCCTTGCCAAGCCGGGGCGGGCTTTCCATGATGCGGCGCGATACCCGCCCAGTTCCCGATCCAGGAGCCCCCTCGCCATGAAGCTCGCCGACCTCGGCACCCCGGCGCTGATTCTCGACCGCGCCGTCCTGGCCGCCAATTGCGCCGCCATGAGCGCGCGCATGGCGGCATTGGGCGTCGCCTTGCGCCCCCACATGAAGACCGCCAAGTCGATCGATGTGGCCAGAGTGGCGTTGGGCGAAACGGAAGACGGAATAACCGTCTCGACGCTGCGCGAAGCCGCCTACTTCATCGGCCACGGCATCCGCGACGTCACCTATGCGGTCGGCATCGCGCCCGCCAAGCTCGACCGGGTGGCGGCGCTGGAGCAGGGCGGCGCCCGGCTCACGATATTGACCGACGACCTCGGCGTGGCCGGCGCCATCGCCGCGCGGGGGGCGGCGCTGGGCCACGCTTTCCGGGTCCTGATCGAGATCGATTCGGGCGGCGGGCGCGGCGGCGTGATGGCCGACGGCGCCGAGCTCTTGGCCCTCGGCGAGGCGCTCCATGGCGCTGGGGGCGCCGACGGCGCCGAGCTCGCGGGCGTGCTCACCCATGCCGGGCATTCCTATGACTGCCGGGGCGGGGCCGAGATCCGCGCCGTCGCCGAGGCCGAGCGCGCCACCGTGGTGGGGGCGGCCGAGCGGTTGCGCCGGGCCGGCCTTCCCTGCCCCACCGTGAGCGTCGGCTCGACGCCGACAGCGCGGTACGCCGAGCGCCTCGACGGGGTGACCGAGGCGCGCCCCGGGGTCTACATGTTCTCCGACCTCTACCAGGTCGGCATCGGCGTCGGCGGTAGCGGCGACATCGCCTGCTCGGTGCTGGCCTCGGTGATCGGCCAACGGCCAGACAAGGGGCTGATCCTGATCGACGCCGGGGCGCTGGCGCTGTCGCAGGACCGCAGCACCGCCGCGCTCGAGCACGACTCAGGGTTCGGCCTGGTCTTTGACGCCCTGGCGCGCGAGGCCATCGCTGACCTGCGGGTGGCCCGGGTCAACCAGGAGCACGGCATGGTCGAGGGCGCGGGCGACGCCGCGCCGCCCTTCGACGCCCTTCCGGTCGGCGCCAGGGTGCGGGTGCTCCCTAACCACGCCTGCATGACAGCGGCGATGTTCGATCGCTACCACGTCGTCGATGGCGGCGACGAGGTGATCGCCGAGTGGCCCCGCTGTAACGGCTGGTGAGGGGGCCCATCCCCCGCTTAGAGCCCGAACATCTGGCCGTCGTCGATGACGATGACGCTGCCGGTAATGAGGCGCGAGGCCTCCGACGCCAGCAGCAGGATCAGGCCGTCGAGGTCCTCAGGCGCGCCGATGCGGCGCCTCGGCAGGCGCGCGATCAGCTTCTCGCCGCGCTCGGAGGCGAAGAACTCGGTGTTCATCTCGGTGGCGATGTAGCCCGGGCAAATGGCGTTGACGTTGATGTCGAAGCGCAGCCATTCCCGCGCCATGGCCCGCGTCATCTGGGCCACCGCCGATTTCGACATGGCGTAGATGGCGAGACCCGGCATCACGTCGAAGGCGGCCACCGAGGCGATGTTGACGATGCGCCCGGCGCGCCCGTGCTCGATCATGTGCCGGCCCACCTCCTGGGCGACGAAGAAGGCGCCCTTGGCGTTGGTGTCCATGATGCGGTCGTAGTCGGCCTCGTCGAAGTCGGTGACCCGTTTCTCGATGCTGATGCCCGAGTTGTTGATCAGGATGGTGACCGGCCCGAGCTCGGTCTCGGCCGCGGTGACCGCCTGGCGCACGTTCTCGGGGTCGGTGACGTCGAGCTCGATGGGGAGCGCCCGGCCGTCGAAAGCCTCGATCTCGCGGGCCAGCTCCTCGAGGCGATCGAGGCGCCGGGCGGCGATCGCCACCCGGGCGCCGGCCCGCGCCAGGGTAAGGGCGAAGCGGCGGCCCAAGCCGCTCGAGGCGCCGGTGACGAGCGCCACCTCGTCCTCCAGGTGGTAGGCGCGGATCAGTTGCTCGTCCATCGCTTGGCCCCCATTGGTCCCCTTGGCTAGAGCTAGAGCTCGTTGGCGCGGTCGCGCAGCAGGAACTTCTGGATCTTGCCCGTCGAGGTCTTGGGTATGGGCCCGAAGACCACTGTTTTCGGCGCCTTGTAGTGGGCCATGTTGTCGCGGCAGAAGGCGATGAGCTCGTCCGCGCTGACCTCGCCGGCGTCGGGCTTGAGGGTCACGAAGGCGCAGGGCGTCTCGCCCCAGTGCTCGTCGCCGCGGGCCACCACCGCCGCCTCCATAACCCCGGGGTGGCGGTAGAGCACCTCCTCGACCTCGAGGCTGGAGATGTTCTCGCCGCCCGAGATGATGACGTCCTTCGAGCGGTCCTTGATCTCGATGTAGCCGTCGGCGTGGACCACGGCGAGGTCGCCGGAGTGGAACCAGTCGCCGCGGAAGGCCGCGTCGGTAGTCGCCCGGTTCTTGAGATAGCCCTTCATCATGGTGTTGCCGCGGATCAGCACCTCGCCCATCGTGGCGCCGTCCGCCGGCACCGGCTCGAGGCTCTCGGGGTCGGCCACCATGAGCTCCTCCAGCGTCGGGTAGCGCACCCCCTGGCGGGCGTTCTTGCGCGCCCGCTGGTCGGCCTCGAGGCCGTCCCACTCGCGGTGCCAGGCGCACACCGTGGCCGGTCCATAGCACTCGGTGAGGCCGTAGAGATGGGTGACGCGAAAGCCCATCCCTTCCATCGCGCCGAGCACCGCGCGGGGCGGCGCGGAGCCGCCGGTGGCGATCTCGACGGTATGGTTGAAGCGCCGCTTGTGCTCCTCGGGCGCGTGGATCAGTTCGCTGAGCACGATCGGCGCGCCGCACATGTGGGTGACCTGATGCTCGACGATGGCCGGGAAGATAAGCGCCGGATCGACGCGACGCAGACAGACGTGGGTCCCGGCCACCGCGGTCACGGCCCAGGTGAAGCACCAGCCGTTGCAGTGGAACATGGGCAGCGTCCAGAGGTACACCGAGCCGCGGTCGAGGTTCATCACCAGGACCTGACCCAGCGTGTTGAGGTAGGCGCCGCGGTGGTGATAGACCACCCCTTTCGGGTTGCCGGTGGTGCCCGAGGTGTAGTTGAGCGAGATCGCCCGCCACTCGTCGTCGAGCGCGGGCATCGGCGTCTCGGGATCGCCGCTTTTCAGGAAATCCTCGTACTCGATCGCGCCGAAGAGCTCGCCGCCCTGGGCGTCCTCGTCGTCGATGTCGATGACCAGGGGCGGGTTCTCAAGCGCTTCGACGGCCGGCTTGACGACGGCCGAGAACTCGCGGTCGGTCAACACCACCTTGGCACCGCCGTGCTCGAGGATGAAGGCGACGGTGGCGGCGTCGAGGCGGATGTTGATGGTGTTCAGCACCGCCCCCGCCATCGGCACCCCGTAGTGGGCCTCGAGCATCGCCGGCACATTCGAGGCCATCACCGCCACGGTGTCGCCCGGCGCCACCCCGCGCGCCATCAGCGCCGCCGCGAGGCGGCGGCAGCGGGCCGCGAACTCGGCGTAGGTGAAGCGCCGTGGCCCGTGGATCACGGCGGTCTTGTCCGGGTAGATCGCGGCCGAGCGCTCGAGGAAGCTCAGCGGCGTCAGCGGCGCGTAGTTGGCCGCGCCCTTGTCAAGGCCCTGCTCGAAGGGGTTGGTTTCGCTCGCTTGCCGACTCATGCCCACCCGTCCGTGCCGTCCCGCCCCTCGCGCGGCCCATCTGCCCCCATGGTCGGGTGCCCTCCAGCAAAGGTCAAGGGACCTTGAAGAGGTCGGGAGGATCGCCTTGGCAACAACTTGTTAACCATATGGCAATAACTTGCCGAGAGCTCTGACAAGGGATCGCTTCATGGCCTGTATGGCACGGGTTCTGGTTGTCGATGACGAGCCCTCGAAGCTCCTCGACATGGCCGAGAATCTCGAGCTCCAGGGATACCTGAGCCTGCGCGCGCACTCGCCGTCCCAGGCCCTCGACATCGCCGGCGAGGCCCACCCCGACGTGGTCGTCATCAACGCCGCCCTGGCCGGGGGCGAGGGCCTCGATCTGGGCCTCAGCCTCAAGGGCGCGCCGGCCACCCGTCATGTGCCGGTGATCCTGGTCGGCGGCGCGGCCCCGGCCGCCGAGGCATCCGCCGCGGTCGACGAGTACGTGTCGGCGAGCTGCCGCGAGGCCGAGCTCATCACCAGGCTCCACGCCCTGGTAAGGCTCAACACCATGCGCGCCGAGCTCGAGCGGCGGGCACGCACTGCGGCCAAGTACGGCCTCGAGCCGAGCGCCGACCTCGAGCCGCCGGCCGACGTCAGCGACGCCCACGTGCTGGTCGTCACTGACGGCGACGGCGAGGCGGAGACCGTCGGCAAGCTGCTCAACGGCCAGATCCGGCTCGCGTTCGCCGAAAGCCCGTTCGCGGCGCTCCAAGAGCTCAACGCGCGCGCTTACGACGCGGTGGTGGTGATGGCCCGGGGCGCGGACACCGACGCCCTCGACCTGTGCCACGACATCCGCTCGAACACCCGGCTCTACAACACGCCGGTGCTGGTGATCGTGGACGCGGACGGCTACCAGGACGCCGAGCTCCCCTACCTGCGCGGCGCCAGCGACGTGCTCTATCGCCCCCTCGAGGGGGGCGAGTTCAGGGCCCGGACCTACAGCCTGGTGAGGCTGCAGCGCTATCGCCAGGCGATGCAGGAGAGCTACCGCGAAGCCCCCGACGTCGCCACCAACGACAGCCTCACCGGGCTCTACAGCCACGGCTTCCTGCATCAGCACCTCAGGCTTCAGATCGCCGACGCCGAGCGCTGGAGCAAGCACCTGAGCCTGGGCTTCTTCAACGTCGCCAACATCGAGGCCGTCAACCGGGCCCAGGGCTACGCCGCCGGCGACCGGCTGCTGCGCCAGATCGGGCGCCTGATGGCGAGACTGGTGCGCGGCGAGGACCTGGCGGCCCGCTACGGCGGCAAGACCTTTTGCGTGGTCCTGCCCGAGACCCCCGAGGACATCGCCGTGGTCGCCCTCAACCGCATCGCCGGGGTCATCGACCACACCGAGTTCGCCCTCCCCGACTCGAACCAACCGGTCATGGTGCGGCTCAAGGTGGGCCGCGCCGGCCTCGAGCCCGGCGACGATCCCACGACCCTGATCGCCAGGGCCCGCGCCCGCCTCGAGTGAGGCGGAAAAGCGCCTGTGCCGAGAGCCGCGCTCAGCGGCCAAGCGCCACCGCGCGCCGCGCCGTATGGCGCCGAAGTCTTAGGGGCGATTGTGCGCGGGGCTGAGCTGAGTTATCGGCTCGTTTATCGGCCCGCTTTGGGCGACGGTCGCGAAGACGTGATTGCAAGGCGCTTATCTTGGCCCACCTTGGCGGCTAAGCTGGCGCCATGCAGATCGACATAATCTCCGATACCGTTTGCCCGTGGTGCTACATCGGCAAGCGTCGTCTCGAGCGCGCCCTGGCCCAGCGCGACGAGCTCGAGGTCGAGATCACCTGGCGCCCGTTCCAGCTCAACCCGGACATGCCCGCGGGCGGGCTCGACCGCGAGGCCTACCTCAACGCCAAGTTCGGCGGTGCGCAAAGGGCGCAGCAGATCTACGCCGCGATCCGCCAGGCCGGCGGCGGCGAGGGCATCGACTTCGCCTTCGACAAGATTGCCCGCACCCCCAACACCATCGATTCGCACCGCCTGCTCCACTGGGCCGGCGAAGCGGGCTTGCAGGACGCCGTGGTCGAGGTCCTGTTCCAGCGCTACTTCGAGCAGGGCGCCGACATCGGCGACCGCGAGGTGCTGGTGGCGATCGCGGCCCAGGGCGGCATGGACGGGGACGAGGTGCGGGCGCGCTTCGAACGCGGCGACGACCTGGATCTGGTGGTCGCCCAGGACACCAACGCCCGACAAATGGGCGTCGCCGGGGTCCCCTACTTCATCATCGACGGCAAGTACGCGGTCTCGGGCGCCCAGGACCCAAGCGTCTTCCTTCAGGTGCTCGACCTGGCGACGCGTGGCGACGACGAGGACGAGGCCGGGGCATCGGCGGCCAGCGGCGGCGCCTGAGCGGCGATCTCGGCCAGTCGCTTGACCAGCCGGTGGACGCCGTCGACGCGCTCCACGGGCGTCGGCCAGTCCTCCAACCATACCAAGGTGTGATCGGGCCTGAGCTTGGCGCCCGCGCCCCGGGCGCTGATGAACTCGACCACGCCGGCCGGGTTGGCGACGCGGTCGTCGCGGAACGATAGCGTCGCCCCACGCGGCCCCGCCTCGACCTTCTCGACCCGCGCCTGGCGGCACAGGCCCTTGATGGCGACGATCTTCAAGAGGCCCTCGACCTCGTCGGGCAAGGGGCCGAAGCGGTCGATCATCTCGGCGGCGAAGGCGTCGATCTCGGCCCGCTCCTCGAGCCTGGCGAGGCGCCGGTAGAGGCCGAGCCGCAGGCTCAGGTCGGCGACGTAAGTCTCGGGGATGAGCACCGCCGTGCCGATGGCGATCTGCGGCGACCAGGTGTCTTCGGCTTCCGCCTTGGCGCCGCCGGCGGCGTCCCGCGCCGCGGCGACCGCCTCCTCGAGCAGGTGCTGGTAGAGCTCGAGCCCGACCTCGCGGATGTGGCCCGACTGCTCCTCGCCCAACAAGTTGCCGGCGCCGCGGATATCCATGTCGTGGCTGGCGAGGGTAAATCCGGCGCCCAGTGAATCGAGCGCCTGCATGACCTGCAGGCGGCGCTCGGCCCCGGCGGTCGGCACCCGCCTCGGCGGCAGCGTGAGGTAGGCGTAGGCGCGCAGCTTGGAGCGCCCGATGCGGCCGCGCAGCTGATAGAGCTGGGCCAGGCCGAACATGTCGGCGCGGTGCACGACCAGGGTGTTGGCGGTGGGGATGTCGAGGCCCGAATCGATGATGCTGGTGCTGAGCAGGAGGTCGTAGCCGCCGTCGTAGAAGGTGTTCATCACCGCCTCGAGCTGGCGCGCCGCCATCCGCCCATGGGCGGTGGCCACCTTGACCTCGGGCACCAGCTTCTCGAGCGTGCGCCGCACCCCGGGCAGGTCGTCGATGCGGGGGCAGACGTAGAAGCACTGGCCGCCGCGGTAGTGCTCGCGCAGGATCGCCTCGCGCACCACCATCGGGTCGAAGGGCATGATGAAGGTGCGGATCGCCAGGCGGTCGACCGGCGGCGTGGCGATGAGGCTCATCTCGCGCACCCCGCTCAAGGCCATCTGCAAGGTGCGCGGGATCGGCGTCGCGGTGAGGGTGAGCACGTGGACGTCGGTCTTGAGCTGCTTGAGCTTCTCCTTGTGGGCGACGCCGAAGTGCTGCTCCTCGTCGACCACCAGCAGGCCCAGGTCGTGAAAGGCGACGTTCTTGCCCAGGATCGCGTGGGTGCCGATGACGATGTCGACAATGCCGTCGGCGAGGCCCTCGCGGACCTCGGCCGCCTGCCGCTGCGGCACCAGGCGCGAGAGCTGGCCGATGCGCACCGGCAGGCCGGCGAAGCGCTCGCGGAAGGTCTGGTAATGCTGGCGGCAGAGCAGCGTGTTCGGCGTCACCACCGCCACCTGCTTGCCGCCCATGACGGCGACGAAGGCGCTGCGCAACGCGACCTCGGTCTTGCCGAAGCCGACGTCGCCGCAGATCAGGCGGTCCATCGGGTGGCCCAAGGTGAGGTCGTCGAGCACGTCGCCGATGGCGCGCCGCTGGTCCTCGGTCTCATCGAACGGGAAGCGGGCGCTGAACTCCTCGTAGAGCCCTTCCGGCGGCGCCAGAACCGTGGCCGGCCGCAGCTCGCGCTGGGCCGCCACCCGGATCAGCTCGTCGGCGATCTCGCGTATCCGCTTCTTGAGCCGCGCCTTGCGCGACTGCCAGGCCGCGCCGCCCAGACGGTCGAGCGCCACCTCGGCGTCGCCGGCGCCGTAGCGCGACAGCATCTCGATGTTCTCGACCGGCAGGAACAGCCGGTCGCCGCCCTCGTAGACGATGGCCAGGCAATCGTGGGGGGCGCCCGCCACCGCGATGTTCTCGAGCCCCTGGTAGCGCCCGACGCCGTGGTCGAGGTGCACCACCAGGTGGCCGGCGTTGATCTCGGAGGCGTCGGAGAGGAAGTTCTCGGCCCGCCGCGAGGGCGTGGGCTGGGGCCGCGCCAGGCGGTCGCCGAGGATGTCCTGCTCGCCGATCACGGCGAGCTCGTCGGTCTCGAAGCCGTGCTCGATGCCGAGCACGAGGAGACCCACCGTGCCGGGCCGGAGCCGCGCCGCCTCGGGCCAGGTATCGGCGCTCTCCACCTCGTCGATGCCGTGGTCCCGCAGCACCAGCGCCAGGCGGTCGCGGGAGCCCCGGCTGAAGCTTGTTACCAGCACCCGGCGCCCGGCGGCCTGGAGCTCGCGCACGTGCTCGCGCAGGCTGTCGAAGACATTGACCTCGGGCCGCGTCCGCTCGGGCGCGAAATCCCTGCCCCGCTTGCCGCCGGCGTCGATCGCGTTTTGGTCGCTCTCGGGCGCCCGGTAGGGCGAGAACACGGCGCTCGCCCGGGGCGCCAGGCGCCGCTGCCACTCGCCGCCCGCGAGATAGAGCCGCTCGGGCGGCAGCGGCTTATAGGGAATGCTGCCCTCGCCGTAGCTCGACTGGCGCATCGAGCGGCGGGTCTCGAAGTGGTCGGCGATGGTCTCGAGGCGGGCGTCGCGCGCCTCCTCGGCCAGGTAATCCAGGGTCACCGCGGCCTCGGGCAGGTAGTCGAAGAGCGTCTCGAGGCGCTCGTGAAAGAGCGGCAGCCAGTGCTCCATGCCGATGTGCCTGCGCCCCTCCGAGATCGCGGCGTAGAGCGGGTCGCCGTCGGTCACCGCCCCGAACTCGGCGCGGTAGCCGGAGCGGAAGCGGGCGATCGCTGCCTCGTCGAGGATGATCTCGCTCGCCGGCCTGAGATCGAGGCGCGGCGTCTTGCCGGTGGTGAGCTGGCTCAAGGGGTCGAAGGTGCGGATCTCCTCGACGGTGTCGCCGAAGAGGTCGAGGCGCAGTGGTTCGGGCGCCCCGGGCGGGAAGATGTCGACGATGCCGCCGCGCAGCGCGACCTCGCCGGGCTCCATCACGGTGCCGCTGCGGCCGTAGCCGTCGCGCGTCAGGAAGGCCATCAGCGCCTCGAGATCGATGGCCTCGCCGACCTCGACGGCGAAGGCCGCGGCGGCCACGGTGTCGCGCGCCGGCAGGCGCTGCAGGAGCGCGTTCACGGTGGTCAGCACCACGCGCCGCCCTTGGTGTGGCCGCGCCTCGCGGGCGAGCCGGCTGAGCACGTCCATGCGGGCGCTCGATATGGCGGCGTTGGGCGAGACCCGGTCGTAGGGCAGGCAGTCCCAGGCCGGAAGCGTCAAGACCTCGAGCCCGGGCGAGAACACCGCGAGCGCCGCCGCCGTCGCCGCCATGCGGGCGTCGTCGCGGGCCACGTGCAGGACCTCGCCGTCCCCCACGGCAATCTCGGCGAGGAGTAAGGCGTCGAGCCCCTCGGGCGCGCCGCCGACCAGCAACCGGCCGCCTCTCTTCAGCGATTTATGAAATGATTTCAATCTGATCAGGGCCGAAACTTAAAGTTCTGCAAGAGCTTCATGACGTCCGTGTCATAGGCCGCCGGCACGGCCTCCCGGCCCTGGATCCAGGCGAACAGGTCGGGGTCGGCGAGCTCGAGCAGGGCCTCGAAGCGGGCGAGCTGATCCTCGGACAGGGCGTCCAGATGGGCGTCGGCGAAGGCGCCCAAGAGGAGGTCCATCTCGCGCGTGCCGCGGTGCCAGCTCCGGAAGCTGAGACGCTTGCGGCGGATTTCGGTGCTCTCGCTCATATCTCATCTGCCGGCGCGGCACCGGTATAGCCCGTGGGCCGCCCCCTGTCAGCCACTTGTGCCGCGAGCGCCCCTGGCGGTGACGCGGCGCATGGGTTAAGTAAGGTCACCCACTGGTCTGCCCTCGTGCGATCCTCGCCGTGCGCCCCGAAGTCCTGTTTCCCCTCTTCGCTCCCGTGAGATCGCTGCCCGGGGTCGGGCCGCGCATCGGCAAGCTGATCGAGAAGGCGGCCGGCGGCGATATCGTCGATCTCTGCTGGCACCTGCCCGGCGGGCTCATCGACCGCCGCTTCGCGCCAACGGTCGCCGAGGCGCCCACCGGCGCCGTCGTCACCATGACGCTCAAGGTCGAGGAGCACCTTCCCCCCCCGGTGCCGCGCGTGCCCTACAAGGTGCGCTGCTCGGACCAGACGGGTCAGCTCTATCTGGTGTTCTTCCACGCCCGCGAGGACTATCTCATGAAGGTCCTGCCGCCCGGCGAGACGCGCGTCGTCAGCGGCACGCTCGAGCGCTTCGGGCGCGAGATCCAGATCACCCATCCGGACCATATCGGCACCATCGACGACGTCGCCCGGCTCCAGGCGGTGGAGCCCGTTTATCCGCTCACCGCCGGCCTCACTTTGAAGCCGCTCGCCAAGGCCGTCCAGGCGGCGCTGGAGCGGGCGCCGGAGCTTCCCGAGTGGCTCGACGAGGCCTTTCGCAAGCGCCGCGGCTGGGACGATTGGCGCGGCTCGCTGCGCGCCGCCCATGCGCCCCAGGAGCAGGACGAGCTCTCGCCGCTGAGTGCGGCGCGGGCGCGCCTCGCCTACGACGAGCTCCTGGCCAACCAGCTCGCCCTGGCCCTGGTGCGGGCGCGCATGCGCCACCGGCCGGGGCGCAGGCTCGGCGGCGACGGAGGTCTGCGCGCAAAAGCGCGGGAAGCGCTGCCCTATACCCTCACCGCGAGCCAGGCGCGGACCATCGAGGAGATCGCCGCCGATCTCGCGACGCCCTCGCGCATGCTGCGCCTGTTGCAGGGCGACGTCGGCAGCGGCAAGACGGTGGTCGCCTTGATGGCCATGCTGATCGCCATCGAGGCGGGCGCCCAGGCGGCCTTGATGGCGCCCACCGAGGTCCTGGCGCGCCAGCATCGCGACACCCTGGCGCCGCTCTGCGAGGCCGTCGGCGTCCGCCTCGCCCTGCTCACCGGACGCGACAAGGGCAAGCCGCGCCAGGCCATCCTGGACGACCTGGCCGAGGGCCGCGTCGACATCCTGGTGGGGACCCACGCGCTCTTCCAGGAGGGCGTCGAGTTCCGCGATCTCGCCCTCGCGGTGATCGACGAGCAACACCGCTTCGGCGTCCATCAAAGGCTCCTGCTCTCGGCCAAGGGCGGCCAGGGAGGGGGCGGTATCCACGTCCTGGTGATGACGGCGACGCCGATCCCGCGCACCCTTACGCTCACGGCCTATGGCGACATGGAGGTCTCGCGGCTCACCGAGAAGCCGCCGGGACGGCGCCCGGTCGAGACCCGGGCCCTGGCGCTCGACCGGCTCGACGAGGTGGTGGCGGCGGTGGGCCGGGCCCTCGACGCCGGCAAGCGCGTCTATTGGGTGTGCCCGCTGGTGGAACAGTCGGAAACCGTCGACCTCGCCGCCGCCGCCGAGCGTCACGGGGCGTTGGCCCGGGTCTTCGGCGAGCGCGTGGGGCTGGTGCACGGGCGCATGAAGGGCGCCGACAAGGACGCGGCGATGGCGGCCTTCACCGAGGGCCGGATCGCGCTGCTGGTGGCGACCACGGTGATCGAGGTCGGGGTCGACGTGTCCGAGGCCTCGGTCATGGTGGTCGAGCACGCCGAACGCTTCGGCCTGGCCCAGCTCCACCAGCTGCGCGGCCGGGTCGGGCGCGGCGAGGCGTCGTCGTCGTGCCTGCTGCTCTATGCCCGCCCGCTCACCGCGACGGCGCGGGCGCGGATCGCCATCATGCGCGAGACCGAGGACGGCTTTCGCATCGCCGAGGAGGACCTCAGGCTGCGCGGCGCGGGCGAGGTGCTGGGCACCCGGCAAAGCGGCCTCCCCGACTTTCGCCTCGCCGATCTCGCCGATCACGCCGAGCTCCTCGAGGTGGCGCGCGACGACGCCCGGCTCGTCCTCGAGCGCGATCCGGAGCTCGCCGGCGAGCGCGGCGAGGCCCTCAGGGTCCTGCTCTACCTGTTCGAGAGGGACGCGGCGGTCAGGTACCTGCGCTCGGGGTGAGGCGGCGCGGCGGCCTCTCCAGCGCCTCCTCGACCTCCCTGGTGCGCGAGGCGACCTGAGGGATGGCCTGGATCTCCGGCAGACGGCGGTCGGGCGGCGTGACGATGCCCCCGGAGATCACCATCTTGATGCCCTCCTCGACCGTCATGCTCAAGTGGACCAGGTCCTTAGCCGGCACGAAGAGCAGGAAGCCCGAGGTCGGGTTGGGGGTGGTCGGCAGGAAGATGTTGATGACCTCGTCCTCGGTGGTGCTCTGCACCTCGCCCTCGGTGGTGCCGGTGATGAAGGCGATGGCCCACAGGCCGCGGCGCGGGTACTCGACCAGCACCACCTGGCGGAACGAGGTCGAGGACTGCCTGAGCACGGTCTCGAAGATCTGCTTGAGCGCCCCGTAGACGTTGCGGATCACCGGCATGCGGTCGACCAGGAACTCGCCCTGGCGCACCAGGATGCGGCCCAGGAAATTGGCCGCGAAGGCGCCGATCACGGTCAGCACGACGATGGTCACGATGAGCCCCAGCCCCGGGATGCTGAAGGGCAGGTAGGTCTCGGGGTTGTAACGCACCGGGATCAGCGGTTTGACGCTGCGGTCGACGAAGTTGAAGATCTGCCAGGCAAGCCAGAAGGTGATGCCGATCGGCGCCACCACCACGACGCCGGCCAAGAAATAGTTCCTCAGGCGGTTGACGAGCCCTACCTTGTGAGGCTTCACCAACTTGGGCATCTCGCCCTCTTGGCCGGGAACTTCGGGGTTATGCTGGTCGGTCATGGTGCGAACGTGTGCTCCGCCGGGCCGGCGCCGGTCTCCCGTTGATATAGGAAGAGGGGGCGGCCCAAGTCCAGCCCCTCGAGCTCGCGCGCCGGCGAACGAGCGGGAGCCCGCGCCTTTCTATCGCAATTTCCGGCCGCGGGACAGGTTGTTGCAGGGCCGCGGGACCGGCCTACGACGTTAGGTCGAAAAGCTCGCCCAGCATCTCGTCGCTGACCTCGAGGGCGGCGAGGTTGGCCTGGTAGACTATTTTCGCGAGCCTGAGCTCGGCAAACTGCTGGCTGAGCGAAATATTGGGGAAAGCGACCGTGCCGTCCGCGCCGGCGCGCGGGTCGTGGGGCGCGAAGACCGGCACCGTCGCCGGCTCGACCTCGACCACCGCGGCGCTGGTGCCGCCGCCGGGCGCGGAGGTCTGCTCGACCCGCAGCGGCCGATAGAGGCCCTCGCCGTCGCCCTCGCCGGCGCTTTGCGCGTTGGCGATGTTGGCGCTGGCGGTTGCCAGCCGCGTGCTCGCCGCCTCGAGGCCCGAGAGGGAGATTGCGAACGAGGAGGTCATGTCACAGCCCTTCGCTGATCCCTTTGGCAACCCCGCTATCCCGGAACTCGAGCCCGGGACCGGAGGCTTTGCGTCGCGCCGTCGCCGGCGCTTTGCCCTGAGCAAAGGGAAAGGACGTGACCCTTCCCCGCGCGTCCTTAAGTGTAGGCGCGGGCGGGTTAACGCAAGCCTAACGGCTGGGATCGGGCGCCCCGCTCAGGCCCTGAAGAAGGCCTCGAGCTCGGCCGCGGTCTCCGCGGGTGCCTCCTCGGGCAGGAAGTGGCCGCACTCGAGCGCTCGTCCGCTGACCTCGACGGCGCGCTCGCGCCAGCAGGCGAGCGGATCGTAGAGACGCGCGACCACGCCCTTGGCCCCCCACAGCGCCAGCAGCGGGCAGCTCACCTTGGTCGCCATGTCGGCCTCGTCGTGCTCGAGATCGATGGTGGCGGCGGCGCGGTAGTCCTCGCAGCTGGCGTGGATCGCGGCCGGGTCCTTGAAGCAGCGCAGGTACTCGTCCACGGCCTCGGGCGCGAAGCCCTCGGGCCCGCCCCAGCGCTCGAGCCGCGAGCGCAGGTAGTACTCAGGGTTCGCGCCGATCAGGGTTTCGGGGAACGGTTCCGGCTGGATCAGGAAGAACCAGTGGAAGTAGGCCGTGGCCAGCTCCTTCTCGGCGGTGGCGAAGACCTTGTGGGTGGGGACGATGTCGAGCACCGCGAGCCTGCTCACCCGCTCGGGCGCGTCGAGCGCCAGGCGGTGGGCGACGCGCCCGCCGCGGTCGTGGCCGGCGAGGGCGAAGCGCTCGAAGCCGAGCTTGGCCATCACCTCGACCTGATCCTGGGCCATCGAGCGCTTGGAGTAGGTGACGTGGTCGGCATCCCCCGGCGGCTTCGAGCTGTCGCCATAGCCGCGCAGGTCGGGCACGACCACTGTGAAGTCGCGCGCCAGGCTCGGCGCCGTCCGGTGCCACATGACGTGGCTCTGGGGATAGCCGTGCAAGAGCAGGAGCGGCGGCCCCGAGCCCCCCCGCACCAGGTTGATCGCCGCGCCTGAGGTCTCGATGGTGTCGCGCTCGAAGCCCTCGAACATGTGTCCGATCACTCCCGTCCCGTCTCGCCGGCCGTCACGCCGGCCATCACGCCGGCCATCACGCCCGACAGAGTTTCGCCGCCCGGCGAGAAGCTGTAAAGTGGCGCCCCGAGGGGGAGCACTCGAACCCGATCGAGTGGAGGCCCGATGACCGCCACCCCTCGCCTGCTCTGGTTGGCCAGCGCCGTGCCGCGGCACGTGCTTCGCCAGGACGAGGTGGCCGCGGAGCCCTATCTCGGCTAACATCCGAGCTCCGATGGGAGCGAGCTTGAGACACATAGCGATCGCAGTGCTGCTCTTCGGCCTGGCGGCCCAGCCGGCGCGCGCCGACTACCGCTCGGGCCTCGCGGCTTACGAGGCCGGGCACTACTCCGAGGCGCTCGTCGAGCTCTTAGCCCTCAGCGAGCGCGGCGACGCCGATGCCGAGTTCATGCTCGGCGTCATGTACTACTACGGCCGGGGGGTGCGGCGCGACGAAGGCCTGGCGGCGGTGTGGTTCTTCAAGTCGGCGCGCAAGGGCAGCGCCAGCGGCCAGCTCGCCTTCGGCTCGCTCTACATCCGCGGCACCGGCGTGCGCCGCGACCTGGGCCAGGCCTACCTCTGGCTGACGCTCGCCGCCGAGAGCGGCGTCCCCGGGCTGCAGCAACAGGCGCTCCTGTTGCGCGACGACGCCGCCCGCCTGATGGCCCCGGACGACGTCGAAAAGGCCCGCCGGCTGGCGACCAACTTCAGGCCCGCGCGGGCCGGCCTGACCTCCTGGCGCTGAGCGCGGGCCCCCAATCCCCGCCCCCGGCCCCGCTCCGGGCTCGAGTCGGGGTCCGAGCGCGCTCGAGCCCGCGAGGAGAGGTGATGCCGCGCGTCATCCTGGCAGTCCTCGTCGCGATCTGCCTCTCGCTGCCCGCCCGGGCCGATCTGGAGGGCGGCCGCCGCGCCTTCGAGCGCGGCGATTACGCCGCCGCCGAGCGCCAATGGCGGGCCCTCGCCGAGCGCGGCGAGGCCGAAGCCCAGTTCGACATGGGGGTGCTCTTCGCCCACGCCCCGGGCCGCGGGCGCGACTACCAGAGGGCGGCCGAGTGGTACCGGCGCGCCGCCCGACAGGGCCACGCCCAGGCCCAGTTCGCGCTCGGCTTCATGTATTACACCGGCGCCGGCGAGGGCGCGGGCGCGGTGGCGGCCGACTATGGCGAGGCGGCGCAGTGGCTTATGCGGGCGGCCGAGGCCGGGGTCGGCATGGCGCAGTACCTGATCGGATGGATGTACGAATCGGGCCTCGGCCTCGAGCGCGACCAGGATCGCGCGTTCCTATGGACCCTTCGCGCCGCCAAGCAGGGCACCCTCGGCGCCCAGTACAACGCCGGCCTCTTGCACGCCGGCGTTCGCGGCGGCCCGTTCGACGTCGTCGAGGCCTACAAGTGGTTCCTGCTCGCCGCCCGTAAGGGCTATCCGGGGGCGCGCCAGAACCTGGATTTCCTGGGCGCGGCGATGACCCCGGACGAGCTCAACCAGGCCCACTCCCTGGCCCGCGCCTGGCGCCCCGAGTGAGGGGGCGCCCCAACCACCAATCCAACCCCGGTCACATCTTATTGAGCGCCCTGCCCGGGCCGTTGCCAGCGCCGCTTCGCGCCCCCATCTCGATCAGGCGAGCGCAGAGCGGGGACGGAGGGCAGATGTCGCGACCGCGGCGGAACCTGGCAGGGGCGTTAGCGATCGCGGCGCCCGCGGGCGCCGATCTCGAGGGCGCGCGCGCGGCCTACGATGAGGGCGATTACCGGGCCGCCCGGGCCCAGCTCGAGCCGCTTGCGCGCCACGGCGACGCCGAGGCCCAGTACCTCATGGGGCTCAGCTACTATCACGGCTCCGGCGAGCTCAGCGACGACGCCCGAGCCGTCGCCTGGTTCCGCGAGGCGGCGGCGCGGGACCACGGCTACGCCATGTACACGCTGGGGCTGATGCATGATTTGGGCCGCGGCGTGAAGCGGAGCCACGGCGAGGCCATGCTGTGGTACCGCCGCGCCGCATACAAGGGCGTGCAGCAGGCCATCGCTGAGCTTTCGCGGAGCGGTGGCGGCGGCGGCCGCTGAGCCCGCCCAGCCCCCTCTCCTCGCCCTCCCCGCGCCCTCGCCGCCCACCCCCCATCGACGGCGCGCGCGGGCGCGCCTATCCTTTGCCCCGTTCAGAACCGCCTTGGAGGATAATATGTGTCGCTGGTTGGCCTACTCGGGGCCCGAGATCTATCTCGAGACCCTGCTGCACAAGCCCGAGAACTCGCTCATTCGCCAGAGCCTCAGCGCGCAACGGGGCACCGTGCCCACCAGCGGCGACGGCTTCGGGGTCGGCTGGTACGCCGGCAAACCCCAGCCCGGGCTGTTCCGCGACACCCGGCCGGCCTGGAACGACGACAATCTGCGCTCGATCTCCGAGCAGATCGCGTCGCCCCTGTTCTTTGCCCACGTGCGCGCCTCCACCGGCACCGCCACCATGCGGCCCAACTGCCACCCCTTCCGCCATGACCGCTGGCTCTTCATGCACAACGGCCATATCGCCGAGTTCGAGAGCATTCGTCGGGAGCTCGAGAGCCTCATGGAGCCGGAGCTCTTTCGCCACCGCCGCGGCACCACCGACAGCGAGGCCTTCTTCTACCTCTTGCTGAGCAACGGCTTCGCCGGCGACCCCGAGGGCGCGCTTGTCACCACCACCCGGCTGGTGCACGAGGTGATGGCCGCGGCCGCCATCGACGGGCCCCTCCGGCTCACCGCGGCGGCCACCGACGGCAGCACGATCATCGCCGTGCGCTACGCCAGCGACGGCGAGCCGCCGACCCTGTTCCACGGCCGCTGCGTCGACGTGCTCTCTGAGTTCGGCATCGAGGATGAGGCGCTCATGGACGAGACCGCGTTCCTGATCCTCTCCGAGCCGCTCGACGACGTCACCGAGCACTGGGTCGAGGTGCCGGCCTCGAGCCTGCTGGTGGCGAGCGGCGACAAGATCGTCGTCACCCCCTTCGAGCCCCGCGCCTGACCCCATCCGGCGCCCATTGATCCGGTCAGGCGTGTTGCCAAGCCCTCGATCGGTCTATGCTAGGCGCGACGGAACCCCACGGCCGCCATGGACAATAACGAGCGCCCCGCCGGCGACCGCGGCCGACAGCTTCGCTTCGCCGCCGAGTCGCTGTTTCTGCTGGTCTTCATCACCGTGCTGGTGATGGAGGTCTCGAAGCTCGGCCTCTTCGAGGGGCTGGAGCGGCAGATAGACGACGTGGCGGTGGCCTACTTCAGCGAGGATGCGCCGGCGCCCCATCCTGGCGTCGCCCTGGTCGTGATCGACGACGCCACGATCACGGCCCGTCCCCCGCGCTCGCCCATAAACCGCGCGCTGCTCGCCGACCTGTTGGCGGTGATCGATCGCGGCGGCGCCGTGGCCATCGGGGTCGACGTCTTGCTCTTGGAGGCGGTGGATCGGGACACCGACGAGAGGCTCGCCCGGACGATTCGCACCCTGCGGACGCCAGCCGTCTTCGCGACGCTCAAGGATCGGGAGGGTGTGGTTCGGCCGCTGGCGGCCAGCTTCGCCGGGAGCGGGGTGGCGACGGCGCTGGCCAACCTGCCCAGCGACCGCGACGACCAGACCTTGCGCTACTACCGCACCGCCTTTCGAGATCGCGATGGCGGCCTCCATCCCATTCTCGCCACCGCGTTGGCCCGCCTCGCCGGGGTCGAGGTCGCCGACAGCGACCTCGATCAGGCCATCGATTGGTACGGACGGCCGGGCTGGCAGGATCGCCTCGACGCCGCGAGCGGGGCGCCTTTGGGTCCCCACCCCATCGCCCCGTTCTCAGCGCTGCTGTTGATCGAGAAGCCGTTCCTGGCCGCGCTCCTGAAGGACAAGGTGGTGCTGGTCGGCGCCACCTTCGAAGGCAGCGGCGATTTCCACCGCACCGCCTTTTCCCGATTGGGCCTCGGCGACGAGGCCTTCGCCGGCGTTTTCGGCCACGCCCAGGTCCTGGCCCAGCTCCTCGACGGCCGCTCGCGGACCCTTCCCGGGCTTCGCTTCCGGCTCGTCGCCGTCATCCTGGCGGCGCTGGCGGGCGCGCTGCTGGCGCTGCTGCGGGTGCCGGTGTCCGTCCCCCTGGGGCTCGCCGTGGTGGCGCCCGTGGCCTGGGTCGCGGTGGTCTTCGTGGTCCGCTACCAGGGCGATCTGGCGCTACCGGCGCTGCCGCCGGCCTTGGGCCTTGCGGTCTCGCTCGCCGCCTTCGCGCTGTTCCGGGCGCGCCGCTTCGACCGCGCCCAACGGATCGCCGCCAAGGCCCTCAACAGCTACCTGCCGCGGGCGCTGGCGCGCCAGGTGATGAACGATCCCGGCATGCTCCGCCTGGGCGGCGAGCCGCGCACGCTCAGCATGCTGTTCACCGACATCGCCGGCTTCACCTCCTACGCCGAGAGCCATGACCCCGAGGAGGTGGTGGCGCTCCTCAACGAGTACCTCGACGGCATGGCCGAGATCGTGCTGGCGCACCACGGTACCCTCGACAAGTTCATCGGCGACGCGGTGATGGCGTTCTTCGGCGCTCCCGGCGAAGCGCACACAGCTCATGCGGCGAAGGCCATCGCCTGCGCCCTCGAGATGGACCGCTACGGCCGCGCCTTCGCCGCCCGAGAGGGACTCAGGACCCGCATCGGCGTGCACACCGGGATCGCGATCGTCGGCAACACGGGCGGCGAGCGCCGCTTCGACTACACCGTCATCGGCGACGCGGTGAACACCGCCGCGCGCCTCGAGGGCGCCAACCGCTACCTCGGGCTCAGCCCCGAGAGCGCGACCAGGGTCTGTATCTCGGCCGACACCGTGGCCGAGAGCCGCAACGATTCGGCCAATCACCTGAGCCTGACCGGAGCCGAACGGCGTGACCATCCGGAGCGCCACGCGCTGCGCCGCGTCGGCCGCATCCAGGTCAAGGGACGGGAAGCGCCGCTCGGCGTCTACACCACCGTGCCCGAGCGGTTCACGCCCGAGGACCTGGATACCTACAACCTCGGCCTGGAGCGGCTCGAAGAGGGCGATTACGAGGCCGCGCGCGCGGCCTTCGAAGCGCTCGGCGAAGATGAGCTCAGCGCCTTTCAGGTCAAACGCTGTATTGATGGCACGGGCGATTTTCTTAAACTGGAGGGGAAATGAAAACCGGGTCTGTCATGTTCCTGGCCGCGGCCGGTCTGCTCGCTGCCGGTCTGCTCGCGGCGGGGGCCGCGCACGCCAGCCAGGGTTTCGTGGTCGAGGCCGATCGCGCCAGTCTCGAGGTGGGCGCGGCGATCGAGGTCTCGACCCCGATTACGGTCGAGGCCGGCGGCCACATCGTGGTGATGACCGACGCCGCGCGGATGGTGCGGCGCGAGGGCCCCTATGAGGGCGACGGCGGCGACTTCCTCGGCGCGCCCTCGGGCGCCGCGGGCACTGGCGCGCCCTTGGGCACCAACCTGATGATGGGGCTGTTGGCGCTCGCCAAGCAGTCCGGCAGGTCGGAGGAGACCGCGTTCGGCGTCCGCGGCGGGGCTCCTGGATCGGTTTCCGCCGAGGGCGGTCCTTATACGCTGGCCGCCGGCATGAGCGTCTTCTGCGTCCACGGCGACCAGGCTCCCGCCTTCTTCACCGCCGCTCCACCCGACCGGGACACCACCCTGGTGATGCGTCGGGTGACGCGCCCCAAGGAGCTCTTGAGGGCGGGCTGGCCGGCGGCGACCCAGCGCCTCGACTGGCCGCGCGACTGGCCGCCGCCCGAGAAGGGCCGTTACCTGGTGGCCATCGGCGCCGGCGGCGGCTGGGCGGTGCGCTTCATCGAGGTCGGACCGCGGCCGCCTGAGGCCTTGCGCCAGGCCGCGCTTTACTACCAGGCCGGCTGTTCGCGTCAGGCCAGCGCCGCGCTCGGGCTGGCGCTCGAGGGCGCCGAGCGGCAGTAGGGCCGGGCTCAATCCCCCGCCTTGATGCCCGCCTTGATGCCCGCCTTGATGCCCGCCTTGATGCCCGCCT
>CBDUZE010000056.1:0-23780 GCA_965371625.1 uncultured Alphaproteobacteria bacterium
ACAACCGAATCATGAAGAGACCAAGCCATCAAGCGAGTTTTTCAACACTCTCAGCTAGGAGGCGAAGTTTGGAGGACTACTCGTATAGGTCCGCTTAGCGTACGGAAGCGGACCTCGGCGAACAATTTTCCAGAGCCGTCGACAACTCAGGTCATGGCCGCCCGCCCTAAAACCCGAACATGTGGTCGAGCGAGAAGGCGCGCTCGCCGCGCACCAGCCCGTGGTAGCCGAACAGGCGGCAGGTGAGGTCGCGGACGATGACGTGGGCTCCGGCGCCGGCGCGGGCCCGGGTCCGGGCGTCGAAGCGCTCATGATAGCGCCACAGGTGCGAGCCGCCGCAAGCGATCGCGAGCTCGCGCTCGGCCACCGCGCGGCCGTCGCCGTCGTGGAGAATGAGCCGGGTCTCGGAGCGCGGGCGCCACGGCGTCGAGGCCGGGTAGATCAGGTGGCAGAGGGTGTCGAGGCCGGCGTCGCCGAGCCTCAGGAAAAGCCGCGTCGAGAGCCCGGGCGGGCGCGCTGCGTAGGACTGCGGCTCGTCGCGATAGACGAGTGCGGTGTTGAAGATGTGGGCGCCGAAGCTGGTTTCGGCGAGGTGGCCGCTGGCGCGCTGCTGGTAGCGGCCGATGGCGTGGAGCCAGCCGTCGGCCTCGCCGCCCTCGCGGAAGTCGTAGAGGAGCTCGAGGTGGCCGTAGCCGTCCGCGAACGCCAGGTCCTCCTCGGCGAGCCAGGCGTCGACGTCGACGACCACGCTGTCGCGGCGCGCGATGCGCCCGAGGTAGCGCCGCGCCAGCTCGCGGCCTGAGGCCTCGACGAGCACGGCGGCGAGCGGCAGCTCGTGCTGGCAGGTGGCCATCGGCGTCGGCAAGGCGAGGCTGCGGAAGGCCTCGGTGGGCAGCACCGGGAGGGGCAAGATATAGCCCTTGCCCATCAGCGCCCCGAGCTCGGGGAGCCGCGGGTCGGGCTTAAGGTCGCTGCGCTCGACGTTGACGTGGGCGATGCGGGCGCGGCCGTCGGCGCCGAAGACCTCGTAGCGCGGGCGCACGAAGTACTTGCCGGCGTGGACCTCGATCTGCTGGGGCCAGGCGGCGTCGGGCAGGAGCTCGGCCGTGTCGAGGGCGCGGGTGCCGAAGGGCGGCACCTCGGCGTCGTACCAAGCCACTTCCTGCGAGCCCATCAGGTTGAGGCCCACGCCGCCCCTGGGGATCGCCACGGGATGGCTGTTCTGGAGCCACAGCACCACGCGCTCGCCGGCGTCGGGCGCCGGCAGGCCGGCGTAGAGCTCGGCCGGCCAGGCGTTGGCGTCGTGGCTGGCGGAGAGCACCTCGCCGTCGTCGCTATAGCTGTCGATGGCGTACTTGACCACGTCGTGGCCGGCGATGCCGAGCGCGTGGATGAAGAGCGAGCCGGTGAAGTCCTCGAGGCCGAAGCGCTGGCGCACCTCGCGGCTGTCGATGGTGAAGCGCGCGCCGGGGGCGGGGAGCGTCTGGCGCCACGCCGCGAGCTCGCGGCCGTCCTCGTCGAACAGGCAGAGCCAGAGCTCGGGCTCGGCGGCGCCGTAGCCGCCCCAGTAGTTGGCCGACACGATCGCGGTGTGGTGGCCGCCGCCCTCGCGCAGGAAGGCGAAGTTGGTGGCGAAGTTGAGCGGCGCCAGATAGTGATCACTCTCGCTCAGCATGTCGTCGGGGAGGCGCATCTCGTCGAGGCTGAGCACGGCGGCGCCGTCGGGCACGAGGGGCCGGATCTGCGCCGTGAGCCGGTCCGAGTCGAAGGCGGCGACGAACACCGTGGCGGCGTCCGCTTGCGCTAGCGCCGTCACCGGCTCGACGGCGCGCCCCAGCACCCGGCGCCCGAGCGCCTCCACCCGCTGCACGTAGACGCCGGCGAGGTCGAGCTCGGCGAGGCCGTAGAAGGCGTCGAATGCCTCGGCCGCGCCCACCGGGTCGTAGACCGCGACCGGCCCGGCCCGTGCCAGGCGCTCGATGAGTGCCCGCGCCAGGGGCGCGGCAAGGGGATGGCCCAAGGCCTTGAACAGGGTCGAGCCGCCGAAGTTGCCGCCGGGGCGCCAGGTGCGGCTGGCGAAGGTCTCGATCTCGAGTGGCACGCCCGGCACCCGGATCAAGACATTTCGAGCGGAAAAAGCGATTCGACCACAGAGACGGCGAGACACAGAGGAAAGTCACAGAGAAATCGCATGGTCATTTTCTTATCCTCTGTGGCTCTGTGCCTCTGTGGTTCATTTTACGACGAGGATGCCTTGAGCGCCGGTGTCGGACAGCAAAGCTCGCGCCCCCGGCCGCGCCCCCGGCGCGGTCAGGAGAACGGATTGAGCCGCTTGAGCCGCGCCGACATGCGGTGGCGGGCGACCTCGCGGTCGATCCAACGCTGGGCGCTCACCCAGTTCATCTGGATCGCCCGGCGCTCGCCGCGATAAGGCGTGTGGCCGTGCCACGAATGGTCCGAGCGGCGGAAGGCGAACAGCGTGCCGGCGACGGGAAGGATCTCGCGCACCATGTCGTCGAGGTCGTCGGGCCCGCGCAGCACCCTGAGCCGGCCGCCGGCCGCCGGCCACTCGCGGTTGAGGTAGATGAGCACGGTGATGACCTTGCTCTTGACGTCGGTGTGGATGCGTCCGTCCTTGTCGGCGGCGTGTCCGCGCACCGTGAACAGGGTCGGCAAGCCTTCGAGCGAGAGGCCGAACTTCTCGGCCACCGCGGCCTCGAACTCGGGCCCGTCGAGAGCGTCGAGCAGGGCGCTGAGCGCCGGGCCGGGATCGAGCTCGCGCAACGGGAACAGGCCGTGCTCCTCGATCGCGGGAAAGTCGCGGTTGACCGCGTCGACGGTGTCGAGGTCGAGGAACCCCGGAACCACCAGATAGTCGTAGGGATCGCGCTCGAGGGGGGTGGCCCGGAAGGCCTCCAAGTTCAACTTCGCCATCGACCCGCACTCGCCCGTTGACGCGCCGCCAAGGATCCTCACCGCCGGACCTCAGGCCGTGCCAATTCTAACCGCCGCCGCACCTCGGCGGCAACACGGGCGGTGTCGTCGAGGGGCTCGTAGCTCCACTGCTCGAGCCGGCCCTCGAAGAGGCGGGTGACGCCGTCGTGGCGCAGGCCGCGGTGGAACTCGCGGAACTTGGCGCTGCCGCCCTCGAGCTCGAAGACGTGGACCGGCTTGCCGGTGGTGCAGGCCTCGGAGACCATCGACACCGAATCGGAGGTCGCCACCACGGCGTCGGCGAGCGCCAGATAGCCGTAATAGGGGTTGGCGCCGCCGCCGTCCCAGATCACCGCCGGGGTCTCCCCGAGGCGCTCGCGGATGAGCTCGAGCGCCGTGGCGCCGGTGCGCCGCGAGGGCGTCACCGCGAGCCCGGCGCCCGCGCTTCGGCACATCGCCGCGAGGCGCTCGGCGAGCTCCACCGCGACCCGCTCGGTGAGGCGGTAGACCGCGTTGTCGCCGCCCAGCAGCACCGCCACCAGGGGCCGCGGCAGGTGCGCGAGATCGGCCCGGAAGCGCGCCGCCTCGGCCTCGAGCCGGGCCGGCGTCACGCGGTTGAGCGCGCCCCGGGTGACGATGACGTTGGCGCCCGAGACGTGGTCGTGGCGGGGCGGCGCCACCAGGTCGAAGCGGCGCGACGACCAGGCGGGCTTCTGCAGCTGCACGGCGAAGCTGCGGCCAGCGCTGGCCCGGCGCACGGCGAGCACCGGGGCGATGCTCATGCGGCCGCAGCCGATCACGACGTCGGGCCAGGGCGGCTCGAGACGGTCGCTCTCAGGGGCCAGCGCCGCCAACGGCCCTAGCCAGGCCTCGGGCGGCAGCCAGCGCCAGGGCGCCCGGATGACAAGGCGCTTGTCGACGATCTCGAGAGCCAGCGCCTCGGCCAGCCCCAGCACCTGACTCACCATGCCGGGCTTGCCGTCGGTGACGGTCCACGCGGTCCCCTCGGCCATGCCCCGACTCCACCATCTCTCTAGCCATAATGGCGGCGCCCGGAGCGCGAAACAACCACTGCCCCGGGCCGGCGCGCCCCGCGCCGGAGCAGCGAATGCCCCTTATTTCCGCGATCCGGTGGGGACTTGGCGATAATCACGATCCATGCCATGTTAACGCTCGTCCTGCCGGTCGCTCGCGGGCCGGCGCCCCCGGGGAGCAGCGCTGTTGCATCGCGGAAATCTCGACGATATCGACCTGCGGATCCTCACCGAGCTGCAGAACGAAGGGCGCATCACCAACGTCGAGCTGGCGCGTCGCGTGGGCATCTCGGCGCCGCCCTGCTTGCGCCGCGTACGGGCGCTCGAGCGGGCCGGTTTCATCCGTGGTTACCACGCCGACCTCAACGCCGAAGAGCTGGGTTTCGGCGTTACCGTTTTCGCCATGGTCGGCCTGAAGAGCCAGGCCGAGCGCGACCTGTTGGCCTTCGAGACCCTGGTCGCGAGCTGGCCCGAGGTGCGCCAGTGCTTCATGCTGGCGGGCGAGAACGACTTCTTGCTCAAGGTGGTGGCGGAGGACTGGGACAGCTACCAGCACTTCCTGACCACCGAGCTGGTCTCGGCCCCGAACGTCGCCCAGGTCAAGACTTCGAGCGTGCTGCGCTGCTCGAAGGAGCTTCCCGGCCTCCCGCTCGAGCTCGCCGCGGGCGAGGATTAGGGTTCCGCCCCGGCGCCGGCGCCATGGATATGTGGATAACTCGCTGGCGCGAGTTCTCGCACATACCCACCGCCATACAACAACAGCATTTTCCTCACGAAATTCAGTGGTAGACCCAGGCCGTGTAAGAACTCGGGTCGGAAGAGCGTCGGCGAAATAATAGACTCGGCACTTGCGGGCGCGTGATTGATTATTGCCCGCGAGGGCGGTTAGGCGAATCATTGTTGCGCGTTCGGGCCTCGAAAATAGATTTCGCACAGCCTGGACCCATTGCGGATGTAGATGGCGACAAGTCCAAGTCAGGTTAGTGTTCTGCGAATAGCCATCTGATTTTAGTGCCACAGTTTAGGCGCCCTTGGGCCAAGCGCTCATTCTTCTCGCAAGCCGAACCTCCGGGATCGCAAGGTCTGCGCCGATGCGGCGCGCGATCTTCCCAGGGCCGAGAAGCTGAGCGCCTTGCTCTACGAGTTCATATCGAGCAAGTATTCTCCTGAGGACACGGACATCGAAAGCTTGGCCAAACCCCTCTGGGGCTTCAAAGGGGGGCGGCGCACCTTCAGCCGCGCGCCGGCCTGGCTTCACAGGCCACAGGAGCAGTGACCAATGTGCGGACCGGAAATCAAGAAGCTTCTCGAACAGCCGCTGAAGGTCGTTAACATCGGTCTCGAGAGTTTCGCCAGAGACCTGGAGCGGCGCGACGTAGAGGTGGTCCAAGTGGACTGGGCACCGCCGGCGGGCGGGGATCCCGAGCTGGCCGACCTGTTGCCCAAGCTGGGCAACTGACCCCGGGGGCGCTGCAATGGAGCGGATCGAACGGGCCAACAACGAAGCCGTACACCGCATGTTGGCGGCGGATCCGGTCCTCGTCGACGTAATACCTGCAGCCGAGGCCATCCCGGCGCTCGGCGAGGGCATGATCCTGCACGCCGGCCCGCCCATCGGGTGGGACCGCATGTGCGGGCCGTTGCGGGGCGCCATTGCCGGTATCGCCGTGTTCGAGGGCTGGGCCGCCGACCTGGAAGCGGCCGAACAAGCCGCCGCCGCCGAGCAGTTCGACTTCCATCCCAACCATCACTTCGACGCGGTCGGCCCCATGACCGGCATCACGACTCGGTCCCAGCCGGTGATGGTGGTCGAGAACAGGGCCTTCGGGAACCGCGCCTACTGCACCATCAACGAAGGCCTGGGCAAGGTGATGCGTTTCGGCGGCAACGACGACGAGGTACTGGACCGCCTCCGCTGGCTCAGGGACGTGCTGGGACCGGCCATGGGGGCGGCCTTGCGGGATGCGGGCGGCATTCCACTCAAGGGCATCGTTGCCCGGGGCCTGACCATGGGCGACGAGATGCACCAGCGCAACGTCGGGTGTTCGGGCCTTATTCTCCGCGAACTGGCACCGGCCCTGGCCCGGACCGCTGGCGACGGTGGCGCCCTGGCGGAGGCCCTGGCATTCATCGGCGGGAACGACCAATTCTTCCTCAACATCACCATGATCCTGGGCAAGGCAATCATGGACCCGGTACGGGACATCGAGGGCTCGAGCGTTGTTACCGCCATGTCCCGCAACGGCACCGACTTTGGCATCCGGGTCAGTGGCACCGGCGACACCTGGTTCACGGCGCCCGTCGAAATGCCGGAAGGGCTTTACTTCCCCGGCTTCACCGAGCGCGATGCCAACCCGGACATCGGGGACTCGACCATCATCGAAACCATAGGCCTCGGCGGCTTCGCCATGGGCGCGTCGCCGGCGGTTGCCGGCTTCGTCGGTGCTGGGGCCGCGTCGGACGCCGCCAACTTCACCCGCACCATGTCTGAGATCACCGTCAGCGACAATCCCGAGTGGACCATCCCCGCCATGGACTATCAGGGCGTTCCCACGGGTATCGACATCCGCTTGGTCGTCGAGACGGGGCTGGCACCGACCATCAACACGGGCATCGCCCACCGCGAACCGGGCGTCGGCCAAGTCGGCGCCGGCGTGGTGCGGGCGCCCATGGCCTGCTTCACCCAGGCGTTGCGGGCCTTCGCCGAAACCGTGGGCGTGTCCTGAGCGGCCGGGTCGTCAATCAGGTGCGCCGCGGGTTCTACCTGGACTCCGTGGCCCTGATGCGCCTCTCGCAGGCCGTCGCCAACATGGACGGCGTCGAGGAGGCGGCGTTGATGATGGGCACGCCCGCCAACAAGGGAATCATGGCCGACGCCGGATTGCTGGCGGCGGACGGAAAAGGCGCGGGGGGCGGCGATCTAGTCATCGCCATCCGGGCCTCGACAGCCGCCGCCGCGGAGGCCGCCGCCGCCGAGGCCGGGCGCCTGCTCGACCAGCCCCGTGTGGGCGACGGCCAGGGTGGGACGTGGCGGCCGCGGACCATCCGCGCCGCGGTGAAGGCGGCCCCCGGTTCTAACCTGGCGCTGATCTCGGTTCCCGGGGACTTTGCCGCGGCCGAGGCGCGGAAGGCGCTGCGCCAGGGCCTCCACGTGATGATATTCAGCGACAACGTGCCGTTGGCCGACGAGGCGGCGCTAAAGCGCGAGGCCCGTGAGCTGGGCCTTCTGGTCATGGGCGCTGACTGCGGAACGGCTATCATCAACGGCGTACCTTTGGGATTCGCCAACAACGTGCCTCGCGGGGACATCGGCATCATCGGTGCCTCCGGGACCGGCATCCAGGAGGTTTCGTGCCTGATTGCGCGGGGCGGGCGGGGGATCTCCCATGCCATCGGCGTCGGTGGCCGCGACCTCAAGGAGGAGGTCGGCGGTGTCACCACGCTTATGGCCCTCGATGCGTTGGACGCCGATCCGGAGACCTCTCACATCGTCGTGATTTCAAAACCACCGTCAGCATCCGTGGCCTCCGGCATCGTCGAACGCATGGGCGCCAGCAGAAAGCCTTTCACGGTCTGCTTCATTGGTTCCGACGACCTTCGACTCCCTGCCAACGCCACGCCTGCGGCGACCCTGAAAGAGGCTGCGGAGAGCGCCCTGGGCGGCCCGCGGATCGGCGACGGGTTCGACGCCCGTGGCATGGCCGTGCCGCTGCCCCCTGAGCGCCGGTGGGTCCGCGGGCTGTACTCGGGTGGTACGTTGTGCGCGGAGGCCCAGGTTGTCTTTCGCGCCGCCGGCGAGGCGGTGGCCTCCAATACGCCGGTGCCGGGCGCCACGACCCTGGCGAATGCCGATGAGGGACATCTCCTGATCGACATCGGTGAGGACGTGTACACCCGTGGCCGGCCCCATCCCATGATCGACCCGACGGTCCGCGACCAAGCGCTCGTCCAAGCCTTGGAAGACCCGGCGGTAGGCGTCGTCCTGGTGGACGTGGTTATCGGCCATGGCGCCAACGACGACCCGGCGGGTCATCTCGCCGCGCTTCTCGCGGGCCGTCGTCCGGCCGACGGGCCCGTGGTCATCGCCTCCGTTACCGGCACCGACGATGACCCCCAAGGCCTGACGGCGCAAGCGGCACGGCTGGAGGCCGCGGGCGTGCGGCTGGCGCCATCCAACGCCGACGCGGCGGCCGTCGCCTTGGCCTGCCTGCAGGGCGGCGGGTGAGGAGGACCGCCATGGCAGGTATTTTCCCCATCCCCGACAAGCTCCTCGTCGCCATCGGCGGCAACGCCATCCACCCCGTGGACATCGAGGGCACGTCGGCCGAGCAGCAGGCGATTGCCGGCAGGACAGCGGAGGCCCTGTTGCCCCTGAGCTCGGCTGGACCATGGAGGAAGAGGCAGGCCGCGGTTAGCGGCACGTGGTTCCGCCACCTAAGCCGCGGCATGTTTGCGACATCTCCCTGGTCCAGGTCCTGGCCCGGCGCGGCACGGTCGTCATCGCCGGCGGCGACATTCCGGTGATCCGCGTTACCAAAGGCGTGCGCCGCGACGTCGCCGCCGTGATCGACAAGGACCTGACGTCGGCCCACATGGCCAGAGTTCTTGGCATTGAAACCCTGTTGGTTCTGACCGCCGTCGCCAATGTCGCGATCCACTTCGGCACGCCTCGGCAACGGTCCCTCGGCCGGGCTACGCTGAGAAAGATCCAGGCATACCAGGGCGAGGGGCACTTCCCCGCCGGCGGCATGGGACCCAAGATCGACGCCGCCATCCGCTCTCTCGGGGGCGACGGCGAGCGGCTGACCATCGGCCACCAGGACGATGCCATGGCTGCGCTCAGCGGAGACTCCGGCACCCAAATCGTGGCCGACGATGCCTGACCCCGCTACCCCAATCCGTTTCCGAGTCCGGCGCTTGGGCAGCATCGCCCAACGCCTTTTGGCGGCATCTGGGAGGGGACGCATCACCGCCGTGTTCAAGGGCAGCTTCTACGTGGAATCGGCGGGCGCGCTCGCTTGCCTAGGCCACCGATCCCTCGGTCTGGGCCCTCTGAACGCCGTCACCGACGCGCCGATCGACACCGATTGGTTGGCCATCGGCCTTCGCCCCGGGGACCGCTGCGGGTCGAACGGTAACGCCGTCTACATCGGCGCGAAATTCGTCTTCGCGCTGGACCACGCCCTGGTGTGGATGCCACCGCCCTGCCCCAGCGGCTGGCACGGTGAAACCATTTGCCGGTCGCTCGAACGGCTGGAGCGGCTGTCGGCGGCGCGCATCCCTGGCGAGGGGCTGGGCTCGATCCTGTTGTCCCGAACCGTGGAGCGCCGCAACGCGCCCGTGGAGCGGGCCGCGCGGGACCCCGTGGCCGGCGCACGGGCGTGGCTGGCGACGGCTTTCCGGGACCATCGGTCCGCCGCGACCGCCAAGCTTGAATGGGTCCGCCGGCTGGTCGGCCTCGGGCCCGGTTTGACGCCGTCCGGTGACGACCTGCTGGGCGGTATCTTGATCGCCCTCAAGGGGCTGGGCTGCCGGGAAGCCGTCCACATGCTTTGGCCTGCCGTCAGTAGGTGCGCGGCGGAGGCCCGGAACCCCATCAGCGCGGCCCATCTGGCGGCGGCGGCCGAAGGGCTCGGCAGCGCCGCTGTGCACGCTGTCTTTCACGATTTGGTGCGCGGCAACGACCGGGCGTTAACGGATCGGCTGGAAGCCATCGGCCGGATCGGCCACAGCTCGGGATGGGACGCTCTGGCCGGCGTGGTCACAGTGTTGCGGGCTTGGCTCGACTCGCACCCACCGGGTTCCGTTAACACCGCCGTCGGGGGCGTCGAAGGCGCCCGCGCCGTTTCGGCGACGGTTCAAGTCCATCAGGGACCAAGAGCACAAAGGATGCCTCGCCATATCAACGACCCCGATTGCCCAGTGCCTCCGCAAAGCCGGCCTGCCGGGGTGATGCGTTGACTTCCGGAATTGGCTGGGGCTGTTCTCTAACTCGGGGATTGGATGTTGAAAAACTCGACTGCGACGGCCTCGGCGCAACAATAAAATCGAGGTAGGGATCACAATGAAATATTCTTGCTCAGACGAAGCGTCGCGTGAATCATTCTTGCATCACCGAGCGCCCAAAATAGTTTTTCAGCACTCTCGGCTAGATCCGGAATCTCCCGCCATACCACCGGTACGTCCGCTCCGCCCCCAGGAGCGGACCTTCGAGTGGCGATGTCTGCGTTGGCGCCGAATTCCTTTGTTCCACCTCCCAGACCTGACTCCTTGGGCAGGGGCGAGAGAGGCGCAACTTAGGCCGGCGAGCTGCCGAGCAAGATACGGATTTGCATGGTCACCTTGAAGACGTCGTCCTCTCGATAGGGGGCGAACGCTACCTGCACCGCTTCGTCGATCGCCGCCCGCTCCTCGTCGCCAAGCCCCGCCATCGTTGCCGCGAAGTTCATCTCCAGGAGCGGTCGCCAGAACGGAATGCCTACCTTGATCTTCGGCCTGAAGTCGAAGACCCTCGCTTCTACGTCGGTGAGCCCCCCATCGCGCATGATGGGTTCGGCGCTGCCCTCCGCGCCGTAACAGAAGGGGTGTTCGAGCTCCTCCTCGGTGAATTGATTCAGCCGCGCGTTGGCCGTGGCCAAGACGGTGCTCAGCAGCGTATTGGCGGAGTGCTCCCCCCACACCGCAAATCCCGCGCGGCCGTCAGGCTTCAGCACGCGCCGCACCTCCGAGAAGGTGGTGATCGGGTTAGGGCTGTACATGACGCCGAAGCGGCTGATGACCCGGTCGAACATCGCGTCCCCGAAGGGCAGGTCCTCCATGTCCGCAATCTCGAACTCAATATTGTCGAAGCCGCCTTTCTCGGCGCGGCGCCTCGCCACCGCGAGCATCTCTGGTGAGAGGTCGGTGGCGGTGACACGTCCTTCCTGCCCAACGTAGCGAGCGGCGGTGACGGCGGGTTCCCCGGCGCCGCAGGCGAGATCGAGTACGGCGTCGCCCTCGCTCACACCGGTTGCCTCGATAAGCGGGACGTTGAGCGCCTCGGCCTGATCCGCGAGGGATTCCGCGAACTTTTCCCAGCCGGGCGCGTTGGCGGCGTAGAGATCCTTCTGACCTTGCTTGTAGTCCTCGGCGCTCACTGCGTCCGCCATCGCCACGGTCCTCCTCAACTCGGATTGCCTGGATTCCCAAGATCGCTCCCCCCGGTTACCGACCTTTGTAGCACTGACCCGCCCCTAAGTTAGTTCCAGGTTCGACGTTGGTCCTGTTGCCATGTGGCGATAGGCCCGGGGCGGCTGTTGCCACCGGCATCTCGATGTACCAAATTGCAGTCGCTGTTGCTGAGCCGCGTGAGTCCGTCTGTGGCTATGAGCAGTAGGTCGGAGGGCTACCAGTGTAGGTCCGCTTCACCTCTGGAAGCCGATATCGGTGAGCCGTTTTCCAGAGCCGGCGGGAACTCAGGTTATGGGTTCACGCCCTAGTTCTCCGCTACCTCACCAACGATACGCCCGGCCGCAATGCGCCATCGCCGGGCGCTGAGTCGCGGGGCGACAGCGCCGCCGCCGTGATCGACACCATCGACCACCTTGCGGCCGCGCTCCGGCGCCTGAGCGGTCCCGTGGCGGCCCGAGGCGCGGCGTGGGGGCCGGGGGAGGGGCGCCGGCTTCCTCCTAGCGCCGAGCGATGTTCCCGCTGCTTCTTCCCTGGCCAGGGCCCCGGACCTGCCGTATGCTGGCGGCGATGAAGACGCGGATCACGCTCGTCGGCTTTCTCGCCGGCCTCACCTTCGGCCTCGCCTCGCCGGCCCTGGCGGCGAGCGTCTACGGTCACGGCGCCCGCGTCGTCCAATTCGTCCTCGACACCTACGTCATCCTCTACATGAACGCGGATAGCCTGCGTACGGCGTGCTTCATCTAGCGCCCTGTGCGGCGCGCCCGCGGGCTCGCTCGATGGCGGCGCCCAGATGCGAGGAATAGCCCGATCGGCCCGATTGGGAGGCGCTTTCCGGGCGGCGTTCAAGGCGGCGCTGCTGGCGGCGCTGCTTGGCGTACCGCTCTTCCCCGCGCCGGCCCACGACTACCGCTTCGGCGACCTTGAGATGGTCCATCCCTGGGCCCGCGCCACCGCGGCCATGGCCAGGAATGGCGCCGCCTACCTCACGCTGGCGATCCACGGCGCGGAGCTCGACCATCTGCTGGGCGTGGCGACGCCGGTGGCGCGGAAGGCCCGGCTTCACAGCCACCTCGTCGAGGACGGGATCGTTAGGATGCGCCCCCTCAAGGCCATCGAGATCAGTCCGGGCGAGCCGGTGGTGCTGGAACCGGGCGGCTTCCACATCATGCTCATGGGCCTCAAGGCCCCGCTCGAGGCCGGCACGGCCTTCCCCCTGACGCTCAGCTTCGAGAAGGCCGGCACCATCGAGGTCGAGGTGCTGGTGGAGAAAGCCGGCGCCACCAAGCCCGGCCATCACGGCGATCAGGACCACGCCGACGACAAGGGTTCGTAAATCAGCCCTTCCCCGCCGTCTCGCCCCGGCCGATGCCGGCGGGCGGCGAACGCGGCGCCACGGAAGCGCCTGGAAGAGCGTCGCCGGTGGTCGTGGAACGAGGCCACCGCGAGGGCGCCGAAAAGGGGCCCGGAGGCGGGCGGGGGCGGCGGCACTGGCGGCTCTCCTCGCCCTCGTGGCTCCGGCGGCCGCCCACCATGTGGCGCCGGAGCTCGACACGACGCTGCCGTGGACAGCGCTGCCGGGCGACGGCTATCTCGACTTCATGCGGCCTGAGCGGCCGATTCGCATCGCGCCCGAGCCCGGCAGCCGCGCGCTCGGCGTGAGCGGCATCTTTCGCGAGGAGCACACCGGCTTCACCGTCCCCGGGGGGCGGGGGGTGATCGATCACCCCTACGACAACGACCTCAGCGCCGGCGATCGGGCCGACTTCGATTGGCTGCAGGAGCATCGCCCCGACGAGACCGGGGTGGCGTCGGGCGGGAGCAGCCACCAGGGCCCCGGCGCCCTGGCCTGGACCATCGGCGTCACCTCGTCCTCGCCCCACCGCACAGGGGGCAAGCCTCACGCGCACTCGGCCGCCGAGACCCCCGCCGGCCCAATGCCCGAGCTCGCGGGCGCCGACTTCGCGGGCGATCACTTCAACGTGGTCGACGTGTTCTCCCAGATCGCGGGCGGCGAGGACCGCGATTCGGGCGGCCGCCGCGAGGCCGCGCTCGACTACGAGCTTTGGTTCGTGGACCTCGTCCGCGGCCTCAGCACCCCGGGTCTGCCGACGGTCGTTTTCGTCCCGGGCTGGACCGACGAGAGCGGCGCGGACGACTACGTGGCGCGCTGGGTTGCGGCCACCCAGGGGACCTGGAACGCGGTGGTCATCGACCCGCCGTTCGGCGCCGGCCACGACAAGATCTGCGAGATCGATGCGGTGCGCGCCGCCCTTGGCTCCGGCCTCACGGTCTCGCTGCCGCCGCCGACCGCGGCGGATTGACGGCCTCGGGCGCCGGCCCGGGGGGCCTCGGCCCTACTTGTACTTAGCCCTACTTGTACCTGACCGTGACGATCTCGTAGCCCTTGGTGCCGCCCGGCGTCGTCACCTCGATGTTGTCCCCCTTCGACTTGCCGATCAAGGCCCGCGCCAGCGGCGAGGTGATCGAAAGACGGCCGGCCTGGATGTCGGCCTCGTCGGCGCCGACGATCTGATAGGTGATGCGCTTTTCGGTGTCCTCGTCGGCGAGGCGCACGGTGGCCCCGAACTTGATCTCTTTCCCCGACAGCTTGCTGACGTCGATGACCTCGGCGCGGCGCAGCTTGTCCTCGAGCTCGACGACGCGGCTCTCGATGAAGCCCTGACGCTCCTTGGCGGCATGATATTCCGCGTTTTCCGCGATATCGCCCATCTCGCGCGCCGCCTCGAGCGCCTTGATCACGGTCGGACGCTCCACCGTTTTGAGGCGCCTGAGCTCCTCCTTGATGCGTCCGAAACCGTTCGCGGTCATGGGAAGCCTGTCCATCGTACGTCTTGCCTCAAGTCGGACCACCGGAACCGCTTGGGTTCCGGGTCAACCTAGCCTCGCGGAGACTGGGAGAACGGTATCCTAGAATAGGATTGAAGGGGCGCGACTTCAAGGTCGCCGGCCTTGAGCGTGGCGATCGCCTGAACCGCGGCGCGGGCGCCCGCCACGGTGGTGTAGTAGGGGATGTGGTCGACCAGGGCGGTGCGCCTGAGGGTATAGGAGTCGGCCAGCGCCTGGGCCCCCTCGGTGGTGTTGAAGACGAGCTGGATCTCGCCGTTCTTCATGGCGTCGACGATGTGGGGCCGGCCCTCGAGCACCTTGTTGACGGGCCGCACCGGAATGCCGCTGGCGGCGAGGTGGGCGGCCGTGCCCTTGGTGGCGACGATGGCGAAGCCCATCTCGCGGAGCTCTCGCGCCAGTGCCACCATGGCCGCCTTGTCGTTGTCCTTGACCGAGATGAAGACCGCGCCCGCCTCGGGCAGCACCGTGCCGCTGGCGAGCTGGGACTTGGCGAAGGCGCGGGCGAACTCGTGGTCGAGGCCCATGACCTCGCCGGTCGACTTCATCTCGGGGCCGAGGATGATGTCGACGCCGGGGAAGCGGGCGAAGGGGAACACCGCCTCCTTGACGGCGACGTGGTCGAGGCGGCGATGCTCGAGGGCGAAGGCGGCGAGCGCCTCGCCGGCCATCACCCGGGCCGCGATCTTGGCGATCGGACAGCCGATGGCCTTGGCCACGAAGGGCACGGTGCGACTCGCGCGCGGGTTGACCTCGAGGACGTAGATGTCCTCGCCCTGGACCGCGAATTGCGCGTTCATCAGGCCGACCACGCCGAGCGCCCGCGCCAGCGCCCCGGTCTGCTCGCGGATGGCGGCGATGGTGGCTTCGGAGAGCGAGTGGGGCGGCAGCGAGCAGGCCGAATCGCCGGAGTGGATGCCGGCCTCCTCGATATGCTCCATGATCCCGGCGACGAAGACGTCGTGGCCGTCGGCGAGGGCGTCGACGTCGACCTCGATGGCGTCCCTCAGGTAGCGGTCGAGCAGCACCGGGCTGGTGCCCGACACCTTGACCGCCTCGCGCATGTAGCGCTCGAGCGAGCGCGGGTCGTGGACGATCTCCATGGCCCGCCCGCCGAGCACGTAAGAAGGCCGCACCAGGAGCGGAAAGCCGATCCGCGCCGCCACCCGCTCGGCCTCCCCGCTCGAGCTGGCGACGCCGTTGGCCGGCTGCTTGAGACCGAGCCGGGCGAGCAGTTGCTGGAAGCGCTCGCGGTCCTCGGCGAGATCGATGGCGTCGGGCGAGGTGCCGAGGATCGTCACGCCGGCGGCCTCGAGCCCGTGGGCGAGCTTCAGGGGCGTCTGCCCGCCGAACTGGACGATGACGCCGCGAAGCTCGCCGCGCGAGGCCTCGACGCGCACGATCTCGAGCACGTCCTCCAACGTGAGGGGCTCGAAGTAGAGCCGGTCCGAGGTGTCGTAGTCGGTCGACACGGTCTCGGGGTTGCAGTTCACCATGATGGTCTCGTAGCCGGCCTCGGCCAGGCCGTAGACCGCGTGGACGCAGCAGTAGTCGAACTCGATGCCCTGGCCGATGCGGTTGGGGCCGCCGCCCAGGATGATCACCTTGGCACGCTCGCTGGGGTCGGCCTCGCATTCAGGCGGATGCGAGTCCTCGCCCTCGTAGGTCGAGTACATGTAGGGCGTCTGGGACTCGAACTCGGCGGCGCAGGTGTCGATGCGCTTGAAGACGGGAACCGTCTGCGCCGCCCGCCGCCGGCGCGCCACCTCGCCCTCGTCGAGCCCGGCGAGAGCGGCGAGGCGCGCGTCCGAGAAGCCCAACTGCTTGAGGCGCCGGAAATCCCCGGGCGTTTGTGGCAGTCCGTGCTCGCGCACCACCGCCTCGGCCGCGACGATGGTCTCGATCTGCGCGATGAACCAGGGGTCGTACTTGCAGGCGGCCTGCACCTCGGCGACGCCGAGGCCGGCGCGCAAGGCCTGGGCGATGACCAGGATGCGCTCGGGCGTGGCCGTGCTGAGCGCCGCTTTCAGCGCCCCCGGGTCGCCGCCGTCGAAGCCCGGGACCTCGACCTCGTCGAGGCCGGTGAGGCCGGTCTCCATCGAGCGCAAGGCCTTCTGTAGGGATTCAGGAAAAGTGCGGCCGATCGACATCACCTCGCCCACCGACTTCATCGAGATGCCGAGGTGGGGCTCGGTGCCGGGGAACTTCTCGAAGGTGAAGCGCGGCACCTTGGTGACCACGTAGTCGATGGTGGGCTCGAACGAGGCCGGGGTCACCCTGGTGATGTCGTTCTGGAGCTCGTCGAGGGTGTAGCCGACGGCGAGCTTGGCCGCCACCTTGGCGATCGGGAACCCGGTGGCCTTCGAGGCCAGGGCCGAGGAGCGCGAGACCCGCGGGTTCATCTCGATGATCAGCAGGCGCCCGGTCTCGGGCTCGGTGGCGAACTGGACGTTGGAGCCGCCGGTCTCGACGCCGATCTCGCGCAGCACCGCGATCGAGGCGTTGCGCATGATCTGGTATTCCTTGTCGGTGAGCGTCAGCGCCGGCGCCACCGTGATGCTGTCGCCCGTGTGCACCCCCATGGGATCGACGTTCTCGATCGAGCAGACGATGATGCAGTTGTCGTGCTTGTCGCGCACGACCTCCATCTCGTACTCCTTCCAGCCCAGCACCGACTGCTCGATCAGGACCTCGGAGATCGGCGAGGCGTCGAGGCCGCCCAAGACGATGGCCTCGAACTCCTCGCGGTTGTAGGCGGCGCCGCCGCCGGTGCCGCCCAGGGTGTAGGAGGGCCGGACGATGGCCGGCAGGCCGATCTCCTCGGCCGCCTCGCGGGCCGTCTCGAGCGAATCGGCGATGCGGCTCAAGGGACAGGCGAGGCCGATGTTGTCCATGGCGCGGAGGAACAGCGCCCGGTCCTCGGCCTTGCGGATGGCCTCGCGCGAGGCCCCGATCATCTCCACCGAGAAGGCCTCGAGCACGCCCTGATCGCTAAGCTCCGCGGCGACGTTGAGCGCGGTCTGCCCGCCCATGGTGGGAAGCACGGCGTCGGGGCGCTCGCGCTCGATGATGCGGGTCAGCACTTCCCAAGTGATGGGCTCGATGAAGGTGGCGTCGGCGAGCTCGGGGTCGGTCATGATGGTGGCCGGGTTGGAGTTCACCAGCACCACCCGATAGCCTTCGGCTTTGAGCGCCCGACAGGCCTGGGTGCCCGAATAGTCGAACTCGCAGGCCTGGCCGATGATGATCGGCCCGGCGCCGATCACCAGGATCGTGCCGATGTCGTCGCGCCTAGGCATGGGCCTCGATCATCTCGATGAAGCGCTCGAACAGGTAGTGGCTGTCGTGGGGGCCGGGCGAGGCCTCGGGGTGGTACTGGACCGAGAAGGCGGGCGCGCCCTCGACGCTCAGGCCCTCGAGGCTGCCGTCGAAGAGCGAGACGTGGGTCGCCCTCACGCCCCGCGGCAACGAGTCACGATCGACCACGAAGCCGTGGTTCTGGCTCGTGATCTCGACCTTGCCGGTGCTCAAGTCCTTGACCGGGTGGTTGGCGCCGCGGTGGCCCATGTGCATCTTCGTGGTGCGCGCGCCGAGCGCCAGAGCCATGATCTGGTGGCCCAGGCAGATGCCGAAGGTGGGCACCCGCGCGGCGAGGAGGTCGCGGATCAGCGGCGCCGCGTAGACCCCGGTGGCGGCCGGATCGCCGGGCCCGTTGGAGAGGAAGACGCCGTCGGGCCGGTGCCCCATGACCTCGTCCAACCTCGCCGTTGCCGGCACCACCGTGACCCGGCAGCCGGCCGAGGCGAGGCAGCGCAGGATGTTGTGCTTGGCGCCGTAGTCGATGGCGACGACGTGGCGCCGGGGCTCGCGTTGCACGCCATAGCCGTCCTCGAGCGACCACCGTGTCTGCGCCCAGGCGTAGGATTGGACGCAGCTCACTTCCTTGGCCAGGTCCATGCCCTCGAGCCCGGGCCAGGCCCGCGCCCGGGCCTCGAGCGCGGCCACCTCAGGGCTCCCGGAGCCCGGGTGGCAGAGCGCCCCGTTGGGGGCCCCGCCGTCGCGGATGCGCCGGGTCAGCCGGCGGGTGTCGACGCCGCTGATGCCGACCAGGCCCTGGGACCTGAGCCAGCCATCGAGGTGGTGGCGGGCGCGCTGGTTCGAGGGCTCGCTGATCGCCGCCCTGAGCACCAGCCCGCGGGCCGCCGGGGTCACGCTCTCGAGGTCCTCGTCGTTGGCGCCGACGTTGCCGATATGGGGGAAGGTGAAGGTAATGATCTGGCCGGCGTAGGAGGGATCGGTGAGGATCTCCTGGTAGCCGGTCATCGAGGTGTTGAAGCAGACCTCGCCGACCACAGTGCCGGTGGCGCCGACGCCGCGGCCCCAGAACACCGAGCCGTCGGCGAGCACCAATGCCGCCGTCCTCCCGGGCTCGGGGCTTGTGGCGCTTGGGGCGGAGGGCTCGGTCATGGGCGCGGATCCCGCGCGGCGCCCTCGGCTCGCCCTTCCCGGCCCCAAGCCGCGGCCCGTGATGCCGCCGGATCCGAGGTGGCTCCCGTCGCGCCTCTCTTCGCAATGGAGAAAGCGCCGCGCAGATTAAGCAAATAGCCCGCCCCGGTCAACCCTGTCTAGGAACATATTTCGTTCAATTTCAATGCCTTAGGAAACATTAACAATTTGCCACGCGGGGCCGGATCAAGTAGGATGGCCCTTTCTTCACCCGATCCTCGCCGCCGATCGCATGCTCCGAGCCCGCCTGAGCGACGCTCTCAAGGGAGCGATGAAGGCCAAGGACTCACGCCGGGTCTCGGCCCTGCGCCTGATCGTGGCGACGCTCCAGGATCGCGACATCGCCGCCCGCGGCAAGGGCCAAGGCGAGGGCATCAGCGCCGACGAGATCCTAAGCATGCTGCAGACCATGATCCGGCAGCGGCGCGAGAGCATCGCCGCCTACGAGCAGGGCGGACGGCTCGAGCTCGCCCAGCAGGAAGCGGAGGAGATCGCCGTCATCGAGGAGTTCCTCCCCGCGCAGCTCGGGCCCGAGGAGATGCGGGCGGCGATCGAACACGAGATCGCCGAGCTCGGCGCCAGCGGGCTCAAGGACATGGGCCGCACCATGGCGGCGCTGAAGAGCAAGTACGCCGGCCGCATGGACTTCGGCAAGGCCGGCGCCATCGTCAAGGAGCTCTTGGCGTGAGGGCGGGGCCGCGTTGAGGGGGGACTTCACCGGCACCGCCGGAAGCCGGCGCGGGTGCCGGCCGAGTTTGGCCCGGACCGCGTTCGGGCACCGGAGGCGGGGGCGCGATGGCTTTCACGCCTGAGTTTCTCGACGAGCTGCGGGCCCGGGTGCCGCTCGCCGGCACCATCGGGCGCAGCCTGCGGCTGGTGAAAAGGGGTCGCGAGCATGTCGCTCTCTGTCCCTTCCACAACGAGAAGACCCCCTCGTTCACCATCAACGAGGACAAGGGCTTCTACCACTGCTTCGGCTGTGGCGCCCACGGCGACGTGATCGGCTTCGTGATGCGCGCCGACGGCCTCGCGTTTCCCGAGGCGGTGGCGAAATTGGCGGCCGAGGCCGGCCTGCCGCTGCCGGCCCAGAGGCCGCGCGACGCGGAGGCCGAGAAGAAGCGGGATTCGCTCCACGAGGTGGTCGAGGCCGCCTGTGCCTGGTTCGCGGCCCAGCTCGGCAGCGAGGCCGGCAAGGCCGCGCGCGCCTACCTCGAGGGGCGGGGCATCGACGGCGAGGCACGCGCCGAGTTTGGGCTCGGCTACGCCCCGCGGGCCGGCGACGGCCTCAGGCAGGCCTTGGCGGCGCGGGGCTTCGACGAGGCGCTGATGATCGAGTCCGGGCTGGTGGCGAAGTCCGACGAGGGCCGGGTCTACGACTTCTTTCGCGACCGCATCATCTTCCCCATCGCCGATCGCCGCGGCCTCATCATCGCCTTCGGCGGCCGCGCCCTGGGTGAGGCCCGGGCCAAGTATTTGAACTCGCCCGAGTCGCCGCTCTTCCACAAGGGCCGCACGCTCTACAATCTGGCCCGGGCCCGGGTGCCGGCGCGCCAGGCCGGCACGGTGCTGGTGGTCGAGGGTTACATGGACGTGATCGCGCTGGCGGCGGCCGGTCTGGGGCACGCCGTGGCGCCGCTCGGCACGGCGCTCACCGAGGGGCAGATGGAGGAGCTCTGGCGGCTGGTGCCGGAACCGGTGCTGTGCCTCGACGGCGACGCCGCCGGGCGCCGCGCCGCTTACCGCGCCGCCGAGCGCTCGCTGCCGCTCTTGAAGCCCGGCCAGAGCCTGCTCTTCGCGCTGCTGCCCAACGGCGAGGACCCGGACAGCCTGGTGCGCCGGCGCGGCGTCCGGGCGATGACGGCGCTGCTCGAGGCGGCGGCGCCGCTCTCCGACATGCTGTGGGCGAAGGAGACGGCGTCGGGCAAGCTCGACACGCCGGAGCGGCGGGCGGCGCTGGAACAGCGCCTGCTCCGGCAAGTTAGCGAAATCCGCGATGAAACGGTCAAGCAATACTACCGTCGGCACTTCAAGGCCCGTCTCTGGGAGGCTTTTCGCGACCACCGCGCGCCCGGGGCGCGGTGGTCGGGGACCTCGTCTCGGGCCCGGGGCCGCGCCGGCAGCGGCCTGGTCAGCGGCCCCGAGGAGCCCACGCGCCGCCGCGAGGAGCTCTTGCTGCTCACCCTGATCAACCATCCGGAGCTCGTCGACCGCGCCCTCGAGGGCCTCGCCGAGGCCGAGTTCGCGAGCCCCGAGCTTGACAGCCTGCGGCGCGCCATCATAGATATCGCCGGCCGCGAGCCAGCCCTTGACACAGGGGGGTTGAAGTTCCAACTCACAGAGCGGGGTTATTCCGAGACCGTGGCTCGGCTGCTCGACTCAGCGGTCGCCAAGCTCGGTTGGTTCGCGCGGGCGGATGCGGCGTCGCAAGATGCGGAGATGGGCTTGAACCATACCTTGGCGTTACACCGCCGGGAGAGTACCCTGCGCGCCCAGCTCGAGGCCGCCGAGGCCGAGCTGGCCAAGGATATGACACCCGAGACCGAGGCGCGCTTTTTGGCCTTGCAGAGGGAGTTCGAGGAGAGCGCCGGCAACGAAGCCGAGCTCGACGGCTATGGATCGGCCTCGGGCCGGGACGCCGGCCCGTAGCCCGCGGCCCGTAGCCGCATTGGGGAGGGGGCCGGAGACGCGCCCCTAGTGGATGGTACGGACCGCCCGCGTTGTCGCGCGGCGGCACCGGAGGGAATGGTCGATGGCATCGAAACCTGCCACCGCGGCGCAAACCGACGACACCGAACAGGATAGCTCCGACAGCCCGCTGGTCGACGCCTCGGCCCAGGCCGTGAAGAAGATGCTGGCGCGGGCCAAGGAGCGGGGCTTCGTTACCTACGACGAGCTCAACGCGGCGCTGCCCCAGGATCAGGTCTCCTCGGAGCAGATCGAGGACATCATGGCGCTGCTCTCGGAGATGGGCGTCAACGTGGTCGAGAGCGACGAGGTCGAGGACCTGGGCGCCGCCGACCGGGGCGCGGAACGCGCGCCCGAGGCCGAGACCGCGAACGCCGTCGTCACCACCGGCAACACCAGTACCGAGCTCGACCGCACCGACGATCCGGTGCGCATGTATCTTCGCGAAATGGGCAGCGTCGAGCTGCTCTCCCGCGAGGGCGAAATCGCCATCGCCAAGCGCATCGAGGCTGGCCGCGAGAAGATGATCGGGGCCATCTGCGAGAGCCCGCTGACAATGCGCGCGATCATCCATTGGCGCGACATGTTGCTCGACGAGCGGGTGCTGCTCAGGGACATCATCGACCTCGACGCCACTTACGGGGGCGGCCCCGGCGAGAGCGCCGCCAGCCCCGCCGACCAGGGCCGGGGGGCCGAGGCCAAGGAGGGGTCGGGCCAGGCCGAGCCGTCGACCAAGGACAAGGAACAGGGCGCCGGCGAGGCCAAGGGCGACGGCGAGGCCAAGGGCGACGGCGAGGCCAAGGGCGACGGCGAGGCCAAGGGCGACGGCGAGGCCAAGGGTGACGGCGAGGCCAAGGGTGACGGCGAGGACAAGGGCCAGGACGACGATGACGACGACGCCGACAACAGCATCTCGTTCGCGGCCATGGAGCTGGCGCTGAAGCCCGGCGTGCTCGGGACCTTCGAGCAGATCGCCAAGACCTACAAGAAGCTCCACCGCCTGCAGGAGCAGCGCCACGCCGCGGCGTTGAAGAAGGACACCGTCACCCCGGCCCAGGCGCGCCGCTACGAGAAGCTCAAGGGCGAGCTGGTCGAGCTGATGGACGGCGTGCACCTCAACAACGGCCGCATCGAGGCGCTGGTCGACGAGCTCTACGGCCGCAATCGGCGGCTGATGGGCCTCGAGGGCCGGCTGTTGCGGCTCGCCGAGAGCTACAAGATCCCCCGCGAAAGCTTCATCAAGCAGTACATGGGCAACGAGCTCGACCCCAACTGGCTGCGGCGGGTAAGCCGGCTCAAGGAGAACGGCTGGAAGACCTTCATCCAGAAGGAGCGCGAGCAGGTTCGCGCCGTGCGCAAGGACATCGCCAACATCTCGGCCGACACCAGCCTCGACATCGGCGAGTTCCGGCGCATCGTCGGCACCGTGCAGCAGGGCGAGCGCGAGGCGGCCCGGGCCAAGAAGGAGATGGTGGAGGCCAACCTGCGGCTGGTGATCTCGATCGCCAAGAAGTACACCAACCGGGGGCTGCAGTTCCTCGACCTGATCCAGGAGGGCAACATCGGCCTGATGAAGGCGGTCGACAAGTTCGAGTACCGCCGCGGCTACAAGTTCTCGACCTACGCCACCTGGTGGATCCGCCAGGCCATCACGCGCTCGATCGCCGACCAGGCGCGCACCATCCGCATCCCGGTGCACATGATCGAGACCATCAACAAGCTGGTGCGCACCTCGCGCCAGATGCTGCACGAGATCGGCCGCGAGCCGACCCCTGAGGAGCTGGCGGTGAAGCTCGGCATGTCGCTCGAGAAGGTGCGCAAGGTGCTCAAGATCGCCAAGGAGCCGATCAGCCTCGAGACCCCGATCGGCGACGAGGAGGACAGCCACCTGGGCGACTTCATCGAGGACAAGAACGCGGTGCTGCCGCTCGACTCGGCGATCCAGTCGAACCTGCGCGAGACCACCACGCGGGTGCTGGCCTCGCTCACGCCGCGCGAGGAGCGCGTGCTCAGGATGCGCTTCGGCATCGGCATGAACACCGACCACACGCTCGAGGAGGTGGGCCAGCAGTTCTCGGTCACCCGCGAGCGCATCCGCCAGATCGAGGCCAAGGCGTTGCGCAAGCTCAAGCACCCGAGCCGCTCGCGCAAGCTCCGCAGCTTCCTCGATACCTGAGAGCGGGGCGGCGCCTGCCGCCATGGCGACCGAGGACATCGACGCCCCCACGCGCCCCTACCAGGTCGAGCGCGTCGAGGTGCTGGCCGAGACCGCAGAGCTCAAGGTGAGCGTGTTCGCCTTCGCCCCCGGTCAGGAGATCCCCTGGCACAGCCACAGCGAGATCGACGACATCTTCGTCTGCCTCACGGGCCGGCTCCGGATCGAGGCCCGGGACCCCGCCGAGACCGTCTCGCTGGCCCCCGGCGAGCGCCACACCATGGCGGCGGGCCGCGCGCACCGGGTCTCGGGCGGCGACGACGGGCGCTGCGAGTACCTGATCGTGCAAGTCATCGGCATGAACACCGACCACACCCTCGAGGAGGTGGGCCAGCAGTTCTCGGTCACCCGCGAGCGCATCCGCCAGATCG
>CBDUZE010000057.1:0-23443 GCA_965371625.1 uncultured Alphaproteobacteria bacterium
CATCGATCCGGGCGCGCTCCACGCCGACCGGGCCGAGGCCCGCGGCGGCGAGGACAGCGCTTCGTCGGCGGCCTACATCGATCCGGGCGCGCTTCACGCCGACCGGACCGGGGCCCGTGGTGGCGAGGACGGTGCTTCGGCGGCGGCCTACATCGATCCGGGCGCGCTCCACGCCGACCGGGCCGAGGCCCGCGGCGGCGAGGACGGCGCCTCGTCGGCGGCCTTCGTCGATCCGGGCGCGCTCGAGCGCATCTAGCCTGGAGCACGTGCGTCGCGGTCTTTGCTGGGCCCGGAAGGGCGGAGAGCGGGTCCGTCGTCAGGGCCCGGGCGGGGGGGGCGAGAGGCTTCCCCGCAACCGCCGCGGAGGCGGGTGGCGTGGTGTTGACACAGGCAGCCGCGGTTATCTCCCGATCACGGCAGGCGCGTCGGTACGGCCGGTGCCCGTGGCGGCTTGCGGGTCGGTCCTGGCTGCATAAGTCGATGGACCTGGGGCCATGAGCTCGTTGGCGAACTACGATTTCACCTGCGACGATTCCAGCGCCAAAGGTTACCTGCGCGGGACCCATCGTCTGGTGGCGCCCGAGGTGACTTTGTCAAGGCTCGCTCGCGCCATGCCAGTCATGGGAATCACTCGGATCGCCAACGTCACGGACCTCGACATCGTCGGCATCCCGGTCGTGATGGTGTGCCGACCCAATTCCCGGTCGCTCTCGGTATCTCAAGGCAAAGGCATCGACCTGGCCGCGGCAAAGGCCTCGGGCCTTATGGAGTCGTTTGAGTGCTATCACGCCGAGCACATCACCCTGGCGCTAAAGATCGGTAGCTTTGAGGAGTTGCGTTACACCCACCGGCTGGTCGACGTTGCGGCGCTGCCCCAAAGTTCGGACCGCGTATTCGATCCCCGTTTCCAGCTCCTGTGGATCGAGGCCCATGACCTCACGACCGATGAGCCGGTCTGGGTACCGTACGAGACGGTTCATCTAAACTACACGCTGCCCCTGCCGACGGGTCACGGATGCTTCGCGCCGAGCTCCAACGGATTGGCCTCGGGCAACCATCTTTTGGAGGCCGTCAGCCACGGCATATGCGAAGTGGTGGAGCGGGACGCGACCACTCTTTGGCATCTGCTTGACGAGGAGTCGCAGGCCCAAACCCGCCTCGACCTCGACAGCGTCGACGACCCCGATTGCCGTGCCGTATTGGACAAGCTCGACCAGGCGGATGTGGCGGCGGCGGTTTGGGAAACGACCTCGGACGTGGACATTCCGGCTTTCCTTTGCCGCATCGTGGACCGCCGCGACCGGCGCTCGCGGCCGATACGACCGGCGACAGGGATGGGCTGTCACCCGGCACGCAAGATCGCCCTGCTGCGCGCCATTACCGAAGCGGCGCAGAGCCGCCTGACCTTTATCTCGGGCGCCCGCGACGATCTTTCCCGCGAGCACTACGATCGCTTCCTCGGTTCGGAAACCCAGCGTAAATGGCGGACATCGATAGAGCCCGTGACGCCGGGGCGTCGCTTCCGCGACGTGCCTACCTGGGAGGCGGAGACATTCGAGGAGGATGTCGCGTGGGAATTGGAGCGACTTGCGGCTGTGGGAATCGAGCGCACGCTGGTCGTGGACCTGACCAAGCCCGAGTTCGGTCTGCCGGTCGTGCGCGTGATAATTCCGGGTTTGGAAGCCGTGGACGCAGCGCCGAATTACGTCGCCGGTGAACGCGCCCGGACGATCGTGGAGCGGCTCAATTGAGCGTCTACGTCTTCACCGGTCCCACCCTTCCGCCGAAGGAAGCGCGGGCGGCGTTGGACGCCGTCTATCTGCCACCGGTCTCGGAAGGAGATGTCTATCGCGCCGCGCTCAAGGAGCCGCTGGCGATCGGCATCGTCGATGGCTATTTCGAGAACGTTCCTTCGGTATGGCACAAGGAGATCCTGTGGGCGATGAGTCGCGGCATCCATGTCTTCGGCAGCGCCAGCATGGGAGCGCTCCGCGCCGCCGAGCTCGCGCCCTTCGGCATGGAAGGCGTCGGCGCCGTCTTCGAGGCCTACCGGGATGGCTGGATTGAGGACGACGACGAGGTCGCGGTGACCCATGGCCCCATGGAGCTCGGCTACCCCGTGTTGTCGGAGGCAATGGTCAATATCCGCCGCACCATAGAGGACGCCGTCGCGGCCAACGTGATCGGCGAGGCGACCCGCCGCGAGCTGATAGCCATCGCCAAGGGCTTGTTCTATCGCGATCGCGCTTATCCGCACATCATTCGCCGCGCCCATCAAGAGGGCCTCGATTCCCGGGAGCTGGACGCGTTGTTGGATTGGCTGCCTCGAGGGAAAGTCGATCAGAAACGCGCCGACGCGCTGCTGATGCTGTCGATCATGCGCCAGCGATTGGCCGAAGGCCTCGAGCCCAAGCGCGTGAGATATGGTTTCGAGCACACAACCATATGGGAAATCGGCTCACGTCGTGCTCGAGCGCAGGCAAGCAGCGTCGGAGCGTGAGGGTCGGCGTCGCTTCTTAGGATCCCTCTCCGGCGAAATTTCTTGCCGTCCGACCTTTCTTCGGCAAATCTGGGTAGGCCATTGGTCCGGCCGGTGGCGAGGTGGCCACGGCGCCACGGGGCGGCGGCGCCCCGTGATTGGCTGATAGAGCGGAACCATGCAAGGGAAGGTCACAACCGATAGGCGGTCGTTGCTTTCTCGGAATTTCCTCCTAAGCAGCCTGGATCCCGACGAACTGGACGAACTCCTGTCGAGCGCCCGCGTCGTGCGCTTCGATCGCGACGAGGTGATATTCAACAAGGGCGACCCAGGGGACGGTCTGTATGCAATATTGTGCGGCCGGCTGGGTATCAAGACGGTCTCTGCGAGCGGCAAGGAAATCTTTCTCAACATCCTTGAAGAAGGAGACGTGCTCGGCGAAATCGCCCTCTTGGATGGCAAGGAACGAACCGCGGGCGCGGTCGCGATGGAGCCGACCGAGCTCCTGTTCATCGGCCGCAGGCATTTCATCGACCTTCTCGAGCGGCACCCCAAGCTATCGGTGCGTTTGCTGGGCGTACTTTGCACGCGCCTGCGTTGGACGAGCGACATCATAGAGGACTCGGTGTTCCGAGACATCCGCTCGCGTTTGGCGCGGCGGCTTCTGACTCTGGCCCATGTCTACGGTACGGAAGTCGCCGACGGAACCAGAATCAAACTGAGAATCTCGCAGGAAAACCTCGGCCGCATGATGGGCGCGACGAGGGAAAGCATCAACAAGGAGCTGAGCGCCTGGCAGTCGCAAGGGGTAGTACGTTACAGCCGCGGCCACATCACGATCCGCGACAGCGAGGTGCTAAAGCGACTGGCCAATCTCGCCTAGGCGGGGCGCTCGCCTCGAACCGGGAGCGAGGCGGGCGGAAGGCCATCGCCGGTTGCCCCCGACCGGTGGGCGGGATACAAAATCCGACATGGATGCGGGCGCGATGGAGCATCGGTCCCGGGAGCTCGCGTTGCCCGATCTGGAGGCCACGCGGGCGCTGGCGCGGCGCATCGCCGCCCTGGCCCGCGTCGGCGACGTGATCGGGTTGAGTGGCGACCTCGGGGCGGGCAAGACCACCTTCGCCCGCTTCTTCATCGCCGCCCGCGGCGCCCGCGAGGAAGTCCCGAGCCCGACCTTCAACTTGGTGCAGACCTACGAGCTGACCACGGCGGCGATCTGGCACTTCGACCTCTACCGGGTGGAAAGCCCGGCCGAGCTCCGGGAGCTCGGCCTCGAGGACGCCCTCGCCGAAGGCATAAGCCTGGTCGAATGGCCCGAGCGCCTGGGCCCGCTGATGCCGGCCGACAACCTCGAGCTGCGGCTAATCATGGACAATGGTCCCGAGGCCCGCCACGCCCGTCTCGAGGCCCACGGCAGCTGGTGCGCCAGGCTCGACGCGGCCGCCGGCGATGGTTGACCGGGGGCCGCTCATCGCCGAGTTCCTCGAGCGCAGCGGTTGGGGGGGCGCGGCGCGCGGCGCGCTCGCTGGCGATGCCTCGTTCCGGCGCTACCACCGGCTCGAGCGCGGCGGCCACAGGGCGGTTCTGATGGACGCGCCGCCCGACCACGAGGACGTTCGGCCCTTCGTCTTCGTCGCCCGTCACCTCAAACGGCTCGGCTACAGCGCGCCCGAGGTGTTGGCCAGCGACGAGGAGGCCGGCCTGGTGCTGCTCGAGGACCTCGGCGACGACAGCTACACCCGGCTGCTCGACGGTGGCGGCGAGGGCGACGAGCGCCTCTTGTACCAGGCGGCGGTGGATCTGCTCGCCCACCTCCATCGCCAGCCGGCGCCGGATGGGCTCCCTCCCTACGACGACAGGCTTCTCCTCGAGGAGGCCGAGCTGCTCACCGAGTGGTACCTGCCGGCGCGACATGACCCGCCCCCGCCCCAGGTCAAGGCCGAGTACCGGGCGCTGTGGCTGGGGCTGTTCCCGACCGCGCGCGCCGTGCCCGAGGTGATGGTGCTGCGCGACTACCACGCCGACAACCTGATGTGGCTGCCGCGGCGCGGCGGGCTCGCCCGTGTCGGCATCCTCGACTTCCAGGACGCGGTCCGGGGTCCGGCGGCCTACGACCTGGTGTCCCTGCTCGAGGACGCCCGCCGCGACGTCTCGCCGGCTTTCGCCGAGGCCATGATCCTGCGCTACCTCGCGGCGGCGGGGCTCGATCCCGAACCCTTCCGCACCGCCTACGCCATCCTCGGGGCGCAACGCAACGCCAAGATCGTCGGCATCTTCACCAGGCTGTGGAAACGCGACGGCAAGCCCGCCTACCTCGACCTCATCCCGCGGGTCTGGGGTCTGCTCGAGCGCGACCTGGCGCACCCCGCCCTGGCCCCGGTGAAGGCCTGGCTCGACCGCCATATCCCACCCCGCGTGCGCCGCCAGCGCCTGCCCGGAGCGCCGGCGTGACCACGGCGCCCGAGACTGCGGTGCCCGTGACTGTGGTGCCCGCGACTGTGGTGCCCGCGACTGTGGTGCCAAAGCACGCCATGGTGCTGGCGGCGGGGCTCGGGCTGCGCCTCAGGCCGCTCACCGATTCGCGGCCCAAGCCCTTGATCGAGGTCGCGGGCAAGACCTTGCTCGACCGCACCCTCGACCGCCTCGCCGAGGCCGGGGTGGCGCGCGCGGTGGTCAACCTGCACCACAAGGGCGACATGATCCGCCGTCACTTGAGCACCAGAACGGCGCCCGAGGTGGTGTTCTCGGACGAGAGCGAGGCGTTGCTCGAGACCGGCGGCGGCATCGCCCGGGCGCTCGGCCTGCTCGGACCCGAAGCTTTCCTCGCCATCAACGGCGACATCGTCTGGCTCGACGGGGCCGACAACACCCTGGTGCTGCTGAGTGGGCGCTGGCACGAGGCGGCCGACGCGCTCCTTCTGATCTTGCCGACGCCGCGGGCGCTCGGCTACCAGGGGCGCGGCGACTACTTCATGGCCCGCGACGGCCGCCTGCGCCGCCGCCGCGACCACGAGACGGCGCCGTTTCTATTCGCCGGCATCCAGATCCTCCATCCCAGACTGTTCGACGGCGCGCCCACCGGCAGCTTCTCGCTCAACCTGCTCTACGACCGCGCCGAGCGCGCCGGGCGCCTCTTTGGCCAGCGTCACCAGGGACTGTGGGCGCACGTCGGCTCGCCCGAGGCGCTGGCCGAGGCGGAAACCCTGTTGAGCGGGCTTTGAATCAGGGCGCGGTCGTGAGTCCCGACAGGCAAGCCTCAGTCTATACCATCGCCGCCGGCACGCCGTTCGTCGATGCCCTGGCGGCGGGCCTGGTGGCGGGCTCCAAGGGCGGAGCGCTCGGGCTCAGCCGGACCACGGTGCTGCTTCCCACGCGGCGCGCCTGCCGGGCTCTCGGCGAGGCCTTCTTGAGGATCGGCGACGGCGCGCCGATGCTGCTGCCGACGATGCGGCCTCTGGGCGACGTCGACGAGGACGAGGCCGCGCTCGGCGCCGGCGCGCTCGGGACCGAGTACCCGGGCGACGCCGACGACGCGCTCGAGCTGCCGCCGGCGATCCCGCCCTTGCGCCGCCAGCTCCTGCTCGCCCGGCTGATCCTCGAGTTCGAGCGCCGCCGCGGCGAGGCGACGCCCGACCCGGCCCAGGCGGCGCGCTTGGCGGCCGAGCTGGCGCGGCTGCTGGACCAGGTTCAGACCGAGCGCCTCAGCTTCGAGGCGCTGGCCGGGCTGGTGCCCGAGGACTATGCCCGGCACTGGCAGGAGACCCTCGATTTCCTCAAGATCGTCACCGAGCACTGGCCCGAGATCGTCGCCGCGGAGGGCTTCATGGACCCGGCGGCGCGGCGCAACCGGCTGCTCGAGGCGCAGGCCGCGCGCTGGCGCGCGGCGCCGCCCGCCGAGCCGGTGATCGCCGCCGGCTCCACCGGCAGCATCCCCGCCACCGCCGAGCTTCTCGAGGTCATCGCCCTGCTCCCCGAGGGCGCGGTGGTGCTGCCCGGCCTCGAGATCGAGATGGACGACGAGTGCTGGGAGCAGCTCGATGCCGGCCATCCCCAGTACGGCATGAAGCAGCTCCTGGACCGCATCGCCGTCGAGCGTGGGGAGGTGAGGCCCTGGGAGGCGCCCGGCGTGGCCGTGGGGAAGCCTGCGCGTGCCGCGCTCATCGCCGAGGCCTTGCGTCCGGCGGCCACCACCGAGGCCTGGCATCGGACACCGGCGCCGGCGCCCGAGGCGCTTCGAGGCCTGGCGCGGGTCGATGCGCTGGGCCCCCAGGAGGAGGCCGGGGTGATCGCGCTGGCGCTGCGCCGCGCGCTGGAAAGGCCCGGGCAGCGGGCGGCGTTGGTAACGCCCGACCGCGGCCTCGCCCGCCGCGTGGCGGCCGAGCTCGCCCGCTGGGACATCGAGATCGACGATTCGGGCGGCGTGCCGCTGGCCGAGACTCCGCCTGGCGCTTTCTTGAGGCTGTGCGCCGAGATGCTGGCCGAGGCCTTGGCCCCGGTGCCGCTGCTCGCCGCGCTCAAGCATCCGCTCGCCGCCGGCGGCATCGACGCCGCGAGCTTCCGCGCCCGGGCCCGCGAGCTCGAACGTCTGGTGTTGCGCGGGCCGCGCCCGGCGCCCGGCGTTGCCGGCCTGCGCCGGGCGCTCAAGCTGGCGCGGGCGCCCCGCGAGCTGAGCCGGTGGCTCGCCACGCTGGCCAAGGCGGCGACCCCTTTCGCCCGGCTCTTGGCGCGCAAAAGGGTGCCGCTCGCGGTGCTGCTCGAGCATCACCTGGGGTTCGCCGAGTGGCTGGCGGCGGACCACGGCGGCGACGGGGCGAAGCGCTTGTGGGCGGGCGAGGCGGGCGCGGCCACGGCCGGCTTCGTGGCCGAGCTCAGCGAGGCGGCAAGGGGCCTACCGCCCATCGCCGGCGCCGCCTATCCGGCGCTCTTCGCCAGCCTCATGGGCGGGCGCGTGGTGCGGCCCCGCCACGGCCGCCACCCCCGGCTTAACATCTGGGGGCTCCTCGAGGCCCGCCTGCAGCACGCCGAGGTGCTGGTCCTGGGCGGCCTCAACGAAGGCACCTGGCCGGGCGAGCCGGTCGCCGATCCGTGGCTCAGCCGGCCCATGCGGGCGCGCTTCGGCTTGCCGGCGCCGGAGCGGCGCATCGGTCTCGCCGCCCACGACTTCGCCCAGGCCGCGGCTGCGCCCCGGGTGCTGCTGAGCCGTGCCGCGAAGGTCGAGGGCACGCCCACCGTGCCCTCGCGCTGGTTGCTGCGCCTCGACAACCTGCTCAAGGCCCCGGGAGCGGCGTGGCCCGGCGCCGAGGGCGCCGAGCTCCTCCACTGGCAGGGGCTGCTGGATCGGCCCGCCGCCATCAGGCCCGGCCAAGCCCCCGAGCCGCGGCCGCCGCTGGCGGCGCGGCCACGTCAGCTCTCGGTGACCAGGGTCGAGATCTGGATGCGCGACCCCTATGCCATCTACGCCCGCCACGTGCTCGGGCTCGTGGCGCTCGAGCGCCTCGACGCCGATCCCGGCGCCGCCGAACGCGGCACCTTCATCCATCAGGCCCTCGACCGCTTCCTCAGGGCCTGCCCCGAGGCGCTGCCCGAGGACGCCTACGAGCGCCTGCTCGAGTTGGGCCGCGAAGCCTTCGGGTCGGCCCTCGATCGCCCCGGGGTGCGCGCCCTGTGGTGGCCCCGCTTCGAGCGCGTGGCGGGCTGGTTCGTCGACGAGGAAGCGAGGCGGCGGAGAGCGGCGCGGACGCTCGCCACCGAGGTCAAGGGCAAGCTCGTGCTCCCGGGCCCGGCCGGCGACTTCACGCTCACCGCCAAGGCCGACCGCATCGACCGCATGGCTGGCGGCGGCCTCGCCATCATCGACTACAAGACCGGCACCGTACCGCAAACGAGCGAGCTCGAATCGGGCTACGCGCCCCAGCTTCCGCTCGAGGCGGCGATCGCCGAGGCCGGCGGTTTCGAGGGCATCCCAGCCGGGGCGGTGGACGAGCTCGGCTTCTGGCGGCTCTCCGGCGGCGAGCCGCCGGGCGAAGTGAAGACGGTCAACCTCGACCCGCGCGAGAGCGCCGCCACGGCGCGCCACGGGCTCGAGCGGCTGATCGCCGCCTTCGACGACCCCGACACGCCCTATCGCGCCCGCCCCCGGCCCGAGGCGGCGCTGCGCTACAACGACTACGAGCACCTGGCGCGGCTCAAGGAGTGGTCGAGCGGTGCCGCGGAGGAGAGCGGATGACGGCGCAGCAACAGGCCTCGGATCCCGGCGTCTCGGTCTGGGTGGCGGCCTCGGCCGGCACCGGCAAGACCAAGGTGCTCACCGACCGGGTGCTCAGGTTGTTGCTCGCCGACACGCAGCCTGAGCGCGTCCTCTGCCTCACCTTCACCAAGGCCGCCGCGACTGAGATGGCGGTCCGGCTCGCCGAAAGCCTGGGCAAATGGACTCACCTCGACGAGGCCGAGCTTTCGAATGAGCTGGCCCAACTCACCGGCGCGCGGCCCGACGAGGCGCGGCTCGGGCTCGCGCGCCAGCTCTTCGCCCGCGTCCTCGACACGCCGGGCGGGCTCAAGATCCAGACCATCCATTCCTTCTGCCAGTCGCTGCTCGGCCGCTTCCCCCTCGAGGCGCGCCTGGCGCCCCATTTCCAGGTCGCCGACGAGCGCACCGCCGCGGAGCTCCTCGAGGCGGCCCGTGGCGAGGTCCTGGCGCGCGGCGGCGGCGACGCCGAGCTCTCCGCGGCGCTCGACGTCATCGCCGGCCTGGTGGACGAGCGCGGCCTCGGCGAGCTCTTCGCCGAGCTCACCCGCGGCCGCGGGCGGCTCGCGCGCATCGTCGGGCCGGGCGGCGGCATGGAGCGGGCCATCGCCGGGGCGCGCCGGCGCCTCGGCGTCGCCCAAGGGGAGAGCGAGCAGAGCGTCATCGCCGCCGCCTGCGAGGAGGACTCGTTCGAGGGCGGCGCCCTGCGCGCCGTCGCCGCCGCCATGGCCGAAGGCGGCACCGGCGACCGCGAGCGGGGCGCCGTCCTGCAATCGTGGCTCGGCGCCGCGCCCGGGGCCCGGGCGGAGCTGTATACCGCCTACCTCGGCGTCTTCTTCACCGGCGCTGGTATGGGCGCGCGCCGCAAGACGCTGGTGACCAGGGCAGGGCTCGCGCGCATGGCCGATGCTGACGAGGTGCTGGCCACCGAGGCCGAGCGCCTCGCCCTGGCGCGCGACCGTCTCAGGGCCCTGGGCGTGGTCGAAAGCACGGCTGCCCTGCTCACCCTGGGTCAGGCCCTGATGGCGGCCTATGGCGAGGAGAAGCGGCGCCACGCGGTGCTCGACTACGACGACCTCATCCTCTCCGCGCGCGGGCTCCTGCAGCGCACCGGCGTCGCTCCCTGGGTGCTCTACAAGCTCGACGGCGGCCTCGACCACATCCTTATCGACGAGGCCCAGGACACCAACCCCGAGCAATGGGAGGTGGTGGCGGCGCTGGCCGAGGAGTTCTTCTCCGGCCTCGGCGCCCGCGAGCGGACCCGCACCGTGTTCGCGGTGGGCGATGCCAAGCAGTCGATCTACAGCTTCCAACGCGCCGACCCGGCCGCCTTCGCGCGCATGAGTCGCCATTTCGCGCGCCGGGTCACGGCCGCCGAGCAGACCTGGCGGCCGCTGGAATTGGTGCGCTCTTACCGCTCGACGCCGGCCGTGCTCGAGGTCGTCGATCAGGTGTTCGCCGACGCCGACGCCCGCGACGGCCTCTTCAGCACGCGCATCGCGCACGGCCCCGAGCGCATCGGCGAGGGCGGCCTGGTCGAGCTCTGGCCGCTCGAGCGACCCGAGGCCGAAGCGGATACCGGGCCCTGGCTGCCGCCACTCGAGCAACGCGGCGGGGAGAGCCCGCCCGCCCGCCTTGCCGCCCGCGTCGCCACCGAGATCGGGCGCTGGCTCGAGCGCGGCGAGGTCCTCGAGTCGAAGGGGCGCCCGGTGCGGCCCGGTGACGTCATGATCCTGGTGCAGCGCCGCCGTCCCTTCATCGAGGAGATGGCGCGGGCGCTGAAGCTGCGCGACGTGCCCGTCACCGGCCTCGACCGCATGGTGCTCACCGAGCAGCTCGCGGTGATGGACCTGGCGGCGCTGGGCCGTTTCGTGCTGCTGCCCGAGGACGACCTGACCCTGGCGGCGGTGCTCAAAGGGCCGCTCGTGGGCCTCGACGAGCAGGCGCTATTCGAGCTCGCTTACGGCCGCGAGCGGAGCCTGTGGCGGACCCTGGTCGGGCGCCGCGGCGAGGCGCCGGCCTGGCGTCGCGCCCACGCCTATCTCGCCGACCTCCTGGCGCGTGCCGACTTCACCCCGCCCTACGAGTTCTACGGCCGGGTCTTGGGCCGCCTCGGCGGCCGCCACTGCCTGGTCGAGCGCCTGGGACGCGAGGCCAACGACCCCATCGACGAGTTCCTGAGCTTGGCGCTGGCCTACGAGAGCACCCATCCGCCATCGCTGCAGGGCTTCCTCCATTGGCTGGAGGAGGGCGGGGTCGAGATAAAGAGGGACCTGGAGCAGGGCCGCGACGAGGTGCGGGTAATGACCGTGCACGGCTCCAAGGGGTTGCAGGCGCCGATCGTCTTTCTGCCCGACACCTGCTTCGTCCCCAGCCGCGGCGGACAATTGCTGTGGCTCGACGGCGAGGGCGAGGCGGCGGCGCTGCGGAGCGTGCTGTGGCCCGCTCGGCGCAGCCGCGAGGAGTCGGTGTGCGAGGCGGCGCGGGCCGAGGAGAAGCACCGCCGCGGCCAGGAATACCACCGCCTGCTCTACGTCGCCATGACCCGCGCCGAGGACCGCCTCTACCTCTGCGGCTGGGAGGGCAAGCGGCGCCGCACCGAGGGCTGTTGGTACGACCTCGCTGGGGCCGCGCTGGCCCGCATCGGCGAGGAGGTCGAGCTTGGGCCTGGGCGCCAGGGCCGGCGCTATACCACGCCGCAGGTCGCGCCGCCCAAGGCCGAGGCCGCGGAGCTCGGCGCCGCCGCCGGTGCGGCGCCGCTGCCCGACTGGGCCACCCGGCCGCCGCCGGCGGAAGCCGCGCCGCCCAGGCCCCTGGCCCCGTCACGGCCCGAGGCCGAGGAGCCCGCCGTGCGCTCGCCGCTCGCGGCGCAAGACGATCGCGGCTTGCGCCGGGGCCGGCTGGTGCACCGTCTGCTCGAGCTGTTGCCGGCGCTCGAGCGCGGACGCCGGGCCGCGGCGGCGCGGCGCTTCCTCGCCAACCCGGGGCACGGCCTCACGCGGCCGGAGCAAGCGGAGATCGCGGCCCAGACCCTCGCGGTGCTGGAGGACGAGGCCTTCGCCGCACTCTTCGGGCCCGCGAGCCGCGCCGAGGTGGCGCTGGCAGGGGTGGTCGGCGCGCGGGTGATCTCGGGCCAGATCGACCGTCTCGTGGTCGGCGACGAGGAGGTCCTGATCGTCGACTACAAGAGCAACCGCTCGCCGCCCGAGCGCGTCGACGAGGTTCCCGAGGTCTATGTTCGCCAGCTCGCCGCCTACCGCGCGGCGCTGAGGAGTATCTATCCCGACCGGGCGGTGCGTTGCGCGCTGTTGTGGACCGAGGGGCCGAGCCTGATGGCGCTGCCCGAGGCGCTGCTCGAGGCCGCCGCTCCTTGACCGGGCCGGGCGCACGCTCTACCTTGAACCCGCGACTCGTTGGCCGAGGGGGGCACGGAATTCAGTCAAAAAGGGATGTGATTATGGGCCCGACACACGTCAGCGACACCTCTTTCGAGTCCGATGTCTTGAACTCCGAGCAGCCGGTTCTGGTCGATTTCTGGGCCGAATGGTGCGCGCCCTGCAAGCAGATCGCCCCGGCGCTCGAGGAGATCGCCGTGGAGATGGCGGAAAAGCTGACCGTGGCCAAGGTCAACATCGACGACAACCCGGGCACGCCCACCAAGTACGGCGTGCGCGGCATCCCGACCCTGATGCTGTTCAAGAACGGGCAGGTGGCGGCGACCAAGGTCGGCGCGCTGCCCAAGGGCAAGCTCCTCGAGTGGGTCGAATCGGTCCTCTAAAGCCGCGCTTCCCGTAATTCCCTGGCAAGCAAGTCTTGCCCGGCCGTGAGCCGGGCCGCCCGGAGTCCGCGCCAACCCTGATTCGCCGGGTCACGCCCGGCGCCGGGTAGGATCGACCGCGCAGTTCCAGAGCACTTGATGTTATCTACGTACCATGGTACATTGATAACATCATGGAGAAAAGCAAACCGACGGGCCGCAAGATCCGCGTTCAGCGGGTGCAAACCGGCATGCGGCTGGAAAAGCGGCTGCTCAAGGTCCTGAAGGCGATGGCCGAATATCGCGACATCACCTTGGGCAACCTGATCGAGGGCATTTGCCTGCATGTCTTCGACGGCATATTGCCGTTCGACGAGGAAGGACGGCAAAAAATCGCCAAGCTCAAGGAGATCTATGAGCTCGATCTCGACGCCTCGGCCAGCCACCGTCTGCGCGATAGCGCCGGCCCCGAGGAGTCGCCATGAGCGGCGGAGACAAGGTGGCGACGGTGCCGCACCGGGCCGCCGACCTTGCCGCCGACCGTGCCGCCGACCGTGCCGCCGACCGTGCCGCCGCCCCGCCGGTTGTCGTTGTGCCGGCTGTCGCTGTGCCGGCGGCGGCCCGCGTCGCCCTGTGGATGGCGGCGGCGGCGCTCGGTTACGCGGGCTCGATCGCCCTCTTCAAGCACCTCTCGACCGAGATCGACGTCTACGTGCTCTTGTTCTGGCGCTATTTCCTGGCCCTGCTGCTGTTCGGGCCGTGGCTCGTTGGCGCCGGTATCGCGGCCCTGAGGACGGAGCGTCTTGGGCTTCACGTCGGGCGCGCCGCCCTGATGGTGATCCACGGCGGGACGCTGATGGTGGCGGTGCTGATGATCCCGCTGGCCGAGGCCACGTCGTTGCTGTTCACGTTGCCGCTCTTCGCGACCGTGTTGGCCGCCCTGTTTCTAGCCGACGCCGCCGGTGCCCGGCGCTGGACCGCGTTGCTGGTGGGCTTCGCCGGGGTGCTGGTGATCTTGCGCCCGGGCCTGGCCGCCGTCGAGCCGGCGGCGGGCCTGGTCCTGGTGTCGGCGCTGACCGGCGCCGGCGTGGTGGTCACCGGAAAGGTGCTGCTGCGCGCCGACAGCGCCGAGTTGACGGTGTTCTATCTGACCTTGTTCTCGGTCCCGTTCGCCTTGATTCCGGCGGCGATATGGTGGCAATGGCCGACCCTGGAGCAGGTTCCGTGGCTGATTGGCCTCGGTCTGCTCGCCAACTGCTATATTTACGGCCTGTCGCGGGCCCTGAAGATCGCCGAGACCTCGCTGGTGATGCCCTTCGACTTCCTGCGCATGCCGGCCGCGGCGCTTGCCGGCTTTGTGTTCTTCGCCGAGCTGCTCGATCCCTGGTCCTGGCTCGGCGCGGCGATCATTTTCGGCAGTACCGTCTACATAACCCATCGCGAGCTGCGGGCGGAGCGGGCCCTCCCGGTGCGCCACGAGACCGACTCGCCCTAGCTCGTGGCACCCGGATCCTGGCCCCCGGATCCTGGCACCAGCCCGGCGCGAAGCGATCCCGGACAAGCCTCGAGCGGCGCCATCGCAGACGACCGGATCGGTTGCTGCGACTTGGCGGGTGGGGACGTGGCGGGCGGGGGCATGGCGATGCGCCCCGGCGTTGGCCGCGGCGTCGAAGCCGGGCGCCGCGCGCTGAATGCCACAGAGCGCCCGAAAGCTCCCGGCAACGCCCTCTGTCATACCAATATGGTATAACATTGACAGAAACCTGCCGTTAGGGCACGTTAGGCTCATGAAAATCCGCCAATATCTGGACGAAGTCGGACTCACGCTTGCCGAATTCGCAACCCAAGTGGCGGTGAGCGAGGCGGCGATGAGCCGCTACTCCCGCGCCAAGCGGACGCCGCGGCCCGACGTGGTGCGCCGCATCGTCGCCGCCTCGGGCGGGCGCATTCAGGCCAACGATCTCTTCGAGTTGGCGGCGGCACCCGGGCCCCGGGGGCCGGGCGCGGCGGGCGCCGAGGCCGGGGCGCCGGCGCCGGAATTCGAGAGCGTCGAGCTCCTGATTCCCGACCTCAACGGCACACTCCGGGGCAAGCGCATCGCCGCCGATCAGGTCACCAAGGCCTTGGCCGACCAGGTGCGGCTGCCGGCCTCCCTGTTCGGGCTCGACATCACCGGCGACAACGCGCCCGGCACCGGCCTGGTGTGGGCGACCGGCGATGCCGACAAGGTGCTGAGCCCCGCCGACGGCCGGCTCAGGCCGGTGCCCTGGGCCGAGCGGCCTACCGCCCAGCTCCTTATGACGATGCGAAACGACGACCGCTCACCCTTCTACGGCGATCCGCGTCACGCGCTCCAGCGCGTGGTCGAGCGCTTCGCCGCCAGCGGCACGAGGCCGGTGGTCGCGGTCGAGCTCGAGTTCTACCTCCTCGACCGCGCGCGCGACGAGGAGGGCGCGGTCCAGCCGCCGCGCTCGCCCACCACGGGGCGGCGCGAGCGCGACATCCAGGTCTACGGCATCGAGCAGATCGCCGCCTTCTCGGCCCTCTTCGACGACATCGCCGCGGCCTGCGCGGCCCAGGAGGTGCCGGCCTCGACCGCGGTCTCCGAGTACGCCCCGGGTCAGTACGAGGTCAACCTGGTCCACCTCGACGACCCGGTGGCGGCGGCCGACCATGCGCTGCTCTTGAAGCGCGTGGTCAAGGCGGCGGCGCGCAAGCACGGCGTCGAGGCTACCTTCATGGCCAAGCCGATGGCGGCGCAGGCCGGCAGCGGGCTCCACCTCCACGTCAGCCTGGTCGACGACGCCGGCCACAACCTCTTCGCCGGCGGCGGCGAGGCGATCAACGCCACCCTGGGCCATGCCATCGGCGGCTTGCGGGCGACCATGGCCGAGGCGATGGCCATCTTCGCCCCCAACGCCAACTCCTACCGCCGGCTGAGGCCCGGCTCCTACGCCCCCCTCGCCCCCACCTGGGGCCTCGAGAACCGCACCGTGGCGCTCCGTGTCCCCGGCGGCGGAGCCGAGGCGCGCCGCGTCGAGCACCGCGTGGCGGGCGCCGACGGCAACGTCTACCTGGTGATGGCGGCGATCCTGGCCGGCATCCTGCACGGCCTCGAGCAGGGTCTCGAGCCGGGCCAGCGGACCACCGGCAATGCCTACGACAAGGTCGCGCCGAGCCTGCCGACGAAGTGGGCGGAGGCCCTCGACCGCTTCGAGCGCGGCGAGGTCATGCCTGAGGCCTTAGGGCCCGAGTTCTGCCGTCTCTACGCCACCGTCAAGCGCTACGAGTTGGCCAAGTTCGAGAACATCGTCACGCCGCGGGAGCTCGACTGGTACTTGCACGCGGTGTGACCACCTCGAAGCCCTCGCTGGCCAGCACCTTGCCGGCGAGATAGAGCGAGCCGCAGATCAGCACGCGGGGCGCCGCCGCACCGGCGCACGCCTCGGCGATGGCCTCGAGCGCTTGCCCGAGCGAGTCGGCGGGCCGGGCGGCGAGGCCCGCGGCGCGCGCCCCGGCGGTCACCTCCAGCGCGCTCAGGCTGGCCCCCTCGTCGGGGATGGCGATGCCGAAGGCGCCCGCCGAGAGCGCCGCCAACGGCGCCAGGAAGTCGCTCGGCCGCTTGCTGCTCAGCATGCCGACGACAAGATAGAGCGGCAGCGGCGCTCCCGCGGCCCGGTCGTTCCGCGCCCACTTACGAAGGGTCGCGGCGAGGGCCTCGCCGGCGCCGGGGTTGTGCCCGCCATCGAGCCACAGCTCGGCGCCGGGCGGGAGGCGGTGGCTCAAGCGGCCGGGGCCAAGCCGCTGCAAGCGCCCCGGCCACTCCACCCTTAAGAGGCCCTGGGGAATGGCCTCGGGCGCCACCTCGAACCCGGCCATGGCCTCGAGGCAGGCGATGGCCATGCCGGCGTTGGCGATCTGGTGCTCGCCGGCGAGCGCCGGGGCGGGAAGCTCGAGACGCCTCCGGCCGGCGCTGTAGGTCATGCCGCCCGAGCGCGATTCGGCCCGCCAGGCCCGGCCCCAGGGGCGCATGGGCGCGCCAACCCGTTCGGCCCGGTCGGCGATGGCGCGGGCCGCTGCCGGCGGTTGCCGGCCGATCACCACCGGCACCTCGGCCTTGAGGATACCCGCCTTCTCGGCGGCGATGGTGGCGAGGTCGTCGCCCAGGTAATGCATGTGGTCCATGGCCACCGGCGTGATCGCCGTGAGCAGCGGCCGCTCGATGACGTTGGTGGCGTCGAGCCGCCCGCCGAGCCCGGTCTCGAGCAGCAGCACGTCGGCCCGGTGCTCGGCGAAGGCGACGAAGGCGGCGGCGGTGGTGATCTCGAAGAAGGTGATCGGGGCCTCCCCGTTGGCGCGCTCGCAGTCGCTCAGCACCGCCGCCAGCTCGTCCTCGTCGATGGTCCGGTCGGCGAGGCGAATGCGCTCGGCGAAGCGGATGAGATGAGGCGAGGTGTAGACGTGGGTGCGATAGCCGGCGGCGCCCAGGATCGACGCCAGACATGCGATGACCGAGCCCTTGCCGTTGGTACCCGAGACGTGGACCACGGGCGGCAGCCGCCGCTGGGGATTGCCGAGCTGGTCCAAGAGGCGGTAGAGGCGGCCCAACGAGAGGTCGATCGACTTGGGATGGAGCCGGGTCAGGCGCTCGAGGATGGCGTCAGTGGTCAGGGTCCCGCTCTCCCTTAGGCGCCTCCTCGGACGGCGCTGCCGCGGCCCCACCCGAATCCGGCGTGGCCGGCGGGGGCTCGATCGCCCGGACTTGCAGCCCGTCCTCGGGTGGCGGCGCCCCGTCCCCGGGCAGCCCCGGATTGCGCAAGAGATCGATAAGGCGCGCCAGCATCGCGCGCAGCTCGCGCCGGTGCACCACCATGTCGACCATGCCGTGCTCGAGCAGGTGCTCGGCGCGCTGGAAGCCCTCGGGCAGGGTCTCGTGGATGGTGTTCTCGATCACCCGGGGGCCGGCGAAGCCGATCAACGCGCCGGGCTCGGCGATGGCGATGTCGCCCAGCATGGCGTAGGAGGCGGTGACGCCGCCGGTGGTCGGGTCGGTCAGCACCACGATGTAGGGGAGCCCCGCCTCACGCACCTGGTCCACCGCTATGATGGTGCGGGGCATCTGCATGAGCGAGAGGATGCCCTCCTGCATGCGCGCCCCGCCGGCCGCGGCGAGGATGATGAGCGTCCCCTCGAGCTCGATCGCCAGCCCTGCGGCGGCGATGATCGCCTCGCCCGCGGCGAGCCCCATCGAACCGCCCATGAAGGCGAAATCCTGCGCCGCGATCACCACCGGGTGGCCGCCCAGCGGGCCGTGGGCGACGACGATGGCCTCGTCCTCGCCGGTTCTGGAACGGCTCGCCTTGATGCGGTCGCCATAGCGTTTTTCGTCGCGGAACCGCAAGGGGTCGGCGGCCACCTCGGGCAGCACTATGCGCTTATGCTCACCGTCGTCGAAGAGCTGGGCGAAGCGCGCCTTGGCGCCGATGCGCAGGTGATGGTCGCACCGTGGGCAGACCCACAGATCGGCCTCGAGGTCGCGGTGGAAGATCATCTGCCCGCAGCTCGGGCACTTCTCCCACAGCGCGTCGGGCACCTCGCGCTTGCGCACCAGCTTGCGGATCTTGGGCCGCACGAAGTTGGTGAGCCAGTTCATCGCGCGCTGCCGGCGCTATCTCGCCGCGGCCGCGGCGGCGCGGGCCTGGCGCACGCCGCGCGCCAGCGCCGCCGTGAGCTCGAGCACGCCGTCCACCAGGCCGGGCGCGGCGCGACCCCCGCCGTCGAGCCCCTCGGCGACCTTGGCGACGAGGGCGGAGCCGACCACGGCGGCGTCGGCGACGCGGGCCACCGCCGCGGCCTGCTCGGGCGTCTTGATGCCGAAGCCGACCGCGACCGGGAGCGCGGTGTGGCGGCGCAGACGGGCCACGGCGCCCGAGACCGCGCCGGGGTCGGGAGCGGCGGCGCCGGTGATGCCGGTGATCGAGACGTGGTAGACGAAGCCGCTGGCGCCCGCCAGCACCTCGGCCAGCCGCGCCTCGTCGGTGGTCGGGGTGGTGAGGCGGATCAGGCGCAGCCCCGCTTGATCGGCCGGCGATCTCAACTCGGCCTCTTCCTCGGGCGGCAGGTCGACGACGATCAGGGCGTCGACGCCGGCGCCGCCGGCCGCGTCCGCGAAGGCCTCGACGCCCATCGCCAGGATCGGATTGAAGTAGCCCATCAGCACCAGCGGCGTGTCCTGGTCGCGGGCGCGGAACGAGCGCACCAGCTCGAGCGTGCGCCGCATCGAGGCCCCCGAGCCGAGCGCCCTCTGCCCCGCGGCCTGGATCACCGGTCCGTCGGCCACCGGATCGCTGAACGGCATGCCGAGCTCGATGACGTCGGCGCCGGCGCCGGGCAGGCCGCTCACAATCGCCAGCGAGGTCTCGGGATCCGGGTCGCCGGCGCTGACGAAGGCGACGAGCGCGGCGCGTCCGTCGCGGCCCAGGGCCGCGAAGCGGCGCTCCAGGCGGCCCTCGCTCACAGCTCGATCCCCAGGGCGTGGGCAACCGTGAACACGTCCTTGTCGCCGCGACCGCACATGTTCATGACGATGACGTGGTCGGCCGGTAGGGCGCCGGCGATCTTGGCCACGTGGGCGAGCGCGTGGGCCGGCTCGAGCGCCGGGATGATGCCCTCGAGGCGGCTGCAGAGCTGGAACGCGGCGAGCGCCTCGTCGTCGCTGGTGGCGACGTAGCTGACCCGCCCGCAGTCCTTGAGCCAGGCGTGCTCGGGCCCGATGCCGGGGTAGTCGAGGCCGGCGGCGACCGAATGGGCCTCGGCGATCTGTCCGTCGTCGTCCTGCAAGAGGTAGGTGCGGTTGCCGTGCAGCACGCCGGGCCGTCCGGCGCTCAACGAGGCGGCGTGGGCGCCGCTCTCGAGGCCGCGGCCGGCCGCCTCGACGCCGATCATGTCGACGCCCTCGTCGTCGAGGAAAGGGTGAAACAGGCCCATGGCGTTGGAGCCGCCGCCGAGGCAGGCGATCAGCGTATCGGGCAGGCGACCCTCGCGCTCCAGCACCTGGGCCCGCGTCTCGCGCCCGATCACCGACTGGAAGTCGCGCACCATCATCGGGTAGGGGTGCGGCCCGGCCACCGTGCCAATGACGTAGAAGGTATCGTCGACGTTGGTCACCCAGTCGCGCAAGGCCTCGTTCATGGCGTCCTTGAGCGTCCTCGACCCCGAGCTGACGGGCCGCACCTCGGACCCCAAGAGCTTCATGCGGAAGACATTGGGCGCCTGGCGCTCGATATCGACCTCGCCCATGTAGACCACGCAGGGCAGGCCAAAGAGCGCCGCCGCGGTGGCGATGGCGACGCCGTGCTGGCCGGCCCCGGTCTCGGCGATGATGCGGCTCTTGCCCATGCGCCGGGCGAGCAGGATCTGGCCCAGGCAGTTGTTGATCTTGTGCGATCCGGTGTGGTTGAGCTCGTCGCGCTTGAAGTAAAGCTTGGCGCCGCCGAAATGGGGCGTCAGCCGCTCGGCGAAGTAAAGCGGGCTCGGCCGCCCGGCGTAGTGGGCGAGATAACCCTCGAACTGTTGCCCGAAGGCGGGGTCGTCGCGCGCCGCGCGGTAGGCGCGCTCGAGCTCCAGCACCGCCGGCATCAGGGTCTCGGGCAGATAGCGGCCGCCGTAGCTGCCGAAGTGGCCGGCCTCGTCGGGCCCGGCGCGATAGCTGTTGGGTCTCTCCATGGCTCGGCCGGCCGGTCTCAGAGCGCGGCCACGGCGGAGAGAAAGGCGGCGATGGCGGCCGGATCCTTGTGGCCCGGCCGATCCTCGACGCCCGAGGAGACGTCGACCGCGGGGCTCCCGCTGGCGGCCACCGCCTGGGCCACGTTGGCGGCGTTGAGGCCGCCCGAAAGCATCCACGGACAGCGCCAGGCGCGCCCCTTGAGAAGGCGCCAGTCGAAGGCGTAGCCCATGCCGCCGGGGAGCGCCGCGTCCGCGCCGGCGGGCGCCTTGGCGTCGAACAGCAGGCGGTCCGCCACGCCCTCGTAGGCCCGCGCCCGGGCGAGGTCGGCTTCCGCGCCGACCTTGATCGCCTTCATCGCCTCGAGCCCGGTGCGCCGGCGCACCTCGGCCACCCGCTCGGGGCTCTCGGCGCCGTGGAGCTGCACCATGTCGAGCGGTGCCTCGGCGAGCGTCGCCTCGAGGGTGGCGTCGTCGGGATCGACGAAGAGGCCCACCTTGATCACCTCGGGGGCGAGCTCGGCGGCGAGCTCGGCGGCGCGCCCGGGCGTGACGTGGCGCGGCGACGGCGGGTAGAAGACGAAGCCCACCAAGCCGGCGCCGCCGGCCATCGCCGCCGCCACCGCCTCGCGGGTCGAGAGCCCGCAGATTTTGGCCGCCACGGTCATCGTCGCGGCTGCTCTCGCCGCCCCCAAGGGGGGCACCGGAGCCACGACCGCGGCCCGCTCGCGGTCCCGCTCGGGGTATCGCGGTCGCTTGGGTAAAGGTAAGGGGAACCGGTCATTCCTCACTGTCCCGCCAGCGCCGGGGCTATATAGCAGATCGCGCGGAGTGCGCAGAAGGTCAAAGTCGGGGCGCCCGCTCGACCCTTCGTTCCAATCCTCTCGCACCAAGCCCGTCAGCGCCAGCCCATTTATCCACAGTGTGACGTCAAATGCTCGCTATCCGATCTCGTGACCGGAACGCTCGGCGGCCCGGTACAGACCCTCGTACGTCGGGATCGGTCCCCGGCAACGAAAAAGTAGCCACAGCGCTCAACTTTTGTTATGGTTACTTGAGATGGGTCCTTGTATCTGTTGATAAATAATCACTTGCTGTCCCTGTACAATAATTCAGATTTCTGCCGGCCGCAAACTGAACACCTCCTGATATGTGACGAATTTCACAAATGCTCAAAAAGCTTCGACTCTATAATTTCCGCGGCTTCAGTGAACACGAGCTTCCTCTTACAGACACGACAATTATTGTAGGAAGAAACAATTCTGGTAAGTCTACAATTGTTGAAGCCCTCAAGCTTGTATCTATTGTAACAAATCGTTGTACCCAGTTATTGTACCGCGATCCTCCAACAGAATTTGATATACCTAGGCGGTACGTCGGTGTACGACCATCGCTGAAAGGGCTGAACCTTGAACTGAGAACTATTTGCCATAGATACGCTGATCCGCCATCGCAGATTACCGCTGATTTTACCTCTGGCGAACAGATTAATATATTCGTCCATCCAGACGATATTGTGTTCGCAACTATAACTGACGCTTCTGGACAAATTATTCGGTCAAAATCTCAGGCTCGAAGTGTAAATCTCCCGAAGATAAATATACTTCCTCAAGTCACGCCTTTGACAAAAGAAGAACGAATTCTTGAACCGGAGTATGTGCGGAATTCTTTGTCATCATACCTTTCTTCCCAGCATTTTCGGAATCAACTCAATTTGTTTTATGATAATTTCAAAGAGTTTTCTCTCTTAGCAGAACGGACTTGGCCTGGTTTAAGGATCCGAGAGCTTGAAGGCCAAGGACGTATGCGTTCCACGCTTCTGAATTTATACATCCAAGATGGCCCCTTCGTTGCCGAAGTTGCATGGATGGGACATGGACTCCAAGTTTGGTTACAGACAGTCTGGTTTCTTTCAAGAATCAGTGATATCGAAACGATTATTTTGGATGAGCCTGATGTGTATTTACACGCGGATTTACAGCGAAAGCTTGTACGCCTTCTTAAAGTGAGAAGGGGGCAGAAGATTATCGCTACACACTCAGTTGAGATTATGTCAGAGACCAGTCCGGAGGAGATTCTAATTGCGGAGAGAAATCGGCCAAAGTCGAAGTTCGCGGCGAGTTTGAGCGCAGTTCAAAGGATTACAGATAATATTGGGTCAGTCCATAATGTACACTTGGCTCGTCTCTCAACGTCACGAAAATTGTTATTAGTAGAGGGAAAAGATTTATCTATCCTAAAATGCCTTCAAAACACTATTTTTCCGGAAAGCCAGGACCCACTTGGTGCGATTCCCAATATGTCGATAAATGGTTGGACGGGCTGGCCTCTAGCCATTGGATCAAAAATGCTGTTAAGAAATGAGGTCGGGGAATTGGTACGAGTATATTGTTTACTGGACTCGGACTACCACACTCCAGAAGAGATCGAAGAAAGGATTGAGGAAGCGAGAATTAAGAGCGTTTACCTGCATATTTGGAAAAGAAAAGAGTTGGAGAATTACCTTATAATACCTGCCGTTATAGAAAGAGTCGTAAATAAAAATGTGTCAAAAGGAAAACGCTCTGTACGGGAGATCGAGATTGAGAATAGGATATTTGAAATTTGTGACCAGCTTAAAGTAGGGATAATAGATACAATTGCCGAAGAAGTTTTCAAGCAAGAGAGAAAGCGAGGCCTCAAGGGTGCTAATAGGGCAGCGAGGGAACGAGTGAGATTAGCTTGGGAAACACCTGATGGCCGAATCGGAATTGTCCCGGGTAAAAAATTATTGTCACAAGTATCTAAATGGTCCCAAGATAAATGTGGTGTTTCGTTGAGTGCAATAAGAGTGGTGAGAGAAATTCGCCCTGGCGAAATACCTGAAGAAATGCGAGATATAATTGAGAGAATCGAAAGATTGCAGGGATTCCAATTGTAATAAAATGAATCAGATCGTCGAGAAATAATTGTGGGGTCGAGATAGAGGGCGGCACCTGACAAGAAATGATAATGTTGGTTTAGGACCGACTCGGCTCGGTCTCGGGCGTGGTGGAACACGAGCTCGGCAGCGGCGACGTCGGCGAGTGACGAGCCCACGGCCTTGGACAGGGTCATCGCCTGCAGCCTTGCGCGCCGATAGATCTTGTAGAGGTCGCCTGCGATATTGTTCGGCGAAATGACGCCGCTCCCGCTTGGACAGGAGCCCGGCGCCGTCGAGGGCACGATGCGACCCTGATCCGCCGCAAGCGCCGTTATC
>CBDUZE010000058.1:0-23219 GCA_965371625.1 uncultured Alphaproteobacteria bacterium
CAGAACTTCTTCAGGCATGCTGGATATGACCGGTATCAATCCTGATGCGCGCTAGAATCTGCGCAGCAGACGGTCGATGTAGTCGAGCTCGGCGGGCGGGCGCTGGCGCTCGCCCGAGCGGCGGTAGAGCTCGTCGAGGATCTCGCGCGCCCGCTGCAGGTCGGCCTTGTCCGGGATCTTGACGTAGTCGCCGGTGATGCCGCCGTCCTCCTCGCCCCCCGGCAAGGGTCGGCCGAGCGGGTCCTGATTGTTGAAGCGCGAGCGGCCGCGCCCCTGTTGGCCGTCGCCCAGGTTGCCGAAGCGCTGCATCATCTCCTCGATCAGCGCGCGCGCGCCCTGGCGCAGCTCATCGAGCGCGGTGGTCTGGGAGCGCGCGGCGTCGCCGGATTGTCCCCCTTCGAGGGAGCGGCGCGCCTCGAGCATGGAGCGCTCGGCGCGGCCCAAGGCACCGGGGATCTGCCCCTGGCCCTCGCCCAGGCGGCGCATGATCTCGCCCAGGCCCCGCCTCAGGCCCTCCTGGCGCCCGGCCATACCGAGGTTGCCTTGGCCGGGTCTCTGCATCTCGCCCTGGCGGCGCCGCGACTCGCGGAAGGTCTCGTCGAGGAGCTGCTGTTGGCGGCGCATCAGCTCGCCCAGCTCGCGCAGGTTGCGGCCGTAACGCCGATCGCCGTCGCGCGGCATCCCCGCCATGACCCCGGCGCGCAGGTTCTCGAGCATCTCCTGGAGCTGAGCCAGGAGCTCGCGGGCCGCGTCCCGGGCGCCGGAGCGGCTCAGCTCGAGGGCCTGTTCGAGGAGCGCCATGAGGTCCTGGCTCTCGATCATGAGGCTGTTCGGGTCCACCCCCTCGATCGGGTCGCCCTCGGACGCCTGCGCCATGGCCTGCTCGGCGAGCGCGCGCAGGAAGTCGTTGAGGGCCTGGCGCAGCTCGTCCATCAGGCGCTCGATTTCGGCGTCCGTGGCATCGCCGCTGAGCGCCTCCATCAGCGCCTGTTGGGCCGCGCGCAGCTCGCGCTCGGCGAGCGAGAGGGTGCCGTCCTCGATCTTCAACGCGGTGTCCCACAGCAGGTCCTGCACCTCGGCGATGGCCTTCTCGCTATGGTCGTAAGCGAGCCGCCAACGGGCGCTCCTGAGCGCCATGTAGACGACCACGTCGTCGAAGAAGTGCTCGGGCAGCGCCGATATGGCGTCGAGCGCCGCCGCCACCTTGTCGCGCTGCCTCGGATCGAGGGTCAGCGCCTTGCGCTGCTCGATGATGGCGCGGGCCACCGGATGATTGAAGATGCGCTCCGGGAGCACCATCTCGAAGCTGTCGCTGAAGCCCTCCTGGTCGATACCGTCGCGCGCCACCAGGTCGAGGGTCACCGTCAGGCCGGCCCAGGGATGGGGGGTCAGGTCGTGAAAGCTGGCCTCGCTCGAGTGCTTCAGGCCGAGCCCCGGCAAGGGCAGCGCGATCTCCAGGCTCTGTTCCGATCCCTCGCGCCGGATGCGTAGCGTCACCGAGGCGAGGCCATAGTCGTCGCCGGCCTCGTACTCCACTCTCAGGGCCGAGCGAACGCTCCGCGATGGCGGCTCGGCGAAGGCCACGCTCGGCGCTTCGTCCGACACCACCGTGAGCGGCCAGGCCGCGAGCTCCGCGCCGTCCTGCACCACCGCCAGCCGCTTGCCGCGTTCGATGGTGTACTCCAACCGGTGGGTGCTCGGATCGGCCCGCTCGAAGACGACCTCGTCGTCGTCGAGTCGCAACGCCGGCGCGCCGCGCCCGCCGTGGACACGGGCCAGGAACTTGCTGCCGGTCGGGACCGTCAGCGTGCGCTCGGCGCTCCCCGACTCGAGCACGATAGGCGCCAGCGCGGTGTACTCGGGCGGCGCGATCCAGGCATCGAGCTCGGCCGGGATGACGGCCTGGCCCGAGAGGTCCGGACTGAAGGCTCTGGCCACTCGGCTCGGCCCCTCCAGGCCCGAGGCGGTCACGCCCACCACCAGAAGGAGGCCCAGCGCGGCGCGCAGCCCGAGGGGGTCGTGGCGCGCCAGTCCGGGCTCCGGCATGCCGACGCGGAGCCGCCGCACCGCCGCCGCGGCGCGCGCCCGGTGGACCCGCCACAACCCACGGGCGCCGCTGTCCGAGGGGTCGCTGGCGAGGTGATCGCGCAGCAGTGTGAGGGGGCGATGGTCGAGCCGGTTGTTGCGCTCGAGCCGGCGCCGCGCCTGGTCCGCGGTGGGCAGCGTGAGGCGGCTCAATGGGCGCCACAGCGCCCAGCCGAGGGCGCCGGCGAAGGCCAGCAACAGGCCCAGATGCAACCACCCCGGGAGCAGGCTCCAAGCGTCGAGCAGCGCCAGCGCCAGGAACAGGCCGGCGACGCCCACCGCGGGCCACAACGCGGGCCATAGGCGCTCCCACAACAGCGCCGTCCAGGCCAGCTGAATGCGGCGCTCGAGTGCCCGCTCGAGCAGCGAGGCCAAGGGTCGCCTCAGGTTCACGCGATGCCTCGCGAGCGTTGGCGCCCCGGGCCCGCGAGCCACGGCGGCATGACGTCCCTGGCCAGCAGCTCCTCATAGCTGGGACGCGGGCGGACCACGGCGAAGTCGACCCCCCTCACCAGCACCTCGGGCACCAGCGGGCGGCCGTTGTAGGTCGAGGCCATCACCGAACCATACGCGCCGGCCGAGCGGATCGCCACCAGATTTCCCGGGCCCAGCGGAGGGGCGGCGACGTCGCGGGCAAAGGTATCGCCGCTCTCGCATACCGGGCCGACGAAATCGAGCGGCGCCTGGGGCGTCCCGGGCGGTGCCTCGATGACGGGGAGGAATTGGTGCCTGGCGTCGTATAGGCTGGGCCGCACGAGGTCGTTCATGGCCGCGTCGAGGACCGCGAAACGGCGGCTCTCCGCTTCCTTCACGTAGATCACCGAGCTCACCAGAAGGCCCGCGTTGCCGGCCAGCAGCCGCCCCGGCTCGAGCATCAGCGTACAACCGAGATCGCCGACCACGCGCCCGATCATGGCCCCGTACTCGGCCGGGCTGGGCGGCGTCTCGCCGTCATAGGGAATGCCGAGGCCGCCGCCGAGATCGAGCCGGGAGAGCTCGTGGCCCTCGTCGCGCAGCGCCAGGGTGAGCTCGCCGAGGCGCCGGAAGGCGGCCTCGAAGGGGGCGAGCTCGGTGAGCTGGGAGCCGATATGAACGGCGAGGCCGACCAGGTCTATGCCCTCGAGCTGCGCCGCGCGGCGGGCCACCTCGGGCAGCCGCCGCCAGGGAACGCCGAACTTGTTCTCGTCGCGGCCGGTGGTGATCTTATCATGGGTGCGGGCGTCGACATCGGGATTGACGCGGATCGCCACCGCCGCGCGCGTGCCGGCGGCGGCCGCGATCTCGCCCAGCGCCTCGAGCTCGGGCTCGGACTCGACATTGAACTGAAGGATGCCGGCGTCGAGGGCGACGGCCAGCTCGCGGCGCGTCTTGCCGACGCCCGAGAAGACGATGCGCGAGGCCGCTACGCCCGCCGCCAGGGCCTGGCGCAGCTCCCCTTCCGAGACCACGTCGGCGCCCGCGCCCTGCTCGGCCAGGGTTCGGATGACGGCGAGGTTGGCGTTGGCCTTGACGCCGTAGAAGACCTCGGCATCGAGACCCGCGAAGGCGGCGCTGAAGACCCGGTAATGGTGGACCAGGGTGGCCGTCGAGTAGCAATAGAACGGGGTTCCGACCGCGTCCGCGATGCGCGAGAGCGGCACCTCCTCGGCGTGGAGCTCACCGTCGATGTAGTGGAAGTGGTCCATGATCGGATCAGGAGCCCGCGGGCTTCTTCTTCTCCTCTTCGCGCCCGGGTTCGCGCCCGGGCTGACTTCCGGGCGGCGCCTCGAGCTCTCCCTTGCGACCGCAGCCCGCCTGCGCCAGCCCGGGAACCAGCGCCAGCAGGAGCGCGAGCGCGCGACGGCGGGTCACGCCAGGCGCTCCCGGGCGGCGGCGATGGCCTCGCGCACCCGCTCGGGCGCGGTGCCGCCGAGGCTGGTGCGGCTCGCCACCGAGTTCTCGACGCCGAGCACCTCGAAGACCCGCTCGTCGATCCGCGGCTCCACCCCTTGCATGTCGGCGAGGGGCAGGGAGTCGAGGGCGCAGCCGCGCGCCTCGGCAAGCCGGACGATGGCGCCGGTGATGCGATGGGCCTCGCGGAAGGGCAATCCCTTCTCGCGCACCAGCCAGTCGGCGAGGTCGGTGGCGGTGGAATGGCCGGCGCCCGCGGCTTCGCGCATGGCCTCCTTGTGGACCTCGATGTCGGCGATCATGCCGGTGGTGACGGCGATTGAGAGCTCGAGCGTGTCGGCGGCGTCGAAGATCGGCTCCTTGTCCTCTTGCATGTCCTTGCCGTAGGCCATCGGCAGCCCCTTCATCGTCACCAAGAGCGCAGTCAGCGCCCCGATCACGCGGCCCGCCTTGCCCCGCACCAGCTCGGCCGCGTCGGGATTCTTTTTTTGCGGCATGATCGACGAAGCGGTGGTGAAGGCGTCCGAGAGGGATATGAAGCCGAAGCCCGCGCTCGACCACAGCACGATCTCCTCGGCCAGGCGCGACAGGTGCACGGCGGCGATCGCCGCGAAGCTCAGGAACTCGAGCGCGAAGTCGCGGTCCGAGACGGCGTCGATCGAGTTGCGGCAGGGTTCGTCGAAGCCCAGCGCCGCCGCCGTCGTCCGACGCTCGATCGGGAACGAGGTGCCGGCCAGCGCCGCCGCGCCCAGCGGACATTGGTTGAGCCGCGCCCGGCAGTCGGCGGCGCGACCGCGGTCGCGGCCGAACATCTCGACGTAGGCCAGCAGGTGATGACCGAAGGTGACCGGCTGCGCCGCCTGCAGGTGGGTAAAGCCCGGCATGATGGTGTCGGCATGGTCCGCGGCCTTGTCGAGCAGCGCGCCGATCAGCGCGACAAGCCCCTGGTCGATGCCGTCCAAGGCCTCGCGCAGCCACAGACGCAGGTCGGTGACCGCCTGATCGTTGCGCGAGCGGGCGGTGTGGAGCCGGCCCGCTGCCTCGCCGATGAGCTCCTTGAGCCGCGCCTCGACGTTCATGTGGATGTCCTCGAGGCTAGCGTCGAAGGCGAACTCGCCGCGCTCGATCTCGCCCAATATGCGATCTAGGCCGTTCACAATCGCGTCACCGTCGTCGGCTGAGAGGATGCCTTGCTCGACCAACATGGTACAATGGGCCTTGGAGCCGGCGATGTCGTGGGCGTAGAGCCGCTTGTCGAAGTCGATCGAGGCGTTGATGCGCTCCATGACGGCGGCCGGACCGGCTTGAAAACGGCCACGCAAGAGGGCGCTGGGCGGTGTCTCGGTCATGATCGGCGTCCGCGAGTTTGAGGTAGAGGAATGAAAAGACTGGTGCTGGCTCTGATCGCTGGAGTGCTCGGGCTCGTATCCCTGGCGGATTTGGGCCTGGCGGGGTCCCCCGCCAGCGAGCTGCGCGATCTCCTGGCGACGGAAAAGTTCGCCAACTTTACCTTTTTCGACAAGCCCAGGCCAGTTCCCGAGGTGCGCTTCACCGATGGTGGGGGACGCGACCTCAGCCTCGACCGGTTTCGTGGCAAGGTGGTGCTGCTCAACCTGTGGGCCACCTGGTGCGCGCCCTGCCGGCGCGAGATGCCGGGGCTGGACCGCTTGCAGGCCCGGCTCGGCGGCGACGACTTCGAGGTCCTCGCCCTCGCCGTCGACCGCGGCGGCGCGGCCAAGGTGAAGACCTTTCTCGACGACCTCGGCATCGAGCGGCTGGCGCTCTACGTCGACTCCTCGACGCGGGCGATCAGGGTGCTGGGTGCCTACGGCTTGCCGACGACGCTGCTGATCGATCGCGCCGGCAACGAGGTGATGCGGGTGGTCGGCCCGACGGAATGGGACGTCGCCGAGATCGTCGACCTCGTCCGCCACCTCATCGACTCAAGGACCGACGAGCGCCCCCTGGATCAGGCGCGGGCCGAGCGCGACGCTCCCTACTAGGACCCCGTACCAGCCCGCCATCGGGGACGTCCGAGCCGATGCCGCGCGGCTCACGCCGTTCCAGCGATCAACGCTTGAAGTCATGGAGGGACACGATGCCGAAATTCCCCAAGCTCGGTGACAATGCCACGGTGCCCGAGATCCTGAAGATGAGCCCCGAGGCGGGCGCGCCGCTGATGGAGCTGCACGAGGCGGTGATGCGGGGGCCCTCGCCGCTGTCGCCCGGCGAGCGCGAGCTGATCGCCGCCTACGTCTCCGGCATCAACGAGTGCCGCTACTGCTACGGCGTGCACGCCGAGACCGCGAAGGCCTTCGGGATCCCGGGCGCGGCGGTCGACAACATGTTCGACGACCTGGAAGGCGCCGGCTTCGACGACAAGTTGAAGCCGATCCTGCGCCTGGCGGGCAAGCTCACCGAGGCACCGGCGAGCATCGCGGACGCCGACGCCGAGGCGGTCTACGACGCCGGCTGGGACGAACAGGCGCTCCACGACGCCATCATGGTGGTGTCGCTCTTCAATCTCATGAATCGCCTGCTCGAGGGCCATGGCGTCTACGGTCACGACGAGCTCTTCAAAGCGCGCGGCCCGATGCTCAAGGAGCACGGCTATCTGCCGCTCATCAGGCTGCTGCGCCCGGCCAGCGATACGGCGGCCTGAGAGCGCCGGCGGTGCGGTCGCTGGCAGGGCCGGAATCCGCGCCGGAATCCGCTCTGTTAACCGCTCCTTAATCCGTTGGCGGCTATGGTGCCGTCGATCGGGGACACAATCCCTGAGCCTTTCTCCGAAAAGGCCATCCGCCAGCTCGTGGCGGAGCGCAAAACTTCCGGTGGGCGCCTGCGGGCTCCCGCAGCGGGGTTACCGAAGAGGAAGCGAACATGGACGTATTTTCATCCCAAGCGCAGGTAGACCAGTCGCTGCGTGACGCCAATGCGCAGGCTCTGAGTTTTGCCAGCGAGAGCGAGACCGAGGTGCTCGACGCCACGGTGCAGATCGCCGCGCAGGACGGGGACTCGACCCGCTCCGACGCCGGCGATGGTCTCGGCGCCCAGGTCGATATCGACGCCTAACCCCCGACCGCGCGGTCGGGGCGGGAAAGTACCGAGTATGGGGGCGCGGCGGGCGGTGTGCCGCTCGCCGCCCCTCTTCATTGCCAACAGAATTTGATCGCGGCGGCCGGGCGGTCCCGCCTCAAACGATGCTGAGCCTGGGCGTCGGCCGCGCCTCCAGCATCTCGGCCAGAATCCCGAGGCCCTTTTCCAGTTGTGCCCGGTCGCGGGCCGCGCCGAGCGTCACGCGCACGGCGTGGGGCGCGGGCGAGCGCCCGGCCATGAAGAGGTCGGCGGGCGTCACCAGGACGCCGCGCTCGCGGGCGCGGTCGGCGAAGTCGCGGGCGCGCCAGGGCGCCGGCAGCTCGAGCCACAGGTGACAGCAGGTGTGGCCGTGGCTGGTCGCCGCGCCCAGGGTGGCGGCGGCGATCGCCTGCCGCGCCGCGGCCTCGCGCCGCTGCCACTCGATCAGGCGCTCGGCGCTGCCGTCGGCGATCCAGGTGGCCACGATCTCGGCCGGCAGCGGCGGCGCGATGATGGTGGTGGCGCGCACCCCCGCCGCCACCCGCTCCACCATCTCCTCGGGCGCCAACAGGAAGCCGACGCGCAGCCCCGGCGCCAGACTCTTGGACGCGCTGGTCAGGTAGTAGGTGCGCTCGGGCGCCAGGCTGCTGAGCGTCGGTGGCGCCGCCGTCGGCAGGTGGCTGTAAACGTCGTCCTCGATGATGGCGAGGTCGTAGCGCCGCGCGATCTCGACGATCTCGGCGCGCCGCGCCGCCGGCATGATCGAGGCGGTGGGGTTGTGCAGCGTCGGCATGCAGTAGAGCACCCGCGCCGCGCTCGACATACAGGCCGCCTCGAGGGCCTCGGGCACCAGCCCGTCGTGGTCGATGGCGACGCCCTCGAGCTTGAGGTGCATCAGGCTGGCGAGCGCCTTGACGCCGGTCCAGGTCAGGGACTCGGTCAGCACCACGTCGCCGGGGCTGGTCAGCGCCGAGAGCACCACGGCGATGGCGTGCTGAGCGCCGCAGGTGACGATCACCCGCTCGGGCGTCGCCGTCGCGACCGAGCGGCCGAGCCACGCGGCGCCGGCGGCGCGGTGGGCCGGTCGCCCCGCCTCGGGCTGATAGAACAGCAGCTCCGAGAGCTCCGCGCTCCGCCCCAGCTCGCTCAACGCGCTGGCCAGCACGGCCGCCTGATCGCCCATCGCCGGCAGGTTGAGACTGAGGTCGATGAGCTCCCGCCGGTCCTCGTCCGAAGCTTGCTGGAACAGCGAGGCGAGGCCGGTGCCCGCCTCCTTGGGCCCGCGCACGAAGGTGCCGCGGCCGACCTCGCCGGCGATCAGGCCGCGCCGCCCGGCCTCGGCGTAGGCGCGGCTCACCGTGCCGACGGTGACACCGAGGCGGTAGGCGAGGTCGCGATGGGTAGGCAAGCGCTGGCCCGGCTCGAGGCCGCCGCGCTCGATATCCTCGGCCAGGGCCGCGGCGATGGCGAGGTAGCGGGGGCGCGGGCGGGCCTCGATATCGGGGTGCCAGATTGTCATGGTATCAATGTTTCGATTGACTCTCACGTTGCCCAAGACCATCTCGATATTGTCTCGATAATAGCCGACCAAGCAGGGAGTCGCAATCTAAAATCCAGGATGACCATGAAGAATTGTACCGATACAATAGAGCCGGTGACGGCTCGTATGAGCCCCGGCGGGCGCTCCGCCTGGGCCCAGAGGAGTCTCCTCGCGGTTCTGACGCGGGACGGCCTGACCCTGCTCGAGCTCGTCGCCAGGTGGCGGCGGCGGCGGCAGCAGCGCGACGATTTAATGACGCTCGACGAGCGCCTGCTCAAGGACATCGGCGTGAGCCGCGGCGACGCCGCGGCCGAGTGGCGCAAGCCGTTCTGGCGGCCCTGAGCTCCGTGACCGGGCCGGCGGCCTGGGGGATGGCGTGAGCGGCTCCCGGTCACCGGGCCAGAGCGCAGCCCGGGCCTCGGGTGGGCCCGCCGGGCTCGCGGTGATCGCCGCCGCGGGACTGGCGATCACGATCTGGGCCGGCACCCCGATCGTGACCAAGATCGCGGTTGCCGAGATCGACGCGCTCAGCGTCGGGCTGTTGCGAACCGTGGTCGCCGCCGCCCTGGTGGCGCCGCTGCTGGCGCTCTCGAGGGCGCGCTTTCGGTTCCCCGTCTCAGCCGCGGGCGTTGCTCTCCTGCTGGTCTCGGGCGGCGCCGGCTTCGTCGCCTTTCCGCTCCTCTTCAGCCTCGGGGTCGAGCGCACCAGCTCCTCCCACGCGGCGCTCATCATCGCCGCGGCGCCGGTCTTCTCGGGCCTCATCGGAGCCGCCGCGGAGCGCCGCCGGCCGGCCCGGCGCTGGTGGCTCGGCGTCGCCCTGGCGCTCGCCGGCGAGTATCTCTTGGTCGACCTCCGCCTTGGGCTCGGCGGCGCGGGCGCGAGCGCAAGTGCAAGCGTTGGCGGCGATCTCCTGGTGCTGGCGTCGTGCCTCGCCGCGGCCGCGGGCTATGTCGCCGGCGGCCGGCTGTCGCGCACCATCGGCACCTGGGCGGCCACGCTGTGGGGCCTGACGCTGGCCGGGCTGGTGCTGGTTCCGGTGCTGGCGTGGCGGGCGGCGAGCGCCGACTGGCTGCCGCGCGACCTCGCCGGCTGGTCGGCGATCGGCTACCTCGCCGTGCTCTCCTCGCTGCTCGCCTATGCCTGCTGGTACTGGGCCCTGGGCTCGGGCGGCATCACCCGGGTCGCGGCCTAGCAGTTCGCCCAGCCGGTGATGAGCCTGGTGCTCGCGGTCGTGGTGCTGAGCGAAGCCATCACGCTTTCGCTGGCGCTCACCGCGGTCCTCATCCTGGTGGGCGTGGCCATCGCCCAGGGCCGCTGAGGGAAGGGTGCCCGGGGCCGGGTCTCAGCGCGTCGGCACCGGCTCCTCGCCGCTGTAGTCGTAGAAGCCGCGCTTGGCCTTCTTGCCCAGCCAGCCCGCCTCGACGTACTTCACAAGGAGCGGGCAGGGCCGGTACTTGGAATCGGCGAGCCCCTCGTAGAGCACCTGCATCACCGCCAGACAGGTGTCGAGGCCGATGAAGTCGGCGAGCTCGAGCGGGCCCATGGGATGGTGGGCGCCGAGCCGCATCGCGGTGTCGATGGCCTCGACCCCGCCGACGCCCTCATAAAGGGTGTAGACCGCCTCGTTGATCATCGGCTGCAGGATGCGGTTGACGATGAAGGCGGGAAAGTCCTCGGCGCTGGCCGGCGTCTTGCCCAGCGCGATGGTCAGCTCGCGGACCTGTCGGAAGGTCTCTTCCTCGGTGGTGATGCCCCGGATCAGTTCCACCAGCTCCATCATCGGCACCGGGTTCATGAAATGCATGCCCATGAACTTGCCGGGACGGTCGGTGACCGAGGCCAGGCGGGTGACCGAGATCGACGAGGTGTTGGTGGCGATGATCGTGCTCTCGCCGAGCTTGGGGCAGAGCTCGACCAGGATCGCCCGCTTGACCGCCTCGTCCTCGGTCGCCGATTCGATGATCAGGTCCGCGCCCACCAGGCCGTCGAGCCCGTCCACCGGCTTGATGCGGTCGAGCGCGGCCTGCTTGTCCTCTTCCGTGATGGTGCCCCGGTGCACCTGGCGTCCGAGGTTGGTGGCGATGATCGCCAGCGCCGCATCGAGCTGCTCCGAGTCGATGTCGGTGATGGCCACGTCGTAGCCGGCGGCGGCGAACACGTGGGCGATGCCGTTGCCCATCTGGCCGGCGCCGATGATGCCGATGTTGCGGATGGTCATGTTGCCTCGCCCCTGGGCTTACTTCGAGAGTTCCTGGTCGAGCTCGGGCAGCGCCTTGAAGAGATCGGCGACCAGGCCATAGTCGGCGACCTGGAAGATGGGCGCCTCCTCGTCCTTGTTGATGGCGACGATCACCTTGGAGTCCTTCATTCCCGCCAGGTGCTGGATGGCGCCCGAGATGCCCACCGCGATATAGAGGTCGGGCGCCACCACCTTGCCGGTCTGGCCGACCTGGTAGTCGTTGGGCACGAAGCCGGCGTCGACGGCGGCGCGGCTGGCGCCCACCGCGGCCCCCAGCTTGTCGGCGATGGCCTCGATGAGCTTGAAGTTCTCGCCCGACTGCATCCCGCGCCCGCCCGAGATGACGACCCGGGCGCTGGTCAGCTCGGGGCGCTCGGAGTCGGAGAGCTCTTGGCCCAGGAAGCGCGAGAGACCGGGGTCCTCGGCCGCCTCGATGGCCTCCACCGTGGCCGAGCCGCCTTCCGCCTCGGCCTTGGGAAAGGCCGTGGTGCGCACCGTGATGAACTTGGTCGCGTCCTCCGACTGCACCGTGGCCATGGCGTTGCCGGCATAGATCGGGCGCACGAAGGTGTCGTTCGAGACCACCTCGACGATCTCGGAGATCTGCTGCACGTCGAGGAGCGCCGCGGCCCGCGGCATGACGTTCTTGCCCAAGGTGGTGGCGGGCGCCAGCACCGCCGTGTAGTCCGGCGCGAGCTTCACCAAGAGCGGCGCCAGGGCCTCGGCGCGCTGGTGCTCGTAGCGGGCGTCGTCGGCCACCAACACCTTGGTCACGCCCTCGATCTTGGCCGCCGCCTCGGCGACCCCGGCGCAGCCCGTGCCGGTGACCAGCGCGTGGACCTCCTGGCCCAGCGCCTGGGCCGCGCTGACGGTGTTCAAAGTGGCGTCCTTGAGCTCCGAGTCCTCGTGCTCGACCAAGACCAGGACAGGCATCAGATCACCCCCGCTTCGTTTTTCAGCTTGTCCACCAGCTCGGCCACGTCGGCCACCTTGACCCCGGCCGCGCGTTTGGGCGGTTCCTCCACTTTCAGTACCTTGAGCCGTGGCGTGACGTCGACGCCAAGCTGGTCCGGCGTCTTTTCGTCGATCGGCTTCTTCTTGGCCTTCATGATGTTGGGCAGCGAGGCGTAGCGCGGCTCGTTGAGCCTGAGGTCGACGGTGATCACCGCCGGCATGTCGAGGGACATGGACTGGAGCCCGGCGTCGACCTCGCGCGTAACTTGGGCCTTGCCGTCGGCGATCGTCATCTTCGATACGAAGGTGCCCTGGGGCCAACCCAGGAGCGCCGCCAGCATCTGGCCGGTCTGGTTCGAATCGTCGTCGATGGCCTGCTTGCCGAGCAGGATGAGCTCCGGGGACTCGGCCTCGACCAAGGCCTTCATCAGCTTGGCGACGGCCAGCGGCTCGAGCTCGTCGTCGCATTTCACCAGGATGCCCCGGTCGGCGCCCATGGCGAGCGCGGTGCGGATGGTCTCCTGGCACTGCTGCACCCCCATCGAGACCGCCACCACCTCCTCGGCGACGCCGGCCTCCCTGAGGCGGAGCGCCTCCTCGATGGCGATCTCGTCGAACGGGTTCATCGACATCTTGACGTTGTTGAGCTCGACCCCGGTGTTGTCGGCCTTGACCCGTATCTTGACGTTGAAATCGACGACGCGCTTGACGGCGACGAATACCTTCATGGGCGAGCGCTCCAAGCAGAGGAGAGACCGGGCGCCGGGCCGCTCGGGCCGCGCGGGCGGCGGCGGCTCATGACAGCTTATGCCGCAGTGCAAAAACTAGAGCGATGACATAGGGCTGTCAACGAATCGCGGCGCCGCCGCGGGCACTTGGACAGGCCCGGGCGCGCGCCGTAGACTGGCGCCCGCTGGTCGCGACGCGGGTCGGGCCGAGCGGCGACGGGGCCGGACAAGGGATAAGGGGATACAAACGTGACAGGCTTGCTCGCGGGCCTTCGGGTGCTCGATTTCGGGCGCTACATCGCCGGGCCCTACTGCGCCGCCATGCTCGCGGACCTCGGCGCCGAGGTCATCCGCGTCGAGAAGACCACCGGCAGCGAGGATCGCTTCCTGATGCCGGTGGCCGAGGGCGCCGGGGCGCTGTTCCTTCAGGTCAACCGCAACAAGCTCGGCATGACGCTCAATCCGAGGACCGCGCAAGGCCGCGAGATCGTCAAGAAGCTGGTGGCCACGGCCGACGTGGTGGTGGCGAACCTGCCGCCCCAGACCCTGGCCGACATGGGCCTCGACTACGAGAGCCTGTGCCGCTCCAAGCCCGACATCATCCTCGCCACGGTATCGGCCTTCGGACCGGGCGGTCCCTATGCCGAGAAGGTCGGCTTCGACGGCATCGGCCAGGCGATGTCGGGGGTGATGTTCATGTCGGGCGATCCCGGGGTGCCGACCAAGGGCTATTCGCCTTGGGTCGACTTCGCCACCGCCATGAGCTCGGCCTTCGGGACGCTGGCCGCCTTGATGCACCGGGCCGAGAGCGGCGAGGGTCAGGTGGTCGAGGGCGCGCTTCTGAACACCGCGCTCACGATCGGCAACGCCACCCTCATCGAGCAGGCGGTGATCGCGGCCGACCGCGTCGCCACGCTCAACCGCAGCCAGACCTCGGCGCCTTCGGACGCCTTCCGCGCCAAGGACGGCTGGATCATCGTCCAGGCCATCGGTCAGCCCCTGTTCGAGCGCTGGGCGCGGCTGATGGGCGAGAACCACTGGCTCGGCGATCCCCGCTTCGCCGACGACGAGGCCCGCGGCCGCCACGGCGAGGAGGTGAGCCGGCGCATGGCCGCGTGGTGCGCCGAGCGCACCGTCGAGGAGGCGCTCGCCGAGCTCGAGGCGGCGCGCCTCCCGGCGGGCCCGGTCTACACCCCGCAACAGGCGCTCGACGATCCCCACGTCCAGGCCTCGGGCTTCCTCAAAGCGCTCGGATATCCCGGGGCGGGGCGGCCGGCGCCGGTCAGCGATACCCCGGTGAGGCTGTCGGCGACGCCGGGCGGCATCCGCCACCGCGCGCCGCGGCTCGGCGAGCACACCGACCGGGTGCTCTCCGAGCTCGGCTACGATGCCGGCGCCATCGCCGAGCTGCGCGCCGCCGAGGTGATCTGAAAATGACCGGGCGAATACCAAGGAGGTGACGACCATGGCGGAGCTCAGGTCCGAGTTCTTGTTCGAGATGACGGTAGAGCTCGGCGGAATGCAGGAGCTTGGGCAAACCCCGTTCGGCGACCGCCGCATCGCCGTGGTCGCGGGCGGCGCCTTCGAGGGCCCGCGGCTCAAGGGCAAGCTCCTCCCCGGCGCCGTCGGCGACTGGCTCCTGGCGCGCGCCGACGGGGCCCTGCAGCTCGACGTGCGGGCGACGCTCGAAACCGACGATGGCGCCCTCATCTACATGACCTACCGCGGCATCCGCCACGGGCCGGCGGAGGTGATGGAGCGCCTGGCGCAGGGCGAGGCGGTCGCTGCTTCCGCGTACTATTTCCGCATCGCCCCCTTCTTCGAGACCGGCGACGAGCGCTATGCCTGGCTCAACCGCATCGTCGCGGTGGGCGTCGGCGACCGCCGCCCCGAGGGGCCGATCTACCGAATTTACGAGATTCTTTAGATACCGAAGGTTTTGAGTCTATTGCCTATGAGGATAAACTATTATTTCTTAAGTCAAGATCGTCACGACGTCCGAAAATATGTAAGAGCAATGTGTAAGTCCCAGCCGCCTCTTGCCGGGGCCGCTACCTTCGAACGGTGTTGGCCACAGCGTGGACTTTCGATATAGACGGTCAAGACCGTTGTTCTTGACTCGGAACAGTCCCTCGGAGCAAACATCTCAAACTGTTTATACTGCAGTTACGAATGGCCTGCTAATGATCTCAAATAATCGCATGTCATCTCGGAATTTTTTCAGATTCAGCCTTCAGTGATTCTTTTTTTACCTTATTGTGCCACTTGATCCGTGGCTTGAGGCTTGGATAAAGGTGATTCAAATCGTCGATCATTCTATTCACGAGCTTGCATGCATCCGGCAGAATAGAAGGCATGTTAGATTTTGGCGACGCGGGAATTCTGTGAAAGCGATGTAGAGGATTGAGGCAGTTCACGAATACCGTGTCGCGCACGCAAATCCAATGACCATGCGCGTAACCGGACGACCAGTCATAATACTTATCGTAAACATTTTTTATTTTGCCTGCATCGGCCATCTTTCGCAGGTTTAGGTCGGCCCAGTTTCCGAGTTCGATATCCTGAAATTCCATCCACATATCTTCGTTAGCTAGCTGCTCCATGAGTCCGAGATCTACGAACGCAGGGACATCTTCCTCTCGTAGGTTTTTGAGAAAAGCGAGCTTGACCTGACCGGAACCATAACTGCGATATTGCAACCATAGCTTAGGAACGTCTTTGACGGATAGATAATGTAACGTTACGAATCCTTCCATGATCGACCGAAGCATGAAGCGTCCCTCGACAAGGTTGTGGCTATAGCTGATCGCAGCATTGAAGAGGAGGGTGAGGGCGTACAGCACCAAACCAAAGGCGCCGTCATGCCGCGAATCGGGTGCTGTTGTGGTGGTCGTGGCATGAAAGTGCTTGTCAACCTCCTGCATGATTTCTAGAACTTCGTCGCGAAGCTCAGCAGGACCGAGTTCTGGACCCCGGAATGCGGTTGATACGATACACTCGCTTTTCGCCTTCATCTCGAGCCAGAAGGCTTCGTCATGTCGTGGCGGCAAGGAGACGGTTCCTCCATTTCCCGATTTTTGCGTCGGCTCTTCCCCGAACTCAATCATGCGGGTAGTAATCTCAAGCGCGCGTATCGAGGGACGAACGGTACGCATGTCACCCTTGTTCGGGTAGTACTCGATTTCTTCTACTTTTCCAGGGGGCATGACCAGACGCTCTTGGCAAAAGAGGAAATATGCGATCTTGAGCCAGCGAATATCTGTCGCCCCTTGCGACTGGTGGTCGAATGTATCAGCCACTGCGTGTGCGAGGATCTGCCAGTCCTTCTCAAAATCTGGCTCAGGCAGATGCCGGGTCCAGTGTTTGCGATCGGGCAGGCAGTCAACGATTCTTAACGCTGACAGGTAACGCCTCGCCTCCTCGCTTGAGAGGATGTTAGAAAAAATTGTATCAAATTCGTCTTCGGTCGTTGTGGCGAGGAAATTGTGCGTTAAAAAAATTTCTTTGCGCCGCTCGAGATTCTCCCGCGTATCGCGAATAAGCTGACTGAACAGTTTTAGGTAAGTGTCACGTTCTAGAAACGATGATAGGATGCATGCCCAAATAATATTCGGAATGCATTCGTCGTGCCAAGATGATTTGATCATGTGGCCCTGCAGTCGCGAGAACGGCGACTGGAGCTTGTGTCCAGCGCGTGGGTGACTTTCCAGCGGAGAGACGTTGCGGTCTTTGAACCTCAGGTCCTTAATATGATTTTTGTTCGCTTTTCGTTTTGTTGGTTTTCTTGCCATCTGTAATCCTCGCCATAGAATCGGCAAAAACAGCTGACCACCTTCATCCCATGTTTACAAGGCAGAAGGTGGAAGCAATAGGCAGACTTTAAGTCTGACATCAACTCTTGACCATTAAGCGTCCATCCCGGTGATTCAGGGCGATTCCGTCAAATCCTCCGAATGCTCACTTCTGGCTACAAGCGGGGATTCCGACCGACACCGAGCCACGATCGTTATGAGGCCAAAGGCCGGCAATGAAGGGCGCTCCCACGGGCTCCGCGGCCTGTCGGGCTATGGTGCAGGCGGTGAGACTCGAACTCACACCCCCTCGCGGAAAACGGCTCTTGAGGCCGGCGTGTCTACCAATTCCGCCATGCCCGCAAATTCATAGAACCAATGGCCCTTTCCTATTAATCTCCTTCCAGGGCACGCTTGAGGGTCGGCTCACGATCAAGAGATAACCCGCAATGATCTAGTAGCCGCATCAGCCTGTTGAGTCGGCCGCGGCTTCGGTTCCGCAACGGGGGGGCGACGCGGATTAGGGGCCGCTCCGCCTTCATTGTTCAGCCCCCGCGCGCGCCGCGGCCGAGATCGGCGATCCGACGGCGAAGGTCGCTGAGCTGCGAGACGACGTCGCGTACGTCGGCAGCCGACGCTGCGGGCGATCCCCCGGCGTCGGGATAGCGGGCTGAGACGTACCAGCGGGTGATCCCGCCGAGCGCCTCGAAGGCGGCGCCGAGCGCGGGAAAATGCGGTTCCACGCGCCGGCCCAGCTCGTCGATGTCGTGCAGCCGCGGCGGCGGCTCGCGGGCGGCAATCAGCATCGCCTTGGCCATCTTCTCGGCCGCCTGGTGACAGTGGAAAGCGGCCGGATCGATCTCCGGCGAGGCCAAGGCAAGCAGGGCTTCGGCTGCGCGCACATCCTCGTCCGCCCGGGCAAGCCAGCGTTCGGCCTCGCGCCATTGCCGCGGGTCAGGCGGCGTCGGCGCGCTCATAGACGACGACGCCTTCCGTGGCGGCGATCCAGGAGAGCGAGCCCACGACATCGACCCGCTCGCGGAAATCCGAATCCCGACAAGGGATGAGATCGACCGCGCCGCGGAAGCCCCGACGCGCCTCGTGCAGCGCGCGCCAGTCGAGCCGTTCCGCCGGCGCGTCGTCGTCCAGGACGATCAGCAGGTCCCAGTCGCTCTCAGGCGCCGCATCGCCGCGCGCGTGCGAGCCGAACAGGATGACGCGCCGCGGATCGAGCCGCGCCACCACCCGCCGCAGCAGGTCTTCGGGTACCCGAACTCCCTCGGGCGGTCTTCCCTCCCGGGCGCGCTCCTCCATCTTCCTTGCGTCCTAGGTTGCAGGCGGCCCAGCGTCGCCGGCCGGGCCGGAGCAAGATCGTAACCCATTTCCGCGGCGACGTCAGGCGGCCCGCTCAGCGGTGGGCGCCGGGCCGCCACAGCACGTCCCGCGCGCCCTTGTCGTTGAGGAAACGGCTCATCACGAAGAGGTGGTCGGAGAGCCGGTTGATGTAGCGCAGCGCCTCGGGCGTCAGGGGCTCGCGGCGGTCGAGCTCGGTCATCAGGCGCTCGGCGCGGCGCGCCACGGTGCGCGCCAGGTGGAGCCACGCGGCAGCCGGCGTGCCCCCCGGCAGCACGAAGGACTCGAGCGGCGCGAGCTCCGCGTTCATGGCGTCGATCTCGGCCTCGAGGCGCTCGACCTGGGCCGCGGCAATGCGCAAGCGCCCCTTTCCCGCCTCGCCCCCGGGGGCGGCGGGCACGCAGAGGTCGGCGCCGAGATCGAAGAGGTCGTTCTGGATGCGGCCCAACATGGCGTCGGCCTCGCCTTGCGCGTGGAGGCGGGCCAGGCCGATCGCCGCGTTGGCCTCGTCGACGCTGCCGTAGGCGGCGATGCGCGGATCGTGCTTGGCGACCCGGGCGCCGTCGCCGAGCGAGGTCTCGCCACGATCGCCGCCCCGGGTGTAGATCTTGGTCAGCTTGACCATCGCACGCTCACTCGCGCAGCAGAATGAAGGCGAGGACGAGGACGAGGATAGTGGCGCCCTGGACGATGATCCGGGCGCGCATCAGCTTGTTGCCGTAGCGGCGGTTGAACTCGCCGCCGCGGAACATGGCGACGACGCCGACGCCCAAGACGGCGAGGGTGGCGCCGAGCCCGAGGACGATGAGGACGCTAAGGGCGGTGTTCATGGCGAGCGTCCCTTTATATAAGCCGGGTCCGCGCGAGCCCACGGAAATCGCCCACGGAAATCGCCCGCCTCACCCGCTCGACGGTGAACCTCGGGCGCGCCCACCGCCACTCCGGGCGGGGGCGGCTTGCGATCGTTCGGGCTGGGCGGCAAGACGGGGGGCGCCCGCGCAACGCCGATGTGCCATTCGCGCCCGCGCTTTGCCGCAGCCTCGAATGGCTGTATGAGCTGTCATCGTAATCCAGCCACGCGCGGACCAGCGCCGCCGCATCCGGGAGCCCGCATGTCCCTTCCCCTCATTCCGACCGCCCTGGTGGGAAGCTACGTCCAGCCCGATTGGCTGGTGGACCGCGCCAAGCTCGGCGGCATGGCGCCGCCCAGGGTGCGGGCAGCCGAGCTCTGGCGCCTCCCCGAGGAGCACCTGGAGGAGGCTCAGGACGCCGCCACCCTGGTCGCGATCCGCGAGATGGAGCGCGCCGGGCTCGATATCCTCAGCGACGGTGAGCTGCGGCGCGAGAGCTACTCCAACCGCTTCCACGCCGCCCTCGACGGGCTCGACCTCGATGAGCCGGCGACCATCACCGGGCGCTCGGGCCGGCCGATCGCGGTGCCGCGCGTGGTCGGCCCGATCCGGCGCCGCCATGCGGTGCAGGTGCGCGACGTCGAATTCCTGCGCGCCAACACCGAGCGCACGATCAAGATCACGCTGCCCGGTCCCTTTACCCTGGCCCAGGTCTCCGAGGACGAACACTACGGCGACGAGGAGGCGGTCACCATGGCCTTCGCCGAGGTCGTGCGCGACGAGGTGGCCGACCTGTTCGCCGCCGGTGCCGACATCGTCCAGCTCGACGAGCCCTGGATGCAGGCGCGCCCCGACCGCGCCAGGCGCTACGCCGTCGCCGCCATCAACCGCGCGCTCGAGGGCGCCGCCGGGACCACCGCGGTGCACATCTGCTTCGGCTACGGCTACATCGTCAAGGACAAGCCGAGCGGCTACTCCTTCCTGCCCGAGCTCGAGAGCTGCGTCGCCGACCAGATCTCGATCGAGGCGGCGCAACCGCGTCTCGACCTGGCGATCCTCAATGCGCTGCCGTCGAAGACCATCCTGGTGGGCGTGCTCGATCTCGGCGATCACGCGGTCGAAAGCGCCGCGACCGTGGCCGAGCGCCTGCGCGCCGCGCTCGAGGTGGTGGCGCCGGAGCGCCTCGTCGCCGCGCCTGATTGCGGCATGAAGTACCTGCCCCACGAGGCCGCCCTGGGCAAGCTCGAGGCCCTGGTCGCGGGCGCGGCGACGGTGCGCGCCGAGCTCGGCGGCTGAACCGCGTCCGCCACTGCCAGCCGGCGTGCCTCCTTGCTGTCGGCGCGCCGGGGCGTGCTATACACTCGCCCGCCGTCCGCGGCGGCGCGAGCGCTGAATAGGGGCCTCCGGATGGCCGACCACGAGACCATCGTGACCGAGGTGCGGGGGTGCCGCATCGCCCTGCGCCGCGGCGGCGCCGGCGCCTCCATGCTCTACCTGCATGGCGCCGCCGGGGCCGGCGTGTGGCTGCCGTTCATGGCGCGGCTGGCCCAGGAGTTCGACCTCGTGGTTCCCGAGCATCCCGGCTTCGGCGCCTCGGAGAGGCCGTCCTGGCTCGATAACATTCACGACGTCGCTTACTTCTACCTCGACTTCCTCGAGGCCCTCGACCTAAAGCACGTCCACCTGGTGGGCAGTTCGATCGGCGGCTGGATCGCGCTCGAGACGGCGGTCCGCAACAGCGCTCGGTTGGCGACCCTCACCGTCTCGGCGCCGGCCGGCCTCCACCTCGAGGGCGTGCCCAAGGGCGACATGTTCCTGTGGTCGCCCGAGGAGACCATACGCCAGCTGATCCTCGACCCCGACCTGCGCGAGACCCTGCTGAGCCGGCAGCCCAGCGACGAGGAGGTCGACGTTGAGCTCAAGAACCGCGAGACGATGGCGCGCCTGGCCTGGTCGCCGCGGCTCTACGACCCCCATCTCCACAAGTGGCTGCATCGCATCGACGTGCCGACCCATATCATCTGGGGCGACGGCGACCGGCTGCTGCCGCCGGCTTACGCCACCCGCTTCCACGAGTTGATCGCCAACTCGGCCGTCACGCTGATCCCTCAGTGCGGGCACCTGCCGCACATCGAGCAGAGCGAGGCCTTCTGCGACGCGGTGACGGCCTTCGTCACGGGGGCGGCGTCATGAAGATCTTCTTCTTCCACCTCATGCCCTATGCCGATCTCGACCTCGACTACACCGAGAAGCACAACTCGGCCTGGGTAACGCTGCCCAACAGCTATTTCGACCCGGCCAAGGGCCACGAGCTCTACAACCGCTATATCGACGAGTTCATGCTGGCCGACGAGCTCGGCTTCGACGGCGTCGGCGTCAACGAGCACCACCAGACCGCCTACGGCATGATGCCGATCCCGGGCGTCATCGCCGGGGCGCTGGCGCGCCAGACGCGGCGCGCCAAGATCGTCGTATTGGGCCGCGCTCTGCCCCTGCTCAACAACCCGCTGACGGTGGCCGAGGAATACGCCATGATCGACAACATCAGCGGCGGGCGGCTGATCGCCGGTTTCGTGCGCGGCATCGGCGCCGAGTACCATTCGTGGGGCGTCAACCCGACCGAGTCCCACGAACGCTTCCACGAGGCCCACGACCTCATCATCCGGGCGTGGACCGAGCGCGAGCCCTTCACCCACGCCGGCAAGCACTACTACTTTACCTACGTCAACACCTGGCCGCGGCCGATGCAGGCGCCCCACCCGCCGGTGTGGATCCCCTCCCAGGGCAGCCTCGAGACCATCGAGTGGGCCTCGCACCCCGACCGCAAGTACGCCTATCTGCAGACCTTCAGCCCGGCCAGCGCGGTGGCCAGGTACCTCGATCTCTACCGCGAGATGGCGGCGGGCTATGGCTACACGGCGAGCAGCGACCAGCTCGGTTGGGCGGTGCCGATCTACGTCGCCGAGAGCGACGAGGCCGCCCATCGCGAGGCCAAGCCGCATATCGAGAACTTCCGCAACAAGTTCCTCAAGATGCCCTTCGAGATGCTCATCCCGCCCGGTTACACCTCGATCGAGTCGTACAAGCGCATGGCCCAGGCCAAATCGACGATATTCGCCGATCAGACCATCGACTCGTTGGCCGAGCTGGGCATGTTCATATTCGGCAGCCCGGCCACGGTGCGCGACAAGCTCGCGGAATATCACCAGCAGATCGGTTTCAACCTGCTGCTGACGCTGCTCCAGTTCGGCACCCTGCCCGCCGACCTCACCGAGAAGAGCATGCGCCTGTTCGCCGCCGAGGTGATGCCGAAGCTGCGTCCCCTCGGCGAGGAAACGAAGGCAGGTTGAGGTGCGCCAGCTCGAGGGAAAGACCGCCTTCGTCACCGGCGCGGCGTCGGGCATCGGCCTCGGCATCGCCCGCGCGCTGGCCGGCGCCAAGCTCAACATCGCGCTCGCCGATATCGAGGAGGCGCCGCTCGAGCGCGCCTGTGCCGAGATCCAGGGGCTCGGCGTTCAGGCCACGGCCACCGTCCTCGACGTCGCCGACCGCGAGGGGATGTACCGGGCGGCGGAGGATGTCGAGAGGGTGTTCGGCCGCGTCGATGTGCTGGTGAACAACGCCGGCGTCGGCTTCGTCGGCACGCCGCTCGATGAGATCCGCGACCAGGACTTCGACTGGGTGATCGGCGTCAACCTTCATGGCGTCATCCACGGCATCAAGGCCTTCGTGCCCCTGATCAAGCGCCACGGCCAGGGCGGGCATGTGGTCAACACCAGCTCGATCGGCGGCTTTCAGGTCAAGCCGGGCTGGAACCACGGGCTCTACGCCTTGACCAAGTTCGCTGTCGTGGCCCTCTCGGAGGGGCTCGAGCAGGACCTCGAGCCGCACGGGATCGGGGTCTCGGTGCTCGCCCCCGCCGCCGTCAGCACCCAGATCTACCAGGCCGGCCGCAACCGCCCCGAAGGCTATGGCGGCCCCTTCCGTCGGTCCGAGGACCACCCGGTCGCGGGGGCCGCGGCGGCGGGCATGAGCGCCGACGCGGTCGGCGAGCGCGTGCTGCGCGCGATCCGGCGGAACGAATTCTATATCTTCACCCATCCCGAGACCCGCGAGTGGCTCGAGCTGCGCCACAGGCGCATCCTCGAGGCCTTCGAGTCGGCGGAGGTGGGTTCGGCGGACTAGACTCTAGCCGGCCACGGCACGCGCCCGCCGCGCCCCGACCACCTCGTAGCTGACCAGGAGGACGGCGAGCGCAACGCCCAACAGGTCCGTCCATGCGCTCCAGGTCGTGAGATCCTGGGGGATGAGAAGGCAGAGCCCGGCGGTCAGGAAGCCCGCCCGCGTCGCCACCGGCATCGGCCGGGTGAAGTAGCCGATCATCCCTGCCGAGACCAGCCACACCCCGGAGACCGCGGTGACGACGGCAACGATGGTGCTCACCACCGAATCGCTTTGCAGCAGCAGGCTGGGCGAGAAGATGAACAGGAACGGGACGATGAACGCGGTCCAGCCGAAGCGCATGGCGAGGAACCCGGTGCGCATCGGTGGCGCCCCGGCGAGGCTGGCGGCGAAGAAGGCGCCGATCGCCACCGGCGGGGTGATGAACGACATCATGCCGAGGTAGAGGATGAACATGTGCGCCGGCAGCGGCTCGAAGCCGACCTCGACCAGCGAGGGCGCGATGAGGATGGCGAGCAGCACGTAGACGCC
>CBDUZE010000059.1:0-22966 GCA_965371625.1 uncultured Alphaproteobacteria bacterium
AGGCCCAATTTCATCACGTCGACCTCGGCGTCCGACCAGAGCGCGTCCCCCTGGTTGATCAGGTTGAGGATGGTGCCGACGGTCAGCGCCGCGATCAGGGCGCTCTTGGGTACGCCGTCGCTGGTGGCAAGCGAGAGGATGGTGGGCTGGTCCTCGGGGAAGGGGCGCTCGGTCATGTCAACCTCATGGCCCTCTATAACGCCGCCATGCCGGCGTCGTCAAAAGGTGCTTGGTCGTTATCGGTCTCGCTCGAGGGCGGGCGGGAAGCGCATGGCCCGGCCGTCGATGGCCGGCTTGCGGTGGGCAGGCCCAACCCACGGGGCGGTTCGCCGCGCCCGGCGCCGGTCCCTTTCGGCCACTCGAGCAGGGCCTGGCCCCGCTCCCGCGCTCGGCCCCGCGCGACCGTTCGGGGCTCTGGTCAGGGCCGGCTTCCGGCTCGCTTCCGATCCCGCTCGGGCGCCCGTCCGAGCCCTCGGGCTCAGTCCCGCGCCCGGCCCCGCGCCCCATTGGCCGGCTCGTCCGACCTCGATCGGCCGCTTTTACTGCAAATCCACACCCTGGCTGTGGATTTTCCTTGCAATCACCGCGGCGCTCGGGCAAGATAGACGAAGTTAATCGCGAGTGAGACGCAGTCGCATATTTTTCCGCCTGTTTTCAGAGGGTTAGATGCCTTACCAGCCAAGCTATCTGGGTATGCCGGGTGCTCGAATTTCGTCACCGGCGGGCCTCACTCGGTCATTATCGGGGCGGCTCGGGTTGGCCTCGCTGGCCTTTTCGGCGCTCGCCGCCACCGTTGCCGCCACCCTCGCTGCGGCGCCGGCGGGGGCGGCCGAGAACGGCGAGGTCAACGTCTACTCCTATCGTCAGGAGATCCTCCTGCGGCCCCTGCTCGAGCGCTTCACCGCGGCCACCGGGATCCGCGTCAACGTGGTCAGCGGCAAGGCCGACGCGCTCTTGGAGCGCCTCAAGTCCGAGGGCCAGAACAGCCCCGCCGACGTGCTCCTGACGGTCGACGCCGGGCGCCTGATCCGGGCCCGACAGGCGGGTCTGTTGCAGCCCATTCTCTCGCCCGTGCTCGAGGCCAACGTGCCACCTCAGTACCGCGACCCCGAGGGCTACTGGTACGGCCTCTCGGTGCGCGCCCGCCCCATCGTCTACGCCAAGGACCGGGTCGAGGCCTCCGAGCTCTCGACCTACGAGGCGCTGGCGGAGCCGCGCTGGAAGGGCCGCGTCTGCGTGCGCTCGTCGAACAACATCTACAACCAGTCGATGCTCGCGGCCATGATCGCCCACCTCGGCGTGCCGGCGACCGAGGCCTGGGGGCGGGGCCTGGTGGCCAACTTCGCGCGCGCGCCGAAGGGCGGCGACCGCGATCAGATCCGCGCCGTCGCCGCCGGCGAGTGCGACCTGGCGATCGTCAACACCTACTACCTCGCCCGCATGCTGCTCTCGCGCGACGAGGGCGACCGCCGCACCGCCTCGGCCGTCGCCATCTTCTGGCCCAATCAGCAGGGCCGCGGCACCCACGTCAACATCTCGGGTGCGGCCGTCACCTGGAGCTCCAAGAACGTCGATCAGGCGCTGCGGCTGCTCGAGTTCCTGGTCGGCGACGAGGCCCAACGGATCTACGCCGAGGAGGTCCAGGAGTACCCGGTCAAGCCGGGGGTGAAGCCGTCCGAGGTGGTGGCCTCTTGGGGCCCGTTCAAGGCCGACAAGCTCAACCTGGCGGTGCTCGGCGAGAACAACGCCGCCGCCGTGCGCATCGCCGACCGCGTGGGCTGGCGCTAAGCGCGCGCGGCATCGATCGTCGGCCCGCGCGGGCCGCCGGCGCGGCTGGCCTCGGTGGGGGCGCGGCTTTTACGCGGGGTGCGCGAGGCGCAGAAATTGTTTACCCTACCGGACTGGGGCGCGGACTGACCGGAGGCGTTCGGGGGCTGAAAGGGCGCGCGGGTCCATGGCGATGACCACGCCGGCAGGCGACGGACTCTACATGCCGGCCGAATGGCAGCCCCACGCACGCTGCTGGATGGCTTGGCCGTGCCGCGCCGAGACCTGGGGCGAGCGCATCGACGATGCCCGGCAGGCCCACGCCGGGGTGGCCAAGATCATCGCCGAGTTCGAGCCCGTGACCCTGGTGGCGCGGCCCGAGCACGTCGCCGACGCCTCGCTCATCTGCGGCGGCGGGGTCGAGGTGATGCCCCTCGAGATCGACGATTCCTGGATCCGCGACTGCGCCCCCAGCTTCCTCGTCGACGGCTCGGGCCGGGTCGCGGGGGTGCACTGGCGGGTCACCGCCAGGGGCCGCCCCAGCGCCCCCCACGAGCACGACGCGGCGCTCGGCGCGACGCTGCTCGAGCGCCTCGGCATGCGGCGCTACGACGCGCCAATGGTGCTCGAGGGCGGCGCCGTCCAGGTCGACGGCGAGGGCACGCTGTTGGCCACCGAGCAATGCCTGCTCGACTCCGGCCGCAATCCCAACCTCGACCGCCAACAGATCGAGGAACGGCTGGCGCATTACCTCGGCGTGCGCAAGATCATCTGGCTGGGCTCCGGCCTCGAGGGCGATCCATGCGGCGGCCACGTCGACAACGTGGCCTGCTTCGCGGCCCCGGGCAAAGTGCTGGCGCTGGCCTCGGGCGATCCCGGGGAGGCCGACTATCGCCCGCTCCAGGACAACCTCGAGCGTCTCGAAGCGGCGCGCGACGCCGCCGGCCGGGCGCTCGAGGTGATCACGGTGCCCAAGCCCCGTCGGCGCGCCGACGACGGCGCGCCCCTGGCGCTTTCCTACCTCAATTTCTATCTCGCCAACGGCGCCGTGGTGATCCCGGGCTTCGAGGAGCCGGGCGACGGCCGGGCCTTGGCCATCATCTCCAAGGCCTACCCCGAGCGTCGCGCGATCCCGGCCCCGGCGCTCGACATCGCCCCGGGCGGCGGCCTCCACTGCATCACGCGGCAGCAGCCCGAGGGCGCCCCCCTCGAGCCGCCGGCCGCCGGGGATTAAAGAGCGGGATCAGCCGCGACGCCACCCGCGGGCGCCCGTTAGGTCATGGGCCGCCGCGATTTCGGTGGTGGTCGCGTTTGGCTATTGGCGCTCGGGTTTATTCACTGGGGTGCCGATGACCACGGTGCCGGCGCCCAGTTCTCTGGCGATCCTCGCCGTGGCGATGTGCACCAGGGTCGCGCGGTCGCGCTTGTCCGAGTACATCGCCTCGTCCGAGCGCCGCAGCAGGTCCTCGGGGTCGTCGCCGGGGCGATAGGTCTCGATGCCGAGGCTGACGCGCAACGGGATGCGGAATTCGTTGTAGCGCGCGAACGAGCGGTTGACCATGCGCTGCAACTGACGCGCCCGCGACTGCCCCCAGCGCCAGCCCGACTGCACCAGGAGGGCCACGAACTCGTCGCCGCCGATGCGCGCCACCACGTCGGCGGCGCGGGTGTTGGCGCCGAGGATCTCGGCCACCCGCTGCAACACGGCGTCGCCGGCGGCGTGGCCCAGCCGGTCGTTGATGGCCTTGAAGCCGTCGAGGTCGATATAGGCGATCACACCGCGACCGCCGTGGCGGTCGGCCATCGCCAGCATCCGGCCCATGTGGTCGATCAGGCCGCGCCGGTTGAGCAGCCCGGTGAGCTCGTCGGTGGCGAGCAGCGACTCGAGCAGCGAGATGCGCTGGCGCGCCGCGGTCACCTCGCGCTGCGCCTGTTCCGCGAGCTCGAGCGCCTGTTCGAGGCCGCCCCTCCATTGGCGACTGGCCGTGCCCTCGAGGTGGGTCAGGGTGTGCTTCAACAGCGCGACGAGTTGCTCCCCTCTGGGGCTGGCGCCGCCCGCCTCCCTGTTGTGTCTCAGTGAGCTGGTCGTCATCCCGCACCTCTCCGTCTCGGGGCCCGCCGGGCGCGTGCCTTCCGCCTCCCGCTATTGGTCTCGAGGGGTGCAATGGCCGTGCCAGCGAAAGGCACTGGGAATCAAAGTCTTAGTGCGGCTGCGGTGGGCAAACCTTGCCCACCGGCAGATTATGATCAGCGGCTCGGTCGAAGCGCGGGCGCGCCCCGGGGCCGGGGCAGGTCAGATCACGGCGTGCGGGGCGGGCCGTCCCGCGAACACGGCGTCGAGGTTGTCGAGCGCCGTGAACCCCATCGCCTCGCGGGTCTCGAGCGTGGAGCTCCCCATGTGGGGCAAGAGGAAGGTGTTGGCGAGCGTGCGGTACTCCGGGTTCACCTTGGGCTCGCCCGAGTAGACGTCGAGCCCGGCGGCGGCCAGCTTGCCGCTCTTCAGCGCCGCGATCAGGTCTTCGTCCTTGACCACGTCGCCCCGCGCCGTGTTGACGACCACGGCGCCGTCGGGCAGCAGCGCGATCCGCCGGGTGTCGAGAAAGTGGCGGGTCTCGGGCGTCACCGGACAATGGAGCGAGAGGAAGTCGCTCACCGGCAAGAGCTCTTCGGGGCTTTGATGATAGCGCGCGTCACCCTCGAGCTCGGGCGCCAGGCGGTGGCGGTTGCAGTAGTGAATCTCCATGTCGAAGCCCCGTGCCCGCCGCGCCAGGGCGCGTCCGATGCGGCCCATGCCGAGGATGCCGAGCCGTTTTCCGGTGACGTGCAGGCCCAGCATGGTGGTGGGCGCCCAGTTGCTCCAGGCGTCGTTGCGCATCATCGCCTCGCCCTCGCCGGCGCGGCGCGCCGCGCCCAAGAGCAGCAACATGGCGATGTCGGCGGTGGCATCGGTGAGCACGTCGGGGGTGTTGCTGACGATAAGGCCGCGCTCGCGCGCTGCCCCGAGGTCGATGTGCTCGTATCCCACCGAGAAGGTGGCGATGGCCCGCACGCTCGCCGGCAACAGGGCGATCAGTTCCGCCGGCATGGGGTCGGTGGCGCAGACCAAGAGCGCGTCCGCCCCCTGGGCCGCGGCGATTAATCCCTCGGCCTGGTAGATCTCGTCGTCGCGATTGAGGCGCGCGTCGTAGTCGCGCCGGAGCCGCTCCTCGACCGCGTCGGGCAGCTTGCGGGTAACCAGCACGGTGGGTTTTTTGGTCGTCGCCATGGCCTCTTCCTCGTTCCGGTGGGCGGCTAACTTAGTGGCATCGCCCGTCTGCCACAAAGCCTTGAATGGTGTACTATCGCGCCGCGGCGCCGAGAGCGCCGAGAGCCGAGTAGCCCGTTGATGATTGTCCGCCTCGCCCTCGCCGTGCTCGTCCTCGCCGCCGCGCCTGGCGCGGCCGGCGCGCTCGAGCTTCAGCCCTACCGCGCCGTCTATGATCTCAGCCTGGCGAAGGCGCGACAGGGCAGCGGCATCATCGGCCTGCATGGCCTGCTCGTGCTCGAGTGGGTTGCCGTCTGCGACGGTTACAAGCTGGACCAACGCATGGGGTTCCGGATCACCCGGGCGCAAAGCGGCGACATGATGAGCGACATCCAGGTCGAGACCCTCGAATCCAAGGACGGCACCCAGTTCCGCTTCAGCGTCCGCAGCTCGATCGACGATCACGTGGTCGACGAAATCATTGGCCACGCCAGCCTCCAGGGCCGGGGCAAGGGCGGCATCGCCACCTTCAAGAAGCCGGGCGGGAAGGTCCTCGAGCTCCCGCCCGGAACGATTTTCCCCACCGAGCACACCCGGGTGCTGGTCGAACGGGCGCTCGCCGGCGAGCAACGCGTCGCGCGTACCGTTTTCGAAGGCTCGAGCGTGGAGACCCCTTATCAGGCGGTGGCTTTTCTCGGCCAGGGCGGCCACCGTGAGACGGGCCCCGGTCCCTACGACCTGCTCGCGGGGCTCCGCTCGTGGCCCGTGCAGGTCGCCTACTTCCCCTTGGACGGCGCCGACGAGGTGCCCGAATACGAGGTCGGCTTCCGCATCTTCAGCAACGGCATCAGCGACCGGCTGCAGCTCGACTATGGTGATTTCACCGTCCGCGGCTCGTTGACCCACCTCGAGGCGCTCGCCGGATCGGGCTGCTAGCCGCGGACGCCGCCTTTCGCCTCACCCCGCGGCCCTTGCCGATGGCGCGGGCGCCATGGCGGGCGCGGACCGTGTCGATGGCGCGCTCGACCTCGGCCCGCCTCGCGGCGCCGGGATCCAAGAGGTCCGGCGGGTCGGCCTCGGCGCCGCTCACCAGGCCGCCGGCGCCGACCCCGATCAAGCGGAAGGCGGTGCCGTCGACCTCGGCCGCGAGCAAGGCCCGGGCCTCCCGATAGAAGACCTCGGCGAGCTGGCTCGGGTGCTCGAGCCGGCGGCTGCGGGTGCGGAGCCGGAAGCCCGCCGTCTTCAGCTTCAGCGTTAGCGACCGCCCCGCCAGGTCGCGGCGCTTGAGCCGGGCGGCGACCTTCTCCGAGAGCCGCCACAGGATCGCCTCGAGCTCGTCGAGTTCGCGGATATCGCGGTCGAAGGTGGTCTCGGCGGAAATGCTTTTGGCCGGCGTATTGGGGTCGATCCGGCGCTCGTCCTGGCCGCGCGCGAAGCGGGCGAGGCGCCGCCCGATCGCCCCGTAGCGGGCCACCAGATCGTCCTCGCTGGCGCGCGCGAGTTGGGCGATGGTGTCGAAGCCGTCGGCCTCGAGGCGTTTGCGCAACGCCGCGCCCACGCCCCAGATCAGGCTTACAGGCTTGGGCGCCAGGAAGGCGCGCGCCTCGGCCCGGCCGATCACCGCGAAGCCGCGCGGCTTGTCGAGGTCGGAGGCCACCTTGGCCAGGAACTTGTTGTAGCTGAGGCCGATCGAGACGGTGATGCCGACTTGATCCTCGACGTCGCGCGCGAGGCGAGCCAGGATCTCGGCCGGGCAGCGGCGGTGCAGGCGCTCGGTCCCCGAGAGGTCGAGGAAGGCCTCGTCCAGCGCCAGCGGCTCGACCAGCGGCGTCAGCTCCAGCATCAGGGCCCGGACCTCGCGGCCCACCGCCGCGTACTTCTCCATGTTGGGGCGCAGCACCACCGCGTCGGGACAGGCCTTCAGCGCCTTGAACATGGGCATCGCCGAGTGCACGCCGAAGGTGCGAGCGACGTAGCAGGCGGCGCTGACCACGCCGCGACGGCCGCCGCCGACGATCACCGGCCGGTGCGCGATCTCGGGATGGTCGCGCTTCTCGACCGCGGCGTAGAAAGCATCGCAGTCGACGTGGGCCAGGGCGAGGCTCGAGAGCTCGGGGTGGCGCAAGAGTCGCGGGGAGGCGCAGCGCGGGCAGCGCTGGCGCCCCGCGGGGGTTGGCATTAGCGCGCCGCAGTCGCGGCAGAGCGCCTCGCTCACCCCGCTTCTCCGCCCGCCGGCCACAGCCAGGCGGCACCCCGCACGCCGCTCGAGTCGCCGTGGCGGGCCTTCTCGAGGCGCGTCGACACCTGGTCCGAGAAGACCCAGGCGCCCCAGCGCGCGGGTACCGCCTCATAGAGCCGCTCGATGTTGGAGAGCCCGCCGCCCAAGACGATGACCTCGGGGTCGAGCACGTTGATGACGCTGGCCAGGGCCTTTGCCATGCGAGCTTCGTAGCGTTCGAGCGTGGCGCGGGCGTCGGCCTCGCCCGCCGCCGCGCGGGCGACGATCTCGGGCGGCTCCAGTTCCCGACCGGTGGCCGAGCGGTGGTCGCGGGCCAGGCCCGGACCCGAGAGGAAGGTCTCGATGCAGCCGTTTTGGCCGCAGTAGCAGCGCGCTCCCGGGCGTTCTCCGTCATCGGGCCAGGGCAATGGGTTGTGGCCCCATTCGCCGGCGATGGCGTTGGCGCCGCCGATCACGCGACCGTCGACGACCAGGCCGCCGCCGGTCCCGGTGCCGACGATCACCCCGAATACCACTGCGGCGCCGCCGGCGGCGCCGTCCACTGCCTCCGAGAGCGCGAAACAGTTGGCGTCGTTGGCGATTCTCACCGCGCGTCCGAGCGCCGCCGCGAGGTCGCGATCGAGGGGTTGGCCGATCAGGCACACCGAGTTGGCGTTCTTGACCATGCCGGTGGCGGGCGAAAGGGCGCCGGGAATGGCGACACCGACGCTGCCCTGGAGGCCGAGCCGGCTCTCGAAATCCTCGACCAGTCGTGCCACCGCGCGCACCGTGGCGGCGTAGTCGCCGGCCGGTGTCGCCACGCGACGGCGGGCCAGCTCCCGGCCGTCGTCGGCCAGCGCCACCGCCTCGATCTTGGTGCCGCCGAGGTCGACGCCGATGCGCACCTTCAGTATCCCAGTTCGTCGAGCCGCTCCTCGATGAAGGCGCGGGCCTCGACCCAGTCGTCGGCGCGGAAGTGGCTGTCCTCGGCCTTTCCCAACAGGGTGCCGAGGCGCGGATCGGCGATCAGGTGGACCCGGTATACCCGCTTGGCGACGGCCGCCACCGCGGCGTGGTGGCTGGGAATGTCGTCGAGGAAGAATACCGGGGCCTCGACGCGTTCGGCCAGGTGCCGCACCGCCCCTCCCTTGTCGCCGACGTTGGCGACCACCGGATAGTCCATGCCGTGCCGGGCCAGGCTGCGCCGCCGCATCTCGCGCTGCGCCAAGGGTATGTTGGTGAGCACCACGATCTGGGCACGCCGGGCCAGCGCCTCGAGCGCCTGCGCCGCGCCCGGCACCGGGCGCAGCTCCTCAATGCGGCTGGCGAAGAAGGTCTCGAGATGGACCTTGATCTCGTCGCGCTCCACCGCGCCGTCGTCGCTGCGGCGACGGATGTTGCCGCTGAGCGCGAAGGAGCGCCAGTCGAAGTACATGCCGTTTTCCTCGAGATAGTCCTCGAGCGCCGCCATGAACTGGATCAGCACCTCGTCCGCGTCCGAGATCACCAGCGGCGTGGCCTCCTCGAGGGCTAGGCCCTCGAGCTGCGTCAGAACCGCGGGATGCACCGTCTTGGGCACCGCGCTCGCCTATTCGCGAATTGCGCCGGGGAGCGCGGCGCGGGCCCGCGCCGGCGTCTCGGGTGCAAGCCCCGCGTCGTCGCAGAACCGCTTGAGCCGCGCTTCGTCTCCGAGCAGGAAATCGAGCACCCCGGCAAGAGTCTCGAGCTCGCCGGCGCTCGCTCGCAGGCTCCCCGGTTCGAGCCCGCTCGAGGCCATGAACCGGCGCAGCCCCTCGTCGTCGCCGGCGATGAAGGCGAGCGCCTTGAGTGCGATGGTCTCGGCGGCATCCCGGTTCATGCGATCCTCGTCGCGGCAGCCCCGGATCCTGGCGAATGTACCCTTAACGCCGGTCCAAGAATAGCCGCGGCAATGACCACGGCGCCCCACCTCCCGCCCTTCGCCGCGGGCCGGCAACGCGCTTGGCGGGGCGCGGCCCAGATGCTAACAGATTGCTAAGAGTTGCCATTTACCATACCGCCCGCGGACCAGCCGCCGGTGACCCTGTCTGGACCTCTCGTCATGGCCAAGACCGTTCTCATCGTTGAAGACAACGAGTTAAACATGAAGCTGTTTCGCGACCTGTTGGACGCGCACGGCTACGAGACGCTGGAGAGCCGTGACGGCATCGAGGCGATCGAGCTCGCGCGCCGGCACCGCCCCGACCTGATCCTGATGGACATTCAGCTTCCCGAGGTCTCGGGCCTGGAGGTGACGAAATGGATCAAGGAGGACGAGGAGTTGAAATCGATCCCGGTAGTCGCGGTCACCGCCTTCGCGATGAAGGGCGACGAGGAGAAGATCCGCCGGGGCGGCTGCGAGGCCTATATCGCCAAACCGATTTCCGTGACAAGTTTCATGGAAACGGTGAAGCGATTCCTGGATTGAATAGCTAATGCCGGCTCGTGTTCTCGTCGTTGACGACCTCCCGCTCAATATCAAGCTTCTCGAGGCCAAGCTCACGAGCGAATACTTCGACGTCATCACCGCGAGCGACGGCGCCACGGCGCTCGAGCTTCTCGACAGCGAGAGCCCCGACATCATGCTCTTGGACGTGATGATGCCGGGGATGGACGGGTTCGAGGTCTGCCAGCGGGTCAAATCCAACCCCGAAACGGCTCACGTTCCGGTCGTCATGGTCACCGCGCTCAGCGAGATCGAAGACCGGGTGCGCGGACTCGAGGCCGGCGCCGACGACTTCCTCACCAAGCCGGTCAACGACGCCGCCCTGTTCGCGCGGGTGAGATCGTTGGTGCGGGGCAAGATGATGCTCGACGAGCTCAGCCTCAGGGAGCGGACCAGCGATGCCCTCGGCGCCCTCAACGGAGGCGACCTCGCGGCCGGGATCGACGCCGGCAACGGCCGTATCCTGGTGGTCGCCGACGAGGACCACCGCACCAGTTCGATCTGCCGGACGCTCGAGAGCGAACATCGCGTGAGCGCCGAGAGCGATGGCGGAAAGGCGCTCGCCGCGGCGCGTCGCGGCATATTTGACCTCGTAATCGTAACCCTCGACCTCAGCAGCCAGGACGGCCTCAGGCTCTGCTCGCAGTTGCGCTCGACGGTCGAGACGCGGCATCTGGCGATCTTGATGGTGATCGAAGAGGGCGCGGTGGACGACCTCGCCAAGGGTCTCGATCTCGGCGTCAACGACTACCTGATGGATCCCATCGACGACAACGAGCTGCGGGCGAGGGTACGGACGCAGATCCGACAGAAGCGTTACCAGGAGCGACTGCGCCGCAGCCTCCAAGAGAGCCTCGTCATGGCGGTCACCGATCCGCTCACCGGGCTCTTTAACCGGCGCTACTTCGACAGCCATTTCGAGAACTTGCTCGAGCGTTTCGCCGCCAGCGGCAAGCCGCTGGCGCTGCTCATGCTGGACATCGACTTCTTCAAGAAGGTGAACGACGAGCATGGCCACGGCGCGGGCGACAAAGTGCTGCAGGAGATCGCCGCCAGGATCGCGACCAGCCTGCGCGGCATCGACCTGGTCGCCCGCTTCGGCGGCGAGGAGTTCATCGTCGCCATGCCGGACACCGCTCTCGAGGCGGCAAAAAAGACGGCCGAGCGGTTGCGGGCCCAGATCGCCGGCGCGCTGTTCGGGATCGCGGGAGAAGACGGGGGGCTCGCGGTCACCGCCAGCATTGGCGTCGCGATCGCCAACGGCCGCGCCGAAAGCGCTAAAGCCATCGTCAAGCGCGCCGACGAGGCCCTCTACGCCGCCAAGCGGGGCGGCCGCAACCAGGTGATGTGCGTGGCCGCGTGAGCCGGGTAGCGGCCGCGCGCGAGCGGCGCTACTTGATCTTGGCTTCCTTGAACTCGACGTGCTTGCGCACCACCGGGTCGTACTTGCGCATGGTGAGCTTCTCGGTCTGCGTGCGCGGGTTCTTCTTGGTCACGTAGTAAAAGCCGGTGTCGGCGGTGCTCACCAGCTTGATCTTGACGGTGGTTGGCTTGGCCATGGCTCGTGTCCGGCAGGCTCGGGCGCCAAATCGCGCGCCGCGAACATAGCGCCGGTCGGGGCGAAGTCAAGTCTCCCGCCCCCGGCGGCGCCATTGCCGGGCCGCCGTGAGCGCCACGAACAGGATGCAGGTCACGGCCAGCACCGCCATCAGGCCATGGGGGTCCCAAAGGTCCATGGCGGCGCCGGCGAGCGCCGGCCCGGCCAAGCCGCCGAGGCCCCAGAGGACGCCGAAGGCGGCGTTGGCGGTGATCAGCTCGGCGCCCCGAAAGCGCTCTCCGACGATGGTCATGGCGACGGTATAGATGCCGGCGGCGAGCCCGCCCCAAAAGAACAGCACCGGCCACAGAAGGGGCCCGCGATCGATCACGAAGGGCAGCAGGATGGCGCCGCCGGCGCCGCCGACGCCGCACAGCATCATGGTGCGGTAGCGGTCGACCTTGTCGGCGAGCCAGCCGATCGGAAGTTGCAGGGCGATGCTGCCCAGGAGCAACGTGCTCAGTATCAGCGCGGCGCCGTCGGTGCCGAAGCCGCTGCGGATGCCGTAGACCGGCAGCAGCGCGCCGGCCGCGCCCTCGATCACCGCGATCACCAGGACCGCGGTCGCCAGCGAGGGGGCGATGCGGACGAATGCCAGCACCCCGAACGATGAGCGCCCGGCGAGCGTCGGCGCCGCGCCGCCGGCCCACACCAGCGGCAGCACCGCCAGGGCGATGATCGCGGCGCCGATCACGAAGGGCGCCCAGCCCTCTATGCCGGTGATCAGGATGATCAACGGGCCCAGCACGAAGCCCGCCGACAGGGTCATGTTGTAAAGCGCCATGAGGCGGCCGCGGGTGCGCTCCAGGGCGAGCTGGTTGATCCAGGTCTCGGCGGCCACGAACAGGCCCACCGCCGAGATGCCCATGGCGAAGCGGATCGGGAACCACCAGACCAGGTCGTCGAAGGCCTTGAGCAAGAGCACCAACGAGGCCTCGGTGGCGAGACAGGCGAAGATGAAGGGCTTGAGACCGACGGCGGTGGCGAGCCGGGGGATCAACGGCGAGAACATCAGCATCGCCAGCGCCGGCATGGCCGAGTTGAGGCCGATCATGGTGCGGCTGGTGCCGCGCGATTCCAGGATCAGCGAGAGCAACGGATAGTAGAGGCCGATGGCGATGCCGGCGACGCTGATGCAGGCGATCGCCGCCACCAGACCGCGCCGCCGCTCGCCCGGGCTCAACCCAGCCTCAGTCGTAGCTGACGTGGGCTCTGCCATGGCGGTAGCCGAACAGCGGCGGGCGACGACCGTCGGGCGACGGGCACGCCAGCAGCTCCACCGCCTCGCGCAACATGAACTCGGTGACGTCCGCGAGCCCCAGCGCGAGCGAGTCCTCGACCGTGCGCCAGGCGAGGTCGAGGAGCTCGCCGCTGCCCCCCAGCTCGCCCCGCAGCAGGCTCCCCGGGGCCAGGAAGAAGCGGTTGTGGAATCGGATCGGCGCATCGGGTGGGGTGATGGCGCGGCCCACGTAGTCGAGCGCGTCGAGCGCCGGCGCCAACCCGCCCGCGGCGAAGCCCAGCGATGCGGGCGCGGGCTGGTCCGGGCCGGGGCGGCCGAGCATGAGCCCGGTCTCCTCCCAGGTCTCCCGCACCGCGGCCAGCGCCAGCCCCCGGCCGCGACGGGGCGGGCACGAGCGCGCGAGCTTGGCGCTGACCTCCGGGCGCAGCCGCGCCGCCGGCGCGAGGCGCAGGTCCTCGGCGTCGAGACGGCCGCCGGGGAAGACGTAGAAATGAGGCATGAAGGCATGGCCGTGGGCGCGGCGGCCCAGCAGCACCTCGAGCGCGGCCCCCCGCTGGCGCATCAGGATCAGGCTGGCGGCGTCTCTGGGACGGACGGGTCTTGGGCGCATAAGGGCGGTGGTCGAGGCCGAAAGGTCCGGGGCGGCGAGCGCGGGCGCATCGGCGCCTCGCCCGACGCCGCTCACTCGTAGTCCAGCCGGTGTTGGCCGTAAAGATAATGATAGAGGGGCACCCGGCGTTCGGCGGCGGCGGCGGGCGGCCTGGCGATCAGTTCCTCGACCAGCTTCAACACGTAAAAGGTGATGGTGGGGATGGGCAGCGCCTTGGCCTCCTCGAGCGGCACCCAGCCGAGGTCGAGGAGCTCGCCGTTGCCGCGCAAGGCGCCCTCGAGCGGCGCCCCGTCGGCGAGGAAGAACCGGGTGTTGAAGCGCAGCGGCCGGAGCGGCGGCGTCACCGCCCGGCAGATGTAGTCGAGGCCGTCGAGGGCGGGCGCGAAGCCGGCGGCGAAGAACTCGCGCCAGGATGCCGGCGCCCGTCCGGGCGGGGCGCTGAGGGGGTGGCCCAGCACGAGCCCGGTCTCCTCGAAAGTCTCGCGCACCGCCGCCGCCGCCAGCGCCTGGGCCCGGCGCGGGGTGCAGGAGCGGCCGAGCCGCCGCGCCACCTCGTCGCGAAGGGGGCGTGCCGGGCGCACGTAGCTGTCGGCGCGGTCGACGCGACCACCGGGGAAGACGTAGCGGTCGGGCATGAAGCGATGCCCCGAGTGGCGCTGTCCCATCAGCACCGCGGGCGCGGCGCCGTCGTGGCGCAAGAGCACCAGGGTGGCGGCGTCTTTGGGGCGAACGGCGGGTTTGCTCATCGGGACAGCGGGCGAGGTGGCGAATGGCGTCGAGGCCCAGCCAAGGTGCACATCGCAATAGCCTCTGTCCAGCCCGGCGCCCTCGGGCGTCTCCCAAGCCTTGAGTTGTCGAGGGCTCTGGAACCCGGCTCACGGAGGTTCGCTTCCAGGGCGCCATCCACAGGACAAAAAGGAGACATCATCGCGATCAGGAGGTGATCCGAAGGTGTTGGCGGGAGGTATCCAGAGGCGCTTTGGGGTCCTTCAGGTCTGGCGCGTCGAGGCCTTCGGTGAGCCGGCCGCCGAGCCGGGCAAATGGCTTTTGGGCTTGCTCCGTCTTGTCCTCACCGCTCGGCCCTACCACCCGGATATCGAAGAGCTGCGGGAGCGCATTCGCTTGGAGCGGGCGACGCGATCGAGATCAGCGATTTCGGCCGCCGCCGCGGGGAGCCCCACTGGCAGCAGCGCTGGGGGCCCATCCGCCTTCTGCCCCGGCCCGAGTTCGCGACGGCGCTGAAGCTGGCGCGGTGAGGGGCCGCGGCGATTCCTTTAACTTGGGACCACAGCGCCCCTCAATCTCGGACCAATACCGGAAAGGCTCCTCTAAGACGAAGCGTTACCGATTCACCGTCAAGGCGTTCGCCAGGGTACCCGACCCGCCGTCCGGGTTCGTGACCAGCAGATCCCAGTCTATCGAGCCCTTCTTACCTCTTAGGTTCGCGGACACAGTGGCGGTGATTTGGTCACCCGGGACGACGTTGACCGCTGTCGCCCTCGGCGCGGGACCACTGCCATTCACGAACGTCACCACCGCCCCGTCCACGAAGCCGCTGCCAACGATCGTGACGCCGATAGATTCACCGGCGTTCAACTCGGCTGGCGAAATTCCGAGCACCGTCGGAGTGGCCGGCGGTGTTCCCACGGTGATCGTGATTGTGGCGCTACCGTCGGCCCCGCCCGAATCGGTGACCGTGGCCGTTATCGTGTGCACACCCTCGACGAGGGCCGACGTCGAGAAGCTCGCACCGATTTCTATCGCTTCGACGACCAAATTCGACGTCCAGACGAGATTGGCCGCAATGTCGCCGTCCTCGGCGTCGGCGGCCGTGCCGGTGAAGGTAATCGATTGGCCGACGTCGAAAGACAAACCGTTCTCAGGGGCCGTAATCGTCACCTCGGGCGATGCGTTGGCTGGAGTACCGCTGCAAACGGCCGGCACATCGAACGATTCCGTGATCCGCACCCTGCCGCCGCCGAAGGGACCGCCGCCCTGGATGCGACCTCTCGCACCCTCGCCGATGCCAAAGGCAGCGAAGGCTTCCCAGATCAGGCATTCATCGCCGGAGCCCGCGGCCGCCTGAAGGATGCCGTCGCGCATGTCTTCCATGGCCGGCCCCGAGGGCGTGAAGTTCATGCCGCCGATCAGGTAGTCGAACAGGGTATCCTGGGAAACACTTCCGGCCTGGAATAATCCCCAAAGGTGCCAGATCGTGGCGGCGTAGATCTCGCCGTCGAAGTGTACGCTGTTGCCACCCATATCGCCGTAGTCGCGTGAATAGTTCGTGTAGGGCTCGCTGCGGATCCCGATTGGATCATTGGTGGAGTATTCGGCGAGGCGATCTTCGTCATTGATCAGGATGGCGAGCACGTCGCTCATGCCCTCGCCGATGGCGCCGGACATGCTGCCGCTCATATTGCCGATCATGCGCCAGGTCAGGCCGTGGCCGTACTCGTGGTATACGATGTCCGAGTCCACGTCGCCGTCGCGCTTCGGGGTGGACTGCGTCCAAACGAACATCTGCATGCGCGGATTGCTGCCGTCGGAGGGGGTCGAGAAGTTGGCGTTGTTGGTGCCGCTGCCGTCCTGGGCCTCGGCATTCACCGAGTCGCTACCCGCACCGCCAATTCCGAAGTTGTCCTCCTGGAAATTGCCAGTGCCTTCCGTGAACCCGTGCCGGTACAGCTTGTCGTGGAGGGCGTTGTTCAAATAGAACAGGTTCTGAACCGCGACCGCTTTGTTCGCCGGGGTCTCGGGCTCCTGAATCAAATTAGCGGTGGTACCGAAGATTCCGTCCCCGACCGTGCTACCGCCCGAATCCGGCGCGTTGTTCGCGTCGGTGTCGAGATAAGCGTGGGCATTGTTGCCCGAGATGTCGACCGATGATTGCAAGCTCAAGGTCGCTCCATCGGCTTCAAGGTCAAGCCATCCGTCAGGCGATTCCGTGTTCCCCGTCGTACCTGGCCCGTCCATCACCGCCTGGGGGGTGGTGCCCGGGTGGTCGGGGAAGATTTTGTAACTGTCGTTGTTGGTGCGCAGCTGCACGCCGAGGACGCGGCCGTTGCCGCCGACCAAGGTGTGATGCAGAAGGTTGTCCTCGTCGCTCCAGGTCTCCACCAGATAGCCTTCGTGGAGCGCGCCGCCGGCCATGACGATCGCCACCCGCGTGACCGTGGGATCGCGGTAGAAGAAGTCGTCACCCCCGAACGTCACCGTGTCGCCGGAGCTCCCGCCCTCGAACAGGTCGACCGAGAGGTCGGGATGGACTTGGCCCAAGGCCGCGTCCAAGGCGTCGCGCGGACCCGCCGTCGCCGGCACCGTGCCGCCCGATGGCGCCGCCAGGTTCTCGATCAGGTGCACGAGCTCGCCGTCGCCGTTGACCGCCGCCTTGACGTAGGTGCCGTAGACCTGCAGGCCGTCCACCTCCTGGCCGAAGCGGAGGTGCGTCAGGCCGCTTCTCGCCACCGGATTCTCCCCCGTCAGCCTCAGCGAGCTCACGGTGTCCCGGCCGTGGCCAACCGAACGAAGGAACTCGGCGACGATCGTCGCGGGCGCGGCGCCCGAGGGCGACGTAAGGCCCTCGCCCCCGCTGGCCCGATGGACGTTAGCGCTTTGCGCGGTCAGGTCACGCGCTTGTTCCTGCGCCGATGCCGCGTTGACGCCCAGGGCGAAATACGCGACCGCGAGGCCGAGGACGGCGCCCAGGACGCGGTGACCGCGAGCGTGCGGACTGCGAATCATGATAGGTCTCCCTTCCGCGCCGAGCGCGGCTCATGTCAATCTCGTCAAGAATTGGAGGGTTATAGTCGAATCGGCTCTCCGGATCATCATCCATTTGGTTGACGTTGCGAAATTTCGTCTCGCTCTACCCTTGTGATGCTCAAGAATCTTTGTCCGTCATCACACCCGGCGGTCCTTCGCGAAGCCAATTTCGACAAAACGCATGATGCAAGATGTAGGCCAAGCCAGTCGATGTGACTGGCCTCACCGAGGAGCGGAAGGTTGGGGCGGCTCGGCGCTAGGTGCGCCTTACGGCTGATCCCAGACATTGTCGGCGCAAATCAAGCACCGGGGTTTGGGATTACACGCCCTGGTCGGCGGCGCCGAAGCCGTGCATACCCCGCGCCCACTGCAGGCCGATGATGGCGCCCTTGACCCGGGGCAGGAGAATTAGCGACAGCGCGAGCACCAGCGGCAGCCAGAGCAGGAAGTGGAGCCACTGGGGCGGCGCCGCCCAGCGCTCCAGCAGCACCATCCCCGGCACCACCAGGTGGGCGAGGATGAGGATGGTGAAGTAGGGGGGCGCGTCGTCGGCCCGGTGGTGGTGGAGCTCGAGGCCGCAAGCGCCGCAGCGCTCGCGCACCTTGACGTAGCCTCGGAACACAGGGCCCTCGCCGCAACGCGGACAGCGGCGGCGCCAGCCCCGCGACATCGACCGCAGGACGCCCGCCTGCGGGCGATCGCCGGAATCGCGGCTCATCGCACCGCTCGCGGGCTCTCGTGGCCCCGCCCGATCCGGGACCAGCGCCATCCCAAGGCCAGTGTCGGGGCTCCCAAACGCCGGCCTCCCGCCGTCAATTCCTCCTCAACCATATTCCGTTCGACTCGCTGTGGCGTAAAATAGGCCACGGCGCAACGTCCCGGTACTGTGGCCCGGCGCTGCGTCGAAGTTGCCGTCCGGCGCCACAAGGGGCTTTGCGCCGGCGTCAAGAGCGGGCATATATAGCGCCGGTGGCCGGAACGCCGTTGCGACGGGGGTTGGCACGCGGATGATTGCCGAGGGCGATGATCGAAGTCCAGGACCTATACAAGTCTTTCGGTAGCATCGACGCCCTGAAGGGCGTGAGCTTCCGTGCGCCCGACGGCCAGGTCACCGGGATCATAGGGCCCAACGGCGCCGGCAAGACCACGACGCTCCGCATCCTCTACACCCTGCTCAGGCCGGACCGCGGCCGGGCCCTGGTCGACGGCTTCGACGGCGTGAGGAGTCCGCGCGATGTGCAGGCGCGAATTGGCGTGTTGCCGGACGTGCGCGGCCTCTACCCGCGGCTCACCGGGCGCGAGCACATCCGCTACTTCGGCCGCCTCCACGGCATCAATGGCTCGGAGCTAAGCCGGCGCATCGAGGACCTGATCTCGACGCTCGGCATGGAGGCCTTCGCCGACCGCCGCGCCAAGGGGTTCTCCAAGGGACAGACGCTCAAGGTGGCGCTGGCCCGCGCCCTGGTGCACCAGCCCCACAATGTGCTGCTCGATGAACCCACCAACGGTCTCGACGTGGCCTCGAGCAGGGCCGTGCGCGAGCTCATCGATAGCTTTCGCAACGAGGGACGCTGCGTCCTGTTCTCGAGCCACATCATGCACGAGGTGGCGGCGCTCTGCGACAAGGTGGTGGTAATTTCGCAGGGCCGCATCATCCATAACGGCACCCTCGACGAGCTCCGCGAAGCGACCGGCGTGCACGACCTCGAGGAGGCTTATCTGGTGGCGGTGGGCGAGCAATGAGGGTGCTCTCCGACATCTGGGTGGTGTTCGCCAAGGAGGTGGTGGATAACCTGCGCGACCGCCGCAGCATCACTATGGCCGCGATCTACCCTGTCATCGGCCCGCTGCTGCTCGGCGTGATGCTGGCCTTCGCTCAGAACATGTTCCGGCCCGACAAGGCGGGCGAACCCACGCCGTTTGAGCTGGCGGTCGAGGGCCAGGAGTACGCGCCCGAGCTCATGAGCTTTCTCGAGGGCGAGGGGGTCGTGCCGACGCCGGCGCCGCCGGACATGGAGCGCGCGGTGCGCGAGGGCATCACGCCGCTGGTGGTGGTGATCTTGCCGGACTACGTCCAGAGCTTCGCCGAGGAGCGGACGGCCACGATAACGATCGTCGTCGACGCCACCCAGCTCTCGACGGTGATGACGATCAGCCGCACCCTGGGCCTCCTGCGGGCCTATGGCCGAGACGTCAGCAACGAGCGGATGCACTTGCGGGGGGTTTCCAGCGGGGTCGCGAACCCCATCAAGATCGAGAACCGCAACGTCGGCAAGACGCGCAGCCTGGCCGGCTTCTTCCTCAACATGATCCCCCCGTTCCTGATCTTCACGATCTTCATCGGTGGCGTCTATCTCGCCCTCGACACCACCTCGGGCGAGCGCGAGCGGGGCTCGCTCGAGCCCCTCCTGATCAATCCGCTGGCACGCTGGGAATTCATGATGGGCAAGGTCTTTGCGGCCTTGGCGTTCACTATCGGCGCCGTGATCATCCAGCTCATCGCCTTCAAGATCATGTTCGAACTGGTGATCGACAAGGACTTGGGCGTCCGCGTCGACCCCGAGCCGGTGGTGTTCGTCAAGATCTTGCTGGTGGCCCTGCCGATGATGCTGCTGGCGGTGGCGTTGCAGATCATCGTCGCCGCCATGACCCGCAGCTTCAAGGAGACCCAGACCTACCTCGGGCTGCTGCCCCTGATTCCCTCGCTGCCGGGTCTGGTGCTGGTGTTCGTCGCCGTCAAGGGGCATCTGTGGATGATGTCGATCCCGACCTTCTCGCAAGTGGTGCTGATTGCCGAGCTGGTGCGCGGCGACCCGGTCAGCAGCGCCAACGTGCTCGTCTCGGTGGTCACGACCTTGGCCATCGCAGGGGGGATGTTGGTCATCGCCGGGCGGCTCTACGGCCGCGAGGAACTCCTGTTCAGCGCATGAGGCTGGGGCTGGCGCGGCGGCTGGCGGCGCTCCTCTCGGGGCTGCTGGCGGTGTCCGGGTGCGGCGCCCTGCCGTGGCTCGTGCGCGCCCCCGCCGAGCAGCCGGTCGAGCTCAGCTACCGGCCGCCGCCCGACGGGGTCGGGCCCGAACGCGCCGCCGAGTTGGCCCTCTCGCTCTCGGCGTCTTATGTGCGGGTGCTCATCATCGACCGCCGCGAGGCGCGGGCGGGGCGGGACGCGCCCTCCGGACCCGGCATCGTCACCGGCGCCAGCGGCGCCATCGTCGATCGCCGCGGCTACGTCGTTACCGCCGCCCACATCGCCACCGACCCCGCGCTCGACGCCCGCATCCACACCACCGACGGCCGCCAGCACGAGGCCACCGTGGTCGCGGTGGCGCCCGAACGCGAGCTGGCGCTGATCAAGATGCAGCCCTATCCCGGCATCCAGGTGGCCCGGCTCGGCGACTCGGGCGCGCTCGCCGTCGGCGACCGGGTGCTTGCCATCGGCACCCCCGACGGCCGCGAGGGCGTGGTGTTCCAGGGCCGGGTGAGCAACCCGCGCCGCGCCCAGCGCATCCAGTACGGTGCCTTCGGCTACGACGACGCCATCGAGCTGGTGCTCGACGCCGAGCCCGGGACCTCGGGCGGGCCGCTTTTCAACGAGCGGGGCGAGCTGGTGGGCATCATCGCCAGCTTCTCGCTCGGCAACACCAACCCCGACGAGTACGCCCCCACCCACCTGGCCTGGGCGGTGCCGTCGAACGCCATCGCCCGCTACCTGCGCGAGATCGCCGGACCCTGAGCGGGCGGGCGGGGGCTCAGCGCCGCCGCGCGCGCCGCCGCGCCGGCCGGCCGCGCCCAGAGCGCGGGCGCGTCGGCTCCCGACCGCGATCCACCAGCAGCTCGAGGCGCACACCACCGGTGATCGGGTCGGCCTCGACGAGACGCACCTCGACCTCCTCGCCGAGGCGATAGAGGGTGCCGGAGCTCCGCCCCACCAACGCGTGGCGGGCCTCGTCGTGCTCGTAGTACTCCTCGCCCAGGGTGCGGATCGGGATCAGGCCGTCGGCGCCGCTCTCCTCGAGGGTGACGAAGAGGCCGAAGCGCGAGACCCCGGAGATGTGACCGGCCAAGGTGGCGCCAACCCGCTCGGCGAGGAAAGCGGCGGTGAAGCGGTCGAGGGCGTCGCGCTCGGCGGCGTCGGCGCGGCGCTCGGTGTCGGAGAGGTGCTCGGCGGTCTCGGCAAGGGTGGCGGCGGCGTCCTTGGGCAGGCCGCCGGCGCCGAGGCCGAGGGCGCTGATCAGGGCGCGGTGGACCACGAGATCGGCATAGCGCCGAATCGGCGAGGTGAAATGGGCGTAGCGCTTGAGCGCGAGCCCGAAGTGGCCCGCGTTCCTGGGGCTGTAGCAGGCCTTGGACTGGGCCCGCAGGATGACCTCGTTGACGAGCCGGTCATGGGGGGTGCCGGCGACGCGGGCGATGACGCGGTTGAAGTGGGCGGGCGTGACGGCACCGGCGTGGGCGAGGCCGAGGTCGAGGGAGTCGAGGAAGTCCCTAAGCGCCCTCAGCTTCTCCTCCGAGGGTGGCTCGTGGACCCGGTGCATGCACGGCGTCCGCCCCCCGGCGAGGGTCTCGGCCGCGGCCTGGTTGGCGGCGATCATGAACTCCTCGATGAGGCGGTGGCTGATCAGCCGCGACCGGGGCTCCACCGCCGCGACCCGGCCCTCCTCATCGAAGCTGACGCGGCGCTCGGGCACGTCGATGTCGAGCGGCTGGCGGCGCTCGCGGGCGCGCCGCAGAGCCTCGTAGGCGCCGTAGAGGGGCGCGATCACGGTCTCCACGAGGGGCCCGGTGACGGCGTCCGCCTCGCCGTCGGCGGCGGCTTGGAGCTGGCGGTAGCTCAAGGCCGCCGCCGAGCGCATCAGGCCGCGCTCGAAGGCGTGGCGCAGCCGCTTGCCGTCGCCGTCGATCCACAGGTGGACGGCGAGCACCGGCCGCTCCTCGCCGGGCCTGAGCGAGCAGAGCCCGCTCGAAAGCTCATGGGGCAGCATCGGCACCACGCGGTCGGGAAAGTAAACCGAGTTGCCGCGCTCGGCCGCCGCGCCGTCGAGGGCCCCGCCCGGCGGCACGTAGTGGGCGACGTCGGCGATCGCCACCACCAGGTGCCAGCCCCCCGGGTTGCCGGCGTCGGGGTCGGGCTCGGCCCACACCGCGTCGTCGTGGTCGCGGGCATCCGCCGGGTCGATGGTGACGAGCGGCAGGGCGCGCAGGTCGGCCCGCAGGTCGGCCAGGTGTCCAAGCCCGACCGGGGTCGTGGCCGCGGCCTCGGCCAGCGCCTCGGCGCTGAACTCGGTGGGGATGCCGTGGGTGTGGATGGCGATCAGGCTCAGCGAGCGCGGGCTTCCCACCGTCCCCAGGCGCTCGACGACGCGGGCCTTGCGCAGGCCCAGGTGACGCGCCGCCAGCACCTCGGCGCTCACCAGCTCACCCGGCTCGGCGCCGCCCTCGTCGCCGGGCGCGACCACGTACTCCTGCCGCCGGCGCTTTTCGGTGGGGACGATGCGGCCCGAGCCCGCGATCGTGGTGTAGATCCCGAGCACCCGATCCGGCGCCGCCGGCAGGCGGCGGATGGTGCGCGCCTGGTAAAGGCCGGCCTCGACCAGCGTGAGCCGCGCCAGCACTCGATCGCCCTCGGCCAAGGCCGCGCCGCGGCCGCGCTCGGGCGCCATCAGGATGCGCGGCGGCGGGCGTTCGCCACGCCAGCCCAGCGGCCGCGCCAGGAGCTCGCCGTCGACGTCGGCCTCGGCGATCTCGAGCACCGTAACCTCGGGCAGGCCCCCCGGTCCGGGGCGGCCGCGCGCCGAGCGCTGCTCGATGAGGCCCTCGGCGGCGAGCTCCCTGAGCATCGCCTTCAGCGTCCGGCGCTCGACGCCCGAGACCTGGAAGGCGCGGGCGATCTCGCGGGCGCCGGTGCGGGGTCCGCGCTCCGCGATGAACTCGAGGATCTGCTCCTTCGTTGGGAGCGGGGCGGGGCTGCGGCGGCGGGCCAAGCCTCGGCGCCGCCGTTCAGCGCGCGGCGTCTGACGAGGGGGCGCCGCGGGCGGCCCCGGACGCCGACTTGCCGCCCTTG
>CBDUZE010000060.1:0-22781 GCA_965371625.1 uncultured Alphaproteobacteria bacterium
GCCTCTATGGCCTCGGCGCGACCAACTCGCGGGCGCTGTGCGAGGAGGTGGCGGGAGGGGTCAGGTCTTGACTCTTATCGCATTGAGGCCACGGCGGCGCGAACGCCCTGCGACTGGGAAAATGCGATAAGAGTCAAGACCTGACCCCTCCTGTACCCAGGGTCTTCGAGAGGAGCTCGGCGCACTTGGCGAGCGCGCTCTCGATGGCCTGCTGGAAGGCCTCGTCCTCGCCCGCGCCACCGCCACCGCCACCGCCATTGCCGAGGGGGGCGCCATTGGTCTCGATGCTGAAGGCGAGGCCGTCGGCCGAGCCCTCGAGCGCGCCGTCGGCCGAGCCCGCGGACGCCACCCGGGCGCGCCCGTACTGGGTCTTCGAGAGGTTGCGGTCGGCGAGGCTGAGCTTGCAGCGGGCGACGACCTCGTCGCCCTCGCGGCGGCGCTCGGTGACCTCGAAGCTCCAGCCGTTGCCGAGACGCTCGTCGAGGAAGCGTTCGGTCTCGGGCGAGAGCTCGCCGGAGGCCCGCGGCCGTGGCGCCGCCGCTCTCGGTCGGGCAGGGGCGGACGCGGCGGAGGCGGCGGGCGCGCGCGGCAACGGCGCCGGCGGATTGGGCGGGGGTATGGGCGCGGTGAGGCCGGCCGGCTCGCGCTCGCGCGACGCTTCGGGCGGACGCTCGCGCGAGCGCCGCGGCCCGGTGCCACCGGCGAGCTTCTCGAACTCCTTTCGGGTCTGCTCCAGCATCTCGTCGAAGGGCGAGGCGAAGCCGGAGCGCCGATCGCGGCCCATGGACGATCCCCTCAGGTGCCGGTGTCGCGCTGCCACCAGCGCTGGAAGTCGTCCCGCGCCTTGGCCGCGGGATCGCCCGCGGCGGTGAGCGAGCGCAGGTAGTTGGTGGCCTCCTGGCTCGACACCACGTCGCCGTACTTGGCCTCGATGTCGAAGAGGTTGGCCTGGTGCGGGCCCTCGGCGCGGTCGCCGACCGCGTCCTCGACGACGATGGTATGGAAGCCGCACGAGATCGAGTCGATCGCCGAGGAGCGGATGCAGCCGCTGGTGGTGCACCCGGTCATGATGATGGTGTCGACGCCGCGCCCGCGCAGGTAGGCCTCGAGGTCGGTGCCGAAGAAGGCGCTGGCGTACTTCTTCTCGACCACGTACTCGCCCCTGCGGGGGCGGATGCGCTCATCGACCTCGGCCATGCGCGAGCCCTTGCGCAGGATCGCGAGCGAGGGGATCTTCTTGACCCACATGCCGGCGTCCTTCAGGTCCTCGTCGTAGGCGATGGTGGTATAGACCACGGGCAGCCCGCGCTGCCGGAACTCGAACAGGAGCTGGCCGGTGACCACCAGCTGGGTGGAGAAATCGCCCCCCAGCGGCGTCGTCGGATCGGTGAAGCCGTAGATGAAGTCGACCACCAGGAGCACCGGCCGGGCGCCATAGCCGGCGCGCACCCCGAGGCCCTTGCGCTCATAATCGTCGCGGGTCGCTTGCTGCCAATCGTCCATTGCCCGCCTCCGGGACGGGGCCTTGCGCGGCCCCGGAAAGGGCCCCCGCGGGGGCTGCCGGAAAGCTTCGATAACACTTGCCCGCGCCGGATTCAACGGCCATGCCGGGGCGCGGCGCAGCGCGCCATCCCGCTTGATCGCCACCCGAGGGGAGGCTATGAAAATACCAACGAATAAGGGCGGGCCACTGTCCATCGTTGACGGTCCCGCGTCGGGCCGGGGGTGTCCCGCCTGTGCCGCCGATTGCAAGAGGAGGTCCCGTGAGCGATGACTCGAACGCCTATCCACCGCCAACGCCGCGCCGATCGGGCCCTGGTGCCGGGGACGGCGGGTCGATGACCGGCCCCGCCTACCGGCCCCGGCCGCTGCTCCCCACGTCGTCCGTCGGCCTCTCGCCGGGATTGCGGCGCGGCCCCAGGGCCGGTGTCGGGGGGCGCAAGGACATCCTCTGCGCCTTCGGCATCGACATCGACGCGGTGGCCGGCTGGCTCGGCTCCTACGGCGGCGAGGACTCGCCCTGCGACATCTCGCGCGGCATGTTCTCGGGCGAGGTCGGCACCCCGCGCCTGGTCAAGCTGTTCGACCGCTTCGGCATCAAGACCACCTGGTTCATCCCCGGCCACTCCATCGAGACCTTTCCCGAGCAGTGCAAGCTGGTGGTCGACGCCGGCCACGAGATCGGCATGCACGGCTACTCCCACGAGAACCCCATCGCCATGACGCCGGAGCAGGAAGAGGCGGTGATGGACAAGTGCATCGACCTCATCGAACGGCTCTGCGGTCGCCGCCCCGCCGGCTACGTCGCCCCGTGGTGGGAGTTCAGCCCGATCACCAACGAGCTGCTGCTGAGGAAGGGCATCAAGTACGACCACAGCCTGATGAACGACGACTTCCACCCCTTCTACGTGCGCGTCGGCGACAGCTGGACGCCGATCGACTACTCCAAGTCCGCGGACGAGTGGATGAAACCCCTGATACGCGGCCGGGAGACCGACCTTATCGACATCCCGGGGAGCTGGTACCTCGACGACCTGCCGCCGATGATGTTCATCAAGAGCGCCCCCAACAGCTTCGGCTTCATCAATCCCCACGACATCGAGGAGCTGTGGCGCGACCAGTTCGACTGGGTCTACCGCGAGTACGACTACGCGGTCTTCACCATGACCATCCACCCCGACGTCTCGGGCCGGCCCCAGGTCTTGCTGATGCTGGAGCGCATCTTCGAGCACATCAGCGGACACGCCGGCGTGCGCTTCCTAACCTTCGACGAGATCGCCGACGACTTCCGCGAACGTTTCCCGCGCGACAAGGTCAAGGCGGGAGAGACCAGCGCCGCCGGCTGAGGGCGGTGCGAAGGGGCGAAGGGCCGGAGATGTGCAGCCTGTGCGGGGTGCTCGGCGGACGCGCCCACTGGAGCGACCGCGCCGGCGCCGCGGATGGCGGCGAGCGCAGCCGCGAGGTCACCCGGCAGCGCGAGCGCCAGTGGCGCACCCGCCTCGCCAACCAGATCCTCGCGCACTACGGCCTCGCGCTTGCGGACTGGGCCGCGACCTCCTACGTGCTGCGCGGCCGCACCGGGCGCACCGCGCTGGTGGAGAACCTGAGCGAGCTGTGGCCCGCCGCCGAGGCCCTGGGAAAAAGGCCCTGCGACCCCCTCGACGAGGCCCTGCTCGCCGCCCTCGCGGGGCGCGGTGCCAAGTGATCCGCCCGCCGCCATGACCGACTATGCCGCGCTGATCCCGGTCAACGTCGTCACCGGCTTCCTCGGCAGCGGCAAGACCACGCTCCTGCAGCGCCTGCTGGCCTCGCCCGCCTTGCGCGACACCGCCGTCCTGGTCAACGAGTTCGGCGAGGTCGGGCTCGACCACCATCTCCTCGAGCACGTCGCCGAGGGCACGCTCTTGCTCGACAACGGCTGCATCTGCTGCGCCATGCGGGGCGATCTCAAGGGGGCGCTGCGCGACCTCTTCTCGCGCCGCGAGAGGGGCGAGATCCCGCGCTTCTCGCGCCTGGTGATCGAGACCTCGGGCCTCGCCGACCCGGTGCCGATCGCCTACACCGTGCTCGCCGAGCCGGTGCTCCAGCACCACTTCCGCCTCGGCAACGTGGTCACCACCATCGATGCCGTCAACGCCGAGGCCCAGCTCGAGCGCTATCCGGAATCGGTCAAGCAGGTGGCGGTGGCCGACCGCCTGGTGCTGACCAAGACCGACCTCTCAACGCCGGCGCAGGTGAGGGCCCTGCGGGCGCGGCTCGGGCGCCTCAATCGCGCGGCGCCGATATTGGACGCGGCGGCCGAGCCGCTCGAGCCCGAGGCCTTGCTGGCCGAGGACATCTACGATCCCGAGGCCAGGCTCCGCGAGGTGAGCCGCTGGTGGGAGGGCGCCGGGGACCAAGGCGAGCACGACCACGACCACGACCACGACCACGGGGACATCTTCTCGTTCTCGATCACGTTCGCCGAGCCCCTCGACTGGACCGCCTTCGGCATCTGGCTCAGCATGCTCTTGAACCGCCACGGCGAGAACGTGCTCCGCGTCAAGGGCATGCTCAACGTCCAGGGCGCCGAGGCGCCGGTGCTGATTAACGGGGTCCAGCACATCGTCCATCCGCCGGTGCACCTCGACGCCTGGCCCGAAGGGGAGCGCCGCTCGCGCCTCGTCTTCATCGTCCGCAACCTCCCGCGCGACCGCATCGAGGCCTCGCTCGCGGTCTTCAACGCCCTCGCGAACAGGGGCGCGGCGGGCAGCCTGCGCTCGGCCTAGAACGCGCACTCAGGAAACTCTGATGTTGACTTGTGCAACCAATGTCCGTCATCAGACGCAAAGCGGATTCTTTGGCCGAGATTGGTTTATATCTGCAATCGAGCCAACTCGGGCCGTGATGATCCATAATCGCCTTGTGAGGGTGGTACAAAAACCCTAATGATGTTAATGCCACCACTGACCTGAAATTTGATAATATATCACTCGTAGATCGGCATGGGAGAGTTCGCTAAAATGGGTTTTTCGTCTGAAATTAGAGAGAATGCCCTCGTTAAAGCTGCACGGTGCTGCTGTGTATGTAGACGATTTAGGGGCGTTGGGGTAGAGGTACATCACATTGTTCCGGCCTTGGATGGTGGCTCAAGCGATCTTGATAACGCGATTGTCTTGTGTTTCGACTGCCATTGTGCCGCAGGACATTATAATCCCAAACACCCAAGAGGGACTAAATATAGCCCCAGAGAACTCCGTAGGCATAGAGATAACTGGTACAGATCCGTTGAAGAAGCAGGCGCTCAGCTGCGCGAGGACGATGAATTTTCCGGTTATTACGGGCGGCATTTGATTTGTCTGGACAATGAAGCTGCACGCGATCTTATAGCGGCTAACAAGGACCAAATACCGTTTCGGTACGATTACCTCTTAAAGAACGACGTCTTTCGGTTCATGGCCGAGGTTTTAGACGACAATTTGCCTTTTTCTTGGACAGGTTCCGATAATCAACTCGGCCATTATAGGGGCAGAGGAGACTACAGTTCCCTGGAAGATTTCCACGATCAACACCCCGAGTTTGAGAAGCAATTCAGCCGTCCACTTACCGCAACAGACATTGTGGAAGGTGGGCTGGTTCCTTCCAAGATGATGCGTAAGATAGTAGATAACGGATTCCCTCCTTCTGAATTGGGGAAAGTATGCGCGGAAGTGGATGATTGTGGTGGAGGTGTATCGTATTTTGTTGCGATGCGGCGGCCGCTGTTTGTATTTGCAGAAATAAGGAACACCTCCTCGGAACAGTTTAGATTATCGGGATTAGTTACTCGAAAGGATAAAGACAGACCCTTTGTTTGTAAATTTGATGACTGGGATGAAGGCAAACTCGCTGCAATCCCATACGGGAATTTGGTATTAAATCCCGGAGAAGTCCTTCTCATTCCAGAATGTGTTCTGTTGAGCTCTCAAAACCACGACCCGTTAAATACCGAATTCGTGGAAATGGAGGACATGAGTCATGAACAAATGCAAGCCGTCGGCTTCCGTACAACCGCCATGAAAGACGACTTCTATCGGTTTGGACCAGCGCTTAAGCTGGAAGGCTTCGATCTCGAAGTTGGCAACGAGATAAGGAACGTACCCATCCACAGGTTCGATCCTTCGAAATGCTATGTATACTACCGAGCATGGATGTGCGGAAGCTGTCCCCACTTGTACGTTTTCGACAAACATACCGGATGGAAATATCTGGGCGAGATCCTAGCGAAATCCACTAACAATGGATCGAGAACTGAGAGAGTGTCGATTCCTGAGGGCGTAACAAGAATACGTATTGTTGAGACGGACTTCGAAATAACCCATATCGAAAGTATTGACTATAGGGATCAGCAACTAGTCGAGAGGCCCATCCGTTTGCGGCAAGGTGATTCCCTTGAACTGGAAGTTAATGGTCCAGGCATCCTTTCCGTGATTGGAAGATACCATGCACGAATCATGAGCCCTCGTTGTTACCTTCAATTACGCCAGAAACTAAGTTTGCGGAGCGCTTATGAGCACACCGTTCTAGGATAATCCAACCAGGAGAAAGATGAAATAGCAAAGCAGTATTGGGTGATCTGAATGAGTAACTTCGCGCTCTGCTCCAATTGCTTCCAGGATCAAGGGCTCAAACTTGATGCTCAACAGTTCGGTCTCGTTGAGAGCTCGACTTGTCCAAACTGTGGTTCGGAAACCGGGCAAAAGTTGAGCTCGGACTTGATCGGGCATCTTGCTCATAGGTATTTCGTTCGAGGAAGCCTTCATCGTTGTGACTACGGCGCTGCACCAATAATCCAATTTAATGACCGTCAACAGACGAGTATAGATACTTCCCCGTGGTTCGAGTCGGATGTGCGCCTTATCGAAAAGACACTTGGCGTTGGCTTCTTCTATTATGCACCAAGAATGTGGATGGTTGGCGAAATTGAACCACTAAAAGCATTGATAGAGCCGGAAACCAGGGCCTCAATGATACGCCGTACCTTAGCAGAATACCCGATCATAACACTGAAAACTGAGCAGGTATTTTACCGCATTCGGAAATCTCCAGCGGATCCGACTGATTTTAGCGAATATGATAGTCTACCGATTGTTAGGGCAGGCGCCGGTCGACTTGATTCTAAGGGATTTTCTGTAATGTATTGTTCTCAGGATCTGCAAGTTTGTATCCATGAGTGCCGCCTCACCGCAGAAGACGAACTTTTTCTAGCGACGCTCGCAGCAACGAGAGACCTGCGGCTGCTTGACTTAACTGAGGTGCTTGAGGAAGAGGGTGTAACTGAGTTCGAGAGCCTTGATATTGCCATTCACATGCTGTTTCTCGCTGGCGATTACTCTTACAACATCACGCGAGAAATTGCCATGGCTGCGCATACAGCAGGATATGATGGACTTGTCTATCCGTCGTACTTCAGTCTTCTACGTACTGGGGGAATACCATTTGAGACGTCGTATCGAATTTCACACCGAATAGTCCCCCGACTGGCGGAGAGAGAAGGATCAAAGATCATTCCAAATCTCGCTCTATTTGGACGACCGATAGAACAAAATATTGTCAAAGTACGATGCATCAACAAGGTAATCATCAATAAAGTTGAATATGGCATCCATTTCGGACCAGTGGGGTACTAGCCAACAACTGTACTCTTCGTTTCAGTGAGCAACATTCCGATGCGGCTAGACTCAACCGTTTCACAAAAGCGCGAAAGTCCCTTCCTTGTTAGGAGCCGTGAATCGAAGGACTACTCGTGTAGGCCCCTTACCGCATGGAAGCGGACATCGGTGAGGCGTTTTCCAGAGCCGTCGACAAGGCGGTTAGCGGGTGCACGCCCTAGCCCCCGCCCCCTACGCCGAGGCCCTGGGCGGCGGCCGCCTGGGCTGCCAGCCCACCCGGAAGGCCCGCACCACGTGGTGCAGCACGTAAAAGAGGATGGCGAGATTCCGTGTTCACGATCGAATTCACGGCGTTCAGGTTTTGTACTTGAAGAGCGAATTGGCACGATTGGGTTCATCGAGTTTACTAAGGGCTACGTTGTTTCATGAGCTTGGGCGAAGGAGGTGCGGCAATGGGCGATGTGAGACCGATTCCCGAAGCCATGGCGGCCATGCTCCTGATGGGGCACGGTGGAATCGACAAGTTGGTCTATCGCGACGATGTGCCGGTGCCGAGTCCGGCGGCTGGAGAGGTCCTGATCGAGGTCACGGCGTGCGGCGTCAACAACACAGACATCTGGGTGCGCGAGGGCGCCTACGGAACCGAAGACGATCCCGACGCCGTATCTTCCTTTCAGCGAGGCGACACGACCTTGAACTTCCCCCGTATTCAGGGTGCGGACATCGTGGGGCGGATCGCCGTGGTGGGTGCCGGCGTTGCCGAAGGCCGCATCGGTGAACGGGTCATGGTCGACTTCAGCATCTACAACCGCGGCGGCGATGGCCTGACCGATATGGACTGCGCCGATATGGATTACATCGGCCACGGGCGCAACGGCGGCTTTGCCGAGTTCACGACCGTGCCGGCCGACCAGGCCCACGTCGTCGATACCGACATGACGGATATCGAACTGGCCACCTTCTGTTGCGCCTACATGACCGGCGAACATTTGCTTGAACGCGCCAATGTTCAGGCAGGAGAGCGGGTTCTCGTGACAGGCGCGTCGGGCGGCGTGGGCTCGGGCGCGATCCAGCTCTGCCGGGCGCGCGGCGCCATTCCCATCGCCCTGACGAGCCGAGACAAGGCGGAGGCGGTCAATTCGATTGGCGCTGAGGCTGTCATCGTGCGTGGCGAGGGCGATCTGGTCGAAGCGGTGGAGGTCGCCACGGGCGGTGAACCCATGGATGTCGTCATCGATGTCGTGGCAGGCCCTCTGTTCAACGACCTGCTGCGCGTTCTGCGGCCGGAGGGCCGCTATGCAACGTGCGGAGCGATTGCCGATCCGGTCGTGCAGCTCGACCTCAGGACCGTGTATCTCAAACATTTGCAAATCCATGGCTCCTCCCAGGGCACTCGTGCGGCTTTTCAGCGCCTGGTCCGATATATCGAGCAGGGAAAATTGAAGGCTTTGGTGGGCGGCATCTACAAGCTCTCGGACCTCCACCGAGCGCAGAGCGACTTTAAGGCCAAGCACTTCGTCGGCAAGCTGGTGGTGGTTCCGGACTCGAAATGGGACGAGGCGACAGGCTAGGATCACGAACGAAAATGGTCGGGCCAAACCCTGGATGCGACGTCAACGCTCGTGACGGGTGCAGGCCCTAATCCGAGCTGCCCGCCGACGACCTGGGCGGCGGCCGCCTGGGCTGCCAGCCCACCCGGAACGAGCGCACCACGTGGTGCAGCAGGTAGAACAGGATGGCCAGGATCACCAGCACGATGATGGCGAGCAGCTTGGCGCCGAACACCGGGCCGATGATGGCGCCGCGGTTGATGAGGTGCTCGCCCAGCATCGCCACCGCCTGCAGGGTGGCGCCGGCGGCGAAGATCACGGCGATCAGGATCGCCACCTGAAGGGTATCGAAGACCAGGCCCTCGGCGTCGAGCTCGCCCGAGCCGCGGAAGATGTTGCGGCGGAAGGACTGCCAATGGGCGATGGCGTAGCCGATCACGCCGACCAGCGAGGCGAACCAGAAGATCACGTTCGAGAAATGGACCCGGGGGATGCTCGCGCTGACGAAGCTCTCGAAGGGCTGGTAGAAGTAGAGAAAGATCAGCAGGATGACGACGCCCACCAGGACGATCCAGAATCGCGGTCGCTGCCAGCTTGCCGTGTCTTGCGCCATTGCCTGCCCGGCCCCTGCGTAATCCGAGGCCCCGGATCGTATACCAAGCCCCGGCAAAAGCAAAAGCGGACGGCGCGCCTGGTCCCCGGCGCCGCGCTCGGGCGCGCCTGGACCGGGCGTTCGGCGCTTGGCGCCGCGCCCGGAGCGAGTTGACCGGACCTTAGGTCTCGGGGATGATGGGGCGGCCGGTGTGTGCGCCCGGGTCACGGCATGACCCAGGCAGGCTGGCGATCGCATGATTTCTTACCCCGCGTCCGCCGTTGGCGGCGGCGCACCGGTGCCGCGCCCGAGCGCGGCCGGGCGCGGAAATGGGAGGCTTGAGCAAGGCACCATGGGCGGCCGCCTGGGGATCGATGTCGGTGGCACCTTCACCGACCTGCTGCTGTTCGACGACGCCACCCGTCGTCTCCACCTGCTGAAGACGCCGTCGACGCCCGAGGACCAGTCGGTCGGCATCCTCGTCGGCATCGAGAAGCTCTTGGCCGAGAGCGGCATCGCGGCCTCGGAGATCGAGGCCATCCTCCATGGCACCACGGTCTCGACCAACATCGTGCTCGAGGAGAAGGGCGCCAAGGTCGGCCTCCTGGTGACCGAGAACTTCGAGCAGGTTCTCCACCTCGCGCGCTCGCAGACGCCGGGGCCGCTGGCGGGCTGGATCACCATGATCAAGCCCGACCCGCTGGCCGACCTCGAGCTGACGCGGGGCTTAGCCGAACGCGTCAACGCCCGCGGCGAGATCGTCACGCCGCTCGACGAGGGCCGCGCCCGGGCCGCGATCCAGGAGCTGGTGGCGGCGGGCGTCGAGTCGATCACCGTCTCGCTCCTCCACGCCTACGCCAACCCCGCCCACGAGCAGCGCGTCAAGGCCATCATCGAGGACTTGGGCGTCGAGCTGCCGGTCTCGCTGTCATCCGAGATCCTGCCCGAGTTCCGCGAGTACGAGCGCACGCTGGTTGCGGTGATGAACGCCTACATAGGCCCCAGCATGCGCCGTTACCTGAGCAACTTCGAGGACAAGCTGCGCGCCATCCAGTTCTCGCCCCACGTCAGCATCGTCCGCTCCGACGGCGGTCTGATGAGCGTCGAGCGGGCTTCCGCGTCGCCGGTCCACACTATGGTCTCGGGCCCCGCCGGCGGGGTCTCGGGCGCCGCCTTCGTGGCCGCGCTGGCCGGCCACACCGAGGCGCTGGGCTTCGACATGGGCGGCACCTCGACCGACGTCTCGATGATCCGCGAGGGCAAGCCGACGATCTCGCGCCAGACCACGCTCGGCTACTACCCGGTCAAGGTGCCTTCCGTTGAGCTCCACAGCGTCGGCGCCGGCGGCGGCTCGATCGCCCACGTGCCGATGACCGGGGCGCTGCGCGTCGGGCCCGAGAGCGCCGGCGCGGTGCCCGGGCCGGCGTGTTACGACCGCGGCGGCGACCGCCCCACGGTGACCGACGCCAACGTCGTCCTGGGCCGCCTGCCGCCCAGCCTGCTCGGCGGCGAGATGGCCTTGAACGTCAAGGCGGCGGAGGAGGCGGTGGCCAAGATCGGACGCGCCCTCGGCCTCGACACCTACCAGGCCGCGCAGGGCATCCTCGATATCGTGAATGAGAACATGTTCGGGGCCTTGCGCCTGGTGACGGTGCAGAAGGGCTTCGATCCCCGCGACTTCGCCCTCGTCGCCTTCGGCGGCGCCGGGCCCATGCACGCCAACGCCATCGCCATGCTGGCGGGCTGCTATCCGGTGATCGTGCCGCCGACGCCGGGCGTGCTCTCGGCCCTCGGCTTTCTCCATTCCGACGTCAAGAACGAGTTCGCGCGCACCTTCATCCGCAACCTCGACAGCGTCCAGCCCGGCGAGGTGATCGAGATCCTGACGCGGCTGGGCAGCGAGGCCAAATCCTGGCTTGGCGAAGAGGGCATCGAGAGCGGGCGCCAGCAGCTCCACTACGAGGCCGACGTGCGTTACTTCCGCCAGGGCTACGAGTTCGCCCTCGAGGTCACGCCCGAGGCCTTGAGCAACGGCGGGATGGGCGACCTCGAGGACCGCTTCGGCGTCATCCACGAGCGCCTCTACGGCTTCAGGCTGGAGGCCCCGGTGGAGCTGGTGAACCTGCGCGCCGTCGGCATCGGTCAGGTGGTGAAGGTCGAGTTCCCCAAGTTCGAGCTCGACGGCGCGGATGCCTCGGGCGCGGTGGTCGAGCAGCACCGGGTCTACTTCGACGGCAACTTCGCTCCCGTCAACATTTACGACCGCGAGCGCCTCGCCGCGGGCAACCGGATCTTAGGTCCGGCGGTGATCACGCAGAAGGACTCGACGACCGTGATCCATCCCGGCCACGTCGGCGACGTCGACCCCTACCTCAACATCCTGATCCACCCGGAGGGCACGCCCCCCGGGGCACGGTGAACCATGTCCGAGCTCAACCCGCGCCGCAAATCGGCCTCCCTCGACGACCTCTTGAAGGCCAACAAGGCCCAGTTCGACAAGATCCTCAGGCGCCAGATGACCGAGATCGGCCTGCGCCGCGCCGATCGCCTGCCGGCCACGGCGGAAGACCTGGCCTCGGCCAGCCAGCGGGCCGAGGCCGAGGCGGGCGACCTCACGGCGCTGCTGAACCAGCGCTTCGGCGGCGGCTGGTCGACCGAAGTGGTCGAGCACAAGGTCGAGCGCGGCCGCGTCACCGTGCTCTGCAGGCTCACGGCGAACGGCGCGTCGAACATGCAGTTCGGCTCGGCGCGCATCAACGGCGACGAGGGCGGGGCGCTGCAGCGCGCCACCGACGAGGCGCTGATGAAGTGCGCGGCGCTCTTCGGGCGCGGCGACGAGGCGCCCTCCGAAGCCTCCGAAACCGAAGCGCCACGGCCGCGGGCGGCGGCCGAGCCGGCCCCGGCCCCGGCGCCCCGCTCCCAGCCCGCGCCGGAGACCGCCCGGGGCCTCGACACCATCACCTTCGACCTGATCGAGAACGCGCTGCGCAACGCCCGCCACGAGATGGACGCGGTGCTGTTCCGCTCGGCGATGTCGCCGGTGATCCGCGAGCAGCACGACGAGTTCCCCATGATCACCGACGCCAAGGGCCGCATGATCGTCGGGCAGTTCGGCTCCTACGTGGCCGAGATGCTGCGCCACGAGAACTTCACCCTCCACCCCGGCGACGTCATCCTGCAGAGCGATCCCTACAAGTGCGGCGGGGCGATCAGCCACATCAACGACTGGATGGTGCTGGTGCCGATCTTCTTCGAGGACGAGGTGATCGGCTTCAGCTCGATGTTCGGCCACATGATGGACGTCGGCGGGCCGGTGCCGGGCAGCATGCCCACCGCCGCCACCTCGGTGTTCGGCGAGGGCCTCAAGATCCCGCCGATCAAGATCTACGAGCAGGGCGAGATCAACAAGTCGGCGGTCGACCTGATCATGAACAACACCCGCACGCCGGAGATGAACTACTCGGACCTGATGGCCATCATCGCCGGCAGCCGGGCCGGCGAGAAGCGGGTGATCGAGATCTGCCAACGCTTCGGCAAGGAGGTCTACAAGCGGGCCTGCGAGGCGCTGCTGGAGCGCACCAACCGCGCCATGCGCCAGCTCATCGTGCAGAACCTGCCCGAGGAGCCGCAGTCGTTCGAGGACTACGTCGACGACGACGGCCTCGGCAACGGCCCCTTCAAGATGAAGCTCACGGTCTGGCGCGAGGGCGAGCACGCCTTCTTCGACTGGACCGGGACCGCGGCCCAGGCCCCGGGGCCGATCAACTTCTATCTCCACGAGGGCATGTTCAAGATGTTCATCGGGGTCTACATGATCATGGTCTTCGACCCCCAGATCCTCTTCAACGACGGCTTCTACGACCTCATCCACGTCACCCTGCCCAAGGGCTCGCTGGTGCACCCGAACTTTCCGGCGCCGCTGGGCTGCCGCACCCACGCGTTGAGCCGCCAGTTCGACGTGCTCGGGGGGGCGCTGAGCAAGAACGCGCCCGAGATGGCCACCGCCGCGGGCTACGGGTCGAGCCCCCACTTCCTTTACTCAGGGGTCGATCGCGAGGGGCGCTCGTTCCAGTTGATGGAGATCCTCTACGGCGGCATTCCCGGCCGCCCGGTCGGCGACGGCATGGACGGTCACTCGTGGTGGCCGCTGTTCGAGAACATCCCCTGCGAGTACCTGGAAAGCTATTACCCGATGATGATCGAGAGCTACGCCACCATCGCCGACAGCGGCGGCGCCGGCCTGCACCGCGGCGGCAACGGCGTCGAGAAGATCTATCTGCTGCTCGAGGACGGCGAGATCTCGATCCACGACGACCGCCATCTCACCCAGCCCTGGGGCATCCTCGGCGGCAAGCCGGGGGCCTGCTCGGAGAAGTGGCTGGTGAAGAAGGAGGGCGCCCGCGAGGCGCTGCCCTCGAAGGTCGACAACGTCAAGGTGCGGAACGGCGACCGCATCGTCTTCCGCACCGCCGGTGGCGGCGGCTGGGGCGACCCGATGGAGCGCGAGCCCATGAAGGTGCGCGACGACGTGGCGCGCAAGCTGCTCTCGGCCGGGGCCGCCCGCGACGGCTACGGGGTCGTGCTCACGGGCGAGGGCGGCGAGGTCGACGCCCGCGCCACCCAGGACCTGCGCGAGAGCGTGACGCGCGGCCGCAAGCCCCTTCCGGTGTTCGATTTCGGCGCCCTGCCGGGGGTGGGCGCGGCGCAACCGGAGGGTTGATCTCACCGGCGGACAAGCAAAGGGCCCGGCCGATCGAACTCGGACCGCGGCACCCAACGACCGCGAAGCAACGGGGACTCGGACAATGTTGGAATTTGGCATAACGCTGCTGATCTCGGCGATCGTCGTCATCGCCATCGTCTACATCATCTCGATCTGGATCTACAAAAGGGCGCCCGCCAACATGGGCTTCATCCGCACCGGCTTCGGCGGCACCAAGGTGTGTCTGGGGCGGGGCGCCATCGTGCTGCCGGTCTTTCACGAGGTCTCCTGGATCTCGCTCGAGACCATCAAGCTGATCGTCAGCCGCTCGCGCGAGCAGGCCATCCTGACCTCGGACAACATCCGTGTCGACGTGGTGGCCGAGCTCTACGCCCACGTCGGCCACACCGAGGACGACCTGCTGACCGCGAGCCGCAGCCTGGGCGAGAAGACCTTCGACGCCGACAAGGTGCGCAACTTGCTAGAGGCCAAGGTGGTGAGCACGCTGCGCTCCTACGCCGCGACCAAGACCTTGAATGAGCTCCACGAGAACCGGGACACCTTCGCCAAGGACATCAAGGCCAGCGTCGTCGAGAGCTTCCAAGCCAACGGCCTGGCCCTCGAGGAGGTCACGATCGTCACCCTCGAGCAGACCTCGAAGGAGCACTTCAACCGCGACAACGTGTTCGACGCCGAGGGCCTCAGGATCATCACCGAGATCACCTCGAAGGCGCGCCGCGAGGTCCACGACACCGAGAAGCGGACCATCGTGTCGTTGCGCCAGAAGGACCTGGATACCCAGCTCGAGCTGCTCGAGATCGAGCGCCAGGAAGCTTTCGCGCGGGCCGGCCAGGACAAGGACATCTCCAACGAGGAGGCGCTGCAGGTGGGGCGCAAGCAGATCTTCGTGCTCGATCAGCAGAAGGCGGTGGAGGAGAAGGAGATCGAGAACGAGCTCGAGTTGGAGCGCAGGCGCACCGAGCGCGAGATCTCGATCACCGAGGAGGGACAGCACCGCGAGGCCTCGGAGATCCGCAAGGCGCTCGCCTTGGAGCAGGAACGCCGCGACAAGGAGATCGCCATCATCGCCAAGGCCAAGGAGGAGGAGCTGGCCGAGATCGCCCGCGGCCTGGCCCGCGAGGGCGCCGAGAAGGAGCGCGACGTCGAGCTCGCGCACAAGGAGCGGGAACGCCAGCAAGCCGACATCGATCGCGTCACCGCGGTCGCGGGCCACGAGGAGACGGCCAAGGACAAGCGCCATCAGGCCGAGATCGAGAGCGACCTTTCGATGCGCAGGCGCAACCTCGAGAACCGGCTCGCGGTGCTCGATATCGAAAAGGAGGAAGCGCTGGCCACGGCCCGCCAAGAGCACGACGTCTCCAACGAAAAAGCCCGCGTGCTCAGCGAGAAGCAACGCTACATCCTGCAGCAGCGCTGGGAGGTCGAGCAGGAGGAGATCGACAAGGACCAGGCCTTCGAGAAGGCGCAGATCAACAAGGAGGCCTCGGTGATCGACGAGGGCAAGACCCGCGAGGCGGCCGAGATTCGCCGCGCCCTCGCCCGCGAGCTCGAGGAGCGGGAGCGCGAGATCGCCCTCATCGCCAAGGAACAGGAGCGCGAGAAGGCCGATATCCGCCGCTTCCTGGCGCGCGAGACCGAGGAGCGCGACCGCGAGATCGCGCTCGCCGACAAGACCCGTCAGCTCGAGGAGGCGGAGGTCAAGCGCCTCAAGTCGAGCGCCGAGCGGGAGCAGGTCGAGCACGAGGTCGAATCCGTGCGCATCGTCGCCGACGCCCGGCGCGACAAGGACATCGACCGCATCGAGGCCGAGAAGCTCGCCGAGAGCCGGCGCATCGAAGAGGAGAACAAGGCCCAGATCAACCGCATGCACATGGTCACCCAGTCCGAGGCCCGCAAGCTCTCGGCCGAGCGCGAGGCCGATGCCACCCTGATCAGGGCCAAGGCCACCAGCGAGGCCCAGGAGATCACGGCCGTAGGCATCGAGCGCGAGGCCGGCGCCAAGGGCCGGGCCGAGATGGAGATCGAGGGCCTGCGCGTCGAGAACACCCAGCGCATGCTCGAGGCCGAGGCCACAGGCATCGAGGCCAAGGCGACGGCGCTCAAGAATTACGACGAGGTCGCCACCTTCCTCGAGCTCGCCAAGCTCCACATCGAGGCCGAGCGCGACATCCACATCGACCAGGCCAAGGCCATGGGCAACGCGCTGCAGCACGCCCAGATCCGCATGTACGGCGGCGAGGGCGGCACCGTCGACACCATCCGCGGCATGTTCACCACCGGCTTCGGCCTCGGTGAGGTGCTCGAGGGCGTGGCCCACTCGCTGCCCGACGGCTTGCGCGAGCGCTTCGCCGAGAACGGCCTCAGGGGCATCTTCGGCCGCCCCTACCGCTCCAGCGCCTTCCACGACTCGGTCGAGCTGCTGGACGGGCTGGTGCGCGAGGCGATGGGCAGCGCCAAGGAGCGCGACGTGCCCTTCGCCCAGGCGGTCGCCCTCATGGAGGAGAAGGCCGGCGACGACGAGGCCCGGGTCAAGGCGGTCGAGCTCTTGAAGGAGATCAACGAGCACGGCGTCTTCGACGACGTCGCCTTCGAGAAGGTGTGGGCGCTCCTGCAGGCCACCGCCAAGTCCTCCGGGTAAGCGCGGCGGGAGGCGCCATGGCCGATTACGACGTCGTTCTGGAGCACGTGGACAAGACCTTTCCCGGCGATGTCCGCGCGGTGATCGACTTCAGCGCCGAGATCGAGCGTGGCGAGTTCGTCGCCATGTTGGGCCCCAGCGGCTGCGGCAAGACCACCACGCTGCGCGTGATCGGCGGCCTCGAGGAAGTGACGGCGGGGCGAATCTACATCGCCGGCGAGGACGTCACCGACCTCCCGCCCTCGCACCGCAACACCGCGATGATGTTCCAGAGCTTCGCCCTCTTTCCCCACCGCACGGTGTTTCAGAACGTCGAGTTCAGCCTCAAGATGAAGGGCATGGACAAGGACGAACGGGCGCGGCAGGTGTGGGAGATGCTCGAGATGGTGAGCCTCGCCGAGCTCGCCTCCCGCCGCCCCCACGACCTCAGCGGCGGCCAGCAGCAGCGCGTGGCCCTGGCCCGGGCGCTGATCGGCCGGCCCACGCTGCTGCTCCTCGACGAGCCCCTGGGCTCGCTCGATTACAACCTGCGCCAGGCCATGATGGTCGAGCTCAAGAAGATCCAGCGCGAGTTGGGCATCACCTTCATCATGGTCACCCACTCGCAGCAGGAAGCGCTTTCGTTGGCCGACAAGGTCATCGTCATGAGCGACGCGGTGATCCAGCAGATCGGCACCTCGCGGGAGGTCTACGAGAACCCGCGCACCAGGTTCGTGGCCCAGTTCATCGGCAACAACAACCTCTTCAAGGGCACCATCAAGTCGCGCTCGGGCTCGATCGTCTTCGTCGAATCGAACGGCCACCTGTTCTATGTCCGGGTGCCCGAGCACATGCGCCGGGTGGCGCTCGGCAAGGAGGCCTACTTCGCGGTGCGCGCCGACCTGATGCACACCGGCGAGCAGCCCGAGATGGCCAACCGGATCGAGGGCGGCTACATCACCACCGAGTTCATGGGCTCGCTCGAAACCGACGTCTTCGAGATCGCCGACGGCCTCTTCGTCCACGTCGAGCAGCACCGCTCCGTCGCCGACAGGGTCTACCAGATGGGCGAGCGCGAGGTCATCTGCTGGCCCGCCGAGGTCGCGGTGCTGCTGGACTGAGGGCGCGCACCCGCCCTATCGCGAGCGCCGGGCGGCGAAGGTGTAGATCGCCAGGAAGAGCCCGATCATGGTGATCGAAAAGAGCGTCGAGGCGGTGCCCAATGCAAACAGCGTCGGGCGGATGCGCTGGGTCATCGAGGCGTTGATGTCGAGCGGCAGCGTGTTGTACTCGCCGGAGAGCAGGGTGGTGCGCGCGAACTCGTCGTACGAGAGGGTGAAGCCGAACAGGCCGGCGGCCACGATCCCCGGCGTGATCAGGGGAAACGTCACCTCCTTGAACACGGTCCACTCGTCGGCCCCCATGTCGCGCGCCGCCTCCTCGAGGCTCGAATCGAAGCGGTTGAAGACCGCCAGCATGATCAGAAAGCCGAAGGGCAGCGTCCACACCACGTGCACGCCGAGGGCGGAGGAATACCAGGCCGGCGGAATCCCGACCTGCTTCAGAAGCGTCGCCAGCCCCAGGCTGAGCAGGATGCCGGGCACCATGAGGCCGGCCATGATGGTGTAGAAGAGCGCGCCCGAGCCCACGAAGCGCTTGCGAAAGGCCATCGCCAGCATGGTCGAGAACAGCGCCGTGATCACCATCACCACCAGCGCCAGGATCAACGAGCGCAGGAGCGCGCCCTGCAGGTCGCCCACCGTCGAGGGCTCGATCAGCTTGCCCCACCAGTGCAGGCTGACGCCGCGCATGGGAAAGCTCGTGCCCCCCCTGCGGCCCTGAAAGGAGAGGATGAACATGGCGATCATGGGCCCGTAGATGAACACCAGGAAGAGTGCGTAGTAGACGCTGAAGCCGCCCTTGACCCAGGCCTTCTTGCGCCGTTCCGGGGTCCAGCGCGCCATCTCAGAGCTCCTTGCGGATGTTGACCAGCCTTAAGATGATGATCACCCCGATCATCATGGCGAGCATCAGCATCAGCGCGTTGACGGCGGCAAAGGGGTAGTTGGCGATGGCGTAGTAGTTGAGGATCACGGTGCCGGTGGTCGAGGTCTTGCCGCCGTAGACCACCACGGCGGTGGCGAACTCGCCCATGATGATGACGAAGATGAAGATCATGCCGATCGCCACCCCGGGCAGCGACAACGGCGCGATGATCTCGCGGAAGATCTGGAACGGCGTCGCCCCCATGTCGCGCGCCGCCTCGAGGATCTCGCCGTCGATCTTGGCCAGGGAGAAGAAGATCGGCCCGACGCACAGCACCACGTAGAGCTGGACCAGGGCCATGGTGTAGCCGAACTCCGAATAGAGCAGGAAACCCAACGGCTTCTCGATCAGGCCCAGGTCGATCAACAGTGTGTTGAGCAGGCCGCGCCGCCCCAGCATCGGCAGCCAGGCCACGGCGCGGATCAGATAGCTGGTCCAGAAGGGCACCATGCACAACAGAAAGAGGGACATCTGCCACTTGAACGACTTCACCTGCATGGCCAGGAAGTAGGCGATCGGATAGCCGAGCGCGAGGCAGAACATCATCACCACGGCGGTGTAGTAGAAGGTCGACCCGAGGGTCCTGATGAAGACGCTGGGGGTGAGAAAGCGGTCGGAGGCGGAATCGAAGAAACCCTCGGTGCTGAAGTATTCCCCGTAGTAGCCGAGGGTCAGGTCGGGTTCCATGCCGTGACCGGTCGCCTTCCAGAAGCTGAAGGCGACGATGCTCAGGAGCGGCACAACCAGGAACACCAGCAGCCACAGCGCCGCCGGGGTGATCAGCCAGGCGACCGGGAAGCCGGGCTCGCGGCGAATCCTCGCGGGCTCGGCCTGGCCTTCCGGGGCCGCCGGCTGGGCCCCGATCAGGCCCGAATGGTAGGCGGGCTCGAGCCGGGACATGTGGGCGGAGGCCTACGCGGGCGTAGGGGCGGGTTTGAAACCCGCCCCTACGGCGGGGGTGAGAAGGCTAGGAGCACAACCAAGGACCGGGCAAGGTGGTCGCATTGCCCGGTCCGGATCGTTACGCCGCGCCGCGGCGAGCCGCCGCATCACCCGGCGCGCCGGCGCGCTCAGGCGCTCAGGAACTCGGTCCAGCGCTTGACCAGATAGTCGTTCTCGTCCATCAGCGAGTTCCACACCGCGATGTTCTTGAAGCGGTCCCAGTACGAGCCGCCGTCGCGGATCTCGCCCTTGGGCACGATGATGGTGCCGAAGGGGTCGGGCAGCTCCTTGGCGGCGGGCTTGCCCATGTACCAGTAATCCCACTCCTCGGGCTCGAGGTGCGTCTTCACCGTATCAGGCACCGACATGTAGTAGCCCTGGCGGGCGACGAAGGCGCCGGGCCAGCCGCTCAGCCACCAGTCGATGTACTCGTAGGCGGCGTCGAGCTTGGCGCCGCTGACCTGGGCCGAGATCGCGAGGCCGCCGTGCCAGCCCCGCATGCCCTCCTTGGGGAAGGCGTAGACGCATTTCACGCCCTCGGCCTTGATCGCGGTGACCGCGGGGGACCACATGCTCTCGAGCGCCACCTCGCCGCTCACCATCAGGTTGACCGACTGGCCGAAGGTCTCCCAGAAGGCGCGGAAGTGGCCTTCCTTCTTCTTCTCGATGAGGAAATCGATCAGGAAGTCGATCTCCGGCCTGGTCATGTTGCCCTTGTCCTTGAACTTGAACAGGCCCAGCGCCTCGATGCCGAGCGCCGCGTCCATGGTGCCGATCTGGGGCACGTTCAAGAGCGCCACCCGGCCCTTGAAGTCGGGGCTGAAGAGCTCGGCCCAGCTCTCGATCTTGCGCCCCGTCTCGTCGGGGTTGTAGCCGATCGAATCGGCGTTGTGCCAGGCGGGAACCATCGAGATGTAGCGCGACGGTCCCTCGACCCGGTTGCCGTCCTTGTCCAGCCACAGGTGGCGGAACGGGGCGTCGCCCTGTCCCTCGATCGAGTCCGGCGTCAGCCGCCCCGTCTTGGAGAGATCCGTGACCTTGTCCCAATCCTTGACCCGCGTGGTGTCGATGGGCTGCCACACCTTGGCCGGGATCATCACGTCCAGGTCGTTGTAGTAGCCCTCGGCGATCTCGTACTGGTCGTTCTGATTGAGCATCTTGCCGAACATGGCGCCGTAGCCCAGCGCCTGGCCGCGGATGCCGAGGCCCAGGTCCTTCGACGCCTGGCCCTGGATCTCGTTGATGATGCTGACGCCGAGGCCGATGGTGCGCAGCGATTCGGCGGCCCGGGCGACGTAGGGGAAGCCGCCCATGAAGGCTCCCGCCGCTACCGTCGTGGCGGTGGCGCCCACGAAGCGCCGGCGGGTCATTCCCTTGACGCGGCGCCCGACCGACTTCTGATCACGCTTGACCGACATAAACCTTCCTCCCTTCGATCCTGGACTGCTCGCGCTGATGGCGTGGCGAGGCCGACGATGGCACTTCGGAAAAACCGGCCAACGAACGAACATCATTAGAGATTTTTCATGCGCGGGTTTTTCGGATATTAGATTAGAAGAATAGGCGCGGGAACTCAAGAACGCGGGAGGGCAAGATGAGCGTCCTGATCAAGAACGGCCGCGTGGTGACGGCCTCGGACGACTATCACGCCGACATCTACATCAACGATTCGACCGTCACCGTGATCGGCAAGAACCTGGTGATCGACGCCGAGCGCGTGATCGACGCCGCCGGCAAGCTGGTGATCCCGGGCGGGGTCGACCCCCACACCCACCTCGAGCTTCCCTTCGGCGGCACCACGACCTCGGACACCTTCGAGACCGGGACCCGCGCCGCCGCCTTCGGCGGCACCACCTGCATCGTCGACTTCGCGGTCCAGACCAAGGGCACCTCGACGCTGGAGGCGCTCGACGCCTGGCACCAGAAGGCCGGGGGCAAGACCGCCATCGACTACGGCTTCCACATGATCATCACCGACATGCCGGACCACCGCTTGCCTGAGATGCGCCGTCTCGCCGACGAGGGCATCACCTCCTACAAGCTCTTCATGTCCTACCCGGGGGCCATGCTGTCCGACGACGGCACCATCTTCCGCACCATGCGCAAGGCGGGCGAGGACGGCACCGTGGTGTGCATGCACGCCGAGAACGGCATCGTCATCGACGAGCTCATCAAGATCGCCCTGGCGCAAGGCCTCATCGAGCCCAAGCAGCATGCCCTGACCCGGCCCACCCGTCTCGAGGCCGAGGGCACCCACCGGGCGCTGGCCATCGCCGAGGTGGCGCGCTCGCCGGTCTACATCGTTCACCTGAGCGCCTACGACGCACTCAAGGAGCTGCGCGACGCCCAGGCGCGCGGGGTGATGGCCCACGGCGAGACCTGCCCCCAATACCTGCTGCTCGACGTCGGCGCCTACGACGCGCCCGGCTTCGAGGGCGCCAAGTACGTGCTCACCCCGCCCTTGCGCGAGAAGTGGAACCAGGACGAGCTGTGGCGCGCCTTGCGGGGCGGCGTGCTCAACGTCATCTCCACCGACCACTGTCCGTTCTGCCTCAAGGAGCAGAAGGAGCTCGGCAAGGACGACTTCTCCAAGATCCCCAACGGCGGGCCCGGGATCGAGAACCGCATGAGCCTCATTTACCACCATGGCGTGGGCGGCGGACACCTCACGCTCAATCGCTTCGTCGAGCTCACCTCGACCGCGCCGGCCAAGATCTTCGGGCTCTTTCCGAGGAAGGGGACGATCGCGGTGGGCAGCGACGCCGACATCGTGATCTTCGATCCCGACCGCGAGGAGACCATCAGCGTCCGCAACCCCAAGACCCACCACATGAACATCGACTACTCGGCCTACGAGGGCTTCCGCGTGCGGGGCTACACCGAGACCGTGCTGAGCCGGGGCAAGGTGGTGATCGACAAGGGCGAGTACGTGGGCCGCGCGGGCGACGGGATGTTCATCAAGCGCAGCCCCTATGGCGGCATCCACGCCACCGGCGGCGCGAGGGCCGCGCCCGCCGCCACGCCGGCGCCGGCCCAGTCCACGATCTCGGCGGCGGCGGAGTGAGGCGCGGTGCGCGGCGGCGAGAGTGGGGCTAGAGCAATTCCAGGTCTCCTGAAATCGCTCTCAGGCCGCGACTGCGGCCCGCCGGCCCTCCGGCGCGCCTGCGCAGGCGCGGACCTT
>CBDUZE010000061.1:0-22060 GCA_965371625.1 uncultured Alphaproteobacteria bacterium
GCGCCCACTCGGCCGCCTTCGTAAGGTCTTTCTCGACGCCCCGGCCCTTCTGATATAGGAAGGCAAGGCTGTTCTGTGCGCGCGGATTGCCCTGCTCGGCGGCTTTTAGAAACAGTTGTTTGGCCCTTGCATAGTCCTGAGGGACACCCCACCCATTAAGGTAGTACTTACCCAAGCGATTTTGGCCCGAGGCATGGCCTTGTTCGGCAGATTTCTGCGCCCACTCGGCCGCCTTCGTAAGGTCTTTCTCGACGCCCCGGCCCTTCTGATACAGGAATCCGAGGCTGCTCTGCGCGCCAGGGTCGCCGTCCTCAGCGGCACGTTGAGTCAGTTGTCTAGCCTTTGCATAGTCCTTGGGAACACCAAAACCTTCGCGGTATAAATAACCTAATGCTGCATGGGCCGCTATATAATCTCTCTCAACGGCCTTTTGCAGCCAGTTCATCGCTTCAACGTAACGGCCGGCCTTTATTAGCGCCCGCCCGTATTGGTATTGGAACCGTACCACTTCCGGGAACGACTTCACTGCGTTCTCGCAAGCGGCAACTGCCTGGTCCGCATGCAGCGCCCAGAAATATGTCCCAGGGGCAACGCTGCCGGGGTCATGAGGACGGGCCGCAAGTCGGTCGCATTCGTGAATCCCCGGGTCAGCGGGAGGCTGGGTCACAACGGGGAGGGCGGCGTGCTGTTCTGCGGCAGCCGTCTCTTGCTCTTTTGAGCGCCGGGCCTTCGCCTCCTTCAACTCCTTGATCTTGAGCCGCGATAGGCCCGCGAACGTACCATCGGGAAATTTCTTCAGATATTCTTCGAACGCGTTCGGATTAGTGCCGTCCTTGATCGCGTCCCAAAAGGCAAGCTCCATCGCCCGCTCGTCAAAGGCGGGCTTTGTCGAGGCCTCGTCCGGCGTCACGACCACCACGGTCGAGCCCTTGGGCACGAAGATGAAGTCCCCGCCCTCGTGGTCGCTGAGCCTGATCTGGGAGTATTGCGGTGTCTGCTTGGCGGCCATAACCACCTGCTGACGCAGGCGGCTATAGAGTCCGTATCCGTCGAGAGCCCGGTCGTTGTCCCGTAGCGCTTCGAGGAAGGCGCGGGCGAACACCGAGTAGCCGTCCCCGCCGCCGTCGTAGACCGGCTCCAGGCCGCCCGAAGTCAGCGCCATGCGCGCCCTGAGGCCAGCGATGCGCCGTAGCTCGGCCACCCGTGCCGCGCCTCCGGCCCTGACCACGGGTCCCTCGCGCGTCAGGGCACCGGAGTAGCAGGAGTCCGCGACCACCAGCACGTGCTTCGCGAACATGCCCTTGAGCGTGCTGGTGACCCGGCTGATGGGCACCCATTTGGTGCGGTCGTCCGACTCGGCGTCCACGGGCAGCCAGAATCCCTCGTCGGTGACCGCGTCGAGTTGGCCGTGGCCCGCGTAGTAAATCAGTAGATTGTCGCTCTCGGAGAGCTCGTTGCGGAGCTTCTCCAGCGCTCCCACCAGCTCGTCGCGGGTCGGGTTCAGCAGCAGCCTCGACTCGAAGCCGTATTTGCGCAGCAGCAGGTCGTGCACCGCGCTGGCGTCGTTGACCGGCGTCTCGAGCCGCGACAGCCGCTCGTCCTCGTACGCGTTGATGCCGATGACGAGTGCGTGGTAGCGGCCGAAGTCGATCTGCTCCGCCGCCTGGCCGGCGAACGGTAGGAGAAGAAGTGCGATGACGCCGAGCGCCCGCGCGAGCATGGCTCGCTTCTCCCTTTGTTCAATCGACACTTTACACGGCTGGAGCGGACCCTGTCATCGTCCGGTTGGATGACGGCCCGCCCGCGGCGGAGCAAGGCGGTGCCCCCGGCCTCGGGGCAGCGCCGGGAAGACTTGACTTAGTCCAGGACTTAGTCTAATTTTTGCTGGTTCATCGCGGGCGGCTCGGCATCACGCCATGACGACGACGGTAAACGTTCATCAGGCGAAGACACACTTCTCGAAGCTCCTGGAACGGGTGCGCCGGGGCGAGGAGATCATCGTCGCCAAGGCGGGCAAGCCGGTGGCCAAGCTGGTGCCGTTGGGCGGCGACGGAGCCCGCCGTACGCCGGGCAGCGCGCGCGGCAAGATCGTCCTCGCCGAGGACTTCGACGCGCCGCTCCCCGAGGAGCTCCTGGAAGCCTTCGAGCGTTGAGGGCCCTGCTCGACAGCCACGCCTTCCTGTGGTGGATCGGGGACGACCCGAGGCTGTCCCCGGGGGCGCGCGAGATCATCGCCGAGGGCGGAAACGAGATCTTCTTCAGTGCCGCCAGCGCCTGGGAGCTCGCCATCAAGTCGTCGCTTGGACGGTTGCGCATGCCGGCCGATTTCGAGCGCTTCGTGACCGATCAGGTGAACCTCAACGGCTTCTCCATGCTCCCGGTGCAGCTTTCCCACGCGCTTCGCGTCCACGGTTTGCCCCCGCATCACAAAGATCCCTTCGACCGCATGCTCGTCGCCCAAGCCCAGGTCGAGGAGATGCCCCTCGTCAGTCGCGACCGGCGCCTGGCCGGCTACGGCGTGCGGCTGGTGTGGTGAGGGCCGGCGCTCCACGCTCCGTGGTTCAGGAGCCGGGGCCAAGCGCGCGCCGACGCTCGAGCCTCCTGGCCACGCGGACACCGTTGAAGTCGTAGCGGACTCCGGTGAGGTCCATGCCGCGGGGGGCGGAGCGGAGGATCTCCGGTCCACGCCCCCATCCGTGGCGCGAATGGTTAACCCTTTGTTAACGGTTCCCGTGGACCATGGAGGCTGCGCGTTCCGCCTGATCGAGGGGGATGGCGAACGGAGGACCAAGTGTTCAACCGGGACAAAATACCGACCAATATCTTGCCGGGCTCGGTGTTCGAGTGTAGCCACAGCTCGTTCAACTCGGTCGAGGTCGCCGAGGTGCTGTCCGTGGGCGACGACTACTCAGGCATTCCCCACGTCCGCTTTCAGCATACCTACCGCTACTCCAACCGCGAGGATGAGCAGGGCGTCCGCATTCTCGCCGTCAAGGCCTTCGCGCGACGATTTCACGCCGTCGAAGCCACCGCTTGATCCCACGCCGCGCGGCGCCGGGACAGGGCGCAGGCGCTGGGCGCCGGCCTGACCTCTCCGAGAGTTGATTTGCCAGCCATTTCCGTGGCCGTGATATATTGCCGTCGCCCGCTCACCTTACGACGACGGATCTCGTGCCGAGACGCCAGCGCCCTGTACCGCGCCCTGTACCGCGCCCTGTCCGGCGCCCTGTACTAACGCCGGTCGGCGAGCCGGCGGAGGACACCTCGCCGCTCGTCGATGCCGAGGACCTCGCCTGCCTGTTGGCGCTCGAGCGCAAGGTGTTGTGGCTCTCGACCTGGATGATCCACAACGCCAACCACCTGAGGCCCAGCGTCGACGGCCTCAAGGTGGGGGGGCACCAGGCCTCGAGCGCCTCTTCGGTGACCTTGCTCACCGCCCTCTATTTCCATGTCCTGCGGCCGCGCGACCGGGTGGCGGTGAAGCCCCACGCCAGCCCCGCCTTCCACGCCATCCAATATCTGCTCGGGCGCCAGAGCCGCGACAAGCTCGAGCGCTTCCGGGCGCTCGGCGGCGCCCAGTCCTATCCCTCGCGCACCAAGGACACCGACGACGTCGACATCTCCACCGGCTCGGTGGGCCTCGGCGTGGCGATGACCGTCTTCGCCTCGCTGGTGCAGGACTACGTGCGCATGAAGGGGCTGGCGCCCGGGGAGCCGCCGCCCGGCCGCATGGTGGCCTTGATGGGCGACGGCGAGCTCGACGAGGGCAACGTCTTCGAGGCCCTCTTGGAGGGCTGGAAGCACGACGTGCGCAACCTCTGGTGGATCGTCGACTACAACCGCCAGAGCCTCGATTCGGTGATCACCGACCGCCTCTTCACCCGCCTCGACGACGTCTTCCGCACCACCGGCTGGGAGGTGGTGACGCTGAAGTACGGCAAGCGTCTCGAGGCGGCGTTCGAGAGGCCCGGCGGCGACGCCTTGCGGCAATGGATCGACGACTGCCCCAACTCGCTCTACTCGGCGCTGGTGTTCAAGGGCGGCCCGAGCTGGCGCCAGCACCTGAAGCGCGACCTGGGTCCGGTCGGGGGCATCAAGGCGCTCTTGGACGAGCACGACGACGCCTCGCTCCACGAGCTCATGACCAACCTCGCGGGGCATGACATGCAAGCGGTGCTCGAGGCCTTCCACGAGGCCCGGGGCGACATCCCCAAATGCTTCATCGCTTACACCATCAAGGGCCATCGCCTGCCCTTCGCCGGCCACAAGGACAACCACGCCGGGCTCATGAACCCAGGCCAACTGGAAAGCTTCCGCGAGACCATGAGGGTGGCCGACGGCGAGGAGTGGGAACCCTTCGCCGGCCTCGAGATCCCCGCCGAGCGGCTCGCGGCGTTCCTCGAGGCGGTGCCCTTCGCCGCCGCCGGCGCCCGCGTGTTCACCACCCCCCGCATCCCGCTGCCGACGCGCCTCGAGGCGCCGGCGACGCCGCGCGCCTCGACCCAGGAGGCCTTCGGCCGGGTGCTGAACGAGCTCGGCAAGGGGAAAAGCGAGCTCGCCGCGCGCATCGTCACCACCTCGCCCGACGTCACCGTCTCCACCGGCCTCGGTCCCTGGGTCAACCGGCGCGGCATCTTCGACCGCCACCGCCGCGCCGACGTGTTCCGCGAGGAGAAGGTGGTTTCGGCCCAGCGCTGGGCGATGTCGCACGAGGGCCAACACATCGAGCTCGGCATCGCCGAGAACAACCTTTTTCTGCTGCTCGCGGCGCTCGGGCTCTCAGGCCCCCTGTTCGGCGTCCGCCTGCTTCCCGTCGGCACGCTCTACGATCCCTTCATCAAGCGCGGCCTCGACGCCCTCAACTACGCCAGCTACCAGGACGCCCGCTTCATGGTGGTGGCGACGCCGTCGGGCATCACCCTGGCGCCCGAGGGCGGCGCCCATCAGTCGGTGATCACGCCCCTGATCGGCCTGGGCCAGGACAAGCTCGCCGCCTTCGAGCCCGCCTTCGTCGACGAGCTGGTCGAGATCATGGGCTGGGGCTTCGCCCACATGCAGGCCGACGACGGCGGCTCGGTCTACCTGCGGCTCTCGACCCGGGTCCTCGACCAGCCCCAGCGCCCCATGACGGCGGCGCTGAGGAGTGAGCTGTTGGCGGGCGCTTACTGGCGCGCGACGCCCGCGGCGGACGCCGAGCTGGCGCTGATCTACTGCGGCGCCGTGGCGCCCGAGGCCGGCGACGCTCACGCCCAGATCCTCGAGGACATTCCGGGAGCGGGGCTCCTGGCGGTGACCTCGCTGGACCGCCTCCACGCCGACTGGCTGGCGGCGCGGCGGGCGCGGCAGGAGGGCGAGGCCGGCGCTCGCGCCCACATCGAGCGCCTGCTCGGGCGCTTGAGCCCGGGCGCGGCATTGGTCACGGTGCTCGACGGCCACCCCTCGGCGCTCTCGTGGCTGGGCTCGGTGAGCGGCCACCGCGTCCACGCCCTGGGCGTCACCGGCTTCGGCCAGTCGGGCGACATTCCCGACCTCTATCGCCGCTATGGCATCGACGCCGAGGCCATCCTCGAGGCCTGCGCCGCGGCCGCGCTCGAGCGCCTCTCCGGCCCCGCGTCGCCAGCTTGACGAGCCCGGGGCGAAGGCGGCGCCCCGGTACCAACCAAGGCCTCGATCGGCTAGGCTGACGCCTTCCCGGAAGCTTGCGGGAGATTAGAGGAAGAACGCTCGATGCCCCACGCTCGCGCCACGACCTACCGTCTCGAAGACCTGCCCCAGGACTCACCCGCCCCTCAGGTGCGGCGTCGGCGGATCATGGGTGAAAAGGCGATGATAAGTGAACTGGTGATCGAGAAGGGAGGCAGCGCCCCGATCCACCACCACGACAACGAACAGATCATCATGCTTGTCAGCGGCAAGCTGCGTGTCACCGTGGGCGACGCCGAGGACGACGGCGAGCGTGAGGTGGTCTTGGAAGGGGGTGACGTGATGGTGCTTCCCGCCAACGTTCCGCATGGGGCCCAGGCCCTCGAAGACTGTCGAGTGATCGATATCTTCAGCCCGCCGAGCGAGACCACGGGGATCGATCAGGCCTGAACCGGCCGCGCTCTCGGCAGCCGCGAGCGTGCCCGGCCCCGGGCCCGCGAGCGGGGCCGGCGAGGCCCCGGCTTCGATCTGGTTTTCGAGACCCGCGATGATATAGAGTGCCTGCGCCCGGCCGGGCCGATCGCCGCCGGCGCGGGCGCTCGCGGGCGTGGTGGAACTGGTAGACACGCCAGATTTAGGATCTGGTGGCGAGAGCCGTGGGGGTTCGAGTCCCTCCGCCCGCACCACCCTTTCGCTTCATCGGATCGGCCGCAGGAATTGGACTTGTAGCGTGGGGTCTGGCCGCGGTCGGGGCTACGCGAGAGGCGATCGTAGGCGCCCTGCCGGGCAATCCAGCCGAGTTTGCCGGAAAGCTTGAACCCGAGCCCGATTCCAGGTAAGCCCTCGTCCCGAACCGACAGGTCGCCGCCGCGGTCGGCCTTTGACCACGCCGGTTGCTCGTCGCCGGATCGGCTCACCATGGCGGTGCAGATGCCGGCGGCCGCGGGCACCTCCGCGCTTCACAGGCGAAAGCGCAAGCGCCCGGCATGCAGGACCATCGATGCAGGTAACCCAGACCAGCGCCGAAGGGCTCAAACGCGAGTTCAAGGTCGTCATCGAGGCCAAGGAGATCGAGGAGAAGGTCGACGCCCGGCTCACCGAGCTCTCCCAGACCGTGCGGCTGCCCGGTTTCCGCCCCGGCAAGGTGCCGGTGTCCCTGATCAAGACGCGCTACGGCGGCGCGGTGCGCGGCGAGATCCTCGAGGACGCGCTCAAGCATGGCGCCGAGCAGGCCATCACCGAGAACGAGCTGCGCCCCGTGGTCCAGCCCAAGATCGAGGTCACCAAGTTCGAGGTGGGCGCCGACCTCGAGTACACCATGTCGCTCGAGGTGATGCCCGAGATCGAGCCCACCGACGCCACCAAGCTCGAGCTCGAGCGGCTGGTCAGCGAGGTCGGCGACGAGGACGTGGAGCAGGCGCTCGAGCGCATGGCGACGCAAAGCAAGAGCTTCAAGGCGGCGGAGCCGGGCCGCGTGGCCGAGAGCGGCGACGCCTTGATCATCGACTTCGTCGGCAAGATCGACGGCGAGGCGTTCGAGGGCGGCAGCGCCGAGGGGCATCAGCTCGAGCTCGGCTCGAGCTCGTTCATCGGCACCTTCGAGGACCAGCTCATCGGCGCCAAGGCGGGCGATAGCAAGGACCTCGACGTCACCTTCCCCGAGGCCTACCCCAACGAGCAACTGGCCGGCAAAGCGGCCCGCTTCGAGGTCGACGTGAAAGAGGTCAAGGAGGCGGTCGCGGTGGCCGTCGACGACCAGCTCGCCGAGAACCTGGGGATGGAGAATCTCGAGGCTCTGCGCAAGGCGGTGCGCGAGCAGATCGAGCGCGAGCGGGGCGCGCTGAGCCGGGCGCGGCTCAAGCGGAGCGTCCTCGACGCGCTCGCCGAGCGGCACGATTTCGAGGTTCCGCCGAGCATGCTCGAGATGGAGTTCGAGGCCATCTGGAAGCAGCTCGAGCAGGACCTCGAGCGCGCCGGCACTACGCTCGAGGAAACCGGCCGCAGCGAGGACGAGGTCAAGGAGGAGTACCGCGGCATCGCCGCGCGCCGGGTGCGGCTGGGTCTGGTGCTCTCGGAGATCGGCCGTCACAACAATATCGAGGTGCAACAGGACGAGCTCAACCGCGCCATGGTCGAGCACGCGCGCGGCTTTCCCGGCGAGGAGCGCAAGGTGCTGGAGTACTTCCAGCAGACGCCCGAGGCGGCCAACCAACTGCGCGCCCCGCTCTTCGAGGACAAGGTGGTCGATTTCATCTTAGAGATGGCAAATGTGACGGAGCGCACTGTATCGGTGGACGAGTTGCTGCAGGATCCGGACGAGGAGGGGGCTGAGGCGCCGGCCGACACCGGGGCCGCCAAAGGCGAGGCCAAGGACAAAAAGGGCCGGCGGAAGACGGCCAAGACCAAGGCCAAGGCCAAGACCGAGGCCAAGGCCGAGGCCGAGGCCAAGGCCAAGACCGAGGCCAAGGCCGAGGCCGAGAGCGCGACGGAAAGTTGACCGGGCGATCGCGGCGATGATCGCGAAAGCGGGGACATGAGCGACACACTCGAGACCCAGATGAACACCCTGGTGCCCATGGTGGTCGAGCAGACCAACCGTGGCGAGCGGGCCTACGACATCTACTCGCGCCTCTTGAAGGAGCGCATCATCTTCATCACCGGCGGGATCGACGACATGGTGTCCAGCCTGGTCACCGCCCAGCTCTTGTTCCTCGAGGCCGAGAATCCGAAAAAGGACGTCTCCATTTACATCAACTCGCCGGGCGGCGTGGTCTCCTCGGGCCTGGCGATCTACGACACCATGCAATACGTGCGGCCCAGGATCTCGACCCTGTGCATCGGCCAGGCCGCGTCGATGGGGTCGCTGTTGCTGGCCGCGGGCGAGAAGGGCAAGCGCTTCGCGCTGCCCAACGCCCGCGTGATGCTGCACCAGCCCTCGGGCGGGGTGCAGGGCCAGGCCGCCGACATCGAGATCCAGGCGCGGGAGATCCTCAAGCTGCGCGAGCGCCTCAACGAGATCTACGCCAAGCACACGGGCCAGGATCTGACGACGATCGAGGCCAATGTCGATCGCGACACCTTCATGAGCCCCGAGGAGGCCCGGAAGTTCGGCCTCATCGACGAAGTGGTGTTCACCCGGCCGCTTTCCGAGGACGACGAGGCCGCGGCCGAGGGAAACGGGGAGCAGGCCGAGGACTCCCCCGAGAACTCCACCGATGACTAGGATATCGGTGATTAACGAAATCTTGAGTTCCGGCGCCGTAGCATGTTCGCGGACTGGATTCGCTCGATCTGGTAAACAGAAACTCGAAAATTTGTCTCTAAACCCTCATTCTTGCGGCAAGATTCGGCTTGTGCGATTATGGCCTATGAGTAACATGACCCGGAGTGGCGACGCGGGGCTGTAATGACCAAGTCCACCGGCGGCGATTCCAAGAATACGCTCTACTGCTCTTTCTGCGGCAAGAGCCAGCACGAAGTCCGCAAGCTCATCGCCGGACCGACCGTGTTCATCTGCGATGAATGCGTCGAACTGTGCATGGACATTATCCGCGAGGAGCACAAGAGCAACCTGGTCAAATCCGGCGACGGGGTGGCGACGCCGGCCGACATTTGCGGCGTCCTCAACGATTACGTGATCGGTCAGGACCACGCCAAGCGAGTCCTCTCGGTCGCCGTGCACAACCACTACAAGCGGCTCAGTCATGGCGGCAAGAGCAACGAGGTCGAGCTCGCCAAGTCGAACATCCTGCTGGTCGGCCCCACCGGTTGCGGCAAGACCCTGTTGGCCCAGACCCTGGCCCGCATCCTCGACGTGCCCTTCACCATGGCCGACGCCACGACGCTGACCGAAGCCGGCTACGTCGGCGAGGACGTCGAGAACATCATCCTCAAGCTCTTGCAGGCCGCCGACTACAACGTCGAACGGGCACAGCGCGGCATCGTCTACATCGACGAGGTCGACAAGATCAGCCGCAAGTCCGACAACCCCTCGATCACCCGCGACGTTTCGGGCGAGGGCGTGCAGCAGGCGCTGCTCAAGATCATGGAGGGCACCGTCGCCTCGGTGCCGCCCCAGGGCGGACGCAAGCACCCGCAGCAGGAGTTCCTGCAGGTCGACACCACCAACATCCTGTTCGTCTGCGGCGGCGCCTTCTCGGGCCTCGAGAAGATCATCTCGGCGCGCGGGCAGGGGACCTCGATCGGGTTCGGCGCCGACGTCCGCTCCCCCGACGAGCGCCAGACCGGCGAGGTGTTGCAGGACGTCGAGCCCGAGGACCTGCTCAAGTTCGGCTTGATCCCCGAGTTCGTGGGACGGCTGCCGGTGGTGGCCACCCTCACCGACCTGGACGAGACGGCACTGATCGAGATTCTGACGGCGCCCAAGAACGCGCTCGTGAAGCAATACGAGCGCCTATTCGAAATGGAGGGCGTGAGCCTCAAGTTCTCGGACGACGCGCTCAATTCCATCGCCAAGAAGGCGCTCGCGCGCAAGACCGGGGCCCGGGGATTGCGCTCGATCATGGAGAACATCCTGCTCGATTCGATGTTCGAGCTCCCGTCGATGGATACCGTTGAGGAGGTCGTGATCAACGGCGAGGTCGTCGAGGGGCGCGCCCAGCCCCTTCACATCTATGCCGATCGACGCGAAGACGTCGGGACGAGCGCCTGAGCCGATTGACTCTTGAAGCCCGCTCCTCGACTCGCCACTTGTTGATCGGATCATTGGCGGGCCCGCGGGGCGCGGCCCGGGGTGAGGCTCGCCAGCGCTAAAGAGGTATCAAGTTTTGGACACACCCCGCACTGGCCTGTATCCGGTTCTGCCGTTGCGCGACATCGTGGTCTTTCCCCACATGATCGTGCCCTTGTTCGTGGGACGCGACAAATCCGTGCGCGCGCTGGAGGACGTGATGAAGGAGGACAAGCAGATCCTCCTCGTGGCGCAAAAGAATGCCGGCCAGGACGACCCCGCGCCCGACGACATTCATGGCGTGGGCACGGTCGGCGCCGTGCTCCAGCTCCTCAAGCTGCCCGACGGCACCGTCAAGGTGCTGGTCGAGGGTGGAGCCAGGGCCCGCATCCTCAAATACGCCGACAACGAGTCGTTCTTCCAGGCCTACGCCGAGATCATCGAGGAGCCCGAGACCGACAGTCAGGAGCTCGAGGCGTTGGGGCGCTCGGTGGTCTCGCAGTTCGAGCAGTACGTGAAGCTCAACCGCAAGATCCCGCCCGAGGTGCTGGTCTCGCTCAACCAGATCGACGACCCCAGCAAGCTCGCCGACACGGTGGCCTCGCACCTGGCGCTGAAGATCATCGAGAAACAGGAGCTCTTGGAGATCGAGGGCACGGCCGAGCGGCTCGAGAAGGTCTACGCGCTGATGGAAAGCGAGATCGGGGTGCTGCAGGTGGAGAAGAAGATCCGCAGCCGCGTCAAACGCCAGATGGAGAAGACGCAGCGCGAGTACTATCTCAACGAGCAGCTCAAGGCGATCCAGAAGGAGTTGGGCGAGGGCGAGGAGGGCCGTGACGAGCTCTCCGAGCTCGACGAGCGCATCGCCAAGACGAAGTTCAGCAAGGAGGCCCGCGAGAAGGCCAAGTCCGAGCTCAAGAAGCTGCGCAACATGAGCCCGATGTCGGCCGAGGCCACGGTGGTGCGCAACTACCTGGACTGGCTCTTGTCGATCCCTTGGGGCAAGAAGAGCAAGATCAAGCGCGACATCACCCAAGCCCACAAGATCCTCGACGAGGACCATTACGGGCTCAAGAAGGTGAAGGAACGTATTCTCGAGTACCTGGCGGTGCAGCTGCGCACCAACAAAGTCAAGGGCCCGATCCTGTGCCTGGTGGGCCCCCCCGGCGTGGGTAAGACCTCGCTCGGCAAGTCGATCGCGCGCGCCACCGGCCGCAACTTCATTCGCATGTCGCTGGGCGGCATCCGCGACGAGGCCGAGATCCGCGGCCACCGGCGGACCTACATCGGCTCGCTGCCGGGCAGGATCGTCCAGTCGTTGAAGAAGGCAAAGACCGTGAACCCGCTGTTCCTGCTCGACGAGGTCGACAAGATCGGCGCCGATTTCCGCGGCGATCCGTCGTCGGCGCTCTTGGAGGTGCTGGATCCGGAGCAGAACCACACCTTCAACGACCATTACCTGGAGGTCGACTACGACCTCTCGCACATCATGTTCGTGACCACGGCAAACACCCTCCAGATGGCGCCGCCGCTCCTCGACCGGATGGAGGTGATTCGCATCGAGGGCTATACCGAGGACGAGAAGATCGAGATCGCCAAGCGCCATCTGATCGACAAGCAGATGGAGGCCCAGGGGCTCAAGTCCGGCGAATGGTCGATCTCGGACCAGGCGCTTAGGGACCTGATTCGCTACTACACGCGCGAGGCCGGGGTCCGCAACCTCGAGCGCGAGATCGCGAGCCTCACGCGCAAGGCCATCAAGGAGATCCTGCAAAGCGGCGTCGAGTCGATCCGGTTGACGCGACGCAACCTCGCCAAGTACGCCGGCGTCCGCCGTTTCCGCTTCGGCGAGTTGGAGGAAGAGGACATGGTCGGGGTCAGCACGGGCCTGGCCTGGACCGAGGTTGGCGGCGAGCTCCTGACCATCGAGGCGGTGATGGTGCCGGGCAAGGGCGAGATGAAGCAGACCGGCAAGCTCGGCGAGGTGATGAAGGAGTCGGTGCTGGCCGCGGCGAGCTACGTGCGCTCGCGCGGCGCCGAATTCGGAATCAAGGCCAATGTCTTCGCGCGCAAGGACATCCACGTTCACGTGCCCGAGGGGGCGACGCCCAAGGACGGGCCCTCGGCCGGCATCGCCATGGTCACCTCGATCGTCTCGGCGATGACGCAAATACCGGTCCACAGGGATGTCGCCATGACCGGCGAGATCACGCTGAGGGGCCGCGTGCTGCCGATCGGTGGGCTCAAGGAGAAGCTGCTGGCGGCTTTGCGCGGCGGCACAAGAACCGTTCTCATCCCCAGGGAGAACGAGAAGGACCTCGAGGAGATACCGGACAAGGTCAAACGGGGGCTGGAGATCAAGCTGGTCGGCACCGTCGACGAGGTGTTGGAGAGCGCGCTCTCCGCGCCGCTGGTTCCCATCGAGTGGATCGAGGAGGACGAGGGCGCGGTGAAGGGCGTCGGCGGCGCGGCGGCCGACGCCGAGCTGGACGGGGTGGTCACGCACTAATCGACCAAAATCCCGTTCCGAGGCGGAAAAGCTGGGGATATCTCCTACTTTCCCTTTGACGTGCTCCGGCGCGGGACTTACACTCTTGCCGTATTGAGTATCGCGCAACCGACGTCGTATCGTCGAACATCCAAATATCTCCCTACATTTTCAACCTGACAGAGGGGGCCAGCAGTGAACAAGAACGATCTCGTGGCCGAGGTTGCCGCTTCCGCCGGACTGTCGAAGGCCGATTCTGCCAAGGCGGTCGACGCTGTTTTCGGCTCGATCACATCGGCGCTTTCGGGTGGGCGAGAGGTTCGCCTAGTGGGCTTCGGCACGTTCAGCGTGGCGCAGCGCAAGGCGACCCAGGGCCGCAACCCGCGCACCGGTGAAAGAATCCAGATCCCGGCGTCACGTCAGCCCAAGTTCAAGGCAGGCAAGAGCTTGAAGGAGTCAGTGAACTGATTTTTTGCGGCTTTTGTTAGTACTTTGACCGGCCGCCTTCGGGCGGCCGGTACCTTTCCGGCTTGGCAATGAGGCCGGCGGCCATTATTTTCCCGCCGTGACCGTGACCGTGACCCTGACTGTGGCCGTTGCCCTGGCCCGGGGCCGGCATCTCGGGGGCGATTAGCTCAGCTGGTAGAGCGCTTCGTTTACACCGAAGAGGTCGGCGGTTCGAGCCCGTCATCGCCCACCAGCAAGACCCCGGAATCGGGTGGCGGTCGCCGGGCCGGCCTCTGCATTTCGAGCTATTGCTATCGCCGTAGTGGCGCGCGACGATCCGGGCCGTGCCGCGCCATCGGCGCTCCACGGGCCGGGCGTGGTTCCTTGACAGCCGCCAGGGCCTGGATTACATCGAGACCGCCGATACGGGGGTGTAGCTCAGCTGGTTTAGAGCGCTGGCCTGTCACGCCAGAGGTCGCGGGTTCGAGTCCCGTCACTCCCGCCATTCTCGATTGCCTTTCGCGGCCCGAGGCGATCGGGGCGTTTTTGCGTCGCCGTTCGGCGTCACCTGCGGGGAGCTGTCGGGCCTCGGTGGAGCGATCGCCCACAGGGGCGAGAGGTGCGACAAAGCGTCCTTTGCCAGGCGTTGTTCGGACCCTATAATACGCCGGCCCGAGTTAGGGCAGCCGCGGATTTGTGGGCTCCGAGCGCCGGGGCGGCCCGGCCGCGGACGAGAACAGTTTTGGAACTCACAGCGTGCCGGACCTGCTTAGCGAATACCTGCCCATTCTGATCTTTCTCGGCATCGCGGTCGGCTTGGCCACGGTCATCGTCGTCGCCTCGTTCGTGGTCGCCCGCCAGCATCCGGACGCCGAGAAGCTGGCGCCCTATGAGTGCGGTTTCGACGCCTTCGAGGATGCCCGGCGCCCGTTCGACGTGCGCTTTTATCTCGTCGCCATCCTGTTCATCATCTTCGACCTCGAGGTGGCCTTCCTGTTCCCCTGGGCTATCTCACTTGGTGACATCGGGCTGTTCGGCTTCTGGTCGATGATGGTGTTTCTCGCCATCCTCACTGTCGGGTTCATCTACGAGTGGAAGAAGGGAGCCCTGGAATGGGAGTAGAGGCTGCTCGAGTCGCGCCCGCGGCCGCGCCAGAGGCCGCTTTGCGCGATCTCTCGGACGCGCTCAGCGACAAGGGCTTCCTGGTCGCCAACCTCGACAAGCTGGTGAACTGGGCCCGCACGGGATCGCTGTGGCCGATGACCTTCGGCCTCGCCTGCTGCGCCATCGAGATGATGCAGGCCTACATGCCGCGCTATGACCTCGACCGCTTCGGCGTGGTGCCGCGTGGCAGCCCGCGGCAGTCCGACGTGATGATCGTGGCCGGGACGCTCACCAACAAGATGGCGCCGGCGTTGCGCAAGGTCTACGACCAGATGGCCGAGCCGCGCTACGTCATCTCGATGGGAAGCTGCGCCAACGGCGGCGGCTATTACCATTACTCCTATGCGGTGGTGCGCGGCTGCGATCGCATCGTCCCCGTGGACATCTACGTGCCGGGCTGCCCACCGACGGCGGAGGCGCTGGTATACGGCATCCTCCAGCTGCAGAAGAAGATCCGGCGCACCGGAACTATCGCCCGCTAACGCGTTATCGGCAGTCAGGCAGCTTCATGGACGAGGCGCTCAAGGAGCTTGGCGAGTACGTCGCCGCGGCGTTGCCGCAAGAGGTGCTGGAGCGCCAGGTCGCCGTCGGCGAGCTGACCCTCGGCACGCGCGCCGACGCGATCGTCAAGGTGCTCACCTTCCTGCGCGACGACGCCAACTGCAATTTCGGCCTCTTGATGGACCTTTGCGGCGTCGATTATCCCGAACGCCCGCAGCGCTTCGAGGTCGTCTACAACCTGCTCAGCCTCAATCACAACCAGCGCCTTCGGGTCCGCGTGCAATGCGACGAGCAGACCCCGGTGCCATCGGTCACGGGCGTCTACTCGAGCGCCGGCTGGTTGGAGCGCGAGGTCTGGGACATGTACGGGGTATTCTTCTCGGATCATCCGGACCTGCGCCGCATCCTCACCGACTACGGTTTCGAGGGACATCCCCAACGCAAGGACTTTCCCCTCACCGGCTACCTCGAGATGCGCTACGACGACGATCAGAAGCGGATCGTTTACGAGCCCGTGTCGCTGGTGCAGGAATTCCGTAATTTCGACTTCATGAGCCCGTGGGAGGGCGCGAGCTATTTGCTCCCAGGCGACGAAAAGGCCGACGAGAACGGGTGATGGCCGAAGTCGAAATCAAGAACTACACCATAAACTTCGGGCCCCAGCACCCGGCAGCCCACGGCGTGTTGCGCCTGGTGCTGGAGCTCGACGGCGAGGTCATCGCCCGCGCCGACCCGCACATCGGCCTGTTGCACCGCGGCACCGAGAAGCTGATCGAGCACAAGACCTATCTCCAGGCACTGCCCTATTTCGATCGCCTCGACTACGTCGCTCCGATGTGCCAGGAGCACGCCTACGCGCTGGCGGTGGAGAAGCTGCTGGGCTGCGAGGTGCCGCCGCGCGGCCAGTATATCCGGGTGCTGTTCAGCGAGATCACCCGCATCCTCAACCACCTCCTCAACATCACCACCCAGGCCATCGACGTGGGGGCGATCACGCCCGCGCTGTGGGGCTTCGAGGAGCGCGAGAAGCTGATGGTGTTCTACGAGCGGGTCTCGGGCGCCCGCATGCACGCCGCCTATTTCCGGCCCGGCGGCGTGCACCAGGACCTGCCGCCGGGCCTCGACGAGGACATCCGCGGCTTCATGGCCGACTTCCCGGGGCTGCTCGACGACATCGAGAGTTTGTTGACCGAGAACCGCATCTTCAAGCAGCGCAACGTCGACATCGGCGTGATCAGCATCGACGACGCCATGGACTGGGGTTTCTCGGGCGTCATGATCCGCGGCTCGGGCGCGGCCTGGGACCTGCGCAAGGCGCAGCCCTACGACGTCTACGACAAGATGGACTTCGACGTGCCGGTGGGCAAGCACGGCGACTGCTACGACCGTTACCTCTGCCGCATGGAGGAGATGCACCAGAGCCTGCGCATCATGGAGCAGTGCCTCGATCAGATGCCGGAGGGGCCGGTGATGACCGAGGACCGCAAGATCGCGCCGCCGCCGCGGGCCGAGATGAAGCACTCGATGGAGGCGCTCATCCACCACTTCAAGCTCTATACCGAGGGCTATCACGTGCCGGCCGGCGAGACCTACGTCGCGATCGAGGCGCCCAAGGGCGAGTTCGGCGTCTACCTCGTGGCGGACGGCGGCAACAAGCCCTACCGCTGCCGCATCCGCGCCCCGGGCTTCCCCCACCTCCAGGGGCTCGACTTCCTGTCGCGGGGACACATGCTCGCCGACGCGGTGGCCATCATCGGCTCCCTCGACATCGTCTTTGGTGAGATCGACAGATGACGGCGACGGGCGGCAACGGGGGCGGCAACGGCGCCCGGCAGTCGGACGGCTTCGCCTTCACGGCCGAGAACCTGGAGCGCGCCGAGGCGGCGATCGCCAAGTATCCCGAGGGCCGCCAGGCGAGCGCGGTGATGCCTCTCCTCGATCTCGCCCAACGTCAGCACGGCTGGCTGCCCCGGGCGGCGATCGAGTACGTGGCGGGGTTCTTGGCGATGCCGCTGATCCGCGCTCACGAGGTCGCGACCTTCTATTCCATGTATCACCTCGAGCCGGGGGGCGAGCATCGCGTCAACGTGTGCACCACCACGCCCTGCTGGCTGCGGGGCTCGAGCGAGGTGGTCGCGGCCTGCGAGAAGGCCTTGGGCGTCAAGCTCGGCGAGACCACCGACGACGGCCACTTCACCCTGGGCGAGGTGGAATGCCTGGGCGCCTGCGTCAACGCCCCGGTGCTTCAGGTCGACGACGACTATTACGAGGACGTGGACGGGGGCCGCGCCGAGGCCATCCTGGAGGCGTTCAAGCGCGGAGAGAGGCCCGAGCCCGGGCCCCAGGTCGAGCGCCAGACCTCGGCGCCGGAGAGCGGTCTCACCACCCTGCTCGAGAGCGCGGGGGAGGCCTAATGCTGAACGATCGCGATCGCGTCTTCACCAACCTCTACGGCATCCACGACTGGCGCCTCGAGGGCGCCCGGTCTCGCGGCGATTGGGACAACACCAAGGCGATCCTCGACAAGGGCCAGGACTGGATCATCGACCAGGTCAAGGAATCGGGGCTGCGCGGGCGCGGCGGCGCCGGCTTCCCGGCCGGGCTCAAGTGGTCGTTCATGCCCACCGACCCCGGCGCTCGGCCGGGTCATCTGGTGATCAACGCCGACGAGGGCGAGCCCGGCACCTGCAAGGACCGCGACATCCTCCGCCACGAGCCCCACAAGCTGCTCGAGGGCTGCCTGATGGCCGGCTACGCGATACGCGCGGTGGCCGCCTACATCTACATCCGCGGCGAGTTCCATCGCGAGGCCAATGCCCTCGACGCGGCGATCCAGGAGGCGTACGACGCCGGCCTCATCGGCGCCAACGCCTGTGGCACGGGCTACCGCTTCGACATCTACGTCCACCGCGGCGCCGGCGCCTACATCTGCGGCGAGGAGACCGCGCTCATCGAGAGCCTCGAGGGCAAGAAGGGGCAGCCTAGGCTGAAGCCGCCGTTCCCGGCCGCGGCCGGCATCTGGGGCTATCCCACCACGGTCAACAACGTCGAGACCATCGCCGTGGTGCCCGATATCCTGCGCCGCGGCGCGTCGTGGTTCGCGGGTCTCGGCCGACCGCGCAACACCGGCACCAAGATCTTCTGCATCTCGGGACACGTCGAGCAGCCCTGCAATGTCGAGGAGGAGATGGGCATCCCCTTGAGGGCGCTCATCGAAAAGCACGCCGGCGGGGTGCGCGGGGGCTGGGACAACCTGCTCGCGGTGATCCCCGGGGGCTCGTCGGTGCCGCTGATCCCGAAGTCGATCTGCAACACCGTGCTGATGGACTTCGATTCGCTCGTGGAGGTGAAGTCGGGCCTCGGCACCGCGGCGGTCATCGTGATAGACAAGTCGACCGACATCATCGCCGCCATCGCCCGGCTGGCGAAGTTCTACATGCACGAGAGCTGCGGCCAGTGCACGCCGTGCCGCGAGGGCACGGGGTGGATGTACCGGGTGATGGAGCGCCTGGTGAGGGGCCGCGCCAATCCCTCCGAGATCGACCTGCTGCTCGAGGTGGCGGGCCAGGTCGAGGGTCACACCATCTGCGCCCTGGGCGACGCCGCGGCGTGGCCGATCCAGGGACTGATCCGCCACTTCCGGCCCGAGCTCGAGGCCCGCATCGCCGGTGCCCGCCGGGCGCCCGAGGCGGACGCGGCTTAGGAGCGCCGCCGAGATGCCCACACTGACCATCGACGGCGCCGAGATCGAGGTCGCGCCCGGCACCACCGTGCTCCAGGCCTGCGAGCAGGTGGGGGTGGAGATCCCCCGCTTCTGCTATCACGAGCGCCTGTCGATCGCCGGCAACTGCCGCATGTGCCTGGTGGAGATGGAGAAGTCGCCCAAGCCCATCGCGTCGTGCGCCATGCCGGTGGCCGAGGGCATGGTGATCCGCACCAACACGGCGATGGTACGCAAGGCGCGCGAGGGGGTGATGGAGTTCCTGCTCATCAATCACCCCCTCGATTGCCCGATCTGCGACCAGGGCGGCGAGTGCGATCTCCAGGACCAGGCGATGGCCTTCGGCCTCGGTCGCAGCCGCTATGACGCGGCCAAGCGCGCGGTCAAGGACAAGTACATGGGTCCGCTGATCAAGACCGTCATGACCCGCTGCATCCACTGCACGCGCTGCATCCGCTTCGCCACCGAGATCGCCGGGACGGACGAGCTCGGCGCGCTGGGTCGGGGCGAGCACATCGAGATCACCACCTACGTCGAGCAGGCCCTGACCTCGGAGCTTTCCGGCAACCTCGCCGATATCTGCCCGGTCGGCGCGCTGACCCACCGGCCCTATGCCTTCGCCGCCCGGCCCTGGGAGCTGAGGAACACCGAATCGGTCGACGTCCACGACGCCGTGGGCTCGAACATCCGCCTCGATTCGCGGGGCCGCGAGGTGATGCGGGTGCTTCCCCGGCTGCACGAGGACGTCAACGAGGAATGGATCTCGGACAAGGCCCGCTACGCCGCCGACGGGCTCAAGCGCGCGCGCCTCGACCGCCCCTACGTGCGGCGCCAGGGTCGGCTCGAGCCGGCCACCTGGGCCGAGGCCTTCGCCGCCATCGCCGACCGCCTCGGCGGGCTCGGCGGCGCCCGGATGGCGGCACTGGTGGGCGACATGGCCTGCGCCGAGTCGATGATGGCGCTCAAGGACCTCATGGAGCGCTTGGGCTCGGCCAATCTCGACTGCCGCCAGGACGGGGCCAGGCTCGAGGCCGGTCTCCGTGCGGGCTATCTCTTCAACACCACCATCGCCGGGATCGAGGAGGCCGACGCCTGTCTCCTGGTCGGCACCAATCCGCGGCTCGAGGCGCCCCTGATCAACGCCCGATTGCGCAAGCGCTACCTCATGGGCGGCTTCCGAACGGCGGCGGTGGGCGCCGCGGCCGAGCTCGGCTATCCGGTCGAGAACCTGGGGCCGGGGCCCGAGACGCTCGCCGCGCTGGCCGCCGGCGACCACCCCTTCTCGGAGCACTTGAAGGCCGTGGAGCGCCCGATGCTGATCGTCGGTCAGGGCGCCCTTGCCCGGCCCGACGGCGCCGCGGTGCTGGCGGCGGCGCGGCGCCTCGCCGAGGAGCGCGGGCTGGTGGCCGAGGGTTGGAACGGCTTCAACGTCCTCCACACCGCCGCCGCGCGGGTCGCCGGCCTCGATCTCGGGCTGGTTCCGGGCGCCGGCGGCCGGGACCTCGAGGCCATCCTCGACGGCGCGGAGGCGGGCGAGATCGAAGCGCTCTATCTGCTGGGCGCCGACGAAATCGACACCGGGCGCCTGGGATCCGCCTTCGTGATCTACCAGGGCCACCACGGCGACCGGGGGGCGCAGCGCGCCGACGTCATTCTGCCGGGCGCCGCCTACACCGAGAAGAACGCTACCTGGGTCAATACCGAGGGCCGCGTGCAGCATGGCGGCCTGGCGGTCTTCCCGCCGGGCGAGGCGCGCGAGGACTGGACCATCCTGCGGGCGCTTTCCGAGGCCCTGGGACATACGCTGCCCTACGACAACCTTGGCGAGCTGCGCGCCCGCATGATCGACGCCGCGCCCCATTTCGCCCGTCTCGACGAGATCGAGCCGGCGCCCTGGGGCGAGTTCGGGCGGGCCGCAGAGATGGATTCGGCGCCGTTCCAAAGCCCGGTTTCGGATTTCTACCTCAGCAACGCGATCTGCCGCGCCTCGGGCATCATGGCCGAGTGCAGCGCGCTTTACGTCGGCACCGGCGAGGGGGCGACGGGTACCGATGGCTGAGCTGTGGACAGGCTACGCGCTGCCGGGGGTGATCATCGTCGCCCAGATCCTGGCGATCATCCTGCCGCTTCTTCTGGCGGTGGCCTATCTCACCTACTTCGAGCGCAAGGTGATGGCGGCCATGCAGCTCCGCATGGGGCCCAACGTGGTGGGCCCGTTCGGCCTCTTGCAGCCCCTGGCCGACGGCGCCAAGCTGTTCTTCAAGGAGACCATCCTGCCGACCGGCGCCAACAAGGTGGTGTTCGTGGTGGCGCCGATGCTGACCTTCATCCTCAGCCTCGTGGCCTGGGCGGTGATCCCGTTCGGCGAGGGCATCGTGGTCTCGGACATCAACGTCGGCATCCTCTATCTGTTCGCGATCTCCTCGCTCGGCGTCTACGGCATCGTGATGGCGGGCTGGGCGTCGAACTCGCGCTACGCCTTTCTCGGCGCCCTGCGCTCGGCGGCGCAGATGGTCTCTTACGAGGTCTCGATGGGCTTCGTCATCATCACGGTGCTGTTGTGCGTCGGCTCGCTCAACGTGAGCGAGGTGGTGCGGGCGCAAGAGCAGGTGTGGTTCGCCCTGCCGCTGCTGCCGATGTTCGTGATCTTCTTCGTTTCGGCGCTGGCCGAGACCAACCGTCTGCCCTTCGACCTGCCCGAGGCGGAGTCGGAGCTGGTGGCGGGCTATCAGGTCGAGTACTCGGCGATGACCTTCGCCCTCTTCTTCCTGGGCGAATACGCCAACATGATCCTGATGAGCGCGCTCACGGTGATTCTGTTTCTGGGCGGCTGGCTGCCGCCGCTCAGCGGCACCCCGTTCGTGTTCCTGTTCGATTGGCTGCCGGGGCCGATCTGGTTCCTGCTCAAGGTCGGCTTCCTGCTCTTCGTCTTCGTCTGGGTACGGGCGACCTTCCCGCGCTACCGTTACGATCAGCTCATGCGCCTCGGCTGGAAGGTTTTTTTGCCGTTCTCGCTGCTCTGGGTGGTGCTGACCGCGGGCGTCCTGGTGGCCTTCGATTGGGTGCCGGGATAGGGGCTGGGCAAGGAGGATCGAGAGATGGGCTACATGGGCCGCGGCGCCAAGACCTTGCTTCTCGCCGAGCTGTTTTCCGGCATGGCGTTGACCTTTCGCTACATGTTCAAGAAGCGGGCGACCATCAACTACCCGTATGAGAAGGGCCCGCTGGGCCACCGCTTCCGCGGCGAGCATGCGCTCAGACGCTATCCCGGCGGCGAGGAACGGTGCATCGCCTGCAAGCTTTGCGAGGCGGTGTGCCCGGCCCAGGCCATCACCATCGAGGCCGCCCCGCGCGAGGACGGAAGTCGGCGCACCACGCGCTACGACATCGACATGACCAAGTGCAT
>CBDUZE010000062.1:0-21811 GCA_965371625.1 uncultured Alphaproteobacteria bacterium
AGGCCGAAAAGAGCGCGGCCGGTGCCCCTGAGGCCAAGGGCGAGGCTCCCGAGGCGGCCCGCCCCGAGGCAGAGGCGGCGCCGGCGGAGGCCGAAAAGAGCGCGGCCGGTGCCCCTGAGGCCAAGGGCGAGGCTCCCGAGGCCGCCGGCACCGAGGCAGAGGCGCCCCCGGCGGAGGCCGAGAAGAGCGCGGCCGGTGCCCCTGAGGCCAAGGATGAGGCCCCCGAGGCCGCCGGCACCGAGGCGGAGGCGGCGGCGCCGGCTGAGGCCGCGCCCGTCGAGGCGGCGCCCCCTGCGGAGGCCGAGAAGAGCGCGGCCGGTGCCCCTGAGCCCAAGGGCGAGGCTCGCGAGACGGCCGGCACCGAGGCGGAGGCCGAGAAGAGCGCGGCCGGTGCCTCTGAGGCCAAGGATGAGGCTCCCGAGGCGGCCGGTACCGAAAACGACGCCGCCAAGGACGAAGGCGAGAGCAAAAAGGCCAAAAAGGCCAAAAAGGAGGAGTCCGGGGTCGAGGCCGCGGGCGCCGAGAGCGCCGAGAGCGCGACGGAGGGGACGCCCGAGGTCCCCGCGGGCGCGCAGGAAGAGACCCGGGCGAGCCCGGAGGTGGCCGCCGAAGGGGAGGCCGAGGCACCCGAAAAAGGTTCGTGATGAGGCCCGATTTGTTGCGGTCTTTCGATAGAGTAATTCAATAGAATCAGCTAGTTATTATCGTTTTTTGTGTGAGGAATTGAGGTATGGCCGAGATAACCGCCGCCCAGGTCAAGGAGCTTCGCGGCAAGACCGGCGCCGGAATGATGGACTGCAAGAAGGCGCTCAGCGAGAGCGGCGGCGAGATGGAGGCGGCGATCGATTGGCTGCGCACCAAGGGGCTTGCCGCGGCGGCCAAGAGGGCAGGGCGTGTCGCCGCCGAGGGCCTGGTCGCGGTGGCGCTGTCGGAGGGCGCGGGGGCGGTGGTCGAGGTCAACGCCGAGACCGACTTCGTGGCCCGCAACGAGGTCTTTCAGAAATTGGTGCAGGCTGTCCTCGGCGTCGCGCTCGATGGCGACGGTGACGTCGAGCGCATCCTGGCGGCCGAGTATCCGGGCGCCGGCCACAGCGTGAGCGATGAGATCATCCAATCGGTCGCCACCATCGGCGAGAACATCGGGCTGCGCCGCGCCGCCAGGCTCGCGGTCGAGGAGTCCGGGGTGGTGGCGAGCTACGTCCATGCCGCGGTGGCGCCGGGGATGGGTCGAATCGGGGTGCTCGTGGCGCTCTCGTCCGAGGCCGACAGGGCCAGGCTCGAAGCCTTGGGCAAGCACCTCGCCATGCACGTCGCCGCCTCGAGTCCCACCGTCGTGGCCATCGGCGATCTCGATCCGGCGCTGGTCGAGCGCGAGCGCAGCGTGCTCACCGAGCAGGCCCGCGACTCGGGGCGCCCCGACGAGATCATCGCCAAGATGGTCGAGGGGCGGCTGCGCAAGTTCTATCAGGAGGTCGTGCTGATGGAGCAAACCTTCGCCATCGACGGCGAGAGTCGGGTGGCGGAGGTGATCGCGGCCGCCGCCGAGGAGGCCGGCGGCGCCATCGCGGTGACGGGCTTTGTCCGCTTCGCCCTGGGCGAGGGCATCGAGCGTTAGGGCGGCAAGTTCGCGGCCCAGGGTCGGCCGAGGCGAAGCCACGAGGCCCCGGCGCTGTGGCCACCAGGAGTACGGCCAGCGTTTCAATTCAACGCGCGTCGCGGATGTAGTATTGTTGAGCGGATCGCACGCGACCGGTCCGTCGCCAGGGTCCGCGGCGCCCGAGCCAGGTACAGCAGTTGGACGATCCATGCCCTCAACCGTCGCCGAGCACCGCCGCCTCCAGCCCCGATATCGCCGCGTGTTGCTGAAACTCTCGGGCGAAGCGCTGATGGGCGGGGCCTCGTACGGCATCGATCCGGCGACCATTGGTCGCATCGCCGACGAGGTCCAGCAGGTCCACGAGTTGGACGTGCAGGTGGCGTTGGTGATCGGTGGGGGCAACATCTACCGGGGCGTGGCTGGCGCCGCCGGCGGCATGGAGCGGGCCAGCGCCGACTACATGGGCATGTTGGCCACCGTGATCAACGCGCTCGCCACCCAGGACGCGCTCGAGAAGCGTGGCATCGCCACTCGCGTGTTGTCGGCGATTCCGATGCAGACCGTGTGCGAGCCTTACATCCGCCGCCGCGCTGTGCGCCATATGGAGAAGGGCCGCGTGATCATCTTCGCCGCGGGCACCGGCAATCCATACTTCACCACCGATACCGCGGCCGCGTTGAGGGCCGCCGAGATGAATTGCGACGCCCTGCTCAAGGGCACCCAGGTCGACGGAGTCTACAGCGCCGATCCCCGCCTCGATCCGGACGCCGAACGCTACGACCGCTTGAGCTACATGACGGTGCTCAAGCGCGATCTCAAGGTGATGGATGCGTCGGCGATTTCGCTGGCGCGGGAAAACAGGATACCGATCGTCGTTTTTTCGATCCACGATCCCGGCGCCTTCGCGAAAGTGCTTGGCGGCGAAGGATTGTGTACCATCATAGGCGAGGGGCATTGAGGTCAAGCGAGGAGGCGAGACGTGGCCGAGCCGGATGTCGCCGATATTGAACGACGCATGAAAGGTGCGCTCGAAGTGCTCAGTCATGAGTTCGGGGGGCTCCGCACCGGGCGCGCCTCGGCGAGTCTGCTCGAGCCCATCGTGGTCGAGGTTTACGGCAGTCAGATGCCGCTCAACCAGGTGGGCACGATCAGCGTGCCGGAGCCGCGCATGCTGACCGTGCAAGTTTGGGACAAGGCCAACGTCAAGGCGGTGGAGAAGGCGATCCAGGCCTCGGGGCTGGGTCTCAATCCGGCTGTGGACGGCCAGCTCTTGCGGGTGCCGATTCCCGAGCCCAACGAAGAGCGCCGCGTAGAGCTCAGCAAGGTCGCCGGCAAGTACGGCGAGCAGGCCCGGGTCGCGGTGCGCAACGTGCGCCGCGACGGCATGGACAAGATCAAGCGGATGGAACGCGACGGCGAGATGTCGCAGGACGAACATCACCTGTGGGCCGAGGAAATCCAGACCCTGACCGACAATATCATCGCGAAGATCGACCGGGCGCTGGCCACCAAGGAACAGGAGATTCTTCAGGTTTAAGGCGATGGAAGCGGCGCGATATCCCGAACCGGCACCCGCTCCCCCGCGGCACGTCGCCATCATCATGGATGGCAACGGGCGCTGGGCGCGCTCCCGCGGCCTGCCTCGCGTGGCCGGTCACCAGCGCGGCGCCGATTCAGTGCGCAAGGTGGTGATGGGCTGCCGCGAACTGGGAATCTCCTATCTCACCCTCTATGCCTTCTCGTCCGAGAACTGGAAGCGTCCGCCGGCCGAGGTCGATGATCTGATGGGCCTGTTGCGGCTCTATCTGCGCCGTGAGCTGGCCGAGCTTCATCGCAACAACGTCCGCATCCGCTTCATCGGCGTGCGCTCGCGGCTGCCCGACGACATCATCTCGATGATCACGGAATCGGAGGCGGTGACGCACCAGAACAGCGACCTCAATCTCGTGATCGCGCTCAACTACGGCAGTCACAGCGAAATCGTGCAGGCCTGCCAGCGCATTGCCGAGGACGTCGTCGCCGGTCGCATGCGCGTCGAAGAGGTGAGCGAGGAGAGCTTCGCCAGCTACCTCGAGACCGCGGACATTCCGGATCCCGACCTGCTGATCCGCACCAGCGGCGAGCAACGCCTCAGCAATTTCCTGCTCTGGCAGGCGGCCTACACGGAGCTGGTGTTCGTGGATACCCTGTGGCCGGATTTCACGAAGAAGAACCTTGAGGACGCGGTCCACGAGTTTCGGCGCCGCGAGCGACGGTACGGCGCCTCGAGCGGTTGACCGAGCAGTGGATTCGTTGCGCTTGAGGATGCTGTCCGCCTTGGCCTTGGCGCCCGTTGTCATCGTTGCCGCATGGTTCGGCGGCTGGCTGTGGACGGCGCTGGTGGCTGTGGCCGCCGTCATCATGGCGATGGAGTGGGATCGGCTGTCGCGGGGCCAAGGATCGCGCATCCCGGGCCTGGGGAGCGCGGGCGTCGCCGTGATCGCGGTCGGGCTGGCCAGCGCCGGCCAGGCCGGTTACGCGCTCGTCGCCCTCATCGCCGGCGTCGCCCTGGTGTCTGTGCTCGCGGCGGCGGCCGGCAGGCGTCCCTATTGGCTGGCCCTCGGCATCGTCTACGTCGGCCTTCCCTCGATCGCCATCGTCTGGTTGCGCGGCGCGCCGCCCGCCGGCCGCGAGACCGTGATCTGGCTGCTGGCCCTGGTGTGGGCGACCGATGCCGGCGCGTACCTGGTGGGCCGCCGGGTCGGTGGGGCGCGCCTCGCGCCTCGGGTAAGCCCGGGCAAGACCTGGTCGGGGTTGGTCGGCGGCATGGCTTGCGGGGCGCTGGCCGGCGCCATCACGGCGCTTATCACCAAGTCAACCGGGATCGGCTTGCTTGCCGCCTTGAGCGCCGTCCTGGCCGTGGTGTCCCAGCTCGGCGACCTCGCCGAATCGCGGGTCAAGCGCCATTTCGGTGTCAAGGACACGGGCAACCTGATTCCCGGCCACGGCGGCGTTCTCGACCGCGTCGACGGTCTGCTGTTCGCGGGCCCGGCGGTGGCCGCCCTGGCCATTCTCGGCGGCGACAGCCCGCTGCTGTGGCGATGAGAGGCATGGTGGAGCAAATGCCGCGGCGCCTCACGATCCTCGGTTCCACGGGTTCGGTCGGCCGCAACACCCTCGACCTGATCGAGCGCGAGCCGGAGTCGTTCGCGATCGAGGCGCTGACCGCCTATCGCAACGTGGAACTGTTGACCGAGCAGGCGCGGCGGCTCAAACCCCGGATGGCCGTGATCGCCGACCCGGCGGGCTACGCCGAGCTCAAGGAGGCGCTGTCGGGCAGCGGTGTCGACGCCGCCTGCGGCTCCGAGGCACTGATCGAGGCGGCCCAGATGCCGGCCGACTGGGTGATGGCGGCGATCGTCGGCGCGGTGGGGCTCGAGCCGACCTTGGCGGCGGTGCGCCGGGGCGCCGTGGTGGCGCTGGCCAACAAGGAATGTCTGGTCTGCGCGGGCTCGCTGATGATGCAGGAGGTGGCGGCGAGCGGGGCGACGTTGCTGCCTGTCGATTCCGAGCACAATGCGATCTTTCAGGTGCTCGACTTCGACCACGCCCAGGCCATCGAAAAGATCATCTTGACGGCCTCGGGCGGGCCTTTCCGCACCGCCGGGCTCGAGGCCATGGCCCGGGCCACGCCCGAGCAGGCGGTGGCCCATCCCAATTGGGATATGGGGGCCAAGATATCGGTCGATTCGGCGACCATGATGAACAAGGGGCTCGAGCTCATCGAGGCCTATCACCTGTTCCCGGTTTCGGAAAACCGGATCGAGATCCTGGTCCACCCCGAGTCGGTGGTTCACAGCCTGGTGGCCTACATCGATGGCTCGGTGCTGGCTCAGCTCGGTGCCCCCGACATGCGCACCCCGATCGCCTACACGCTGGGCTGGCCCAAGCGCATGGCGGCGCCCGCCCCGCGCCTCGACCTGAGCGAGATCGGGCGCCTCACCTTCGAGGCCCCCGACCCCGAGCGCTTCCCGGCGCTGCGCCTGGCGCGCCAGGCGTTGCAGACCGGGGGCGCAGCCCCCACCATCCTCAACGCCGCCAACGAGGTCTCGGTCCATGGCTTTCTCGAGCGACGGACCGGCTTCCTCGACATCGCCCGCATCGTCGAACAGACCTTGGAAAGCGTGCCCAACGGCGCGATCCAGAGCCTGGACGACGTCTACGAGGTCGACGCCAACGCCCGCCGCGTTGCCGTCGAGCTGGTCAACGGCGCCTGAGGGTGCAGCCTTGAGGCCAGCAACGAAGGCCGCGCCATGTTGAGCGTGATTTGGATCTGGGTCGTGCCGTTCCTGATCAAGGCCATCGCGTTCCTGGTCGTGCTGACCATTTTGGTATTCGTGCACGAGCTCGGCCACTACTGGGTGGCGCGGCGCAATGGCGTGCGAGTCGAGGTGTTCTCGATCGGCTTCGGCAAGGAGCTCTGGGGCTGGACCGATCGCCTGGGCACACGTTGGAAACTGAGCCTGATTCCGGTCGGCGGCTACGTCAAGTTCTTTGGCGAGCAGAGCCCCGGAGAGACCGTTCCCGAGGCTCTCGCGGCGATGACGCCCGAGGACCGGGCGGTGGCCTTCCATGCCAAGAGCGTGGGCCGGCGTTTCGCCATCGTCGCCGCCGGCCCACTCGCCAACCTGCTGTTCGCCTTCGTTTTGCTTGTCGGTCTGTTCGTCACCGTTGGCCAGCCGTACTCGCCGCCCGAGGTGATGTCGGTGGTTGCCGACAGCGCCGCCGAGGAGGCCGGCTTCCGCCCCGGCGACCGCATCGTCCGCATCGACGACGAGGAGATCGAGCGCTTCGAGCAGATGCAAACCATCATCGGCATGGCCGCCGGGCAGAGGCTCACCATCGTCGTCGTGCGCGACGGCGCCGAGATCACGCTCGTGGCGACGCCGCGGCTGGTCGAGGAGGAAGATCCCATAGGCGGCACCCAAAAGATCGGTCGGCTCGGCGTGTCACGGGCGGGCGTGGAATACCGGCGCTTGGGACCGGTCGCGGCGTCGTGGCAGGCTTTGCGGCAGATGGTCACCATCGTCGAGCTGACCGGGAAGGCGCTGGGCCAGATGATCGTCGGCAGCCGATCCGCGCAAGAGCTGAGGGGGCCGTTGGGGATCGCCCAGATGTCGGGCAAGGTGGTCCAGTTTGGCGTGGTTCCGGCGATCTGGTTCTTGGCGTTATTCTCGATCAACCTTGGGCTCATCAACCTCTTTCCCATACCGGTCCTGGACGGCGGCCATCTGGTGTTTTATGCAATCGAGGCGATTCGTGGCAAACCGGTGGGTGAACGGGTCCAGGACTACAGCTTTCGCATCGGTCTCGCGTTGGTGCTCACGCTGATGCTCTTCGCGACATGGAACGATCTTGTTCAGTTCAAGTTCTTCGATTTTCTCAGCGGGCTCTTCTCCTGACTTAGCGGCAATTTGGGGGCGTCGTCGTTGGCCTTGATCAGGGTCTTGGGTTTCCTTGCTTGGATCGCGCTCGCGGCCTTGCCGGTGGGCGCGGCCATGGCGCAGTCGTCGCGCGACATTGTCGAGACCGTCCAAGTCGAGGGCAATCAGCGCATCGAGGCGGACACGGTTCGTTCCTACATGCTCATCGGCCCCGGCGATCCCTTCGACCCCGGACGTATCGATCGCTCTCTGAAGTCGCTCTACTCCAGCGCGCTGTTCGCCGACGTGAGCATTCGCCGGGTCGGCAACGTGCTGGTGGTGAGCGTGGTCGAGAACCCGGTCATCAACCGCTTGGTCTTCGAGGGCAATCGCAAGATCGATGACGAGACGCTCGCCGCCGAGGTGCAGCTCAGGCCACGGGTGGTCTACACCCGCTCGCGCGTCCAGTCCGACGCACGGCGAATCGTCCAGGTCTACCAGAGCAGCGGTCGCTTCGCCGCGACGGTCGAGCCCAAGGTCATCCAGCAGCCGTCGAACCGTGTCGACCTCGTGTTCGAGATCAACGAGGGCGATGTCACCGGTATCCGTAAGATAAACTTCATCGGCAACAAGCGCTTCGACGACTCCAGGCTGCGCCGCGTGATCTCGAGCAAGGAAAAAGTCTGGTACCGCTTCTTCGCCACCGACGACACTTACGATCCGGATCGCCTGACCTTCGATCGAGAGCTCCTGCGCCGCTTTTACCTGGGGCGTGGATACGCGGACTTCCGCGTGGTCTCGGCGGTCGCCGAGCTGACCCAGAACCGCAGGGACTTCTTCGTCACCTTCTCCGTTGAAGAGGGCGAGCAGTACCGCTTCGGCGAGGTCGGCCTGGAGACCGAGCTCAAGGCGCTCAAACCCGAGAGCCTGCGCCACGTCTTGAGAACGCAGGCGGGCGCGGTCTACAACGCGGACCTCGTCGAGGAGACGATCCAGGACCTCACCTTTGGCGTCGGCCGCCTCGGCTTCGCCTTCGTCGACATTCGGCCCCGGACCACGCGCAATCGCGAGCAGCGGACCATCGACGTCGTCTACGAGATCAACGAGGGGCCGAAGGTCTACATCGAGCGCATCGGCATCATCGGCAACATTCGCACCCGAGACAAGGTGATCAGGCGCGAGTTCAGGCTGGTCGAGGGCGACGCCTTCAACGCCGCGCGCCTGCGTCGCTCCGAGGATCGTATCCGGGCGCTCGGCTTCTTCGAGAACGTCAGGATCACCCAGCGCGAGGGCGACGCGCCGGATCAGACCGTGATCGAAGCCGAGGTCGAAGAACGGCCCACCGGCGAGCTTACCTTCGGGATCGGATTCTCGACCGTGGAGGCCATCCTCGGCGACGTCAGCGTGCGCGAGCGCAACCTCTTGGGCCGCGGCCAGGATCTACGCGCCGCGATCACCCTGTCGACTCGGCGGCAGTCCTTCGATGTCTCCTTCACCGAGCCCTACTTCCTCGATCGCGATCTCACGGCCGGGATCGACCTTTTCCTGATTCGGCGTGACTTCAGCCAGTTCAGCGCCTTCGACCAGCGCTCGATCGGGAGCAAGCTCAGAACCTCGTTCCCGCTCACCGAACTCGTGCGACTGGGCGTCAACTACGAGATCCGCAACGACCGTATCGAGGACATCGAGACCGGCGCCTCGCGCTTCATCGTCGCCCAGGCCGGCAGCACCACGACCTCGGCGGTCGGCTACACGCTCACCCTCGACCTCCGCGACGACCGCATCGACCCGACCTCGGGCTACGTGCTCAGGATCGCCCAGGACCTGGCCGGCCTCGGCGGCGACGTGCGCTTCCTGCGCAGCATCCTCAACTACGCCTATTACTACCCCTGGACCGACCAATGGGTGACCAGGCTGGCCTGGGAACAGGGCCACATCATCGGCCTTGGAGAGGACGTCCGCCTGACCAACCGCTTCTTCATCAGCAGCGACACCTTCCGAGGCTTCGCGAACGGCGGGGTCAGCCCGCGCGACACGGCGACCGGCGATGCCCTCGGCGGCACGATCTACTACGTTGGCACCGTGGAGCAGCGTTTCCCGCTGGGCTTGCCCGAGGAGCTTGGTATATTGGGCCGCGTTTTCACGGATTTCGGAGCGGTGGCGGAGTCGAACGAAAACGGCCCCGGTATTTTCGATAGCGGGGCGTTGCGGATATCGGCGGGCTTGGGCGTGACCTGGAGGTCGCCCCTGGGGCCCGTCGCGATCGATTTGGGCTGGCCGATTCTGAAGGAAGGTCCGGATGAGACCGAGGTTCTGCGTTTTAGCTTTGGCACCAGGTTCTAGGTAAATGCTCTCTCGGGTAAGTCCTGCCTTCATCTTCGCCGCGCTGGCTTGGGCGATGCTCGAAGGGTTCGGCGCAGGGGCCGCGGCGCAGACCCTGCCGCCGCCCGTGGTGGCGATCGTCGACACCCAGCTGCTGTTGCGCAAATCTTCCGCCGGCATGGACCTGATCGGCCAGATCAAGAAGATCCGGTCCGGGTATCAGACCGAGATCACGCGCAAGGAGGGGGCGCTGCGCGATGACGAGAAGGAGCTGCTTCGCCAGCGCACCATTCTCGCGCCCGAGGCCTTCGCCGAGAAGGGCCGCGAGTTTCAGGACAAGGTCAAGGATCTGCGGCAGTACGTGGCGAGCGCCGAGCGGGCGGTCGCTCAGGCCGAGGCCAGGGCGTTGGACGAGATCGATCGGGCGATCATCATCATACTCAACGACCTGAGCGCCGAATATGGCTTCAACATAGTCCTCGACGCCTCGCAAACGCGCATGTTTCTCAAGAACCTGACGCTCACCCAGCAGGTCTTGGAGCTGCTCGACCAGCGTCTGCCCGCCGTGGCCGTGAAATTGCCGGGGGAGCAATAATGACCGGGCCCGGATCTTACGGGTGCCGGCCGCCGACCTGGTCGGCCTCGCCGCCGGCGGAGGCGGGGAGGCCGGCGCCATGAGCGAGAGCGCGACGGCCACCAAGCTCGGCGTCGTCGACATCCATCGGATCATGCAGATGATCCCCCATCGCTATCCCTTCCTGATGATCGATAAGGTGGTGGACCTCGAGACCGGGATGAGCGCGACCGGTATCAAGAACGTCACCATCAACGAGAATTTCTTCCAGGGGCATTTTCCGAGCCGGCCGCTGATGCCCGGTGTGCTCATCCTCGAATCCATGGCCCAGACCTCGGGCGTGGTGGTGGTCGACAGCCTGGGCCCCGAGATGGAAGGCAATCTCGTCTACTTCTTGTCGGTGGAAAACTGCCGCTTTCGCAAGCCGGTGATGCCCGGCGACCAAATGCGCATTTACGTGGCGCGGCAGCATAAGCGCGGTAACGTCTGGAAGTTCGGCTGTATCGTGAAGGTCGACGACCAGGTCGTTGCCGAGGCCAAGGTCTCGGCCATGCTGATGCCGGATCAGGGCTGAAATGACCGAAATCCACCGCACCGCCATCGTCGAGGAGGGGGCTCGGCTCGGCACCGACGTCAGCATCGGCCCCTATAGCTGCGTCGGCGCAGAGGTCGAGCTCGGCGACGGCGTCACCGTCATGGCCCACGTGGTGATCGGTGGCCGCACCACGATCGGTCCCAACTGCCAGTTCTTTCCCTTCGCCTCGATCGGGCTGCGGCCCCAGGACCTCAAGTACGCCGGCGAGCCCTCGGAGCTGATCATCGGCGCCAACAACATCATCCGCGAGTACGTGACCATGAACCCGGGCACCGCCGGCGGAGACATGGTGACCCGGGTGGGCAACAACTGCTTGTTCATGCTGGGGGCCCATGTCGCCCACGACTGCGTCGTCAACGACCACGTGGTGCTGGTCAACAACGCCACCCTCGGCGGTCATGTCTCGGTCGGCGACTACGCCATCATCGGCGGGCTGTCGGCGGTCCACCAGTTCGCGCGCATCGGCAAGCACGCCATGGTGGGCGGCATGTCGGGCGTCGAGAACGACGTCATTCCCTTCGGTTCGGTGGTCGGCAACCGGGCCCACCTGTCGGGGATCAACATCGTCGGGATGAAGCGTCGCGGTTTCGGCCGCGAGGACATCCACAAGCTGCGCAACGCCTATCGCCTGTTGTTCGCCCAGGAGGGCACCATGCAGGAGCGCCTCGAGGACGTGGCGGCGCTGTTCGCGGACAGCCAGGTGGTGATGGACATGGTCGACTTCATGCGCGCGGATTCCTCGCGCTCGTTCTGTCAGCCCGAAATTGAGCGCGCCGCCTAAGCTGGGGATCCTGGCGGGCGGGGGCGATCTACCGTTGCGGCTGGCCGCTGCCTGTCGCCAGGCCGGGCGCGAGTACCTCGTCATCGCCTTCGAAAAGCAGGCGGATCCTGAGCAGCTCGCCGACTATCCCCATGCTTGGAGCCGGCTCGGCGCCGTCGGCAAGACGTTCAAGCTGTTGCGCGAAGCGGGCTGCAAGGAAGTCGTGCTGGTTGGAAAGATACAACGGCCGGCCCTGAGCTCGCTCCGGCCCGACGCCCAGGGCGCGGCGCTGCTGGCCAGATTCGCGCGCGGCGGGCTCAACGACGAGGCGGTGCTCTCGACCGTGGTCTCGGTGTTCGAGGATAAGGGCTTTCGCGTCGTCGGGCCGCACGAGGTGCTGGGCGGACTGCTCGCGCCCGAGGGCTCAATCGGTGCCCGCGAGCCCGACGCCGACGACCTTCGCGACATCGACTACGGCGTCCGCGTGGTGCGGGCGTTGGGCGCCGTCGACGTCGGCCAGGCCGCGGTGGTGGCCGAGGGCGTGGTGCTGGGGGTCGAGGCCCTCGAAGGGACCGACGCCCTCATCGAGCGTTGTGCCGCGCTTCAGCGCAACCGACGCGGCGGAGTGCTGGTCAAGCTCACGAAGCCGGGCCAGGACCGTAGGCTCGATCTGCCGACGATCGGCGTGACCACGGTCGAGACCGCGGCCCGGGCGGGCCTCAGGGGCATCGCGGTGGAGGCCGGAAGCGCCCTGGTCATCGATCAAGACGCGGTGGCGCGCGCCGCGGACCAGGCCGCTCTCTTCGTGGTCGGCATCGCGCTCGAGAACGACTAGTCGGCGCGGGCCCGGTGGCAATGCTCCGGACCCTCGACCGGCGCCCGCTGATCCTGTTGCTGGCGCTCGGTGTCGGCGCCTGTTCGGGGGCCGGGTGGGGGCGACCCGACTATGGCGCCATCTTCGACCAGGTGGTCTTCGGCGGCGCGCCCGGGGCGCCGAATCACGACCGGGTCTATCGCTGGGGCGGGCCGATCCGGGTGGCCGTAAGGGGCGAGGTCGAAGCGGCGAGGGCGGCGCTGGTGGACGAGGCCCTGAGCGAGCTGCGGGCGCTCACCGGCGTCGACATGGTGCCCGCCGGCGCCGGCGCGGGCGCCAACATCGTCATCTACTTCGAGGACGGCGAGGCCTTTCTCGAGCACCTGACGACGGCGGGGACGCGGGTCGACGACTTCCTCGCCGCGAGCTTCGAGGAGGGCTTCTGCTGGTCGACCTATTGGGCGCATGGCGCGCGCATCGTCGGCGCCGCGGTATTCGTCACCGGCGGCGAGCCGGGGCCCGGCCGGGGCGGGCGCACGCGGCGCTGCCTCAACCACGAAATGGAACATGTGCTTGGTCTGACGTATCATCCCGCCGACGCCTACTCGGTGCTCGATGACCACACCGCGAGTGACCGCTACACCCCGACCGACGCCATGCTCCTGCGGCTCCTCTACGCGCCAGACCTCTCCCTCGGCATGCCCCGCGCCGAGGCGCTGGCGGCGGTGGCCCGCCTCCTCCCTCGGCTCTCGCCCTAAGATGGCCGAGACGCCGGGGCGGACGGCGCGCCGATAGGCGGGCGGGCGATGGCCAAGCGCATCATGGTGGTGGCCGGCGAGCCCTCGGGCGACATGCTCGGCGGCCGCCTGATGGCCGAGCTCAAGGCGCTCAGCGACGGCGCGGTCGAATTCGTGGGCATCGGCGGCGAGGCCATGCGAGCCCAGGGGCTCGAGAGCCTGTTCCCCATCGATGAGCTCTCGGTGATGGGTTTCGCCGAGGTCGTCCCCAGCCTCCCGCGGCTGTGGCGCCGCATCCGCGAGACCGTGGCGCTCGCCCGCGAGCTGCGCCCCGACGCCCTGGTGACCATCGACACCCCGGCCTTCAGCTTGCGCGTCGCCAAGCGCCTGGCCGGCGCCGGGATCCCCCTGGTGCACTATGTCGCGCCCTCGGTGTGGGCTTGGCGTCCGGGGCGAGCCCGCGCGATCGCCCGCTTCCTCGACCACCTCTTGGCGCTGATGCCGTTCGAGCCGCCCTACTTCGAGAAGGTGGGGCTTCCCTGCAGCTACGTCGGTCATCCGGCGATCGAGTTCGGCGCCGACCGCGGCGACGGGCCGGGCTTTCGCGCCCGCCACGCGCTTCCGGGCGAGGCCCGGCTGCTGCTCCTGTTGCCCGGCAGCCGCCGCACCGAGACCGCGCGCCATCTGCCCCTCTTCGAGCGCACCCTGAGCCGCTTGAGGGGCCGATTCGGCGACCTCAGGCCGGTCATTCCCACGGTCTCGGCGGTGGCCGAGGAGGTCGCGGCGACAACCGCGCGCTGGCGGCCGGCGCCGCTCGTGGTGCGCGGCGAGGCCGAGCGCTGGGACGCCTTCGCCGCCGCCGATGGGGCGCTGGCGGTGTCGGGCACGGTCTCGCTCGAGCTCGCCCTGGCCCGGGTGCCGACGGTGGTGACCTACAAGACCGGCATCCTCACCAGCCTGGTGGCGGGCCTTCTGGTGCGGACCAAGTACGTCAGCCCGCCCAACCTGATCCTCGACCGCGCGGTCATTCCCGAGCTCTTGTTGACGAACGCCCGGCCCGAGCGGCTGGCCGAGGCGGTGAGCCAGATTCTCGTTGATCGCGAGACCCGCGCCGCGCAGACTCGGGCCGCGGACGAGGTCGCGGCCAGGCTCGGCGTCGGCGGGGAGCCGCCCAGCCGTCGCGCCGCCCGCGTGGTCCTCGAGGTCATCGCGCGGGGGCCGCGCCGCGCCGAGCACGAGCCCTAAACATCGCTGAAAGGAGCCCGGAATGTCCGAGACCAGCGCGCGCGCCGACGGCGGCGGAAAGCTTCGCCTGCTCCACACCATGCTCAGGGTTCGTGACCTGGAGAAGTCGCTCGACTTCTACACCCGGCTCCTCGGCATGCGGCTGATGCGGCGCACCGACTTCCCGGGCGGCAAGTTCACCCTCGCCTTCGTCGGCTACGACGACGAGCAGGCCGGCACGGTGATCGAGCTCACCCACAACTGGGACCAAGACGAGCCCTACGAGCTCGGCAACGGCTTCGGTCACCTGGCCATCGCCACGCCCGACATCCAGGGGCTCTGCGACGCGCTCGGCAGGGAAGGGGTGGCGATCCCGCGCCCGCCCGGCCCGATGGCCCACGGCAGCACCGTGATCGCCTTCATCGAGGATCCCGACGGCTACAAGATCGAGCTGGTCCAGCGCGGCTGAGGCGCCTGTGCGGCGCTCGGCGCGGTTGGAGAAAAGTCAGCCGCGGTCGTCGAACGAGTTGTAGTGCCTGAGCGCGGGGCCGGTGTAGAGCTGGCGCGGGCGGCCGATCTTTTGGCTTGGATCCTCGATCATCTCCTTCCACTGCGCCACCCAGCCCACGGTCCGGGCCAGCGCGAACAGCACCGTGAACATCGAGGTCGGGAAGCCCATCGCCTTTAGGATGATGCCGGAATAGAAGTCGACGTTGGGGTAGAGCTTCTTCTCGACGAAGTATTCGTCCTCCAGCGCGATGCGCTCGAGCTCCAGCGCCAACTCGAGAAGCGGCTCGCTCCGCACCCCCAGCTCGTCGAGGACCTCGTGGCAGCTCTCCTGCAGGACCTTGGCGCGGGGGTCGTAGTTCTTGTAGACGCGGTGGCCGAAGCCCATGAGGCGGAAGTCGTCGTCCTTGTCCTTGGCCCGCGCGATGAACTTGGGGATGCGGTCGACGGAGCCGATCTCGGTGAGCATGTTGAGCACCGCCTCGTTGGCGCCGCCGTGGGCGGGTCCCCACAGGCAGGCGATACCGGCGGCGATGCAGGCGAAGGGATTGGCGCCGCTCGACCCCGCCAGCCGCACCGTCGAGGTCGAGGCGTTCTGCTCGTGATCGGCATGGAGGATGAAGATGCGGTCGATCGCCCGCGCCAACACCGGGCTCACCTGATATTCCTCGCACGGCACCGCGAACAGCATCTGCAGGAAGTTCTCGGCGTAGTTCAGGTCGTTGCGCGGGTAGATGAAGGGCTGGCCCACCGAGTACTTGTAGGCGATCGCCGCGATGGTCGGCATCTTGGCGATCATGCGGTGCGAGGCCACCATGCGCTGGTGGGGATCGTTGATGTCGGTGCTGTCGTGATAGAAGGCCGACAAGGCGCCGGTGACGCCGACCATGATGGCCATGGGATGGGCGTCGCGGCGGAAGCCCCGATAAAGCTGGATCAGTTGCTCGTGCACCATGGTGTGCATGGTGATGGCGCGCTCGAACTCGTCGAACTCGTCGCGGCTCGGCAGCTCGCCATGCAGCAGCAGGTAACAGACCTCCATGAAGTTCGATTTGTCGGCCAGCTCCTCGATCGGGTAGCCGCGGTAGAGCAGAACGCCCGCGTCGCCGTCGATGTAGGTGATCTTGGATTCGCAGCTCGCCGTGGCGGTGAAGCCAGGGTCGTAGGTGAAATGCCCGGTCTCGTTATAGAGGGCCCGGATATCGATGACCTTGGGGCCGATCGAACCGTGGAGCAGGGGGAGGGTGACCGCGTTGCCGCTTCCGTCCTCGCTGAGGGTCACGGTTTGGTTGCCAAGGCTCTCGCTCGCAGCTTGCGCCATCGGGTCCTTCCCTTTGTCCCCCTCGATCGCTTCGCATCGGGTTCCACCTTGTCAACCGGCGGTCCGCGTCGCCGCGAGCATGGCGTGGCCCGCTGTCCCCGACTTTGCCCCAGTATACCTTGGCTCTTCGGGATTGGGAAATCGGGCGCCCAGAGCCTTACGCCGCGGCGTCGTCGATCCGCCCCAGGCTCTCGTCGCGGCCCAGCGCCACCATGACGTCGAAGATGCCGGGCGAGGTGACGCTGCCGGTGAGCGCGGCGCGCAACGGTTGGGCGAGGTCGCGGAGCTTGATCTTTTCGGCCTCGGCCAAACCGCGTATCACCTCCTCGAGCGCTCCCACCGTCCAGGCCGCCGTCTCGGCAAGGCCGACGCGCAGCCGGGCGAGGCGTTGGCGGGCTTCCGGGTCGAGCAACCGGGCCGCCTTCTGGTCCGGTTCGAGCGGTCGGTCGGCAACAAGAAACTTAGCGTTGTCAGTTAGGTCTACTAGTGTTTTCGCTCTTGGCTTTAACACAGGAAGGGCGCGCCGAAGGCGCTCGAGATGATCCGAGCCGAGGTCGCGGCCGAGCTTTGCGGCGAGCCGCGGCGCGACCAGCTCGGCGAGCTCGTCGTCGGGGGTCTGGCGCAGGTAATGGCCGTTGAGGCTCTCGAGCCGGGTCAAGTCGAAGCGGGCGGGGCCACGGCCGATCGCCTCGAGGTTGAACCAGGCGATGGCCTGCTCGGTGCTTATGATCTCGTCGTCGCCGTGGCTCCAACCGAGCCGCAGCAGGTAGTTGCGCAGCGCGCCGGGCAGGAAGCCCTGCTCGCGGTAGGCCTCGAGCCCAAGGGCGCCGTGGCGTTTCGACAGCCGGGCCCCGTCGGCGCCGTGGATCAGGGGCACGTGGGCGAAGCGCGGCAGGGTCCAGCCCAGGGCCTCGAACAATTGGCTCTGGCGGGCGGCGTTGGTGAGGTGGTCGTCGCCGCGGATGACGTCGGTGATGCCGCTGTCGTGGTCGTCCACCACCACCGAGAGCATGTAGGTGGGGCTGCGGTCGGCACGCAGCAGCACCATGTCGTCGAGCTCCTCGTGGGCGACCCGGACCTCGCCCTGGACCTGGTCCTGGATCACGGTCTCGCCCTCGCGCGGCGCCTTGAGGCGGATCGCCGGCGCCACCCCGGCGGGGGCTTCCCCGGGGTCGCGCTCGCGCCAGCGCCCGTCGTAGCGGAAATGGCGCCCCTCGGCCCGCGCCCTCTCGCGCATCTCGGTCAGCTCCTCGGGCGTGGCGTAACAGCGATAGGCCTTGCCCGCGGCGAGCAGGTCGCCGGCCACCTCGGCGTGGCGCTCGGCCCGCGCCAACTGATATTGCACCTCGCCGTCCCACTCGAGACCGAGCCAGGTGAGGCCATCGAGGATCGCCTGCAGCGCTTCGGGCGTCGAGCGCTTGCGGTCCGTATTCTCGATGCGCAGGAGGAAGCGGCCGCCGTGGTGGCGGGCGTAGAGCCAGTTGAAAAGCGCGGTGCGCGCCCCGCCGATGTGCAGGTAACCGGTGGGTGAGGGAGCGAAGCGGGTAATCACACTCATGGCTTCAACCGGACGAAAAGCGGCGTAGACTGCTCCCGGGAGACGCTGGTGTATCACATCCGGGAAGCCGATTCAGCAGGGCCGTCGCCGTGATGTTCGGCAACGGCGACCTTGCCGCCCCGCGTCGCGAGCGCTGGGCCGAGGAGACTGGGGCCAGCGCCGCGCCCGTGCCGCCGTTGCGACGGCTGGTGGGGGCCGCCGGCCAGGCCCTGCTGGCGGAGCGCGAGCGCTGGATCCTGTGGCTGCCGGTGTTCCTGGGCCTTGGCGTCGGGCTCTACTTCCTGCTCCCCGTCGAGCCGCTGCCGTGGCTCGGCGCCGCGGGCCTGGGTCTCGGCCTCGGCGCCGCGGCGCTGGGGCGCCGCCGGCTGCCGCTGTTGCTGGTGGGCTCGGCCGCCGCCGCCGTCGCCATGGGCTTCGCCGCTGCCACCTGGCGCAGCCATTTGGTGGCGGCGCCGGTGCTCGCCAAGCGCCTCGGGCCGGTGGTGATCACGGGCCGCGTGGTCGAGGCCAACGTCTACACGCCGGGGCTCAGGTTGGTGCTCGAGAGGCTCGAAATCGCCGCGCTCGAGGCCGGGCAGACGCCGCGAAAGGTGCGCGTCGTGGTGCGCGCCGGGAGCGATCCGGACCAGCCGCTGTGGCCCGGCCGCTGGGTGCGGCTGCGGGCGGTGCTCTATCCGCCGCCGGCGCCGGCCGCGCCGGGCGCCTTCGACTTCGCCCGCCGGGCCTATTTCCAGGGCCTCGGAGGGGTCGGCTACGCGGTCAGCCGGGCGCGGTTGGTGACCACGCCCGAGGGCCAGGACGGGGGCGGATTTCCAGCCTGGCTGGCGGCGCGGCGTCAGGCGGTGGCGGAGCGGGTGCGGGCAGCCATCGCGGGTCCGCCGGGGGCCATCGCCGCGGCCCTGATGACCGGCAAGCGGGGCGCCATCCCCAAGGACGTGCTCGAGGCGGTGCGCGATTCGGGCCTCGCTCATCTGCTGGCCATCTCCGGCCTCCATATCGGGCTGGTAGCGGGGCTCATCTTCTTCGCCGTGCGGGGCGGGTTGGCCCTCGCCGAGGGCGTGGCGCTGCGCTACCCGATCAAGAAGTGGGCGGCCCTGGCGGCCTCGCTCGGCGCCTTCGCCTATCTGATGCTGACCGGGGTCACCGTGCCCACCCAACGCGCCTTCCTGATGCTGATCCTGGTGATGCTCGCGGTGGCGCTCGACCGCACCGCGGTATCGATGCGTCTGGTGGCCTGGGCGGCGGCGGCGGTGCTGCTGCTGGCTCCGGAGAGCCTGTTGGGGCCGAGCTTCCAGATGTCGTTCGCGGCCGTGGTCGCCCTGGTGGCGGCTTACGAGCTGCTGAGCCAGCGTCTCGGCGCCTGGCGGGCGAACCAGGGACAGGCGCGCCGCGCCGCGCTCTACCTCGTCGCGGTGGCGATCACCACCGTGGTGGCGGGGTCGGCGACGGCGCCCTTCGCCTTCTACCACTTCAACCGAGTGGTGGTGTTCGGCCTCGCCGCCAACCTGGTCGCGGTGCCGCTCACCGCGCTGTGGATCATGCCCTGGGCGATGGCGGCCTACGTGCTCATGCCGTTGGGGCTCGAGGCGCTGGCGCTCAGGCCCATGGGCTGGGGCATCGAGGGCGTGATCCGGGTCGCCGAGATGGTCGCCGGCTGGCCCGGCGCCGTGCAGCTGTTGCCGGCCATGCCGGCGTTCGGCATCGCCCTGGTCAGCGGGGGCGGGTTGTGGCTTTGCCTGTGGCGCGGCCGTTGGCGCCTGCTGGGGGTGTTTGCCATCGCCGCCGGGCTCGTCACCCCGGGCCTCGGTCGCGGTCCCGACGTGCTGGTCGACGGCAGCGGGCGGCTGTTCGCGGCACGGGCCGAGTCGGGCGCGCTCATGCTCTCGTCCGGCCGCGCCGCTCGCATCGCCGGCGAGACCTGGTTGCGCCGCGAGGGGCAGCGCCAGGCCGCGCCCTGGCCCGCGCTCGGCGCCAGCGCCGACGGCCGGCTCAACTGTGATCCGCTGGCCTGCCTCTACCGCAGCCGCGGCCAGGTGGTGGCGCTGGTGCGCGACCCGCGGGCGCTGGCCGAGGACTGCCGAGTGGCGGACGTGGTGGTCAGCCTGGTGCCGGTGCGCCGGCCATGCCAGGCACAGGTGGTGGTCGACCGCTTCGATCTCTGGCGCCACGGGGCGCACGCGCTGTGGCTCGAGCCGGAAGGCCCACGCCTCGCCACCGTGGCCGCGGCGAGGGGCCGGCGGCCGTGGTCCCGGCCGCCCGGCTCAGAGCGCCGCCGGCGTTCTCAGTAGGCGCGAATCAGCCCCACCAGCCGGCCCTGGACTTTGACCCGGTCGGGGCCGAAGATGCGCGTTTCGTGGCGCTTGTTGGCGGCCTCGAGCGCCACCGAGTTGCCCTTGCGGCGCAGGCGCTTGAGCGTCACCTCCTCGTCGTCGACCAGGGCCACCACGATGGCCCCGTTCTCGGCCGTGTCGCAGCTCTCGATGATCACCCGGTCACCATCGAAGATGCCGGCGTCGATCATCGAATCGCCGGCCACCTCGAGGGCGTAGTACTGGCCCTTGCCGACCATCGAGACCGGCAGGTCGATTTGCCGCGAGTGATCGCGCAAGGCCTCGATCGGGGTGCCGGCGGCGATGCGGCCGTAGAGCGGTACCGAAACCGCCTCGGCGGCCTCGGGCGCCGGGGCGCCGACGAGCGGCCCCCGCAGGTCGCCCTCGATGATGCTGGGCTCGAAGCGGCGCGCCCGCGTAACCGCCGGGGCCAGCGCCGAGTCGGGCAGCTTCAGCACCTCGAGGGCGCGGGCGCGGTGGGGCAGGCGGCGGATGAAGCCGCGTTCCTCGAGCCCGGTGATGAGGCGGTGGATGCCCGATTTCGACTTGAGATCGAGGGCGTCCTTCATCTCGTCGAACGAGGGCGAGATGCCGCTCTGCTCGAGACGGCGGCTGATGAACATCAACAATTGGTGTTGTTTCCGGGTCAACATGGTCCCCGCCCCCAAGATATGGAACAAAAGCGAAACGTTCACACATGTTCTAGTTTAGTTCTGGTTCGCCGTCAAGCCCCGAAATGGGGCTCCGGGCAGCCAGATGCCCCCGCCGCGAGCCGGCGCCCGCCCGCTCGCCTCAGAAGCCGTCGAGACCGGGGCCCAAGGGGAGGATGTCGACGCGCTCGCCGGCCTTGGCGGCCGGCGCGTGGGGCGGGCGCACCACCAGACAGTCGGCGCGGGCGAGGCCCGAGAGCATCGCGCTGTCCTGGACTTTGAGCGGGGTGGCGACCAGCGCTCCGCTGGCGTCGCGCTCGAGCGCGCTCCTGAGATAGTCCTGGCGGGCGTCGTTCTGGGGCAAGTCGGCGCCCAGCCGAGCGCTGGCGGCGGCGCCCTCGCTGGCGGGCAGGCCCAGCATGCCGTGGATCGCGGGGCGCAGGAAGATCAGGCCGCAGACCAGCGAGGAGACCGGGTTGCCGGGGAGGCCCAGCACCGGGGTGGCGCCGATGGCGCCGAACAAGAGCGGCTTCCCCGGGCGCATGGCGATGCGCCAGAAATCGAGCTCGAGGCCCTCGTCGCCGAGCACCTCGCGCACCAGGTCGTGATCGCCCACCGAGGCGCCGCCGATGGTCACCAGCATGTCGGCGCCCCGGGCGCCCGCGGCCATGGTGCGCAGCGAGCCTTCGTCGTCGGCGGCGATGCCGAGGTCGATGGCCTCGCCGCCGCTGGCCACAACCAGCGCCGCCAGCGCCAGCGCGTTGGAGCTGACGATCTGGTTGGGTCCGATGGGCTCGCCCGGGCGCACGATCTCGTCGCCGGTGGCGAGCAGGGCGATGCGCGGGCGCCGCCGCACCGCCAGCCACGGCACGTTCATGGCCGCCGCCAGGCCGACGTCGCGGGCGGTGAGCACCCGGCCCGCGGCGATGCCGACCTCGCCGGTGCTGAAATCGAGGCCCGCCGGCCGCACGTGCTGGCCCTCGCGGGCCGGCTCGCGCATGGTGACGCGCCCCGCATCGGCCTCGGTGTCCTCCTGGATGACCACGGCGTCGGCGCCCTCGGGCATGGGCGCGCCGGTGAAGATGCGCACCGTTTGGCCCGCGCCGACGACGCCCGCGAAGGCGGCGCCGGCCGGCGCCTCGCCGATCTGGGCCAGGGTCACCGGGGCATCGGCGAGGTCGGCGGCGCGCACCGCGTAGCCGTCCATCGCCGAGACCGCCACCGGCGGCTGGGTGACCCGGGCCCGGACATCCTCGGCCAGCACCCGGCCGAAGGCGCCGGCCAGCGCCACCGTCTCGGGCGCCATGGCGGGAAGCCCGGCGGCGATGCGCGAGCGGGCCTCGGCGACCGAGATCATGAGCCTTCCTCGGGCGCCATGGCGGGAAGCCCGGCGGCGATGCGCGAGCGGGCCTCGGCGACC
>CBDUZE010000063.1:0-21128 GCA_965371625.1 uncultured Alphaproteobacteria bacterium
CAGACGCCGGACCGTCTCGGCGTACTCGGCCGTCAGATCGACATGATCCGTGATCACCCATCCGGTCTGGTCCAGCATGGCCGGATAGGCGAGCGCCGTCTCGACGAAGGGGGGTCCGGACCGCACGGCGCGATCGTGGTCGGCGGACGACAGTCCCGGGGTGGGAAATATGACCGTGAAGACCATGCGTCCACCGCCGCGGATCACGCGCCGGCAGGCGCGCAAGACCGGGAGCTTGGCGTCCAGGCAACACAAGACATCGGAGTGGCTGACCGCATCGAACCAGTCGTTCGCGAACGGCAAGGCGACACCGTCGGCGAGCGCGATCCAGCACGCGCCGGGGAGCCGGTCGGCGACCGCCCGCTGGGCCGCGATACGCAGCCCCGCCAGGGGTAGGTCGACCAGCGCCACGTCGCAGCCGGTGGTGCGCGCCAGAAAAAGCCCGGGCCATCCGGAGCCGGCGCCGACCTCGAGCAGACGCCGTCCCGGAGCCAGGCCCAAGAGCTCGCCCACTCGGCCCGCTTCGGCCTGAGTGGTCCAACTCGTGGCGCCGTAATCGCAACCGCATACGGAGCGCTCGATCTCCTGCACGATCGGCGATTGGACGACCCGATACAAATTGTCGAAGCGCTCCCTCAGCGCCTGTTCGTCGGCATTGAGCGGCATCTTCGACCACCCCTGGGCGGGCCTCCGGCATCGCGCTTATCTTATATCCGATCCTCGATCGCCAGCGTACCCGGCAGGTGCCCGCGCCCGCCCTGCGCCACCCTTGCGCCGGCGAGCCTGATGGGCTAGAGAAAAACAAACGCTTGTTTGGTTAGCAACCGACGGACCGGCCATGGCGGCGGCAACGACACGGGCGGCGCCGGCGCCGCGCCCCCACAATCGGCGCCAAGAGCTGTTGGACGCCGCCGCCCGGCTCTTCAACGCCCGGGGCTTCGAGGCCTCCTCGGTGCGCGACATCGCCGCCGCCGCCGGCATGTTGTCGGGCTCGGTCTATTACCACGTGCGCTCCAAGGAGGAGCTCTTCGTCGCCGTCCACGAGGAGGGCATCCGCCGCATCTCCGGCGCCGTGGCGGCGGCGCTCGCCGGGCTGATGGAGCCCTGGGCGCGGCTCGATGCGGCGGCCGCGGCGCACCTCGAAGCGATCCTCAGCGAGAGCGACTACGCGGCCGTCGTGATTGGCGTTTTCCCGCCGCTCGACGGCCCCCTGCGGCAGCGCCTGGTGGTCCTGCGCAACCGCTACGAGGCGCTGTTCCGCGAGCTCGTCGACGACCTGCCGCTGGCCAGCGATGGCGAGCGCAAGTACTTCCGCCTGGCGCTCCTGGGGGCGCTCAACTGGGCCCAGACCTGGTACCGCGCCGATGGCCATGCGCCGGCCAGGATCGCCGCCGAGTTCGTGGGCCTGCTGCGGGCGGGGCGCGGCGACCGCGCGCCGCTCGCGCCCGCCAAGCGTACCCGCCGCCCACCGGCGCGTTCGCGAAAGGCAGAGGAGTTGGCCAGTTGAGCGTCATGGAAGCACCCGATTACGACGGCCACGAGGAGGTCGTATTCGCGCGCGATTCCGAGACCGGGCTGCGCACCATCATCGCCATCCACAACTCGAAGCTGGGGCCAGCGCTGGGCGGCTGCCGCATGTGGGCCTACGTCACCGAGGCCGAGGCCATCAGCGACGTGCTGCGGCTGTCGCGCGGCATGACCTACAAGGCGGCGACCGCGGGGGTCAAGCTGGGCGGCGGCAAGTCGGTGATCATCGGCGATCCCCACTCCGACAAGCGGCCCGAGCTCTTGCACGCCATGGGGCGCCAGATCGACAGCCTCGACGGCCGCTACATCACCGGCGAGGACATCGGCACCAACCCCGACGACATGGCCGAGATCAAGAAGACCACCCGCTACGTGACCTGCCTGCACGAAAAGGACGGCGGCTATGGCGATCCCGCGCCGCTGACCGCGCTGGGCGTAATGCGCGCCCTGCGCGCGGGGATCGAGGCCAGCCTCGGCACTTCCGACCTCGAGGGGGTGCGCGTCGCCCTCCAGGGCGTCGGCAACGTCGGCCGAAACCTCTGCCGAATGCTGGCGGAGGAGGGCGCGGTGCTCACCGTCAGCGACGTCCACCAGCCCAACCTCGAACGCGCCGTCGATGAGTTCGGCGCCGCCGCGGTGGCGCCCGACGCCATCTACGACGCCGAGGTCGATGTCTTCGCGCCCTGCGCCATGGGCGGGGTGCTCGACGACGACACCATTCCCCGCCTCAAGGCGCGCGTGGTCGCCGGCGCCGCCAACAACCAGCTCGGCCTCGACCGTCACGGCGAGATGCTGGCAGAGCGGGACATCGTCTACCTGCCGGACTACGTGGCCAACGGCGGCGGCCTGATCTGCGTCGCCGCCGAATGGTACGGCGACGCGGCCGAGGAGGTGGAGAGCAAGGTGGGCAAGATCTACGATACCTGCGTCGACATCATCGAGCGCGCGCGAAGCGGCGGCGTTGCCACCAGTGTCGCCGCCGACCGCATCGCCGAGGAGCGCTTCGGCGCGAGTTGAGGCGACGGCGGCCGCGGCGGCGCTATACTGGTCGCCGCCCGGGCCTCCCGGCACGGGGAGGAGAGCGACGGAGAGAGGAGCGGGCGAGCATGGCGCGTAAGAGCAAGGCCGCGAAAGCTTCCCCAGCGGCGGCCCCTGTGGCGGCCACGGACGCGAACCGGGTGCCGCTGGCGCGCGCCGCCGAGCTTGGCATCCTCCAGGTCCTCGACCACGACGGCGCGCCCACCGGCAACCTGCCCGATCCCGCGCTCGAGGCGGCCGAGGTGGTGCGCATGTACGAGGCCATGGTGATGGTGCGCGCCATCGACGAGCGCGGCTGGCAGCTCCAGCGCTCGGGCCGGGTCGAGTTCTGGATCCCCACGCGCGGGGTCGAGGCGGTGCACGTGGCCTCGACCTGCGCCATGGCGCCCTCGGACTGGATCTTCCTGGGCTACCGCCATCCCGGCTCGATGCTGTTGCGCGGCGGATCGCTGACCCGGCTCTTCGCCCAGTTCTTCGGCCGCGCGGGCGAGCCCTTGAAGGGGCGCCGCCTGCCCACCCTGGTGGGCGACCGCGAGCTCAACATCGTCCCCTTGATCACGGTCGTCAGCTCCTACATCCCGCACGCCTGCGGCGCTGCCTGGGCGGCCAAGCTCAAGGGCGACGAGACCCGCTTCATCGTCTACTTCGGCGACGGCGCCACCTCGCGCGGCGAGTTCCACAGCGCCATGAACTTCGCCGGCGTTCACAAGCCGCCGATCATCTTCCTGTGCGAGAACAACGGCTGGGCGGTGTCGACGCCGACCAGCGTTCAGACCGCCTCGGCGACCTTCGCCGAGAAGGGCGACGCCTACGGCGTGCCCAACCTCAGGGTCGACGGCAACGACCCGCTCGCCGTCTACCGGGTGACCGCCGAGGCCCGCGCGCGGGCGGCCCAGGAAGGCCCCACCCTGATCGAGGCCGTCACCTACCGCACCGGCTTTCATACCTCGTCCGACAACCCGGACCTCTACCGCACCGAGGACGAGGTCAAGGCCTGGGAGGCGTGGGATCCCTTGATGCGGACCAGGCGCTATCTCGAGCGCCTCGGGCGTTGGAACGAGGCCGACGAGGCGGCGCTGTGGGAGCGCTGCAAGGGCGAGATCCAGGAGGCCGTGCGGGCCGCCGAGGCACTGCCGCTGCCGGCGCCGGAGACCCTGTTCGACGACGTCTTCGCCGAGCCCACCTGGCCCTTGGAGGAGCAGCGCGCGGACCTGCTCGCGGACCTCGAGGAGGGCGCCTGACGATGGCCAGGCTGACCGTTCTCGAGGCCCTCAACGCGGCCATGGCGCACGAGCTCGAGCACGACCCCGACGTCGTCATCCTGGGCCAGGACGTGGGTCAGGCGGGAGGCATCTTTCGCGTCACCACCGGGCTGCAGCAGCGTTTCGGCTCGCACCGCGTCATCGACACCCCGCTCGACGAAAAGGGCATCGCCGCTCACGCCGTGGGTCTGGCGCTCTACGGGCTCAAGCCGATCGCCGAGATTCAGTTCTCGGGCTTCATCCACGACGCCTTCGAGCACATCGTGTTCTGCGGCGCCAAATACCGCTGGGCCTCGGGCGGCCAGTACACCGTGCCCATGGTGGTGCGCGCGCCCTCCTATGGCGGCATCAAGGGGGGCTTCTGGCACTCCCAGAGCGTCGAGGCCTATTACCTCCACGGCGGCGGCATCAAGGTGCTGTCGCCGAGCACGCCCGAGGACGCCTACGGCATGATGATCGCCGCCATCCGCGACCCCGACCCGACCCTGGTGATCGAGCCGGTGCCGCTCTACCGGACGCTTTCGGGCGAAGTGGAGCTCGATGGAAAGCCGGTTGCCATCGGCGTCGCCACCGTGGTGCGCCCCGGCGGCGGCCTCACGGCGGTGGTCTACGGGCCCCTCAGGCATTGGGTGGCGCGGCTGGCGGACGAGCTCGCCGACGAGCGCGGCTACGACATCGAGGTCATCGACCTTCGTACCCTGGTGCCGTTCGACGTCGACACGGTAGTGCGATCGGTGAAGAAGACCGGCCGTCTGGTGAGCGTGCACGAGGCGCCGCAGAGCGGCGGCTTCGGCGCCGAGCTCGCGGCGGTGGTCCAGGAGAAGGCCTTCGGCTACCTGCACGCGCCGATCGAGCGCGTCGCCGCGCCGGACGTGCCCTATCACTTCAGCATCGGCGACGAGCACTGCCGGCCGAGCGAAAGGCGCATCCGCAAGGCCATCATCCGCACCATGGAGTTCGAGTTCTGATCTACGACTTCAAGCTCCCCGACATCGGCGAGGGCATCGGCGAGGCCCAGCTCATTTCCTGGACGGTGGCGCTCGGCGACGAGATCGAGGAAGGCGCCGAAATCGCCAGCGTCAGCACCGACAAGGTCGACGTCGAGCTGCCCTCGCCGTGCGCCGGCACCATCGTCGAGCTGCTGTGGACGCCGGGCGACACGGTGCCCGTGGGCGAGGTGCTGATCCGCATCGAGCAGAGCGCAACGCCCGAGGCCGGGAGCGCGCCCTCGCCCGCGGCCACAGATCCCGAGCCTGTGCCCGAGCCTGTGCCCGCCGCGCCGGCAAGCTCGCGGGCGGGTGCCGACGGCGGCGCGCGGGCGCTGGGCAAACCCGCCCTGATGGCGCCGATCGTTGCCGCGCCAGCGCTGCGCCGCCTGGCCCACGAGCGCGGCGTGGAGCTCGGAACACTGGTGGGATCGGGGCCCGAGGGCCGCATCCTCATGCGCGACCTCGAGGCCGCCGGCGAGCGGCCCGCCGCGGCGCGCCGCGAGCCGTTGTCGCGGGCGCGGGCGGTGGCCGCGGAACGGCTCGCCCAGTCGGTCCACACCCTGGCCCACTCGACCATCGGCTTCGAGGTCACGGCCGACGCGCTCAAGGCCCTGCTCGAGAAGCTGGGACCAGAGGCCGAGCGGCGCCGGGTCAAGCTCACCCCGGTGGCCCTGATCGCCAAGTGCCTTAGCTCGGCGCTTAGCGACCACCCGCGCTTCAACGCCACCATCGACGAGGCCGCGAACGAGCTCTTGCTTCACGCCGGGGTCGACCTGGGCATCGCCGTGGCCACGCCCGGCGGCCTGGTGGTGCCGGTGGTGCGGGGGGTGGACCGGCTCACCTTGTTCGAGCTCGCCGAGGCCGTGGCCGACCTGGCCGAGCGCGCCCGGGAGGGCAGGCTCGAGGTGAGCGAGGTCAAGGGCGGCAGCTTTACGCTTTCCAGCACCGCCAGTCTGGAGCGCGCCACGCTTCTTTCCGCGCGGCCCATCGTCAACCCGCCCCAGACGGCGATCCTCTGGGTCTCGCGCATCGTCGAGCGGCCGCGGGTGATCGCTGGGAGCTTGAGCGCCGGGCCCATGATGGCCTGCAGCCTGAGCTTCGACCACCGCTACATCGACGGCGCCGACGCGACCTACTTCATCAACGACCTGGCGGCGATGTTCGAGTGCCCCGAGCGGGCGCTGGCCTGAGCACGCGAAAGAGGAGTGTGACGATGGCGGGAGAGGCGGCGAAGCGAAAGCGGGAGGCCCCGGGCGGGCGGTCCCAGGCGGCGATCGCCGAGCTCAAGGAGCTCCTCGGCGAGCGCCTGAGCACGGGGCTGGCGGTGCGCGAACATCACGGCCGGGACGTGCTCTCCTATCATCCCACGCTGCCCCCGGACGCGGTGGCCTTCGCCCAATCGAGCTCGGAGGTGGCCGAGATCGTCAAGGTCTGCGCCCGCCACAAGACGCCGGTGATCCCCTTCGGCACCGGGACCTCGCTCGAGGGCCACGTCATGGCCCGCTACGGCGGGGTCTCGATCGACACCAGCGGCATGGACGCGATCCTCAAGGTCAACGCCGAGGACCTGGACGTGACGGTGCAGGCCGGCGTCAGGCGCAAGCAGCTCAACGAGTACCTGCGCGACACCGGCCTCTTTTTCCCCATCGATCCCGGCGCCGACGCCTCGTTGGGCGGCATGGCCGCGACCCGGGCCTCGGGCACCAACGCGGTGCGCTACGGCACCATGCGCGAGAACGTGCTGGCGCTCACCGTGGTGCTCGCCGACGGGCGCGTGATCCGCACCTCGCGACGGGCCCGCAAGTCCGCGGCGGGCTACGACCTGACGCGGCTCTTCGTGGGCTCGGAGGGCACGCTGGGCGTGATCACCGAGGTCACGCTCCGGCTCTACGGCATCCCCGAGGCGATCTCGGCCGCGGTGTGCAACTTCGCCGACGTCAACGCCGCCGTCGACACCGCGATCCTGACCATCCAATCGGGCATACCGGTGGCCCGCATCGAGCTCTTGGACGAGCTTCTCATGGACGCCCTCAACAAGTACTCGAAGCTCGACTACCCGGTGCGGCCGACGCTGTTCCTCGAGTTCCACGGCACCGAGGCCGGGGTCCGCGAGCAGGCCGAGAACGTGCAGGCGATCGCCGCCGAGCACGGCGGCGGCGACTTCCAGTGGACCTCGAACAGCGAAGAACGCAACAAGCTGTGGCAGGCGCGCCACGACGCGGCTTACGCCTGCTTTGCCTTGCGCCCCGGCGCCAAGGGCTGGGCCACCGACGTCTGCGTGCCGATCTCGCGGCTCGCCGAGTGCATCGCCGAGACGCGGGCCGACCTCGACCGGATCTCGCTCGTCGCCCCCATCGTCGGCCATGTCGGCGACGGCAACTTCCACGTCGCCGTCCTGGTCGACCCCGAGGACCAGGGCGAGGTCGGCGCGGCGCGGGCCTTCAACGAGCGCCTGGTGATGCGGGCCCTGGCCATGGACGGGACCTGCACCGGCGAGCACGGCGTGGGCCTCGGCAAGATCGACTTCCTGGTCGCCGAGCACGGCGAGGGGGTCGCGGTGATGCGCCAGCTCAAGACCGCGCTCGACCCCGACAACATCATGAACCCGGGCAAGATCGTGAGGATCGATTAGCGACGTGTAGCCATAAACCGCCTTGTCGACGGCTCTGGAAAACGCTTCACCGATGTCCGCTTCCAAGCGCTAAGCGGACCTACACGAGTAGTCCTCCGAACCGCCGTTCTCAGCCATGTGTCCGGCCTGTTGAGGCGATGGGTTCGATCGCTGGCCCTCATGCGATCCGCGGATCGGGTCCCAACTAAGAGCGCGTGCTCGAGGCACCTTGACTAAGGCGGGTTTTCCCGATCCTCGGTTCGAGCGATTTTGCATTACCTCACTTCCACTCCGCCAAACTCGTGAGCTCCCTCCTGTCCGTGCCCCAGAACCCGATCTGAGAAATCCTACGGCGGATCGATGGACTGCGATGAAGACCCGCTCAATCGCATGCGGAGAGAATCGACGGCAAGGAGAAAGCGACCGAAGAGGTGTGTCTGGATGACGAGAAAAAATGACCGAATGGCCTTCCAAGCGTGGGCTTATTGCTAGGTTCATGCCATCATATGGTTGCAACGGGAACACAGTTCCCTTGGTGGTGGGCCAGTGGTACAATATCCACGAATTTGGTTGGCGTCTGGAAAACGCTGGAGATCTCGGGAGTTAGGTAACATTTCGATGCCGCGAAAGTTTCTCTTGGTTCTGATCAAGCCGTCGCACTATGACGACGACGGCTATGTTATTCAATGGCTTCGCTCGGCTATCCCATCGAACACCCTGGCCACGTTGTACGGCTTGGTCACCCAGTGCAAGGAGCGTCGGGTACTCGGCGACGATGTCGATATCGAGATTACGGCTTACGACGAGACCAATACGGTCATCCCCATCAAACGGATCATTCGGAATTTCAAGAGCGCCGAGAGTGGCTTCGTCGGCCTCGTCGGGGTGCAATCGAACCAGTTCCCCCGCGCCGTGGATATCTCCAGGCAGTTCCGGGCCGCCGGCCTGCCTGTTGTCATCGGCGGCTTTCATGTCAGCGGCTGCCTTGCCATGCTGCCCGAGCTGCCGCCCGATATTAGGGCCGCGCAAGAGATGGGCATTAGCTTCTACGCGGGCGAGGCGGAGGGTCGCTTGGACGAGGTTTTGCGTGACGTCTACGAGGACAGGCTGAAACCGATTTACAACTACTTGTCAGAACTGCCCGACATTACGGGCGCCGCGGTTCCCTTCCTCCCGGAACGTGTTGTTGCCCGTGCCGCCGGCCACTACACCAGCTTCGATTGCGGGCGCGGCTGTCCTTTTCAATGCAGTTTTTGCACCATCATCAACGTGCAGGGCCGCAAGTCCCGGCACCGCACACCCGATGACATCGAGGCCATCATTCGCGCCAATGCGGCCCAGGGGGTCAACCGCTACTTCATTACCGACGACAACTTCGCCCGCAATAAACACTGGGAGGATATTCTCGACCGTATGATCGAATTACGGGAGAACGAGGGCTTCAGGTTCAGGTTTATCATCCAGGTCGACGCCTTGTGCCACCGGACCCCGAATTTCATCGAGAAGGTCAAGCGGGCCGGCTGCAACCGTGCCTTTATCGGGCTCGAGAGCATCAATCCCGAGGCCCTGATGGGCGCCAAGAAACGTCAGAACAAGATCTGGGAGTATCGAAAGATGCTCCAGGCCTGGAAGGATGCCGGCATCATAACCTACGTCGGTTACATCCTCGGCTTTCCGCCCGACACGCCGGAGATGATCCAGCGCGACATAGAGATCATCAAGCGCGAGCTGCCGCTCGACCTAGTGGAATTCTTCTTCCTGACGCCGCTCCCGGGTTCCGAGGACCACCGGAACCTACATTCGCAAGGTGTCTGGATGGATCCCGACATGAACAAATATGACTTGAGCCATGTCACGACCGGCCATGCCTCGATGTCCAAGGAGACATGGCAGGAGGTCTATAAGCGCGCCTGGGAGCAGTATTACACCCTCGATCATATCGAAACGGTCCTGCGCCGTGGCGCCGCGAAGGGCATCAAGCTGAAGAAGCTGTTTCTACCGCTTGGCGCGTTCCACGGGGCCATCAAATTCGAGAAGGTTCATCCTTTGGAGGCCGGTGTTTTCCGCCGCAAAGTGCGGACCCAGCGGCGCAGCGGCTTGCCCCGGGAAAACCCGCTCATCTTTTATCCGCGCCGGGTTTGGGAGGTGTTGGCCTGCCACGCCAGCTGGGCGCGCCTCTACCTGCAATACACCCGGCTCGCCAAGCGCATCGAGGCGGACCCGGAAAAGAGCGAATATATGGATACCGCGCTCACCCCGGTCTTCGAGGCCGGAGAAGAAGAACTCGACCTGATGAAGACCCACGAAGCGGCCATCCCCGACACCTACGGCAGGCCGAAAGCGCGCGCAGCCGTCGAGTAGAGGATTGCCCGGGACATGCATTTCCTGACGATGGTTCCCGCAAGTCCGCGTCCGGCCCAATCCCGAGGACGCCAAGACTAGAGCGGTTCCGCATTGATCGGAACCACTCTAGGTTCTTTTCGCTCACGGCAGCGGACCCGAGGGTCCGCGCCTGCGCGGGCGCGCCGGAGGACCGGCGGGCCGCAGTCGCGGCCTGAGAGCGATTCCAATTGACCTGGAAGCGCTCTAACCGTCCGGATGCCGCGATCGTAGCGCCGCTGACCTGCGTACAGAGACGCGCAGGTGCTCCGGATCACGCTTGCGTGACAGCTCGGTGGCGTCGATTGGATCGCAGAAAAACGGGGTCAGCTGGCGGCGCTCGGTCGCGGCGGGTCGGGCTTCGGGTTCTTGTGTCAAAGGCACGGTTGGCCGGATGGATGGCTGATCCGCGGATAGTGTCTCGATGACGACCTACAGGTGTCGGCGCGGTCCCAAAGGCCGGCCGGGTCCTCTCAGATCATCATCAGTTGGATGGGGAAGCTGTTGTCGCTCGACACCATTCTCAGCGAACGCCCGCGCGTACTGGCCAAGGCCAAGTCCTTCGAGCCGTTGCGCGATGTCGTCCGCCATCGAGACCGTTCCCCGTGATCGCGTTTGTGCCCGAAGCTTATGGTCGGCAGACGAGCATGTCCATCTCGGCCGGATGTCGCCTTCGGGGGTAAAGCCGACGAAATCGGGGGCAAAGCGGTCATGCCGGCGGCACGGCCCGAACAGCCGCTTATCGCCACAAACGGGCCAAAGCGGATTTGTGGACAGCCCGAAATTAGCAATTTCAAAGCGCGTGCGGAATGGTCGGTAAGTCCTTGGCCCTTTGTGCCGCCCTATTCGTCTTTGATCGCCGCGCGGACCGCTTGCACTAGTTCCGGCGTTAATTCGATTGTCGGGTGGACTTGTGCGGCGTGCGTTTGGATTGCAGCCATTACTTGTTCCTCGGTCTCCGCGCTGGTCTTCCAGTCGCAGTCGACCCCAACATCACGGCAGGTGTATGACTTTGTCATGGTTGCCTCCAAATCTTGACAGTGGTTAACCAACATAAGCTAACGACAGGCGCTACGCAAAGTCCAGGCCGCCCCGCGCCCAGCCGATCTCCTCGGCCAGCCTCTCGCCGGCGCTGACGCAGTCGGCCCTCGAGAAGCCGTCGCGCCAACTCTCTGCTCGCCCCGGCGAAGCCCATGACGCTAAGATGGAATCGGCTGCGAGACCCGGGCAACATGGGGGCTCGGGCGGCAGCGCTCGGACAGGTGAGGGGTGGGAGATGTCGACACATCCCAGCAGGACGGCGGAAGACCTCGCCAGGCTGCACGCCGCCGTGGACCGCCACGCGCTGCGCTACGGCGGCGAGTTCCTGCCCACCTTGGCCATCCGTGCCGAGGGCTCGTTCGTTTACGACGAGACCGGCCGCGCCATCCTCGACTTCACGTCGGGCCAGATGAGCGGCATTCTCGGGCACTCCCACGCGGACGTGGTGGCGACCATCCGCGAGGCCAGCGGCGAGCTCATCCACCTCTTCTCAGGCCTCTTGTCGCCACCGGTGGCCGAGCTCTGCGAGGCCCTGGCGGCGCTGCTGCCGCCCCAGCTCTCGCGGGTGATGCTGCTGAGCACCGGCGCCGAATCGAACGAGGCCGCGCTGCGCCTCGCCAAGCTCTATAGCCAGGGCTTCGAGGTGGTGGGTTTGGACAGCTCCTGGCACGGCATGACCGGGGGCGCCGTGGCCAGCACCTACGCCAGCGGTCGCAAGGGCTACGGGCCGCCCATGCCCGGGGTGTTCGCCCTGCCGACCCCCAATCCCTACCGCCGCCCGGCGTGGGCCGGGGAGGGCTTCGAGCTCGAGATGCTCGACCTGGCGTTCGAGACCGTGGACCGCCAATCGGTGGGCGCTTACGCCGCCGTGATCCTCGAGCCGATCCTCAGCGCCGGCGGTGTCATCGAGCTGCCCGAGGGTTACTTGGCCAAGCTCAAGCGGAAATGCCAAGAGCGCGGGATGCTGATGATCCTCGACGAGGCGCAGACCGGCCTGGGGCGGACCGGCGAGATGTTCGCCTTCGAGCGCGATGGGGTGGTGCCGGATATCCTGACGCTATCGAAGACGCTGGGCGCCGGCCTGCCGCTCTCCGCCACCATCACCAGCGACGAGATCGAGGCGACCTGCCACGAGCGCGGCTTCCTGTTCTACACCACTCACGTCTCGGACCCGCTGCCGGCGGCGGTCGGGCTGACGGTGCTCAAGGTGATCGCGCGCGAGCGCCTCGTCGATCGGGCGCGCGAGATGGGCGGGCGCCTCAAGGCGGGCCTTCAGGACCTGCGGCAGAGGTTCGAATGCGTGGGCGACGTGCGCGGGCGCGGCCTCATGTTGGGCCTCGAGCTGGTCGCCGACCGCCACAGCAAACGAGCGGTGCCTGAGTTCGGCGCCCTGGTCGCCCGGCACTGCTTCGAGCGCGGCCTGTGCATGAACATCGTCGGCCTGCGCGGCATGGGCGGGGTGTTCCGGATCGCGCCGCCGCTGACCATCAGCGGCGACGAGATCGATCTCGGCCTCGCTATCCTCGAGGACGCGATGGCGGCCGCGCTGGAGATCCGCAAGCCGGACGCTTAAGGCGCGGCCGTGGGCGTGCGCACCAGGATCGTATTCCGTCGCTTGCCTTGTCCGGCCTCGCTCCGCGGCTTAGGATCGGCGCCCGGATCAAGCCGACCGGAGCGATGGGGAGCTCGCGAATGGGGACCGTTGAGATCGGCGCTCTGGCCGCCCGCCTGCGGCGCAAGGAGCTCACCTCGGCGCCCGGCGTCTTCGAGCTGATCTCGGCGCGCATCGCCGACCAGATGGGCTTTCAGGCGCTTTACATGACCGGCTACGGCACCGTCGCCTCCCATCTCGGGCTGCCCGACGCCGGACTCGCCACCTACAGCGACATGGTGGGCCGGGTGGCGCAGATCTGCGAGCTCACCCGCACGCCGCTGATCGCCGACGGCGACACCGGCTACGGCGGCCTGCTCAACGTCGAGCGCACGGTCCAGGGCTACGAGCGCGCCGGCGCCGCGGCGATCCAGATCGAGGACCAGGAGTTCCCCAAGAAGTGCGGCCACACCCCGAACCGCAAGGTGATCCCGCTCGAGGACATGGTGGCCAAGGTCAAGGTGGCGCTCGAGGCGCGGCGCTCGGACGACTTCCTGATCATCGCCCGCACCGACGCCCGCGCCGGCTACGGCCTCGACGAGGCGCTGCGCCGCGGCGCGGCCTTCGCCGAGGCGGGCGCCGACCTGATCTTTATCGAGGCCCCTGAGTCGCGCGACGAGATGCGCGCCATCGGCCGCGCCTTCGACCAGCCGCTGGTCGCCAACATGGTGGACGGCGGCAAGACCCCGGTGCTGAGCGCGCCTGAGCTCGCCGAGCTCGGTTACAGCCTGGTGATCTTTCCCGCGACCGGCTTCCTCGCCATGGGAGCGGCGCTCAAGGGCGCTTACGGGCACATCCTGCGCGAGGGCTCGAGCGCCGGCCTCGACATCCCGCTCGACAACTTCGAGGCCTTCAGCAAGCTGATGGGGTTCGAGGCGGTGTGGGAGTTCGAGCGCCGCTGGGCGGATGGGGATTGAACCAGGGAGGGTCGAATGCACGAGGTCAAGATACCGGACGAGGTGGTGGCGAGGATCCGCGCGCGGCGAGGCGAGGTGCACCTCTACGACGAGCTCGCGGCCGAGCGCTCGGCGCTCCTGGTGGTCGACATGCAGAACAACTTCGTCGCCCCGGGCATGCCGTCCGAGGTCGCGGCGGCGCGCGCCATCGTGCCCAACGTCAACCGCCTGGCCGCGGCGATGCGCGCGGCCGGCGCCACCGTGGTCTGGATCCAGATGACCTTCTCGGCCCAGAGCCGGGACGATTGGTCGGTGTTCTTCGACGGCTTCTATAGGCCCGACATCAAAGAGGCGGTGCTCTTGAGCCTCGCCGAGGACGGCCCCGGCCACGCGCTGTGGCCCGAGCTCGGGGTCGTCGAGGGCGACTGGCGGGTAAGCAAGAACCGCTTCTCCGCTTTCATCCAGGGCGCCTCGGAGCTCGAGGAGCGGCTGCGCCGCGCCGCCATCGACACCTTGGTGGTGGTGGGCACGCTGACCAACGTGTGCTGCGATTCGACCGCGCGCGACGCCATGATGCGCAACTTCAAGGTCATCATGGTGGGGGATGCCAACGCCGCCCATAGCGACGCCGACCACAATGCCAGCCTCGCCGCCTTCTTCCAGGTCTTCGGCGACGTCATGACCAGCGAGGAGGTCATCGCCCGCCTGCGCCCGGCGCCGGCGTTGGCGGCCAAGGGGCTGGCCGCCGCTTCGTGAACCGCGCCGCCGACAGGTTCGAGCCCTTGGCGCGCCCTCGGGGCGCATCGCTCTCCGGGCCGGCCGAGTGCTCTTCCGGCGCGGGCGATTGGGCGATAGACTGTTGCCAGCGAATAGAAGTCTGTGGTCTCGGCGGGTCGAAAGGGGGCCGACACCATGCATAGGGTTTTTTTCAGTTTCGACTACCGCCGCGATCGTCACCGGGTGGACCAGATGCACCGGGTTCCCGACGTCATTTCACGCTCGGCGGGCGGCTTCCAGACCTCCTCGGTGTGGCTCGAGGCGCGCCGCCGCGGCGATGCCTCGATTCACGGGTTGATCAACGACGCCCTCGTCGGGACCACGGTGACGGTGCTCTGCATCGGCTTCAACACCGTCGACCGCAAGTACCTGGGCTACGAGCTCGAACGCTCGCTCGAGCAGGGCAACGGCCTCGTCGGTATCAAGGTCCACCACCTGCCGGACCAGAACGGCGCGGTCGAAAAGGAGGCCCACGCGCCGCCCCTGATCGAGAATGCCGGGTACCACGTCTACTCCTACAGCGATCCCAAGGCGCTGGCGGTCCACATCGAGGAGGCCTACGAGCTCGCCAGGCTGGACCCGAACGAGCGCCTGGTGCGCAAGCGCGCCGCCGAGGAGGCCGCCGCCCAGGCCGAGCGCGCGCCGGCGCCGGTCGCCGCCGCGGTCGACGGCACGGTTGAGTTGGACGGCGCCAGATATCCGCTCAAGACCTGCAACTCCCGCGGCTTCGTTGCGGCCTCCTACGACGGCGGCCGCAAGGAAGGGGACAAGGTGGCGATCAGCTTCTCCGCCGCCGTCGCCGACGAGCGCGTCGAGTTCGCGTGCGAGGCCAAGGTGCTCGGCGTCGATGCCGAGCAGGGCGAGCTCATCGGCGTCTTCGTCGGCATGGATAGGGACACGCGGCAAGCATTGGCGCGCCATTTCAGGCCCCAATCGGGCGCCAATTGAGGCCCCGGCGCCAGCACCCGGGCGACTTCTAGAGCAATTCCAGGTCGCCTGGAATCGCTCTAGATTCTTTTCGCTCACGGCAGCGGAGCCACGGGTCCGCGCCTGCGCGGGCGCGCCGGGCGACCGGCGGGCCCGAGGGTCCACGCTGGCGTGGCCTGAGAGCGGTTCCAATTGACCTGGAACCGCTCTAAGCGTGGGGTCGTTGCTGGGCGCGCGCCCTTGCGATGCCCCGCGGGGGCGGGCTCAGCCGAGATCGATTCGTGAGCCGCCGCGAGCCAGGTGTCGCCGCGGCCCCTCATTCCGGTCCGCGGAGGGGAGGTTATCCCGAATGGGCATACCAAGGACCGGCCGGGGACCGTCCTAGCCGGTCGACCGAGACGGTATCATTGACCGTCGCCTGATGGTCCCAGGCGAACCATCCGGCAAGCACGATCTTAACGACGGTATCGGCGGCGGAAGCGTTCTTCAGACTCATTCCTTGCCCTCTTCGAGCCCCACTCGGCGAAGGCCGTCCTGTAATCTTTGGTTGCTCGTCGGATCTACATAGGGCTGCCAGTCTTTCCGGGAATCGATGAAGCCCGGATGTAGTTCTTCACACTTCCGCAGCGCCGTCCGAGCCTCGTCGGTGCGCCGCAAATGGCCAAGCGCGATTGCCAGGATGAAGTATGCGTGCGGATAATCCGGCCCGCGCTGGATCGCCGTCCGAGCGCGGTCGACCGCGATTTCGTACGAACCGACATTGATATAGGCCCGTGACAAGAACGTCAGATGTGTATGGAGCTTGGCATCCTGGGGATTGAGCTTTTGTGCTTGTTCCATGTATGTAATGCCGTCGGGATCGCCGGCCAGGTCCGACTTATTGCCGAGCGCATGGAGCCCGATGGCATCGTTCGGGTTTAATTCCACGGAACGCTTTGCCTCGGCAAGCGCGTCATCAGGTCGGTTGAGCCACTGATAGGCGGTGCTCAGCTCCTGATGCGCGAGGGACGAGGAATCATCGTATTTGACGGCCTTTCGGGCGGCCTCCATCGCCTGCGTTATGGTCGTCCTTCGTTCTTTGGCAAACTGGAAAAGTATGTCGAGATTGTAACTCATCGCGAGCCCCGCATAGGCATCGGAATAATCGGGCCGAATCGCGATCGCGCTCTTGAATAATTCACGTGCCTTCGCGTTTCCCTCGGACGTCCGCTCGTGAATAATCGCCATCCCACGGAGGTAGTAATCCCAGGCGTCGAGGTGCTCGGGTCGTTTGCTGGTCGAGCGTTTGAACTCGGTCTTGGCCAGTTCCGGTGCAACGATTGCGGAAATGCGTTGCGCAATTTCATCCTGCACCTCGAATATGTCGTCAAGCTCGCGGTCATACCTTTGGGCCCAAATGTGGTGGCCGCTAGCACCGTCTATGAGCTGCGCCGTAATACGTATGCGGTGACCGCCCTTGCGAACGCTGCCCTCGAGGCAGGTAGCGGGCGCCCAGCTCTCGTGCCGTTTGCTTGATATCGACGTGCTTGTTCTTGTAAGCGAAGGTCGAATTGCGGGCGATTACAGGAAACGAGCGCCAGTGAGTGAGGGCGGTGATGATGTCCTCGGTCAGGCCGTCGGAGAAATACTCCTGCTCCGGGTCGCCGCTCATGTTGGTGAAGGGCAGCACGGCGACCGCCGGCCGAGCCATCATCGCCGCCGAGGCGGGCCCACCGGCGGTCGCCTCCGCCCGGGATGCGAGGTCGATGGAAAAAACGTTGACCGGTTCGACGATGTTCTTGAGCGCTTGCGGTCCGCGGTCCTGATATGAGATGTCGAGCCTCGTTCTGACCTCTTCGATCACCTTTCCGGAGACGCAAAGCCCGCCCGGATCGGCCAACGCCTGCAGTCGCGCCGCGATGTTCACTCCGTCGCCGTAAATGTCGTCGTCCTCGACGACGATGTCGCCGATATTGATGCCGACGCGGTAGATGATCCGCCGATTTTCGGGCACCGCGGCGTCGCGTTCACCCAGGGCGAGCTGGATTTCGAGGGCGCATTCCACCGCTTCGACGGCGCTCGGGAATTCCGCCAAAAGACCGTCGCCCATCAGCTTAACGATGCGTCCCTTGTGCTCGATGATCTTGGGCTCGATCAGCTCTTCGCGGTGCGCCCTGAGCGTCTCGAGAGTGCCGGCCTCGTCGGCACCCAGGAGGCGGCTATAGCCAACCACGTCAGCGGCCAGAATGGCGGCAAGCCTGCGTTCCACGCCCTCGCTCCTTCAATTGGGAGAGTAACGACCGGGGCTGAAATAATCCATGCTCGCGAGACCGTACGCCAAGGCCCTGAAAATGCCACCTCCGGCGTTTCGCAAGGCCCGCATTGCCCGCATTGAAGATCGGAAAAGGACCCGCGAGCCGTTCCACCGGAGGCGCTAGGCGGTCGGCTTCCGGGCGCCGGGTGGCGCTCGCATCACGCTCGCATCACTGGGGCCTTGGCGAGCCCGTTGGCGAGCTCACGGCCTAATGCTCGGCCAACAGGCTGCCGAAGCCCTCGATCTTGTCGGCGATGCCGTTCTGGCGCAGCGCCCACCAGTAGGTCGCGGTGTTGACGGCGATCACCGGTTTGCCGAGCCAGAACTCGGCGGCCCCGGCGAGCCGGGCCATGGCGAGGTTGGTGCCGGCCTGGATCACGGCGTCGACCTCGGGCGAATCGACCTCCTTGATGGCCTCCTTGAGCTCGGCCTCCGAGACGTGGGCGATCAACACCGGGCTCGCGCACCTCAGCCCCTTGAGCGCCACCACCTCGTAGCCGCAGTCGGTGAAGAAGCGGCGCACGTTCTCGTCGCCCACCGGCATGTAGGGCGTGATCACGGCGATGCGCTTGACGCCCGCGTAGCGGCCGAGCGCGGCGCGGCAGGCATCCGAGCCCATGGCGACGCCGACGCCGGCGCGCGCCTCGAGGCGTTCCTGAAGCTCGATGCTGCCGTCGAGGCCGTCCCAGAAGGTCTCGGCCGACATGCCCATGATCAGGTAGCCCGGCGCGCAGGTCATCACCCGGTCGACCGCAACCATGAGCTCGTCGCGGATGTTGTCCATGAGCCGGTTGAAGTCGTCGTCGCTGTGCACCGGATCGTCGGCGATGTGGATGCGGGCGAAGTGGTTGGTGACGCCTGCCGGACGCATGGCGTCGAACTCGGGCTGCACCGTGGTGTTGGTCGAGGGCGCGACGACCCCGAACTTGATCCGGTAGCCCAGGGAATCGACCATCGCTCGCGGCCCCCGCCCTTAAGCTTTAAGTGGCTTGCGTCGCCCTCACGCCGCCGCCAGCCGGGCGATCGCCGTGAGCACCTGGTCGGCGCTCATCAGGTCGGCGTATTTCTGTTCCATGTCGAAGAGGTTGGCGCGGTGGGGGCCGAGCGCCCGGTCGCCGACACAGTCGCTCACCACGATGGTGCGAAAGTTATAGCTCATCGCGTCCAGCACCGAGGCGCGCACGCAGCCCGAGGTGGTGCAGCCCGCCACCAGCACCGTGTCGACGCCCTGCATCACCAGCCAGCCGGCGAGCTCGGTGGCGAAGAAGGCCGAGGGCTGGCGCTTGCGCACCACGTACTCGCCGCGCCGGGGTTCGAGCTCGGGCACGACCTGGCTCGCCGCGGCGCGCTCGGTGAGGGTCTTGAGCGTCGGCACCTTGAGGCAGAACACGCCGGCGTCCGAGCCGTCCTCGGCGTAGACCACGCGCGTGAAGGCGATGGGCAGCGCCGCGCCACGGGCGCCCGCCAAGAGGGCTCGGGTGCGTTGGATGGCGTCGTCGATGTTGCCGCCGCCGAACTGCTCGGGATCGTTGAAGGCGTTGACGAAGTCGACGATCAGGAGCGCGGGTCGGCGGCCGAAGCCGCTGGCATGGCCGATGCCCTGCTTGCGGTAGATCTCGATCTCGCTCATGGCGCTCCTCTCCACGCTCGACCGGATGACGCCGGCGCCACCCGAGGCGCCCGATCTTACGTCATCCGGCGCCGCCGCGCGCGTTTTCAGGCGATCGCCCCGGCGCGGCGCAGCGAGTCGATCGGCGACCAGCGCAGCACGAAGGCGTGGCACTCTTCCGCGCTCTCGGCGACGCGCCGAAGCCGCCGGGGAGCAAGCCCCCGGTCCACCCGATCAACGCCGCACGCGGGATCCGGTCAGTTGTCCTTGGCGCCTTGGTTGACCCAAGATCGGAAGCTCAGCCGCTCGCACTTCGACATGCGCTTTCGTTTGAGCGGCATATGCAACGCGGGGTCGGTGCGGCCGTCGATGACGCTGATCAGGTTGCTCGTCATCGCACTCCTCGGCACCACCACCGGGCCGTGCTTGGTCCCCTCCATCAGGCCGTCGTAGGTGCTGAGGTCCAAACCGCTCTTCTCGTAACCGATGCCGCCCTTTTGGTGGCACTCGAGACATCTGATCTCGATGATCGGAAAGACATCCTCCTTGAAGCTGAGGTGGCCACCCGCCAGGGCCCCATTGGTCCAGGAGCTGGCGGCGAGGAGGAACGCGGAAAGCACCACACTCCAGAAAGTCGCGTAGAGACAGCGTCGATTGATCATGCTAACCCCTTTCAGTGAGCCGGGTTGAGAGCTCTGTACCGAGGCACGGCTGGATCCTTGCCAGAAAGATCCAGCGTCCCGGTTAACTAACGACTGCGCCGTGCCAAATATATGATCCAGATCTATATACGTGGTGATTTTATCCGAGTTCCTCACGTGTTCTATTGATTTTAATCAATTTCAGGTTCAGCCGTCGCGACAAGAGAGCGGATTTTAATTCACCCTGCCCGGCGAAAGTCGGCCCATTCGGATCGGCCGGCCGATCTCGCCACCGACCTGGCGAACGGGCCGGACGAGACCGGGGTCCCGCGAACACGTGGGCGCCCGCGCCGCCCACACAGCGGCGTTTCGCCGTTCAAGGAGAGCAAGGCGCTCTGTTGCCCGCCGGCCGTCGGGGTCGCGATCGCGGATTCCATTTATCGAAAATCCGCCGTGAATATACCCTCTCCATTCACAACTGACTCCCAACGGTAGAAAATTCGAACAGCCTTAAACATGACTTGCGACGGTGTGGATCAGAGCTTCCCCAATCTCGTTCGATTTTTTCCGAATTATATTTCTTGAAATAGATATCGGTATGGTCGAATAGCTGGCACTTTATTGGCCATTTATGGAATGGCGTAAAGTGATCGGGGCGTGAAGGACAATTTCTGGCACGGAACATCATCGAGTCGAAGCCACGCTGGGGAACGCGACCACCGTGCCAGTTTCCGCGGCGCTCTGGGTCCGAGGAGCGTCCGCCGGCCTCGGGGTAGTCGTGCCCGAGTCCTGGCTCGACGCTGTACAAGGGCCCCGTGCCCGACCATTGATCCAGATCAATTACAGGCGTGGGTTTTGCTGGCCCACTCATTGATCGAGGTCAATGATATCGAATCGGGCCGTCGGCAGGATTTGACGTCGCCGTTGGGCCCGCGGAACAAGGGTGGCCGGGCATGGGAAGGTGTCCCCCAAGGACACCGCGCCAACCCGGAAGAGGCGAACAGGGAGCATTTCGGGCTTCGCCGCCAGGAGGGCAGGGGTGATGGATTACAACCAATTTTTCGGTGAGAAGGTGCAGGCCCTCAAGGGCGAGGGCCGATACCGTATCTTTGCCGACCTGGCGCGCCAGGCCGGCCGCTTTCCCTATGCCGACAACTTCACCGAGGAGGGCCGGCGCGAAGTCGCGGTGTGGTGCTCGAACGACTACCTCGGCATGGGCCAGAATCCTCTGGTGCTCGAGGCGATGACCGAGGCGATCCAGAATCATGGCGCCGGCGCCGGCGGTACCCGCAACATCTCCGGCACCTCCCATGCGCTGGTGCTGCTCGAGCGCGAGCTCGCCGACCTGCACCAAAAGCCGGCGGCCCTGGTCTTCACCTCGGGCTACATCGCCAACGAGGCCTCGATCGGCACGCTCGCCGCAATGCTGCCGGAATGCGTCATCTTCTCCGACGAGCTCAACCACGCCTCGATGATCCAGGGCATGC
>CBDUZE010000064.1:0-20939 GCA_965371625.1 uncultured Alphaproteobacteria bacterium
CGAACCCGTCCTCGAGCACCAGAACCGTGTGCGTCTCGCCACGCCATTCACGCACGAGCCTCGAGCCAGGCTTCACGCGGATCGCAGGGCTTCCGGACAAGTCCCCATTCTTCTTGAGTTCCTCGGCAATGCCCGCCAGCTTGCGCCTCTGGGCGGCCGTCAAGCCGCCATGGACCCTCTCCTGGAGCTTCCACGCGATCGCCAGGACCAACAGATCCCGCCTGATATGCACCGGCGGATGCGAGCGGTAGAGCCGCCACCACTCACGCCGCAGGACGGTCGTGTCGAGCTCGGCAAGCGCCGTGAGCTTCTCCGCAAGATCGTCGAAGGCCGGGTGAGGCCGGCCTCCGTTCATCACGACGTCACTTGGCATGACGCTTACGCCCCGGCCGCTTCGACGCGATAGCGCCGCGGCCCGCTCTCGGGCTTCTCGGAGACGAGGATCACGCCGGGCATCTTCTTGACCGTGCCCGCAAGAAAGCCCCGCACGCTATGCGCCTGCCAACTCATGGCCTTCTGCATCTCAGCGATGCTGGCGCCCTTAGGCCGCTCGAGCAGCGCCATGGCGATCTGTTTCTTGGTCTGTTGGCGTCGGCGCTGGCGCTGGCGCTTCCCATCACCGGGGCCTGTCTTGGCCTTCCTGGTGGAAGCGGTTACGATGAGCCAGAAATCCTCCCTTGTTCAAGATGACCAATCTGTCTCAAAGGCGCTGACGTTGGACACGCGCCGGCCGGCAGGCAACGGAAAGTAGGTTCAAATAGGTTGCCTGTGAGGCCGGGCGCTCTCTGAGGCTCGGAGGCGGCGGCCATCGCCCGACCGGAGCTCAGGTCCCGCGACCGCTACGCGCGGGGGCCTTACGCCCAATGGCGGAGACGCCAAAGCGCGTAACGACAGCCGGGTGGCAGAAGCCGTCCACGCACCACTGCCGGGGTCTAGAGGGGCGGTCTATCGACCATAGCCGGTGTCCTACCCCGGGTGCGTTCTATACCCCCGTCCACATGATGGGCTACGCGCGCGCGGGGCCGTCTTCAAACATGGCGATATGCATCGGCATCATTGAGCAAGGGGTTCGCCCCCTTCTTGGCTATCAATTTCATCAACACCACATTTCCCTTTATTGAACTTGTTGAATGGGTTGGCCGGCGCTACTGCTTTAAGCCATGAGCCCTCCGTGACGAGGCGCACGATCAATTCATCCGCATCCCGCGTCGCGCCAAGCGAAGGGCCGCACACGCGGTAAACTCGAGGATTAGAAAATGCTGGATCGAACCCCCAAGGGCACCCCGAGCCCGGCCCGTGAGGCGCCGCCGCTGCATCACGCGTCGACGGGCATCGTTTCGTTCGCCATGGCACCGATCTGCAACGACCTCGACGGGCTCGATGCCGACGTCGCCGTGCTCGGCGTGCCCTACGAGAACGTCATGGGACAGGGCGGCACGCGGCTCGGCCCGAGGGGTATCCGCGAAGCCTCGACGGGAGCCCAGCTCGAGATCAACCGGGGCTACTTCAACCCGGAGAAGGACGAGTACTACTTCGGCCCGCCGTGGAAGGTGGTGGACTGCAGCGACGTCCCCATCTCGGGTGCCGACGTGGAACCCTCGTTCACTCACGTTCGTGAATACGTGCGCAAGATCGCCCGCTCCGATGCGCTGTTGGTGGTCCTCGGCGGTGATCACGCCGTAACCACCCCGGTCCTGGAGGGGCTCGAGGCGCGCGGGCCCTTCGGCATCGTGCACATCGATGCCCACATGGATTGGGTCGGCGCCCCCGACCGCCCCTTCGGCCACGAGACGCCGATGCGTCGGGCCTCCGAGATGAAGCACGTGCAGGGTATGGCGCAGCTCGGCATCCGCTCCTTCGTCTACACCTCGCGAGAGGACTACCAGGACGCCTTGGACTACGGCAGCGTCGTGCTCACGCCGAGAAAAATGCGCGAGCTCGGGACCGCGGGCGTGATCGCACAGATCCCGAAGTGCGAGCGTTACTACGTCTCGATCGACATCGACGGCATGGACCCGTCGATCGCGCCCGGCACCGGCGCCGTAGCGCACGGCGGGCTGTTGTACGACGAGACGCGCGACCTCCTCGAGGGTGTCGCCGGGCTCGGCGAGATCGTCGGCTTCGATCTTGTCGAGGTCTCGCCGCCGCTCGATCCCAGCGGCATCACCTCCCGACTCGCATCGCGTCTGATCCTCGATTTCCTGGCCTACATCCTGAAGCAACGCGAGCGCCGCGGTGACCTCCCGCAGCGCGATGCCCAATGACGGAGGTCCACCAATGATCAACGCCATGCCGGAATCGGGTATCGGTCGCCAAGCCCTCGAGCAAGAGCTGGAAGGGCTTCGGGCAGGGGACCACGACCGCACCCTGGAGAATTGGAGCTCGCGTAGCTTTCTCTACCTGTTTCACGTCGACGACGAGGTGCGCGCTGTCGCCGAGGCGGCCTACACCAAGTTCCTCAGCACCGACGCCCTGAGCGGCAAGTCGTTCCCGAGCGTGCAACGGTTGCAGCAGGACCTCGTCGGCTATGTCGCCGAGCTGGTGAACGCGGGCGAGGGGTCGGGCGGCCACATCACCACCGGAGGTACGGAGAGCATCATTCTCGCCACCCTGGCGGCTCGAAATTGGGCCCGGGAGCAGCGACCCGAGATCGCGGCGCCCGAAATGGTGGTAGCGCGGACGGCGCACCCGGCCTTCAGCAAGGCCTGTGAGCTCCTGGGCCTGCGCCTCGTTCGCGTCCCCGAGACCGACGACTACCGGGCCGATGTCGCGGCCATGGCCGCGGCGATCGGCGAGAGCACGATCATGGTGGTGGGATCGGCTCCCACCTATTGGCATGGCATCATCGATCCCATTGCCGAGCTCGGAGAGCTCGCCCAAGCCCATGACCTGTGGCTTCATGTCGACGGCTGCGTGGGCGGCCTCGTGGCGCCCTTCGTCCGCGACATCGGCCACGAGCTGCCGGATTTCGACTTCGCCGTACCGGCGGTACGATCGATGTCGGCGGATTTCCACAAGTACGGCTTCTCATTGAAGGGCGCGTCGATCCTCGTGCTTCGCGACGCCGACGACGCCAGATATCACACCTACACCTACGAGGGCACTTACGCCCAGTACGCGACGCCGGGCCTGCCGGGGACGCGCTCCGGCGCCGCCCTCGCCTCGGCCTGGGCGGTCTTCCGATTCCTCGGACGGGAAGGGTTCCGAGAGGCCGCACGATCCATCATGCGGTCGCGCGAGGCCCTTCTCGAGGCCATCCGCGGCACCGATTGCCTGATCGTCAGAGGGGACCCGAGACTGAGCATCATCAGCTTCGGATCGAACGAGATCGATATCTTCGCGGTCGCCGCCGGGGTCCAGGAGCGGGGCTGGGCGCCGAACACGTTCCATCGACCGGATTCGCTCCATGTTCGGCTCACGCCCGCCCACGAGCCGATGATTCCGGCCTTCATCGCCGATCTCGGCGCGAGCATCGCCGAGGTGCGCGCCGGAGCGCTACGTGGCGGCCTCGATAGTGGCCGCTATGGCGATTAGGGTGTCGCCACTAGATCGTCGCCCGCAGTACCGAGACCATCTCGTAGAGCACTTGCGCCGCCAGCAAGCTGGTGAGGTCGCGAAGATCATAGGGCGGAGAGACCTCGTTGAGGTCGAAGCCGACGATATCGAGGCCCTCGAGGGCGCGAACGCACTCCAACGATTCATCGCTCGTCGGCCCGCCGACCTCGGGGCTGCCGGTGCCGGGGGCGTAGGTCGGGTCGACGAAGTCGATATCGAAGGTGACGTATACCTTTTCGCCCGTCAGACGCTCGAAGCGTGCCTTGAGCTCGTCCTTGAGCCCGGGGCCCATTCGTTTCAGGTCCCGGGCCGTGATCACCTCGATGCCGTGCTCCTTGTGATAGTCGAGCTCGTCGGCGGAGAAGAGCTTGCGAATGCCGATTTGGATGAGCTTGTCGGGATGGATGAGGTTCTCCTCCACGGCGCGGCGGAACATCGTCCCGTGGTTCAGTTTCTCGCCATAGCACTCGTCCGCCGTGTCGGTATGGGCGTCGAAGTGCACTACCGCGACCTTGCCGTGGGCAGCGTGGATGGCACGCAGGATCGGGTGGGTGATGAAGTGGTCGCCGCCGACGGCAATGGGCACTAGGTCGCGTTCGATCAGCTTGGCGATGCCGAGCTCGATCGACCGGCAGGTATCGTCGATGGAAAGGGGCGATAGCACGATGTCGCCGCAATCGACGATGTTGTGGAGCGCATAGGGGTTGACGCCGAGCTCGGCGTTGAACTCGTTGAGCCGCCAACAGTAGTCGCGGATGGCCCGCGGCCCGAAGCGGGTTCCAGGCGTTCGAACGACGCCGCCGTCGTAGGGCACGCCGACGACGCCAACGGTCGGGTTCTCGACCTGGTCGAGGAGCGGCGCCTTCAAGAATGTCGGGATCCCAACGAAGCGACGCACGTCCTGGGTCGTCATCAGGTTGCCGTCCCGGTAGTTTCCGACACTGAATGGGTTGCCTTCCTCGTAGTTCGGGTTTTCGCTCATCTTCGCTCCTACTCCCTCTCGATCCCCCGGTCGCTGACATCATCCAGACGAATTGCCGATGCTTCGCCTGCACGGGTCCATCGCTCACGCGGATCGCGCGTGCCCGAGCATCTCATCCTGACCGTGCGCCAGGGGGAGCGCAAGAAGTGGAGGCCCCGGGCGCGCGGGCATTTCCGACGATGAGCTACAACGGCGGCGGCGTGATGGGTGGGCGCAGCCGCACCTTGGCCGTTTCGGCGCGTTGCAGCTTGGACTCGCGGCGCGCGATGTAGAGCCCGCTCGCCGCGATCACCATCGCGCCCGCCACGGTCCAACGATCGGGGATATCGCTGAAGACCAAGAACCCGGCAATGCTGGCGGTGAGAATCTCGACGTAGCCGATCGGCGCCAATACCGATGCCGCGGCGTGTTCAAAGGCCCGGATCATGAGGTACGAAGCCAAGGCGCTAACGGCGCCCGCCGCCGCCAGCAAAGCCCATTGCCCGACGCTGAGCGACACCCACCAGGGAATGACCAGAAGCGAAGCCAGCGAGGTGCCGGCGAAGGAGGTAAAGAACAGGGTGGTCATCGGCGGGTCGATGGCCGTAAGCCGCCGCGTGGAGAGCTGGAACAGCGCCGACGCCAGGGCCGCGACCAAGAGCAGCATCGAGGCCCAGTGCATCACGCCAAACCCGGGCCGGAGGACGATCATGGCGCCCGTGAACCCGATCGCCACCGCGATCCAACGGTGGATCCCGACGCGCTCGCCAAGGAGCGGCACCGAGAGCGCGGTGACGAAGATCGGCGAGACGTAGAGCACCGCGATCGCCTGGGCCAGGGGCACGAAGGCGAGCGCGGTCACGAAAATCAGCATGCTGAAAAGCAATAGCAAGGATCGCCCGATTTGCAGGGGCAAGTGCCGGCTCCTCAAGAGAGCCACACCGCCGCGCGCCAACAGCAACGGCGCCACGATAATCGTGTGGAAGAAAAGCTTGCCCCAAACAATCTGCACGATCGCCAAATCGGCGGTCAGAAGCTTCGCGATGCTATCGCTGATGGGAAAGAGGCAAACGGTCGCGACGATCAGCAGGATGCCGTAGATCGCCCGAGGCCGCTCGACCGCCAGGGTCGCGACGCTCCCGCCCGGGGCGGCCGGCGTCGGTGTTCTATGCACTGACGCCATCGAGGGTGCGGGCCCCGGCGCTCAATGTTGGCATGGATTGGTTCACGACCGATAAACCGCGGAACCCGATTGTCAACCGCTCGCCACTTGCTCCGCCGGGTCGCTGATGACATAGAGGCCGAGGGCCTCGGCCACCATGAAGGGCTTGTCTTCGCCCTCGATCTCGATCGTATGGGTGGTCTTGACCAGGTACTCTCCCGGCCGCTTCTCGCGGATTTCCGAAAGCACGATGCGATCCCGCGCGCGCTTGTCGACCCGCAAGGGGGTGATGAAACGCACCTTGTCGAGGCCGTAATTGAGGGCATAGACGCGTTCGTTGGTGAGGACCGGGAGCCCGGCGGCGTGCTTGCTGAAGCTCGAGAGCAGCGACAGCACGTGGTAGCCATGGGCGATCGTCCCGCCCCAGGGACCCTGACGACCCCATTCGGGGTCGTTGTGCATGGGATCCCAGTCGTCGGTGAGGTTGCCGAAGGCGTCCGCGCCGGCCTGATCGATGGTGAACCAATCGCTGACGGCGATCTCCTCGCCGAGCGAGGACGCGAGGTCCGCGAACAGTTTCTCTTCCGCTGTCATGATTTGCTCCTCATACCGGCCGCGGGTGCCGGCGCTCGAAAGCCCGGGCCGCTCGCCATTCTCTCTCACGCATCGTCGGGGATCTCGAACGGCTCCGGATCGCGAAAGCGATTGAGCACGTTTCCGGTGAGGCGGGCGATAGGATTGTCGTAGCCGTTGTGCGACAGGCATCCGGCGTAGGCGATCGAGCCGGTGGAGAAAACCGCGCCACCGTTGGGACACTCGAAGAACACCATGTCGGCGCGGATCGCCGGGCCTTCGGGCAGCTCGCTCGCGCTCATCGGCAGTATTTCTTCGGCGGGCTCGAAGAGGTTGGTGTGATTCTCGGACGAGGCCACCACCAGGGCATGGCGCGGCGAACCGAGGCGCGCCTCGAAGCGGTCGATCTCGACCCCGGCGGCGCCGCCCCGGATCAGTCCGAAGTCGCCGAGAATCTCTTCGTCCACGCCGTTGAACATGAAGGCGACCCGGGGATCGCCGGCGACCTGCGTGCGCCGATAATAGGCGGAGGAATCGAACCCCTGGGAGATGAAGCCGACGCCGGCAAGCATCTGCGGCGGGCGCCCGAGGTCCCGCCAGAGCCCGCCCGGCTCGCCCGTGAAACTGTCAAAGTACTGGCCCGGTCCCGGGTTCCAGCGTCCGATATTCACCTGGGCCCGCCTGAGCTCGATGACGCCCGGCTTGTCGGGCCGGAAGGCGACCCGCCAGTAGAAGCCGTTTCCGCCGAGGTACATCAGACGGCCGCCGCGCCGCAGGTAGCCGTCGAGGGCATCGAGCATCTCGCGAGACCAGTACTCGGGATGGGTGCCGGTGACCACCACCCGGTAGTCTTCGAGGCTGTCGAGGCCCTCGTAATGCAGGTCCTCATCGGTCATGACGTCGTAGGGCACGGAGATCTGCTCGAGCCAATCGACGATCAGAAGGTCGGCCGCGAAATTGTTGTAGGCCATGCTGATGTCGGAGTCCTTGGGGCGATGGTTGGTTATGGGGCGCATTCGCGAGCCGTAGCACACGCTGCTGCCGTCGCCGTGCCGGTCATAGGTGGCGAGGCCGACCTCGGGGCGCTCGAGCATCAGGAGGTCGATGTCGTCGACCACGGTGAGCTTGCCGATGAGCCGGTCGGTGACGATCGACGTGACCCGGCCGCGGTTGTTGGCATAGGCCATGTACGTCGCCGTGGGGACGAGAAACAACACCTCGGCGCTCGCCGTCCCGGCGGGCGGTCGCACGTAGAAGGGGACATAGAACTCGGCCTCGGCCGCCCGCAGCCGAGCGGCGTAAATCCCGCTCCGCAAACCCTCGGGCACGGTGAAGGCGAAGTCCGTGTCCCACTCCGCATCGTAGAGATCGTCGCTGTGGAAATGGATGGCCCCATACTGGTTCGGGGCATGGCACCAAGCCCATTCTGCGCCCGTCCAGTTGAAGCCGGTAGCGCCGCGCAAAGGCAGGTTCCGGGTCGCGCCATGAAGCGCGTTCGGCGAGAGGTCGGTGAGGCGATCCGATGGGATGTCGAGTGCGAAATCCCACGCCCCGACGATGGCGTCGGCGAGCTCCGCCGGCATCGCGCCTGCCGCCAGTGCCGAGATCTCGTGTCGCGACAGCGCGCGGTCGGCGAGCCGAGGGCGGTCGATCTTGCCATCGAAATGGGCGCGGAACGCTGTCGTGTCCGGGGCGTCGTCGGCGGCCCAGGCGGCAAAGGTGAAAGACGGCGCCCCGGCTCCCGGCGAACACGGCATCGCCGTCTCTATCGCCAGCGCCGGCTCGGTAGGAAAGCTCCGGTCGGCCTGCAGCTCCTGGTGAAGCGTCGCGGTGGCGCTCTCACCGTCGAAGCTCGCTGCGACGAGGTACCAGCGCCGGGGCGCGAGCGGAACCCCGGTCGTGCAGCTCTCGACCCGCGCGCCATCGCCGACGACCAGCGCCAGGGCGCCGGTCTCGTCGAGGAACAGCGAGAAGCCGCTCTTTTGCGCCTCGGCCCAGGTGCCCATCAGGGCCTGGGCGCCGTGGCCGGGGCGGGTCGCCCAGACCAGGGCCTGGACGGTGAAACTGCGCAGTCGATTGAACGCCCCGGGGCCCGGGACGACGCCGCATGAGCCGATCCCGATCTCCTGCTTCCGTGCCGGGTAGTCGCCGCTCGCCGGGCTCGTGACCTCCTCTTCCTTGAAACCGGGCGGGTGGGGCGTGGTATCGCAGCAGATGAGCCGCACGATGTCGGCACGGAAGCGCTCCGCGCCCTCGCAGCTGACCTTGAAGCCCACCGTCTGACCGGGTCTCACGCTGTCGTTGTCACAGTAAGCGAGCAGCACAGGTTTCATTGAACTCGCCCTTACCGCCTATGGAACGGCTCCTTCAGTCGACCCCCGGGTCCTCTCCGGTCACGATCCGCCAGCGCAGCTTGAACACCGCCCACTCGGCGTCCTCGAGGCTCGTGAACACCATGTCGTCACGGAGATGGGCCCGCAGCGGATCGCCCCTGAGCTCGGCCACCGTCCACTCCCTGCCCGGCGTGGTGCAAACCAGGATCATCTTTCCGTTCGGGTTTACGAGACGCAGTTCATCGAGCGCGGCCTGAAGCTCGGGACCGTGGACGCCGTAGAGGTTCTCCCTGTACTCGCGGGCGAGGTCGCTGCGGTCGGCGGAAAGTTTGAACATGTGTCACCTCTTGCATCGGCTGGACGGGCGCGCCCATCCTCCGCGCCGGCAACGGGTGGTCAGCGAATTCCCCCAAGCGGGTGCCGCGGCATCGCGGTCACGGTTGGTCGTCATGACTTGCGCCACCGTATTCGGGCGCTCCCGTTACCGGTATGATCGCCCTCATCGCGCGCAAGTGTTCGAGCGAATGGTGGCAGACGATACGATGGCGCTGCGTCGCCTCCACCGTCGGCGGGTCGACGGTCGCGCAGACCTCGCCGAGCTTCATCGGGCAGCGGCGATGAAAGCGGCACTGGGCGGCCATGCTCATCTGCGCCCCTACCTCTCCCGGCAGGCGAATACGGGTGGTCCCGCCCTCCACCGCGAGCTGCGGGATCGAGGAAAGCAACGCTTGCGTATACGGATGATAGGGAGGTTGCAGGATCTCCTCGGTGGGCCCGATCTCGCAGATCGATCCCTGGTACATGACCGCGATGCGGTCGGCAAGATGGGCCACCACGGAAAGGTCGTGCGAGATGAAAAGCAGCGCCAGGTCGAGTTGGTCGCGCAGGTCGGCGAGCAGGTTCACGACCGCCGCCTGGACCGAGACATCGAGGGCCGATACCGCCTCGTCGCAGACGATGAACTTGGGTTCGCTGGCGAGCGCGCGGGCGATGCCGACCCGTTGCTTTTCGCCGCCGCTCAGCTGATGGGGAAAGCGGCCGACATAGCTTGGCGCGAGCCGCACCATGTCCAACAGCTCCTCGACGCGGGCGGCCATCCGATCCGGCGCGACCATGCGGAAGCGTTTGAGCGGCCGGCCGACGATCTGGCGAACGGTCATGCGCGGGTTGAGCGAGGAATCCGGGTTCTGGAAGATGATCTGCGCGGTGCGCCCGAAGGCGTCGAGATCGGCGCCCCTGAGGGCCGATATCTCGGAGCCTTCGAATTCGATGGTACCGGCCGTCGGATCGAACAGCCGAATGAGGCAGCGTCCCAACGTCGACTTGCCGCAACCGCTCTCGCCCACGAGCCCGAGCACCTCGCCGGGCGCGATGTCGAGGGTCACGCGATCGACCGCCCTCAGATGACGGCGTTCGAAGACCAGCGGAAACCCGGATTCGCCCTTCTCTCTCAGCCGGAAGGCGTCCCAGAAGGTGCCGACCCGAAACACCTTGGAGAGATCGCGGACATCCATCAACGATGTATCGCTCGGGGCATCGCCGGCGTGGGCCGGTGGCTCGTCCTCCCGTGGCCATGCCCGCTCCGCCGTGTCGGCCGCTTTCCAGCACCGAGCGTTGCGCCCTTCGCTCACCTCCGCCACGGTTTGCTCGTTCTCCGCGCAGCGGCTCTCGGCAAAGGGGCAACGGGGATGGAAGACGCAGCCCTCGGGCACCTGGACAAGGCTCGGCTGACTGCCCGGAATAGGAACCAGCCGCTGCGTTCGGCGGCCATCCGTGATACCGGGAAGCGATGCGAGCAGACCCTTGGTGTAAGGATGTCGCGGCTCCTGAAACAGCTCCTCCGCGGGTCCCGTCTCCATCACCTGACCAGCGTAGAGCACGCAGACGGTGTCGCAGAGTCGGCGCACCACCGCGAGGTTGTGGCTGATGAACAGCAGACTCGCCTTGTGGCGTTCGCGGAGGTCGTGAAGAAGGTCCAGGATCTGCGCCTCGATGGTGACGTCGAGCGCCGTCGTGGGCTCGTCGAGGATGATGAGCTCGGGCTCGCAGGCGAGCGCCATGGCGATCAGCGCGCGTTGCTTCATACCGCCGCTCAGTTGATGCGGGTAGGCCTGGGCCACGTCGTGGGTTTGCGCTATGCCCATCTCGGAGAGCAGCTCGCGCGCCCGGTCTAGGGCCTGGCTGCTTGAGTGGCCGCGGTGCTGAATCAGAGGCTCGGCGATCTGCAAGCCCACGCGCAGCGAGGGATTGAGCGCGGTGAAGGGATCTTGGAAGACGGTGCCGATGCGGTCTCCAAGGAGCTCCCGGCGCTGTGGCGGCGAGAGGCCACGCAGATCCCGCCCCTGAAAGAAGATTTCCCCGCTCTCGACGCTGGCCCCGGGACCCAGGAGATCGAGGATCGCGGCGGCCACGGTACTCTTGCCCGAGCCGGATTCGCCCACCAGACCGAGCGCCTCGCCCGGCGAGATCGTAACCGAAAGGTCGCGCACCGCCGTGAGTGGGCCGTACTCCGTATCGTATGAGACGGTGAGACCTTGAATGTCGAGGATCGCGTCGCCGCTCATCCCGCCCCGGTCCGTCTCTCACGCGGATCCAGGTACTCCCTGAGCCCGTCACCCAACAAGTTCACCCCGACCACCGTCAGGCACATGGCGAAGCCGGGGGCAAGGGCGATCCACGGGGCCGAATCCAAGAAGATGCGGGCCTGGCTGATCATCAAGCCCCAATCGGCGCTGGGCGGCTGCACGCCGAAGCCCAGGAAGCTCAAAACCGCGCCTGCCAGCATGGCGAACGTCACCCTAAGGCTCGCCTCGACGATGATCGGGGGCCAGGCGTTGGGCAGGATCTCCCGGATCAGGATGTAGTGCGTTCTCTCGCGGCGTGCGTGGGCGGCGACGATGAACTCCTCGGCCACCAGATTCAACGTGATACTGCGGGTGATGCGCGCCAGCGCCGGCGTGAACAAGAGGCCGATCGCCGCCGACGTCTTCCATAAGGCGGGCTCGGTGACGGACAGCAGCAACAGCACGAGCATCAGGGGTGGGAACGAGATCAGCACGTCGAGGCAGCGCATGATGATCTCGTCCACCCGGCCGCGGTAGTAGCCGGCGACGAGGCCGAGCGGCACGCCGAGCACCAGGCTCATCAAGGTGGCGCTGAATCCCAGGAACAGCGAGAGCCGCGTCCCGAACAGGGTCCGGCTGAGGACGTCACGGCCGTACTCGTCGGTGCCGAGGAGATAGGTGAAGCTCATGCCCTGGAAGCGGTCGCGGATGTGGATCTCGTCATAGGGGAACGGCGACACCAACGGTCCGACGATCGCCACCACGACGACGAATCCGACGATCGCCGCGCCCCACACGAGCGGCCCCGGTATCTTGCGGCGCCGGCGTTTGAGCTCCGGGCGCGTCGTTTCGAGGGCCGATGTGGCCGCTTTGTCAGTCGACGGCGCGGCCATAGCGGATCCGCGGATTGAAATAGGCATAAAGGAGATCGGCCACCAGGTTTGCCAGGGTAAAGAGCAGCGTCATTATTAGGATGATGGCCTGCATGAGCGGGAGGTCGTGGCGTTCCATCGAGTAGATCAGCATGCGACCGATGCCGGGGTAGGCGAACACCGACTCGATCACCACGATGCCGCCGATAAGGAAGCCGAAGTCGAAGGCAAGAACGGTGATGGTGGGAAGGAGCCCATTGCGGAGCGCATGACGCACCAGCACCACGTTCTCGGGAAGGCCTTTGGCCCGGGCCGTCTTCACGTATTGGCTGTGCAGCACCTCGAGCATGCTCGAGCGGGTCATCCTGAGCACGTGGGCGATCAAGGTGAGCATCAGCGTGGCCACCGGCAAGATCATGTGCGAGGCGAAGGGCCATAGACCATCGCCCAAGGTCTTGTAGCCCGATGCCGGCAGCCACCCTAGGTACTTGGCGAAAAGGAGCAGCAGCAGGATGCCCCAGAAGAACTCGGGCACCGAGATGCCGAGGTAGCCGAACATCGAGGCCAGGTGATCGAACACCCGGCCGCGGTATACGGCCGAGAGCACGCCCAGACTGAGGCCGACGACGACGACGCCAGACATCGACAGCGCGGCGAGAATCATCGACTTGTTCAACGCCGCCCAAACGATCGGCGCCACCGGCCGCTCCATGATCAGCGAGTCACCCATGTCGCCCTGCACGAAGGCCGAAGCCCAGCGCCAGTACTGAACGACCAGGGGATCATTGAGCCCGAGCTTGGCCCGGACCGCCGCCAGCGACTCTGGCGTCGCGTATTGACCCAGGATCATCACCGCCGCATCGCCCGGCAGCACGTGAGTCGCCCCGAAGACCAGGACCGACATCACCGCCACGATGGCGACGACGTAGACAAGACGTTGCAGGACGTATGCCAGCACGATAACCGCCCGCGCTTACCGCGTTGGGGCAAAGGAGGCGGGGCCGGCGCCCCGCCCCTTGGTCGCGATCAATCGATGGTTACCTCTCTAATGTCCATCAGCATGTTGGGCATCGAGTGAAAGCCCTTGACACGGTTATGCACGCCGTTGGCGTGGTTGGAGACATAGACCACGATGCCCGGCACCTCGTCCAGGATCTTTCTTTGCAGCTCCTGGTAGTACACCTTCTGCTTGTCCGCGTCCGCGGTACGCCGAGCGGCATCCAGGATCTCGTCCATCCTCGCGTCCTTGTAGTGCCACAATCCGCTGTTCCAGGACCCGGTGCTGTGGAACCAGGCATAGAGCTTCACGTCGAGGATGATGCGGTCATAGAAGATCGTGGTGTGGAACGGCCGCTTGCCCTCGATCTCTCCGAAGAACTTGTCCTGCGGTACGACGCGGACCTGAATGTCGAGGCCGACTTTCTTGGCCGAATCCCGGAACCCCACCGAAATGCGTTCGAGCTCTGGGATACCCGCCGGCGTAAATAGCTCGAGCTTCATAGCGCCGGGGTCGACACCCGCTTCCTTCAGCAGTTTCTTCGCGGCCTCGTAATCGGGGGTATCGATGGGAGCGTCGATATAGAACGGATGCGTCGGGCCGATCGGCGAATGCGTCGGCGTCCCATGGCCCAGCGTGGCGAGCTCGGTCAACGCCGGCTTGTCGACGAGCTTGCGGAACGCTTGGCGTACTTTGATGTTATCGAAGGGCGCCATCTCCATGTTCATGACGAAGGCCCACCATTGGCCGGTCGAGACCTCGTCCACGCTGGCGGTCTTGCTCGAGTTGAGCGAGTCGATCTGCTCCGGCGGAAGGCTCCAATAGATGTCGACGTCACCCGCCTCGAGAGCCACGATCGCCGACGCAGGCTCGGGAATGATGCGCATGACGATCTTGTCGACTTTGGGCTGGCCCGAGAGGAAGTAGTCGGGATTCTTCTCGACCACGAGCCTGTCGCCGGGCAGGTACTCGACGAACTTGAAGGGGCCGGTGCCGACCGGTGCGGTCGTCAACTTATCGATCCTGTCGCGGGGCACGATTCCTGCTTGATAGCCGGCGAAGATTGACGGGAACACGGCGTAGGGTAGCTTCAGCTTGAAGCGCACCGTGTGTTTGTCGACCGCCTCCATGGTGTCCACCACCTCGAAGTTTACCTTCAGCACGGAGCCAATCTCGGGATCCAGGATCCGCTTGACGGTGGTTATGACGTCCTCGGCGTCGACCTCGCGGCCGTGATGGAATTTGACGCCCTTGCGCAGATGGAAGGTCCAAATCGAAAGATCGTCATTCGCCTCCCAACTGGCGGCCAGGTCCGGCCTAATGTTGAGTTCGCGGTCGAACTGCGTCAGTCCCGAGAACACAAAGTACGCATAGTTATACTCGACTCCGGTCCTCATCTTGGCCGGATCCAGGGTGTTCATCTCTGCGTCGATGGCCAGTGTAATTGTGGACTCGGCACGACCCGCGTCGGCCATGCCGATCCACGATGCCGCCGCGATCAATCCGACCGCGGTTAAGCGAACTGCCCTCGTCAAGAGTTTCATGCTGTACTCTCCCTTACATTACCGCGATCTGGGTGCAGTGCGCGGCCGATGTTTTTAAATTCTGTTTTTCGCCCAACGTGGGCAACATTGCGCCGCCACGATGGTACCCGATGTGGCGCGCCCAACCAAGCTGCGAGAACGGCGGCGCAAAATCCTCCACCTGAGCGGCCGGTAGCTCCGCCTGCGGCAGCGTGAACCCGTACCAGGTATGACCTTCGGTCCGTTCAGTGCTGACGGAAGGCCGGGGGATGTATGGGATGCATGGAGTGGAGCCTTTGCGCGAGGGTTCGGCTGGCCTGCCACGAAGTGGGGATGAGCATCCGGGAGGCCTCCCGGATGTTCGGCGTGGAACGAAGGCCGGTGGCCGCAGGTCGGCCCCCGCGTTCACAGCTCCGACCCTCAACCATTGGGGTCACGGTAACGCCAACACTGCTTCACAAGAGGCAGACGCGAGGTCAGGCGCTGGACAGGGCGGTTTGGGTGGCGCGTTACCGATCGATCATTCGAAAAAGATGCTATTCTCGATGTTACATCCTAACCCGGTCGGCGGCGACACGACATATGGCCGTCGCGGAGTATTTATGGGAGGCAGATATGACGGTCGAGGTTCTGATCAAGGGTGCTCACGGCGGTCTCATCGATGTCGGCAAAGGCCAGCATCTCGAAATTATCAATGTCGAGGGCGAGCAGATTTGCGACTTCTTTGCATTTAACACCGACGACATCGCAGAACGGTTGTCGCCAGCTCACTGCCGGACGATGCTGCGCACCATTTACCCCAAGGTCGGGGATAAGCTGGTGAGCAACCTGCGCCGCCCGATGTTGGAGATTGTCGAGGATACCGTGGGCCGACACGACATGGTGTTTCCGCCCTGCGACCCCAGGGTCTATGTTATCCGCTTCGGCCTGCACGACCACCGCAGCTGCCGGACCAATCTGGCCGAGGCGATGGCCGACTACGACATACCCGAGCCAACCCTTCCCGATCCCATTAATTTCTTTCAAAACACCCCCGTCATGGCCGATGGATCGATCGAGGAGGGCGTGTCGCTGGCGAAGCCCGGCGACAAGGTCGTCCTGCGGGCGCTGATGAACGTCATCGCGGTGGGCTCCTCCTGCCCGATGCCGGGCGGCGCCAACGGCGACCGGCCGACCGACCTCAAATTCGTGGTTGTCGACTGAGTGCGGGGGCCACGAAGCCATCGCGCACGGAATGTTCACTATGCACAAACTCAACATCGCCGAGTCGGTCCGCGAGCGCGTCGAGACGCGATCGGGCCGGGCGCATCCCTACAGCCGCATCGAGCCTGGATCGACAGCACTGCTCGTGATCGACATGCAGAACTACTTCGTCAAGGAAGGCATGCCGGGGTATTGCGATAAGGGCGGCGACATCGCACCGAACATCAACCGCCTGGCGGGCGCGGTCCGCGAAACAGGAGGCAGCGTCCTCTGGATCGTGACCGAGGCCCTGCCGGAGGAGGAGGGCGACTGGCCGAACTTCCACGGTCTGGGCCCGCCGGTGGTAAGCGAGGCGCGTTACCGGGAGCTGGCGAGCGGCGCCGAGGGCCACGCCCCATGGCCCGAGATGGATCGTCGGCACGACGACCGCACCATCACCAAGACGCGGTACAGCGCCCTGATCCCGGGCTCGTCGGATCTCGAGGCGTGCCTGGGCGAGGGCGCGGTCGACACGGTGCTGATCACCGGGGTCGCCACCGACGTGTGCTGCGAGGCAACGGCGCGCGACGCGATGATACGTGACTTCCACACCATTGTGGTTTCCGATTGGCTGGCCGCCCGCATCGACGAAGAGCACAACGCCAGCCTCTCGACCATCTATCTCTACTTCGGCGACGTCCAGGCTAGCGGCCAGGTGATCGCCAGCTTGACCCGCGGCCGGGGCCCTCGGCTCGGCGGCGCAGTGATCCCCTCGACCCGCCGCCGCGACCGTAAGCCCGGCCCCGCACGCTACCGCCGCCAGGCCCGATAGCTCACCGTGCCGCCTCCGTCGCCGCCAATTGGCGCGGTCACTCGCTGCTTTCGGCCTCCTGTCGCAGCGCGGACAGCGCCTCTTCGCGCAATCGCGCCTTGTCGACCTTGCCGGTGGAGAGCAGCGGAAAGGCGTCCCGGAGGTAGAAGCGCTTGGGCACCTTGTAGTTCGCCAGGCGCTCCCTGCAGAAGGCTTCGAGCTCGTTGGCGTCGATGTCGGCATCGTCCGCGCACAGAACGAAGGCGTGCCCTACCTCCTGGAACACCGGATCGGGCAGGCCGACGACGGCCGCCAGATCGACCTGCGGGTGCGCTTCGATGACCGTCTCGATCTCGCGCGGATAGACGTTGTAGCCGCCCGACTTGAACATCTCCTTGAGCCGCCCGACGATCTGCCAGTTGCCGTCCGGGCGCTCGACGGCGAGGTCGCCGGTGTGGAGCCAGCCCTGGGCATCGAGCGCCTGCGCCGTCGCTTCCGGGCGCCGGAAGTACCCGCTCATCACGAAGTCGCCGCGCACCTGGATCTCGCCGGGCTTTCCCGCCGGCACCGTCGCCCCGTCCGCGTCGGCGAGCCGCAGCTCGAACTCGGCGGCCGGCCGGCCAATCGTCTGCGACAGGACCTCGAGGCTGGCGTCGCTATCGACATAAGTGAGCGGGCCGCAGGCCTCGCTGAGGCCATAGCTGTTGGTGACCCGCGGCGCTTTGCTCTTGAGGCGGCGTACCAGCGGGACCGGCATCACCGCGTCGCCCCAGGCCACGAGCTCCAGGCTCGAGAGGTCGCGGCGATCGAAATCCGGCAAGGCGGCGACCCGCTGGAACTGGCTCACCATCTGCAGCCACACGGTAACCCGTTCGCGCTCGATGGTCTCGAGCGCGCCCTGGGGGTCGAAGCGCTCCATGAAGACTTGGGCGCCGCCGCCCACCAAGCAGTATCCCCCGATGTCGCCGACGCCGCCGATGTGGTTGACCGGCAGATTGCTCAGCGTCCTCAGCGGATCGACCGGCCAATGGCGGTATTGGGTGGTGTAGCAACGCACGAACGAGCGGTGGCTGAGCATCGCGCCCTTGGGCGTGCCGGTGGTGCCCGAGGTGTAGACGATGCACAACGGATCGGCGAGCGTCACCGCGGCGCGGGCGACCTCGTAGGCATCCTCGCCGGTGCTTGCGCCTTCGCCAAGGAATGCCTCGAAGGGTGTCGCTCCATCCATCGCCCCGGCGACGGTGAGCAGCCGCCGGATACTGGGGTGCGACCCCAAGAGCGCGGCGAGGTCGTCGCGATAGTCGCGATTCTCGAAGCCGACCAGTCCGATCAGCAGGCTCGGCTCGGCGTCGCCGACGATGAAATCGAGCTCGGCCCTGGTGTAGCGCGGATTGAGGCCGACCCATACCGCGCCGATCCGCGCCAAGGCCAGGAACACGATCAGATATTCCGGCCGCGGCGTCGTCAGCACGGCGACGCGATCGCCCTTCGCCAAGCCGCTCGCCAGGAGAGCGCGGGCGCACGCCTCCACCCGCGCGGCGAGTTCGGCGTAACTCAGGCGCCAGTTGCCGAGAACCGCGGCCTCGGCCTTGGGGCTACGCTCGGCATGAAGGTCGAGGTAATCCCCGAAGCGCTCGAGCTCGGGCGGCTGCATTGCCCCGGCGGCGTCTTTCAGGTCATCACATAAAGGCTCAGCGCCTCGGCCACCATGAAGGGCTTGTCCTCGCCCTCGATCTCGATCGTATGGGTGGTCTTGACTAGGAACTCCCGCGGCCGCTTCTCGCGGATGTCGGAGAGCACGATGTGACTGCGGGCCCGCTTGCCGATACGCAGCGGGGTCAAGAAGCGCACCTTGTCGAGACCGTAGTTGAGGGCATAGACGCGCTCGTTGGTCAGCACCGGCAGCTTCAGGCCGTGCTTGAGGAAGCTCGAGATCAGCGACATGACGTGGTAGCCGTGGGCGATGGTCCCGCCCCAAGGCCCGTTACGTCCCCATTCGGGATCGTTGTGCATGGGGTCCCAATCGTCGGTGAGGTTGCCGAAGGCGTCCGCGCCTTCCTGATCGATCGAGAACCAGTCGGTTACGGCCACCTCCTCCCCGACCTTCGCTTCCAGTTCGGTGAACAGTTCCTCTTCCGGTGTCATGCTGCTTACTCCTCAAATTGGTCTCGGCCGGACCGCAGCGGCTCGGACTCCGCCCCTCAGCGCCAATGGCTGTCGACGCGATCGTAGCATCCTTCCCTCGGGTCCGGCTTCTCGGCAATGAGCTTCTGTTTCTCCACCTTGTGCGAGGGCCCGTAGGGAAACCCGTCCCGATATTCCAGGTAACGTGGGATTTTGAAGCGCGCGAGCAGCCCTTGGCAATGGGCAAAGACGGCGTCGGGCGGAACGTCCTCCGGGGTGAGCCCTTCCTCGAGCCGGATATAGGCCTTGACCTCCTCGCCGCGGATCTCGTCCGGCACCGGCACGCAGGCGGCCTCGAGGATCTCCGGCATCGTTCGCAGCACCGCCTCCACCTCTTGGGCGGCAATGTTCTCTTCGCTGCGGCGGATCATGTCCTTGATCCTGCCGACGATGTAGTAGTAGCCGTCCGCGTCCCGGCGGAAGAGATCGCCGGTGCGCAGCCAGCCGTCGCGGAAGGCCTCGGTGTTGGCCTCGGGCTTGTTGTAATAGCCCAGCATGATGCCCGCCCCCCGCACCCAGAGCTCGCCAACCTCGCCCGCCGGCACCGGACGGCCCTCCGGGTCGAGGACGGTGACGTCACGGAACGGCGCCGGAATGCCGCACGAGCCGGAGCCGACCATGTGCGCGTGATCGTTCGGCATGTAGAGGAGCGGGGACGCCTCGGTCATGCCGAAGCGCTCGCGGGCGATGGTGGCGAAGCGGGTCTGGAGCGCGGCGTGGTTGTCCTTGGAGAGTCCCAGGATGCAGGCGAGCTTGAGATTGTTGTCGCCGTCGTCGGCCCGGGGCGGCTGCTTGAACACCGGCTCGAACATGAAGACGAACTCGATCCCGTAGGCCCGCACCCAATCCATGAAGCGCGAGGCGCTGAGCTGGTTTGCGACATAGACCGTCGCCCCGGTGTGGAGCGCGAACGAGGTCATAAGCTGGGTATCGAGGTAGAAGAAGTAGGTGGGGGCGAGGATGCGCGAGATGTCCGCGCCGTCGCTGTAGCGCATGACGTGGCCGGCGGTGACCCAATAGCGGTGGGTCTGCATGCAGCCCTTGGGGAGGCCCGTGGTACCCGAGGTATATTGGATGTTGAGCAGATCATCGAGGCCGACCGCCTGGACCGCTTGGAAATCCGGCGCGGCGCCCTCGACCAGCTCGTGCCACCGGCGCCCGGCGCCCGGGATCGCGCCCCGCACGGAGACAATGTGATTGTCCACGAGTGCCCCGGGCCGACGCTCGAGCGATGGCAGCAACTCTCCGTAGTCGCGATGGATGATCAGGAACTCGGCGGCGCTGTCGCCAAGGACATAGTCGAGCTCGCGGGCGGTGAAGCGACAATTGACCGGCACGGCGATGCCGCCGAGCTTGGCCAAGGCGAACCATGAGACCGGATACTCGGGCACGTTGGGCATCATCAGTGCCACCTTGGTGCCTTTGCCGACGCCGATCGCGGCGAGGGCATTGGCGAGCCGGTCTACCTGATGTCGCAGCGCCGCGTAGGTCAGCTCCTCGCCGCGCTCGAAGAACACCAGCGCCTTGCGCTCGGCGTAGTCCCGGGCCGCCCGGTCCAGGAGGGCGCCGAAGCTCGGGGCGAGTGGAGCGGCTTCGACGCGGCGGTGCTCGGCCAGGATCTCATCGATGCTTCTCATCGCGGGGCAACCCGTTTCCAACACCCCCGCGGCAAGGCGATGTCAGCCGCTCCGGGGCCGGTCGAGTTTGCCATGGCCGACGGCCGAGTGAAGCCCAAAAAAACGCTTCCGATCGCCGCCGCGACTTCCCGGGCCCGCTTGAACGCGCTCGGATGTGTATCGGCGCCCAATTTTGACCCCCTCCGAATGTAGCTTAACATATTGATTCCCCAGCCTTTATTGGATCCAGGTCGGGGTTTCAATCGGCGCCGATCATGACCCCCTACAAGCGGCATTTCTATATACGGAATCAATGACTTCCCACGATTTCGCGAGGGGTCAATATTAGACGCCAAATCTCAACCACCCGCACTGGCGGGGTTAACGAGGTTAAGAATAGAGCCGGGATTGGACCTGCCCGCCACCGGCCGAAAGGTCGGCTCGGGGTCAACTACGGACCTTTGGCGGGGCCGTCAGGAAGGTCCGCTGCCTGAGGTGAAGCGGAAGGAATCAGTGGGAAAGCGGACGCGGCCGCTCGATGGTCGGCTCCTGGGGGCAGGGCGGACCTATCCCGACTCCGGCCTGAACAGCCCTTGTTAGGCCACA
>CBDUZE010000065.1:0-20780 GCA_965371625.1 uncultured Alphaproteobacteria bacterium
GATTCGAACCCACGAGGAGCTGTTAACCCCTGCCGGTTTTCAAGACCGGTGCCTTAAACCGCTCGGCCACCCATCCCCGCGGACCTCAATCTCTAGCAAACCCGGCGTCGGGCTGGCAAGGCGGGGCGGGGCGGGGCGGCGGCCATGACGTTGTGTCGCCAGGGCGAGCGCATGCTAGCATGCCGCGCATGAGACGATTGGCGCTGGCAATCGCGCTCGTCGCGGGGCTCGCCGCGCCGGCCGGGGCCGACTTCGACGACGGCGTGGTGGCCTATATCAGCGGCGACTATGCGACCGCCTTCCGGGAATATCGGCTCGCGGCGGAGCAGGGCGATGCCAGCGCTCAGAACAACCTCGGTGTCATGTATGCCATCGGCCGAGGCGTGGCGCAGGACCATGCCTTGGCGGCGCATTGGTATCGGCTGGCGGCGGAGCAGGGGGATGCCCGCGCCCAGTACAACCTCGGCTTCATGTATGCCGATGGCCGAGGCGTGCCGCGCGACCATGCCAAGGCGGTGAAGTGGTATCGGCTGGCGGCCGATCACGGCGACGCCGGCGCCCAGAACAACCTCGGTTTCATGTATCTCAACGGCCGCGGCGTGGCGGAGGACCAGGTGCAAGCACACATGTGGTTCGACCTCGCCGCGGCACAGGGCTACAAGATCGCCACGGTCAACCTGGAGCAGGTGGCCCGAGGAATGTCCGCCGCCGACGTCACGAAGGCCCGGGAAATGGCGCGCCAGTGGCTGGCGAAGCACCGCGCCGAACCCTAGCGCCGCTCCTCCGCGGTGGCGCCCTACGAGGGATCGACCGAGACCCAGGCGCCCTCGACCAGACACCTGGTCTCCTCGACCCGGGACTTGCCCACCGCGATGCACTCGGCGCCGGCGCCCCGCGAACGATAGGGCCAGCGGCTGGCGTCGTAGCCGTAGCCGCGGATCTCGACCTCCGCGCCGGTGACCGCGACGGCCATGCCCACGGCGCCGTTGAGGATGGCGATGTTGTCGATCACAGGGCTGCGGAAACCGATGTGGAGCTCGGAGCCTAAGACCTCGAACCAGGCCACCTCCTGGACGGCGGCCAAATAGACGATGCGCGCGCGGATCGCCGCCTCGGCGCTCGGGGCGTCCTCGGCCACGGCCGGCGTTGCGCCCAACACCAGGGCGAGAAACGCCGCCACGGCGAGGACGAGCGCCACGCGATGAACCCCAGACATTGATCCGTCACCTCGAGGGTGCAAGTATCCCTTTATTACCGTGCTCCGCCCTTTGGCGCGACGCGCCGCAGGGCGCGCCCTTCCAGCACAGTGTAAAATGCTGTGACGACCGCGTTGTTATACAAGGGACGGTGGGGCGCGGCGATACGGCGCGCGAAGCAAGACCTAGACCAGGGTGAAATGATGTCATTGTCCTCAATCATTGTGCGTGCTCGATGGGACCCCGAGGCGGAGGTGTGGGTCGCCACGAGCGACGATGTTCCCGGGCTCGTGACCGAGGCTTCGACGCCGGCGGAGTTGGAGCGAAAGCTGCAAGAGATCATCCCCGAGCTACTGGAGGAGAACGAGCAATTGGCGGACACTGATCGGTCGGTCGAGGTGCCGCTTTTCGTCATGTCGGAACAAGTATCGAAGGTTCGGTTACGTACCTAGAATGGCCGACTTCGCCCCTGACCTGAAGAGGACGCTCAAAAACGGGGGCTGCGACTTCGTGCGCCAGGGTCGGGGCGACCACGAAATCTGGCAGAGCCCCCATACCAATCGCCGTTTCTCGGTGCCGACAAAAATCCGCTCGCGCCATACAGCCAATGAGATATTGAAACAGGCGAGCCTCGAAAAGGCTTTCTGACCAACGAGCACACCGCGGACGCCCGCCTGCCTCCGCCCCCTACTCGATCTCCGCTCCCTCGACGATGGGCATCACGAACTTGGGGCATCACGAACTTGAGCTCGGTGTTCGAGGACCGCGGATGCGGGCGTCGCAGCCGGCCTCGTGGCCGTGGCTCCCCTGGGGCTCGAAGCGCGACACCGCGGGTGGTAAAAACCTTGCGGGGCCGGCCAAGGAGGCAGCGATCGCGAGCAATGGCTGAACACAACCAGTTCGAGCTGCTCAAGGAGCGGCGGTTCCTGCCCTACTTCCTGACCCAGTTCGCGGGCGCCTTCAACGACAACCTGTTCAAGAGCGCGCTGGTCATCCTGATCGCCTATTCGGCGGCCAACGCCGATCTTCTGATCAACATTTGCGCCGGCCTCTTCATCCTGCCCTTCTTCCTGTTCTCGGCCATCGCCGGGCAGATCGCCGAACGCTTCGAGAAGTCCCGCCTGATCCGGGCGGTGAAGCTCGCGGAGATCGGCATCATGGCGGCCGCCGCGCTTGCCTTCGCGGTGGGACAGATCTGGGCGATGGTGGCGCTGCTGTTCCTCATGGGCTGTCAGTCGACGTTCTTCGGGCCCGTGAAGTACGGGATCCTGCCCCAGCACTTGCGCGAGGAAGAGCTGGTCGGAGGCAACGGGCTGGTCGAGATGGGGACTTTCGTCGCCATCCTGCTCGGAACCATCATGGGCGGCATCCTGATCGCGCAGCAGAACGGCTTGCTCATGGCGGGCGCGGCGGTCGTCGCGGTGGCGCTGCTGGGGTGGCTCGCCAGCCGATTCATCCCGCTCGCGCCGGCCACCGCGCCCGACCTCACGATCGACTGGAACATCGCGCGCCAGACCCTTCTCATGGTGCGCATTGCGGCGCGCGAGCGGGCCGTCTTCCAGTCGATCCTCGGCATCTCCTGGTTCTGGATGCTGGGGGCGGTCTACCTCACCCAGTTCCCGATTTACACCAAGCTGACGCTCGCCGGTGACGAGGGCGTGGTGACCCTCCTGCTCGCCACCTTCTCGGTCGGCGTCGGCTTGGGCTCGGTGCTGTGCGAGCGCCTCTCGGGGCGCAAGATCGAGATCGGTCTCGTCCCCTTCGGCTCGATCGGCTTGAGCCTGTTCGGCTTCGACCTCTACTTCGCCGCCGACCCCGCCTGGGTCGGGGCGCCGCTCCGCGACATCGCCGCCTTCCTCGCCGAGCCCGCGGCCTGGCGGGTGATCGCCGACCTGCTGCTGATCGGGGTCTTCGGCGGCTTCTACATCGTGCCGCTCTACGCCCTGATCCAGCACCGCACCGAACCGCGATACCGCTCACGCGTGATCGCCGCCAACAACATCCTCAACGCACTCTTCATGGTCGCAGCGGCGGCGCTCGCGGTCGCCGCTCTCAAGGGCCTGGGACTTACCGTGCCGCAGCTCTTCGCGCTGATGGCGGCGCTCAACGTGGGGGCGGCGACCTACATCTACGCCCTCGTGCCCGAGTTCCTGATGCGCTTCCTGGTGTGGCTGCTGATCAGCTCGATCTACCGCGTCAAGCGCTCGGGCTTCGAAAACATCCCCGACGACGGCGCGGCGCTCCTGGTGTGCAATCACGTAAGCTATGTCGACGCTCCCATCATCGCCGGGTCGATCCGCCGCCCGATCCGCTTCGTGATGGACCAGGAGATCTTTCGCATCCCGGTGCTCAACTTCATCTTCCGCACCACGGGCGCGATCCCCATCGCTCCGCGACGGGTGGACGAGGAGATGTACGAGGAGGCCTTTCGCCGCATCCGCGCGTACCTCGACGCGGGCGAGGTCGTGTGCATCTTTCCCGAGGGGCGCATCACCCGTCACGGCGAGATGAACGAGTTCCGCGGCGGCGTCGCGCGCATCCTCGAAGAGCGCCCGGTGCCGGTGATCCCGATGGCGCTCAAAGGCCTGTGGGGCAGCCTGTTCAGCTTCGAAGGCGGCAAACCGTTCTTCAAGGCGCCGCGCAAGCTGTGGGCGAGGATCGAGATCGCGGTGAGCGAGGCGCTCGCGCCCCAGCGGGTGACGCCCGAGCGCTTGCGCGCCGTCGTCGCGGAGCTGCGCGGCACCGAGCGTTGACCGACCGCCTGCGCTGCGACGCGCTACTCGATCTCGGGGCCCTTGACGAGGGGCTGGACGAACTGGAGCTCGGTGTCCCAGGGGAGGTAGATCCAGGTGTCCTGGCTCACCTCGGTGACGAAGGTGTCGACCTGGGGGCGCCCGGCGGGCTTGGCGTAGACGGTGGCGTAGTGCGCCCGGGGCAGCATCGCGCGGACCCGGCTCGCGGTCCGCCCGGTGTCGACCAGGTCGTCGATGATGAGCACGTCGGGGCCGTCGTCCGAGACCTCCTTCAGGACCTTGATCTCGCCCTGGTCCTGCCAGTCGTAGGAGACCACGCAGACGGTGTCGACGTAGCGCACCTCGAGCTCGCGGGCGACGATGCAGGCCGGCACCATGCCACCCCGGGTCACGGTGACGATGCGCCGCCACGGCCCCTTGTCGGCGAGGCGCCAGGCCAGCGCCCTCGAATCGCGGTGGAGCTGGTCCCACGACACCGGGAAGGCCTTGGTGTAGGTCTCGGGTTGGGGCTGGGTCATGCACTCTCGCCTTCGCGGCCGGGGAAAGGGCAAGCGAGGTCCCGCGCCCCCGCCGGCGCGAGACCCCTCAGCGGCGGCCGGCGCTACTTGGGCAGCTTGCCCACCACCCCCTCGACGTACCAGTTGAAGCCCAGCATGTCCTTGTCCGACATCACCGAGCCCGCCGCCACCTGGACCTTGCCGTCCTGATCCTTGACCGGGCCCTGGAAGGGGTGCAGCTCGCCGGCGCCGATGGCCTTGGCCTTGGCGCTGACCATCGTGGCGACCTCGCCGGGCACCGCTGGGCCGAACTTCGCCAGCTCGATCATGCCGTCGCCGATGCCGCCCCAGGTCGACTGCGAGGACCACTCGCCGGCCATCACCGCCTTGGCGATCTTGGTGTAATAGCCGCCCCAGAGGTGGGTGGCGGCGGTGAGATGGGCCTTGGGGCCGTACTTCGACATGTCGGAGTGATAGCCGATGGCGTAGACGCCCTTGTCCTCGGCGGTCTGCACCGGGGCCGTCGAATCGGTGTGCTGGGTGATGATGTCGGCACCTTGGGCGATCAGGGTCTCGGCCGCCTCGCGCTCCTTGCCCGGGTCGTACCACGAGCTCACCCACACCACGTTGACCTGGGCCGCCGGGTTGACGCTTCGCAAGCCTATGGTGAAGGCGTTGATGCCGCGCACCACCTCAGGGATGGGGAAGGCCGCGACGTAGCCGATCTTGTTCGACTTGGTCATCTTGCCGGCGACGATGCCGGTGAGATAACGGGCCTCGTAGAAGCGGGCCAGGTAGGTGCTGACGTTCTTGCCCCGCTTGTAGCCGGTGGCGTGCTCGAAGATCACCTTGGGGAACTGCTTGGCCACCTTGATGGTGGGGTTCATGTAGCCGAACGAGGTGGTGAAGATGAGCTGGTGGCCGCTGGCCGCGAACTCGCGGATCACGCGCTCGGCGTCGGCGCCCTCGGGCACGCTCTCGACGAAGCTGGTCTTGACCTTGTCGCCCAGCGCCGCCTCGAGCTCCTTGCGCCCGAGGTCGTGCTGGTAGGTCCAGCCGGCGTCGCCCACCGGGCTGACGTAGACGAAGCCCACCTTGAGGGGCTCGTCGGCGAGCGCGGACCCGCCGCCGATCGCGGCGGCCGCCGCGGTGGCCAGCGCCAGCCCCAGGCCGGCGATCAATCTCGATACACGCATGATTTCTCCTCCCGTGGTTTCTCGGTCAAGAGTTGAGCAAAGGATCGGTCTTCCCGGACAGCCCGCCTTAGCCGCTGGCATGGAACGACTTGCCCAGCGAGGCCGGCGCGTTGAGCCGGATGCGCGTGGCGTCGCGCGAGATCAGCACCAGCACCAGCACGGTGGCAAGATAGGGCAGGGTGGCGAGCAAGTGGGACGAAAACTCGAAGCCGGCGGCCTGAATGTGCAACCCCATGATGGTGATGCCGCCGAAGAGATAGGCGCCGAGGAGCACGCGCGCCGGGCGCCAGGTGGCGAAGACCACCAGGGCGAGCGCGATCCAGCCGCGACCCGCGGTCATGTTCTCGGCCCACTGCGGGGTGTAGACGAGCGACAGATAGGCGCCCCCGAGGCCGGCCATGCCGCCCCCGAACATCACCGCCAGATAACGGATCCCGAGCACCGAGTAGCCGATGGCGTGGGCGGCGTCGTGGGATTCGCCGACCGCCCTCAAGACCAGGCCCGGGCGCGAGCGGTAAAGGAACCAGGTGACCAGGGCCAGCATCACCAGCGAGAGGTAGACCAGCGGGTCCTGGCCGAACAAGAGCGGGCCGATGACGGGGATCTCGCCGAGCCCCGGAATGGCCAACTGCTGTATGCCCTGGATCGGGTTGCCGATGTAGGCCAGGCCGACGAAGGCGCTGAGGCCGATGCCGAAGATGGTCAGCGCCAGGCCGGTGGCGACCTGGTTGGCCATCAGGGTGAGCGTCAGGAAGCCGAATACGGCCGAGATCGCCATCGCGGCGACGATCGCGGCCACGACGCCCAGGGCCGGGCTCCCGGTCAGCACCGTGGCGCTGAAGCCGGCGACCGCCCCGATCAGCATCATGCCCTCGATGCCGAGGTTGAGGACGCCCGACTTCTCGGTCACCAGCTCGCCGAGCGCCGCGAACACCAGCGGCGTGCCGGCGCGCACGGTGGCGACCAGGATCGCGGTGAGGGTGTCGAGCTCGGGCATCAGGCGGCCGGGCTCCGGAGCTCGGAGCGCCAGATCAGGCGGTAGCGGATGAAGACGTCCGAGGCCAGCACCAGGAACAGCAACAGCCCCTGGAACACGCCGGTGATCGCCAAGGGCAGGTTGAGGTTCATCTGCAGCGACTCCCCGCCCAGGTACATCAGGGCCATCAACAGGCTCGCCAGCAGCACGCCCAACGGGTGGAGGCGGCCCAGGAAGGCGACGATGATGGCGGCGAAGCCGTAGCCCGGCGAGATCGTCGGGTTGAGCTGGCCGATGGGCCCCGCGACCTCGCCCAGCCCGGCCAGGCCGGCGAGGCCGCCGCTCACCAGGAAGCTGATCCAGATCACCCGATTGCGGCTGAAGCCGGCGTAGTTGGCGGCCTCGATCGCCTGCCCCACGACCCGGAGCTGGAAGCCGGCGAAGGTGCGGCTGACCAGGATCCAGCACCCCACGGTGGCGATCAGCGCCAGCACCACGCCGCCGTGAAGGCGCGTGCCCTCGATCAGGATCGGCAGCAGCGCGTCGTCGCCGAAGAGCCGGGTCTCGGGGAAGTTGTAGCCCTCGGGATCGCGCCACGGCCCGTGCACCAGGTAGCCCAGCACCTGGATCGCGACGTAGGTCAGCATCAGGCTGGTGAGGATCTCGTTGGCGTTGAAGCGGGTTTTGAGGAAAGCCGGGATGGCGCCATACAGCATGCCGCCGATGCCCCCCGCCACGATCATCAGGGGCAGCAGCCAGGGGCCCTCGTTGCCATAGAAGGCGAGCGCCACGCCGCCGCCGAAGATGGCGCCCATCGTGAGCTGGCCCTCGGCGCCGATGTTCCAGACGTTGCCGCGGAAGCCCACCGCCAGGCCGACGGCGCAGAGCAGCAGCGGCGCCGCTTTGATGGCGAGCTCGGAAAGGCCGTAGAGCGTCGACACCGGGCGCACGAAGAAGGTGTAGAGCGCCTCCAAGGGGTCGCGCCCGAGGGCCGCGAACAGGATCGAGCCCAGCACCATGGTCAGGGCCAGCGCGATCACCGGCGAGCCGTAACGCAACGCCACCGAGGGCGCGATTCGGGGCTCCAGCCTAAGCCGCATGCTCGGGCCTCGCGCTCTCGTCGTCCCCGAACATGCCGGCCATCCAGCGCCCCACCTCCTCGACGTCGGTGTCGCGGGTGCGGGTGGTGCGCGAGAGGCGGCCGTTCGAGATCACGGCGATGCGGTCGCTGATCTCGAACAGCTCCTCCAGGTCCTCCGACACCACCAGCACCGCCGCGCCCAGGTTGCGCAGCTCGATGATCGCTTGGCGTACCGCCGTCGCCGCGCCCACGTCGACGCCCCAGGTGGGGTGGGCCAGGAGCAGCAGCTTGGGGGCCAGCAGCATCTCGCGGCCGATGATGAACTTCTGCAGGTTGCCGCCCGAGAGGCTGCGCGCCTCGGCGCCGATTCCGGCGCACACCACGTTGAAGTCCGCGACCACCTTCTCGGCGTATTCGGTGATGCGCTCGAAGCGCAGGAAGCCGCGGCGCACCAGGTCGTTGTGGTAGCCCGTCAGCAGCGCGTTGTCGGCCATGCTCATCTCGGCCACCGCGCCCGTCCCCAGGCGCTCCTCGGGCACGAAGGCGAGGCCTTGGACGCGGCGCGGCCCCGGCCCCAGATGCCCCGCCGAGACGCCGGCGATGCGGATGTCGGCGGCGTGGGGCGCCCGGCGCTCGCCGCTCAGCGCCGCCAGCAGCTCGCTCTGGCCGTTGCCGGCGACGCCGGCGATGCCGACGATCTCGCCTGAGCGGACGCCGAGGTGGATCTCGATGAGATCGGTGCCGAAGGGATCGTCGCTGGCGAGACTGAGGCCGTCGACCTCGAGGCAGAGCTCGCCGTCCGCCGCCGCGTCGCTATGGCTACACACCGGGAGTTCGGCTCCGATCATCATCTCGGCGAGGCTCTTCGGCGTCTCGTGGCGGGGGTCGCAGTCGGCCGTGACCCGACCGCCCCTCAGCACCGTCGCCGACTGGCAAAGGGCGATGATCTCCTGCAGCTTGTGACTGATGTAGAGGATCGAGCAGCCCTCGCGGGCGAGCCGGGTCAGCGTCTCGAACAGCTTGTCGACCTCCTGCGGTGTCAGCACCGAGGTCGGCTCGTCCATGATCAGGAGCTTGGGGTTCTGCAACAGGCAGCGGATGATCTCGACGCGCTGGCGCTCGCTCACCGACAAGGAATGGACGTGGCGCCGCGGGTCGATGGGGAGCCCGTAGCGCGCGGAGATGGTCTCGACCCGCCCCTCGAGCGCACCGAGGTCGGCGCCGTCGTCGATGCAAAGGGCGATGTTCTCGGCCACCGTCAGGGTCTCGAACAGGTTGAAGTGCTGAAACACCATGCCGATGCCGAGGCGCCGCGCCTGGGCCGGATTGTTGATCTGTTGGCGCCCCCCCAGCCAATAGAACTCGCCGGCGTCGGCCTGCACCACGCCGTAGATGATCTTCACCAGCGTGCTCTTGCCGGCACCGTTCTCGCCAAGCAGCGCGTGGACCTCGCCGGGCATGATGCGGAGATCGACCCGGTCGTTGGCCAGCGTCCCCGGATACTGCTTGGTGATGCCCTTGAGCTCCAAGAGCGGCGGCGCGCCGTCCACGGCGGCGGCGGCGTCGGTCACTGGCTCAGCCATCGCTCGGGACCCTCTTCATCTCGCCCTCAGTAGGGCACCTTGTCCGGCATCGTCTCCCACTCCTCGAAGACGGCGAGCGCGTCCGCGCCCAGAAGTCGGACGGTCGGGAGATCCTGCTCCGCCATGGGCTTGGCGATCTCGCGGAAAAGGCGGTCGTCGTCGAAGCCTATCGCCGCCGCATCGCTGCGGGTATTGGCGTAGTACATGCGGTCGAGGCGGGCCCAGTAGATGGCGGCGAGGCACATCGGGCAGGGCTCGCAGCTGGTGTAGATCTCGCAGCCCTCGAGACTGAAGCCCCCGAGCGCGTCACAGGCGCCGCGGATCGCCACCACCTCGGCGTGGGCGGTGGGGTCGTTCGAGGAGGTCACCTGGTTGTTGCCTTCGGCGACGATGCGGCCGTCCTTGACGATCACGGCGCCGAACGGCCCGCCCTCGAGGGCGCGCATCTTCTCGGCCGAGACCTCGATCGCACGTTTCATGAAGCGCTGCTGGTCGCCATCCATCTTCGCGCTGCCTCGCCTGGAGCCCTGGTTCCGGCGCCTAAGCCAGGGCCGTTGCGCCGCCCGTCGTGGCGCCCGTCGCGGCGGCCTCCTCGACCTGGTGGCGGGCGCGCTCGGTCAGAATCTGCGCCGCGGTGGCGATGGCGATCTCGGCCGGATGCTTGCCGCTCACCCCGTCGATGCCGATGGGGCAGGTCATGCGACTTAAGCGTTCGGGCCCAATCCCGCGCTGGCGCAGGCGACGCTCGAAACGCGCCCGCTTGGAGCGCGAGCCGATCAGCCCGAAGTAGCGGAAGTCGCCCCGCCTCAGGATGCGTTCGGTGATCTTGAGGTCGAGGCTATGGCTGTGGGTCATGACCAGGTAGTAGCTGCCCGCGGCGGCCTCGTCGACGTCGCCCTCGTGGTCGTCGCTCAGCTCGGCCCGCACGTTTGCCGGCAGGTCCTCGGGGAACACGCCGTCGCGGCTGTCGAACCAGGCGATGCGGCAGGGCAGCGCCGCCAACGTCGCCACCAGCACGCGGCCGACGTGGCCGGCACCGAAGACCACGAGCTCGAGGTCGGGAAGCGCGAGGGGTGCCAGCAGCAGCTTCAAGGGCTCGTCGGCGTCGCCCAACTCGACCAGGCGCGCGGCCTCGGCGCCGCCCAGGAGCTCGCGCGCCAAGGCGCCGACCTCGGCCTCGAGCTCAGGCCTGCCGATCTCGCCGACGACGCCGTCGGCGCTCACCACCATGCGCTCAACCCGGTCGGTGGCGCTCACCAGCACCGCGGCGCTGCCGTGCTCGGCGAGGCGCGTCAGGGCCTCGAGCCAGGCGCTCTCGGCCTCCCGCGCCGCCACCGGCTCCAACAGCACGGTGGTGCTGCCGCCGCAGCATTGGCCCAGCTCCGGCCCCAGCGGGAAGCGGTGGAGGCGGGGCGCGGCCTCCGGCTCGGCGAGCAAGGCCCGCGCCATCTCGGTGGCCTTGTACTCGAGGTGGCCGCCGCCGATGGTGCCGAAGGCATCTTCCGCCGTGACCACCATGCGGGTTCCGGCCTCGCGCGGGGCCGAGCCGTCGACGTGGGCGACGGTGACGAGGACGCAGTCGACGCCGCTCGCCGTGCGCTCCCCGAGCCAGCCGACCCAGCCGCTCATTCGGCGGCCAGCGGCGCGCTCACGCGCCCTCCCTGTCGTGCCCTGAGCGCCTCGATGCACATCAAGACGCGCTCGGGCGTCGCCGGGGCGTCGAGGCGCGGGCTCAACTGGTAATCGCAGACGCTGGCGATGGCGTCCTTGATGGCGTGGAACACCGAGAGCGCCAGCATCAGCGGCGGCTCGCCCACCGCCTTCGAGCGGTAGGCCACGTCCTCGCGGTTGCGCCCCCATTCCAGGAGCCGCACGCGGAAGTCCGCCGGCAGGTCGCTGGTCACCGGGATCTTGTAGGTCGATGGCGCGTGGGTCATCAGCCTTCCGTCCGCGTCCCAACAGAGCTCCTCCATGGTAAGCCAGCCCATGCCCTGAATGAAGCCGCCCTCGACCTGGCCGATGTCGATGGCCGGGTTGAGCGATTTGCCGGCGTCGTGGAGGATGTCGACCCGCGTCACCCGGTTCTCGCCGGTGAGGGTATCGATCACCACCTCGGCGACGGCGGCGCCGTACGCGAAGTAGCGGAAGGGGCGGCCGCGCCCGGTGGCGACGTCGAAGTCGATCTTCGGCGTGCGGAAGAAGCCGGTCGCCGACAGCGGCACCCGCGCCCGATAGCCTTGCCGCACCAGGTCGGCGAACTCGAAGCTCTTCTTTCCGACATGCACGCGGCCGGCGCGGAAGACCACGGCGTTGCGCGCCACGCCATAGCGCGCGGCGGCGAAGGCGGCGAGCCGGTCGCGGATCTTGGTGGCGGCGATGGCCGCGGCCGAGCCGTTGATGTCGGTGCCCGACGAGGCCGCGGTGGGCGAGGTGTTGGGCACCTTGCCGGTGTTGGTGGCGGTGACCTTGATGCGGTCGAGGTCGATCTGGAAGACCTCGGCGACGATCTGGGCGACCTTGACGAAGAGACCCTGGCCCATCTCGGTGCCACCGTGATTGAGATGCACGCTGCCGTCGGTATAGACGTGCACCAGGGCCGCGCCCTGGTTCATGGTCGCGGTGGTGAAGGCGATACCGAACTTGACCGGCGTCAGGGCGAGGCCCTTCTTCAGCACCGGACTCGAGGCGTTGAAGGCGCGCCCGGCGCGGCGCCGCGCGGCGTAGTCCGAGCTCGCCTCGAGCTCGTCCAGGAGCTTGGGCAGGATGTTGTCCTCGACCTTCATGTGATAGGGCGTGACGTTGCGTCCGCGGCCGCCGTAGAGGTTGGCGCGACGAACCTCCAAGGGGTCGCGCTCCAAATAGCGGGCGATCTCGTCCACCGCGTCCTCGATGCCCATCATGCCCTGGGGTCCGCCGAAGCCGCGAAAGGCAGTGTTGGAGACGGTGTTGGTCTTGCAGCGGTGCGAGACGATGGTGGCGTTGGGCAGGTAATAGGCGTTGTCGCAGTGGAACATGGCGCGCTCGCACACCGCGACCGAGAGATCGGCCGACATGCCGCAGCGCGCCCCGAGCTCGAACTCGATGCCGAGGATGCGTCCGGCGGCGTCAAAGCCGACCTCGTAGTCGATGACGAAGTCGTGGCGCTTGCCGGTCATGATCATGTCGTCGTCGCGGTCGGCCCGGGCCTTCACCGCACGGCCGGTGCGGTCGGCGAGCAGCGCCGCGATGACGGCGAAGATGGCGGCCTGGCTCTCCTTGCCGCCGAAGCCGCCGCCCATGCGCCGCACCTCGACCGTGACCGCGTTGTCGCGGCGGCCCAAGGCGTGGGCGACGGCGCGCTGCACCTCGGTGGGGTGCTGGGTCGAGCTGTGGACCACCATGTCGCCGTCCTCGCCGGGGATCGCCAGCGCGACCTGGCCCTCGAGGTAGAAGTGGTCCTGACCGCCGGTGACCAGGCGCCGTTTGAGGCGATGCGGCGCCGCCGCGATGGCCGCCCGTGCCGCGCCACGTCGCAGGGTGTAGCTGGGCGCCACCTGCGATTGCCTCTGGAGCGCCGCGTCGACGGTGAGAATCGCCTCGAGGTCGTGGTACTCGACCAGCGCGCGGCGCGCGGCGCGGCGCGCCTCCTCGACGCTCTCGGCGGCGACCGCGAAGAGCGACTGGCCGGCGTACTCGACCAAGCCTTCGGCGAAGATGGGATCGTCGGCGATCACCGGCCCGACGTCGTTGAGCCCCGGCACGTCGGCCGCCGCCATCACCGCCACCACCCCGGGCGAGGCCTCGACCGGGCCGAGGTCGAGCGAGAGCACGCGGGCGTGGGCCCGCTCGCTGAGCCCGAAGGCGGCATAGAGAAGGCCCGGCGGCTCGGGGATGTCGTCGACGTAGACGGCCTCGCCGGTGACGTGCTTGCGGGCGCTGTCGTGGGCCACGGCGCTGTGGACGCCGCCGGTGATCGCCCGCGCGCGCGCTGTCCTCGGGCTCACGCCGGTCTCCCGTAAAGCGCCGTGTTGACGTCGGCCACGCTTCCGGTGGTCTCCATCCAGAACTTGCCCAACAGATTCTTGGCCACCAGCATACGGTAGTCGGCGCTCGCGCGCATGTCGCTAATGGGCGCGAAATCCGCTTCCAGCGCCTGGGCCGCGACCTCGATGGCGGCGGCGCTCCAGTCCGAGCCCTCGAGCGCCCGCTCGGCGCCGCGGGCCCGTTTGGGCGTCGCCGCCATGCCGCCGAAGCAGATCCGAACCTGGCGCGCCCGGCCGCGCCCCAATCGGGCGCTGAAGGCGCCGAGAACGCCCGAGATGTCCTGGTCGAAACGCTTGGATATCTTGTAGACGGCGAAGCGGCGCTCGGGCCGCTCGAGGGGGATGTCGATGCGCTCGATGAACTCGCCGGCTCCGAGCGCGGTCTCGCGGTAGCCGGTGAAGAAGTCCTCGAGGGCGAGCTCGCGGCGCTTCGCCCCGCGGCGCAGAACCACCGAGCTGCCGAGCGCGATCAGCGCCGGCATGGTATCGCCGATGGGCGAGGCGTTGGCGATGTTGCCGCCGAGCGTGCCAACGTTGCGAATCTGCACGCAGGCGAAGCGGCGCAGGAGCTCGCCGAAGGGCGGGAAACGGGCGGCGAGCACGCCCATGGCCTCGCGGTAGGGCACCGCCGCTCCGATCTCGATGCGTTCGCGGCCGAGCCGCAGCTTTCTGAGCTCCTTGACCTCGCCGGTATAGATCAGGGTGTCGAGGTCGCGGTGCTCCTTGGTGACCCAGAGCCCGACGTCGGTGCCGCCCGCCAGCAGCCGGGCCTGGGGATGGCGGCGCAACAGCCGGGCCAGCGCGTCCACGGTCCGGGGCGCGAGATAGCGCCGGCCGCGGGCGGCGAAGGCGAAGGTGTCGCGCCGGCGGAGCGCGCGCAGCAGCCGCGCAACTCGCGCCTCGGCGGCGCTGAAACGGTCGTCGCGGCCGCCCTCGTACATGCGCCGCGCGGCCTCGACGATGGGGCGATAGCCGGTGCAACGGCAGAGGTTGCCGGCGAGGGCGTCGTCGATGGCCTGCGGCGAGGGCTGGGCCGCCGAGCGCAGCAGCGCGAACAGCGACATGACGATGCCCGGGGTGCAGAAGCCGCATTGCGAGCCATGACACTCGACCAGAGCCGCTTGGACCGGGTGGAGGGTGCCGTCGGGGCCCTGGAGGTCCTCGACCGTGATGAGCTGCTTGCCGTCGAGCACCGGCACGAACTGGATGCAGCTGTTGACGGCCCGGTAGCGCACGACGTCACCCTCGAGCTCGCCCAGCACCACCGTACAGGCGCCGCAATCGCCCTCGGCGCAACCCTCCTTGGTGCCGGTGCGGCGCTCGACCTCGCGCAGGTAGCGGAGCACCGTGAGGTTGGGGTCCACGCCCTCGAGCTCGCGGACCTCGCCGCCGAGGACAAAGCGCACCGCGCCCGCATCTTGTGCCGGCTTGGGCTTTGGCGCCGCCATCCCGGCCCTCAGCTTCCCCGGTAGGTGGTGTAGCTCCACGGCGAGACCAGCAACGGCACGTGGTAGTGCCCGTCGGCCTCGGCGACGCCGAAGCGGATCACGATCTCATCCAGGAACGGCGGGTCGGCGAGGGCCAGCCCCTGGCGTGAGAAGTAGTCGGCGGCGTGGAACACCAGCTCGTAGGCGCCGGCGGCCAGCTGCTCGCCCTCCAGGAGCGGCTCGTCGCAGCGCCCGTCGCTGTTGGTCTCGACGGACTTGAGGTGGCGCCGCCGCTCGGCCAGGGCAAAGAGGTCGATGCGCATCCCGGCCCCGGGCCGACCCTGGGCGGTGTCCAGCACGTGTGTCGTAAGCCGCCCCATGTATGGATCAGCCTATAAGGTGGGCTGGCGATTGTGGAGCCAAACCGAAGCCTTGTCCACAATGTAACGTATACAGTCTTGTGGGCTCTTTGTGCACGATATGAGTGCCTGAATGTTGCGGTTCATTCATCGATTCCGCCGATACAGGCTCCAACCTTGGCTCTTGAGGTTAGGGCTTTAAGGGTCTTGCAGTCGAGAAAATTGTATACAGGCGCTCCAACCTTGCGTGTACAATGATCGCGGGCTGACGATCATGAGCAAACAGATAGCCGCGCGCGCCGAGCCGGCCGCGCCACCCCGCAAGCAGCGGCGGGACACCGGCGGCGAGGCGGTCTACGCCGAGCTCTGCGAGGCCATCGTCGATCATCGTCTGCCTCCCGGCACCAAGCTTACCGAGGACGCGCTCGGCGAGGCCTTCGGCGTCAGCCGCACGGTGGTGCGCAAGGCCTTGTTCCGGCTCGCGCACGAAAAGATCGTGCGCTTGCGGCCCAACCGGGGCGCCGTGGTAGCCAGCCCCTCGAGGGACGAGGCGCGCGACGTGTTCGAGACCCGGCGGCTGCTCGAGGCCAGCGTGGTGCGGCGCCTGACGGGCCGTCTGACGCCGCCCGACCTGGGCGCTCTTCGCGCCCTGGTCGCCGAGGAGCGCGACGCGTACGAGCACGGCGATCGGCGCGGCTGGATCCGGCTCTCGGGCGAGTTCCACGTCCGCCTGGCGGAGCTCGCGGGCAACGCGGTGGCGGTCGATTTCCTCACGGAACTGGTCTCGCGCACCTCGCTGATCATCGCTCTCTACGAGTCGCCGGGCGCCTCGGCCTGTTCCATCGACGAGCACCTCGCGCTCCTCAGCGCCCTCGAGGCGGGCGATGCGTCGACGGCCTGCGCCCTCATGGACGACCATCTCGGCGCTTGCGAGGACCGTCTCGATCTCGACGAGGCCAACCATTCGGTCGATTTCGCCGAGGTCTTCGCGGGCGCCCGCTATCGTCGCCACGGCACCGTGCGGCAGTCGCGCCCGGCGAGGAGCGAGTGATCCAAAAGCCGCAATAGGCAGGGCCAAGGAAGCCTCGTCATGGATCCCCATCTCGGCGACTGGTTGAACCTGGCACTGCGCTGGACCCATTTGATCACCGCCATCGCCTGGATCGGCTCGTCGTTCTTCTTCATGTGGCTCGACGCCCACATCACGCCGCCCGAGACGCCCAAGGCCGGTGTCGAGGGCGAGCTGTGGATGGTGCACAGCGGCGGCTTCTATCAGGTCGAGAAGATCCTGGTGGCGCCCGAGGAGATGCCGCGGACCCTGCACTGGTTCAAGTGGGAGGCAGCCTTCACCTGGATCACCGGCCTCTTGCTGCTGGTGCTGATCTATTACCTGGGCGCCGAGATCTACATGGTCGACCCGGCGGTCTCAGATCTCGGGCCGGGCGCCGCGGTGGCCCTAGGGCTCGCCACCCTGGCGCTGTCGTGGCTGGTCTACGACCTGTTGTGGCGCTCGCCCTTGGGCCGCGCCGTGGTGCCGGCCGCCGCGATCTCGTTCGGGCTCGCGGTGGCGGTCGCTTACGGGCTCGGCGAGCTCCTGAGTGGGCGCGCCGCCTACATTCACGTCGGCGCCATGCTCGGCACCCTGATGGTCGGCAACGTCTGGATGCGGATCATCCCGGCCCAGCGCGAGCTGGTGGCGGCGCGCCAAGAGGGCAGGACGCCGGACCCGGCCTTCGGCGCCAGCGCCAAGCAGCGCTCGGTGCACAACAACTACATGACCCTGCCGGTGGTGTTCATCATGCTGAGCAACCACTACCCCGGCACCTACGGGCATGGCTATGGCTGGCTGATCCTGACCGCGCTGTTCCTGATCGGGGCCGCAGTGCGCCATTACTTCAACCTGCGCAACGAGGGCGCCGAGCGCCGCGGCCGCTGGTACTTGGGAGCGGCGGTGGCGGGCATGGTGGCGCTGGTCGTGGCGGCGGCGCCCAGGCTCGAGGCGACCGACTCGGCCGAGGCGCTCGAGGACCTGGAACCGGTCGTCTTCAGCGAGGTCGAAACGGTCATCCGCTTCCGCTGCATCGCCTGTCATTCGGCGCGCCCGAGCCATGAATCCTTCGACACCGCGCCGCAAGGGGTGGTCTTCGACTCGCCCGAGCAGATTCGCCGGCGGGCGCCGCGCATCTACGCTCGCGCGGTGGTCTCGAAGACCATGCCGCTCGACGATGAGAGCGGCATGACGCCGGAGGAGCGCGCCTTGCTCGGCCTCTGGGTGCGCCAGGGAGCGAAGCTTGACTAGGCGCGCCACGGCCAGGGCCGGCTATCCCCGCGACATGCGGGGCTACGGCGCCCGACCGCCCGACCCCAAGTGGCCCGGCGATGCCCGCCTCGCCTTGCAGATCGTCGTCAACTACGAGGAAGGCGGGGAGAACAACATCCTCCACGGCGACCGCGCCTCGGAATCGTTCCTCTCCGAGATGGTCGGCGCCCGGCCGCTTCACGGCATGCGCAACATGAGCATGGAATCGCTCTTCGAGTACGGCAGCCGGGCCGGGTTCTGGCGCCTCTCGCGCATCTTCGCCGCGCGCGCCATCCCGGTGACCGTGTTCGCGGTGGCGATGGCGCTGGAGCGCAACCCGGAGGCCGCCGCGGCGATGGTCGAGGACGGCCACGAGGTGGCGAGCCACGGCTGGCGCTGGATCGACTACCAGTTCGTCGACGAGGCCACCGAGCGCGAGCACGTGCGCCTGGCGGTGAAGAGCATCGCGCGGCTCACCGGCAGCGCCCCCGCCGGCTGGTACACCGGCAGGGTCAGCGCCAATACCCGGCGCCTCGTGGTGGAGGAGAGCGGCTGCCTCTACGACGCCGATTCCTACGCCGACGAGCTGCCCTACTGGCTCAGCGTCGCGGGCCGGCCGTGGCTCGTGGTGCCCTATACGCTCGACGCCAACGACATGCGCTTCGCCACCGCCCAGGGCTTCAACTCGGGGTCCCAGTTCTTCGATTATTTGAAGGACAGCTTCGACGTCCTCTACGCCGAGGGCGAGCGGGCGCCCAAGATGATGTCGCTCGGCCTCCATTGCCGGCTCGCCGGCCGGCCGGGCCGGGCCGCGGCGCTCGAGCGCTTTCTCGACTACGTGCAGGGCCACGACCGGGTGTGGATCGCCCGGCGGGTCGACATCGCGCGGCATTGGATCACGCATCACCCGTACCCCACCAAACGCAAGGCGCAGGGTAAGGGGAGGGGCAAGAGGTGACGCCCCCGGCGGCCCGGATTACGATCGACGAGATTCGCGGCATGGACCGCGAGCGCTTTGTCGCCGCCTTCGGCAAGGTGTTCGAGCGCTCGCCCTGGGTCGTGGAGCGCACCTACGCGGCGCGGCCCTTCGCCACCCTGGCGGCGCTTCACGGGGCGATGGTGGAGGCCGTGAGCATGGCCGGTCTTCACGCCCAGCTGGCGCTCATCCGCGCCCATCCGGACCTCGCCGATGCGGCCGGTATCGCGGCGCTGACCCAGGACTCGCGCGACGAGCAGGCCTCGGCGGGCCTCGACCAGTGCTCGCCGGAGGAGTTCGAGCGCTTCCACCGGCTGAACCGGGCCTACCGGGACAGGTTCGGATTTCCCTTCATCCTGGCGGTCAGGAACAGCAGCCGGACGGCGATCCTGCGCGCCTTCGAGGAACGGCTCGAAAACGATCGCGAGGCCGAGTTCGCCCGCGCCCTCGACGAGATCGGGAAGATCGCCTATTTCCGCCTCGACGAGATGGTCGAGACATGAGCCTCGCCTCATCGCGCTCGCGGGTGCCCGCGGGAGCCGCTTCGCGGCCATGAACCACGGGCTCTACGGCGCCATCGGCGAGGCCGTCGACGCCGGCCACGGCGCCCAGGTCGAGTTCCTTGGCGAGCTCGTCAAGGTTGCGAGCGACAATCCGCCCGGCGATTGCGCGCCCCATGCCGAGCGCGCGGCGGAGCTTCTGGAAGGCCTGGGCTTTGCCGTCGAACGCCATGCCGTGGCGCCAGCCGAGGCCCGCGAGAACGGGCTGGTCTCGACCACCAACCTGATCGTCCGGCGGCGCTTCGGCGCGGGTCCGGTGGTCGCCCTGAACGCCCACGGAGACGTGGTGCCCCCGGGGCAGGGCTGGACCGTCGACCCCTACGGCGCCGAGGTGCGCGACGGCGAGATGTACGGCCGCGGGGTGGCGGTCTCCAAGTCCGACTTCGCCACCTACGCCTTCGCGCTGCTGGCGCTTGAGCGGGCCAAGGCGACCCTGGCCGGCAGCGTCGAGCTCCACTTCACCCACGACGAGGAATCGGGCGGCGCGCTCGGCCCCAAGGCGATCCTGGAAAAGGGCCTGAGCAAACCCGATTTCGCGATCTGCGCCGGCTTCGGCTACGGCGTCGTCACCGCCCACAACGGCTGCCTGCACCTCGAGGTGGAGGTGCGCGGCCGCCAGGCCCACGCGGCGAGCCCGGGCGCCGGCGCCGACGCCCTCGAGGCGGCCACCCGGGTGCTGTCGGAGCTTTACCGGCACCGCCGCTCCTACGGCGCCATCCGCTCGTCGGTCGAGGGGATCGACTCGCCGACCCTGGTGGTGGGGCTGATCGAGGGCGGCATAAACACCAACGTGGTGCCCGACCGGGTGAGGTTGAGGCTCGATCGGCGCCTGATCCCCGAGGAGGACGCGGGCGCGGTCGAGGCCGAGCTCGGCGAAATCATCGCCGCCGCGACCGCCGGCTCGGCGGGCATCGAGACCACGGTGCGCCGGGTGCTGCTGGCCGAGGCGCTCACGCCGCTGCCCGGGTCGGAGCGCCTGGCGGCGCTCTTGGCGCGTCACGGCGGCGCCGTCCTGGGCTGCGAGATCCGGAGCCATGGCGTGCCGCTCTATACCGACGCCCGCCACTACGCCAGCGCCGGCATCCCGGTGGTGATCTACGGCGCCGGGCCCCGCGACATCCACGAGGCCAACGCCCACGGCGCCGACGAACACCTCAGGCTGCGCGATCTCAGAGACGCCACCGAGGTGGTGGCGCGCGCCCTCGCCGAGCTGCTTGCCTGAGCCTGCGGCCGGGCGGGATGCGGTGGGGCGCGGCGGGAAGCGGCCGGCATCAGCTAATCGTGACCATGAGCTTTAGCCGACTGCCCGCGATCGTCGCCCACGCCGACTGGAGCGTCGATCCGGCCAAGCGGTGGCTGGCGCTGGCCCGCCTCGGCAAGGCCGGTCGCTACCTGGCGCGGCCGCCCGAGCCCGCGGGGCCGCCGCCCACGTTGCTCGAGCGGCTGGCCCGCCAGGCCGGGCCCTCGGGGACCGTGTTCCTCGGCGTCGACTTCCCCATCGGCCTCTCAGAGGCTTACGCGCGGCGCGCCGGCGTTGCCAGCTTCCTCGAGCTGCTGCCCAGACTGGGGCGGGGCAGGTGGTCGCGCTTCTTCGAGGTCGCGGCGCGGCCCGACGAGATCGCGCTGCGTCGTCCCTTCTTTCCCCAGCGCCCCGGCGCCAAGGGCGAATTCTCACGCCAGCAGCTCGTCGACGGCCTCGGGCTCAGGAACTTCTCGGACCTCATGCGGCTTTGCGAGCGCGCCACCGCCGAGCGCCGCGCGGCCTGCGCCACCTTCTGGACGCTGGGCGGACAGCAGGTAGGGAAGGGCGCCATCGTCGGTTGGCGGGAGCTCCTGATCCCGGCGCTCCGGGCCC
>CBDUZE010000066.1:0-19420 GCA_965371625.1 uncultured Alphaproteobacteria bacterium
ACAACTTCATCAGACACGCCGGATATGGCTCTACCAAATCTTGAAATGCTCTAGCCGGCGCGGCCGCGCCGGCCCTTGCGCCCGAGGCCGATCTTCTTGGCGAAGGCCGAGCGCTGCGCGGCGTAGTTCGGCGCCACCATGGGATAGGTGGCCGGAAGCCCCCATTTGGCGCGGTACTCGTCGGGGGTCATTTTGTAGGTCGAGCGCAGGTGGCGCTTGAGCATCTTCAGCTTCTTGCCGTCCTCGAGGCAGATCAGGTAGTCGGGCGTCACCGAGCGGCGCACCGGCACCGCCGGCTTGGGCGCCGGCTGGCTCAGCGCGAGGCCGCCTTCGCCCAGGCCCACGAGCGAGGAGTGGACGGCCTTGATCACGCTCGGGAGCTGGTCGCTGGAGACCGCGTTGTGGCTGACGTAGGCCGAGACGATCTCCGCCGCCATGCGCAGCAGTTCCTCGCGGAAAACCTTTGCTTCGGTCTCGTCTGTCATCGCCACGTAGCCTTCACGCCATTTTCCTAATTCTTATTTGGTATTTTAGTTCACGGGGCGGTGATCATACAAGTATTACCTGATAGGGCAAGTATTTCACCGACGTAAGTCATCCGTGGTCCCAGGTGTCGCCAGGCGATTATTCGATCTATCTCGCTTTGCTTGCAACGGAGCGGGCGTTCGTGCCCGTTACTTTGATCGCTGTTGCGCGCTCTCGTCGATCGACTTCGGCGGGGCAAAGTGGCCAAAACGAGGGAATTAGGGGCTCGACCCCTAGTGTGAGGCTGGCAGCCACTAGCGACATATGGTATTAGACGGGATCGCTTCCCGGCCCTCTCGCGCGGCTCGATCGGATGTCCAAGGAAACCATCGCCATCGCCTCGGACCACGCCGGGTACGAGCTCAAGAAGCTGCTCGGCCGCGAGGTCGAGGCGCTCGGGTTCGAGTTGGTGGACCTCGGCACCGACGGCCCGGAATCGGTCGATTACCCCGATTACGGCAACGCCGTCGCCCACGCCCTGGGCGAGGGTCAGGCGAGCCGGGGCATCATCATCTGCGGTACCGGGATCGGCGTCAGCATCGCCGCCAACCGCCATCCCGGGGTCCGCGCGGCGCTGTGCCATGACACCGTGACGGCGCGCCTCAGCCGCCAGCACAACGACGCCAACGTGATCGCCCTGGGCGCGCGCGTCATCGGCGAAGAGGTCGCCAAAGACTGCGTCAAGATATTCCTCACCACCCAATACCAGGGCGGTCGCCACGACCGCCGTGTGGCCAAGCTATCCTGAGCCGGAGCCTCCCGAAAATGACGATGTCCGTTTCCCCTCGACTTGACGATCTGGGCGCGCCGGCGCCCGAGCTCGGCGCCGGACTGGCCGGCGCCGACCCCGAGGTCTACGCCGCCATTCGCGCCGAGATCGAGCGCCAACGCCAGCAGATCGAGCTCATCGCCTCGGAGAACATCGTCAGTCCCGCGGTGCTGTTCGCCCAGGGCTGCGTGATGACCAACAAGTATGCCGAGGGCTATCCCGGACGGCGTTACTACGGCGGCTGCGAGCACGTCGACGTGGTCGAGCGGCTGGCCATCGAGCGCGCCAAGCGCCTCTTCGGTTGCGCCTTTGCCAACGTCCAGCCCCATGCCGGCGCCCAGGCCAACGAGGCGGTGTTGCTCGCCCTGACGGCGCCGGACGAGGTCATCCTAGGGATGTCGCTGGCGGCCGGCGGGCACCTCACCCACGGCGCCCGGCCCAACATCTCCGGCAAGTGGTTCCGGGCGGTGCAGTACGGCGTGCGGGCCGACGACGCCCTTATCGACATGGACGAGGTCGGGCGCCTGGCCCGCGAGCATCGCCCCAGGCTGATCATCGCCGGCGGCTCCGCCTACCCCCGGGTCATCGACTTCGCCGGCTTCCGCGCCATCGCCGACGAGGTCGGCGCCTGGCTGATGGTCGACATGTCCCATTTCGCGGGTCTGGTCGCCGGCGGCGCCCACCCCAGCCCCTTTCCTCACGCTCACGTGGTTACCACCACCACCCACAAGACCCTGCGCGGCGCCCGCGGCGGCATGGTGCTCAGCAACGACGAGGAGATCGCCAGGAAGATCGATTCCGCGGTCTTCCCGGGGCTCCAGGGAGGGCCGCTGATGCACGTCATCGCCGCCAAGGCGGTGGCACTGGGCGAGGCCCTGAGGCCCGAGTTCAAGGACTACGCCCGGGCCGTCGTCGAGAATGCCAGGGTGCTGGCGGCGACGCTCGGCGGGCGCGGCTTCGACATCGTCTCGGGTGGCACCGACACCCACCTCATGCTGGTCGACCTCCGTCCCAAGGGGCTCACCGGCAAGGCCGCCGAGGTCGCGCTCGAGAACGCCCACATCACCTGCAACAAAAACGCCGTTCCCTTCGACACCGAGAAGCCAAGCGTGACCTCGGGGCTCAGGCTCGGCACCTCGGCGGTCACCAGCCGCGGCTTCGGCAGCCGCGAGCTGGGCGAGGTGGGGGCGATGATCGGCGACGTGCTCGAGGGGCTGGCCGCCGATCCGGACAGCAACTCGGGCCGCGAGGCGTCGGTGCGGGAGCGCGCCCTCGCGCTCTGTGCCCGCTTCCCGATCTATGAGGAATTGTGATTAGCTGTGGGCATTGTTATCCGCCGTCGCCAGCGCTTCGGCTGGCGCGTGCCAAGGGGGCGGTAAAACAAAAGAAAGGCGGGGAGAAAGATGCGCTGTCCGTTCTGTAGCAACGACGATACCCAGGTCAAGGACTCGCGTCCGACCGAGGAAAACACGGCGATCCGCCGGCGCCGTTTCTGCCCGGCGTGCGCCTCGCGCTTCACCACTTTCGAGCGCGTCCAGCTGCGCGAGCTGACGGTGCTCAAGGCCGGCGGCCAGCGCGTGCCCTTCGATCGCGACAAGCTCGAGCGCTCGATCCTCATCGCCACCCGCAAGCGGCCTGTCGACCCCGACCGCATCGACCGCACCATCAACGCCATCGTGCGGCAGCTCGAGAGCTCGGGGGAAAGCGATATTCCCTCCAAGCAGATCGGCGGATTGGTGATGGAGGCGCTGGCCAGCCTCGATCAGGTGGCCTACGTGCGCTTCGCCTCGGTGTACCGCAACTTCCGCGAGGCCAAGGACTTCCAGGACTTCATAGGCCGACTGAGTGACAGCGACGGCGACTGACGAGCGCCACCGGGGCCATATGGCCAGCGCCCTCGGACTCGCCGCCCGGGGGCTCGGAAACGTGTGGCCCAATCCCGCCGTCGGCTGCGTCCTGGTGAAGGAGGGGCGGGTGGTGGGGCGCGGCTGGACCCAGCCCGGGGGCCGGCCCCATGCCGAGACCGAGGCCCTGCGCCGCGCCGCGGAGAAGGCGCGGGGCGCGGTCGCCTACCTCACCCTGGAGCCCTGCGCCCATCACGGCGAGACCCCGCCGTGCGCGGCGGCGCTGGCCGAGGCCGGCGTCGCCGTGGCGGTGATCGCGACCGCGGACCCCGACCCCCGGGTCGACGGCGCCGGGATCGACATGCTCGGTCGCGCTGGCGTCGAGCTCGTCACCGGCGTCTGCGCCGAGGCGGCGGCGGAACTCAACGCCGGATTCCGCATGCGGACCGAGCACGGCCGGCCGCTCATCACTCTGAAATGCGCCACCACCCTCGACGGCCGTATCGCCACCCACGGCGGCGAGAGCCAGTGGATCACCGGCGCGGCGGCGCGGGCCCGCGCCCACGGCCTGAGGTCGCGCCACGACGCGATCATGGTCGGCATCGGCACGGCGCTCGCCGACGATCCCGAGCTCACCTGCCGCTTGCCCGGGCTCGAGGGGCGCTCGCCGCTGCGGCTGGTGGTCGACAGCCGCCTGCGCCTCTCGCTCACCAGCAAGCTGGTGCGAAGCGCGGCCCAGGTCCCGACCTGGGTGATCACCTTGCCGCGGCCCGACGCCGACCGTCGCCGTGCCTATCTCGATTGCGGCCTCGAGGTCATCGAGGCCGAGGCCGGCGGCGAGGGGATGCTCGACCTCGGCGCCGCGCTGCGGGCGCTGGGGAGCCGCGGCCTCACCCGGGTGCTGGTCGAGGGTGGCGGCCACTTGGCGGCCGGGCTCTTGCGGGGCGGCCTGGTCGACCGGCTGGCCTGGTTCCGCGCCCCCTCGGTGATGGGCGGGGACGGAGTCGCCGTCGCCGCCCCCTTCGGGGTCGATGGGTTGGGCCAGGCGCCCGCCTTCCGGCGCCTGGCGGTGGCCGAGGTCGGCGACGATCTACTGGAAACCTACGCCGCCGCGTCGTAAATACTCGCTATGTTCACCGGCATCATCACCGATCTGGGGCGGGTGCGCGCCGTCGAGCGGGCTGGCGACGCGCGCGTCGAGATCACCACCGCCTACGATACCGGCGAGATCGACGTCGGTGCCTCGATCGGCTGTTCGGGCGTCTGTCTCACGGTCGTCGACAAGGGGCCCGACTGGTTCGCGGTCAACGTCTCGGCCGAGACCATGTCCTGTACCACCCTGGAGGCCTGGCGCGAGGGCACCTCGGTCAATCTCGAGCGCTCGTTGCGGGTCGGCGACGAGTTGGGCGGCCATATCGTCATCGGCCACGTCGATGGGGTGGCCGAGATCGTCGAGCGCCGCGCCGAGGGCGACTCGATCCGCTTCGCCTTCGTGGTGCCCGAGGCTCTCAAGCGCTTCGTGGCACCGAAGGGCGCGATCGCGCTCGACGGCGTCTCGCTCACCGTCAACGAGGTCGAGGACGCCCGTTTCGGCGTCAACATCATCCCCCACACCCAGACCATGACGACCTTCGCCGAGGCCGCGCCGGGGGACAAGGTGAACGTCGAGGTCGACGTCCTGGCGCGCTACGTCGCGCGTCTCGGCGAACAGGGCTAGCCGTGTCCGATCAGCACTACCTCTCGACCATCGAGGAGATCCTCGAGGACGTCCACAAGGGCAAGATGATCATCCTCATCGATCAGGAGGATCGTGAGAACGAGGGCGACCTCTTGATCCCCGCCGAGCGGGCCGACGCCGCGGCCATCAACTTCATGGCCAAGTATGGGCGTGGCCTGATCTGCCTCGCGCTCACCGGCGAGCGCGTCGACGAGCTCGGGCTCACCTTGATGGCGGCCCACAACCTGACGCGCCACCAGACCGCCTTCACGGTCTCCATCGAGGCCCGCGAAGGGGTCACCACCGGCATCTCGGCGGCCGACCGGGCGCGCACCGTGGCGGTGGCCATCGATCCCGCGGCGGGCAAGGACGGCATCGGCTCGCCGGGCCACGTCTTCCCCCTGGTGGCGCGCGACGGCGGGGTGCTGGTGCGCGCCGGGCACACCGAGGCCGCGGTCGACATCGCCCGCCTCGCCGGGTTCAACCCCTCGGGCGTGATCTGCGAGGTGATGAATGACGACGGCACCATGGCCCGGTTTTCCGATCTCGTCGCCTTCGCCCAGCACCACGGCCTCAAGATCGCCAGCATCGCCGACCTCATCGCCTATCGTCGGCGCTACGACACCATCGTCGAGAGCGATGTCGCGGTCGACGTCGACACCATCCACGGCGGTAGGTTCCGGGCCGTCGTCTACGTCAACAAAGTCGAGTACGCCGAGCACATCGCGCTCGTCAAAGGCGATATCTCGGGTCCGGAGCCGACCCTGGTGCGGGTCCACGCCTTCAATGTGTTCGAGGACGTGCTGGGCAGCCGGGAGGGGCGAGGCGGCCAGTTGCACGACGCCATGCGCATCATCGGCGAGGCCGGCCGCGGCGTGGTGGTGCTGATCCGCGAGCCCCGGCGCACCAGCCTCTCGGACTACCTCAGGGCCAGCGTCGGCGAGCCCCCCTTGGAACCGGCCGAACTCAGGGACTACGGCATCGGGGCGCAGATTTTGCTCGACCTCGGGGTCCGGGGTATGATTCTGCTGACCAACTCGAAGCGGACCATCGTCGGCCTCGACGGCTATGGGCTCCAGGTGGTCGAGCGGCGACCCATAACGCGCAGAGAGGGTGGCGAAGGTGGATGAGCGGCCCCACGTCCTGATCGTCGAAGCGAGGTTCTACGAGGACATCGCGGACGAGCTGGTGAAGGGCGCCGTGGCCGAGCTCGAGGCCCGCGACGCCACCTTCGACCGGGTCGCGGTGCCCGGCGCCTTCGAGATTCCGGCCGCCATCCGCTATTCGCTGCGGGCCATGGATTTCATCGGCGGGCGGCGGCGCTACGACGCTTACGTCGCGCTGGGCTGCGTCATCCGGGGCGAGACCTCCCATTACGAACATATCTGCCAAGAGAGCGCGCGCGGCATCGCCGACCTCGCCGCCGACTATTCGCTGGCCATCGGCTATGGTATCCTGACCTGCGAGAACCACGACCAGGCCTGGGCGCGGGCGGCGGTGGACCAGGGCAACAAGGGCGCCGCCGCGACCCACGCCGCGCTCCATATGGTCGAGGTCAAGCGCAACTTCGGGCTCTATCCGCGATGACCGAGCGATCCGCCGGCCTCCCGCCGGGCCTGCGGCGCGGCGCCGCCCGCCTGGCCGCGGTGCAGGCGCTCTATCAGGCCGAGCTCACGGGCGCCACCGGGGCCGAGGTGGTCGACGAGTTCATCGCCCACCGCCTAGGTCGCGAGATCGACGGCGTGACGTGCGCCGAGGCCGACGCCGATTTCTTCGCCGAGCTGGTGCGGGGCACGCTGGAGCGGCGCGGCGAGGTCGACGGCCTGCTCGACGACGCCCTGGTCGAGGGCTGGCCGCTTGCGCGCCTCGACAGGACCTTGCGCGCCACCCTGCGGGCCGGCACCTTCGAGCTCCTGGCCCGGCCGGATGTCCCGGCGCGGGTGGTGATCGCCGAGTACCTCGACGTCGCCCACGCCTTTTTCGATGGCGCCGAACCGGGTCTGGTCAACGGCGTGCTGGACGGCCTGGCGCGGCGCCTGAGGCCGGGGGAGTTGGAGGGCGATGGCAACCAACGCCCGGCCCGGGCGAGATGAGTTCGGCATCATCGCCGACATCCTGGCGCCGCTGGCGGCGGCGACGCCGGGAGCGTTCGGCCTCCAGGACGACGCCGCGTCGCTCGCGCTCACACCGGGTCACGAGCTGATCGTCACCAAGGACGCCCTGGTCGCCGGCGTCCACTTCCTCGCCGACGACGAGGCCGGCGCGGTGGCGCGCAAGCTGTTGCGGGTCAACCTCTCCGACCTCGCCGCCATGGGCGCGGCGCCGCGCTGCTACCTGATGGCCCTGGCGCTGCCCCGCGACCTCGACGAGGGCTGGCTGTGGCGCTTCGCCGAAGGCCTGCGCGCCGACCAGGAGGCCTTCGGCATCGGTCTCGCGGGCGGCGATATCGTGGCCACCGAGGGCGCGCTCACCCTGAGCCTCACCGCTCTCGGCGAGGTCCCGGCGGGGGCGGCGCTGCGCCGTGCCGGGGCCGGCGCCGGGGACCTGCTCTACGTCTCGGGGAGCATCGGCGACGGCGCCCTCGGCCTCAAGGCCGCGCGCGGCGAGCTCGAGGGCCTCGACGACGAGCACCGCACCTACCTCGCCGGGCGCTATCGCCTGCCCCAGCCCCGGATCGACCTGGGCCAGCGCCTGCGCGGCCTGGCCCGGGCGGCGATCGACGTCTCGGACGGCCTGGTCGCCGACCTCGGCCACCTCTGCGAGGTCTCGGGCCGCGGCGCCGAGGTCGAGGCCGAACGGGTGCCGCTGTCCGAGGCGGCGCGCGCGGCCATCGCCGCCGAGCCCGCTCTCCTGAGCACCGCCCTCACCGGGGGCGACGATTACGAGCTCTTGTTCGCGGCGCCGCCCGCGGCCGAGGCCGAGCTGGCGGCGCTCGCGGCCGAGCTCGCGCTGCCCCTGACCGCGATCGGCCGGATCACGGAGGAAGATGGGGTACGGCTCATCGATGGCCGAGGCGTACCGCTCGACCTGGCCAGCGGTGGCTATCGCCATTTCTGAGCTCCCCGCGGCGGCGCTCGTGGCGGTAACCGATCGCTAACCACTTTCGTGCCATCGTCGGCGGCTTTTGGTGCTCCGCGGAGGAGGTCCCGGATGGGCAAAAAAGGGATCGTGATCGCGCTGGCGGCGGTGCTGCTCCTGGGCGGTGGCGGCGGAGCGGCCTATCTGCTTCTCGGCGGGGGCGGCATGTCATTGGCACCGGCCGAGCCCGATCCCGGCTACGTCGAGTTCGCTTCGATGGCGAAGCCGGTGATCCGCGACGGCCGGTTGCGCCATTACGTCCACCTCGCGGTGACCCTCGAGCTCTTCGACGAAAACGACGTCGAGCTGATCGAGGGCAAGGTTCCGGCGCTCCGCGACGCCTTCCTGCGGGCCCTCTACCGGGCCCCGGAGGCGGGCGGCGTGGCGCCGGGGGAGCCCGATCTCGAAGATATAAAGGCGCGCCTGCTCGAGATCGCCAACCAGGTCGCGGGCGAGGGCGTGGTCCGCGCGGTGCTCGTCACCCGGAGCCAAAGGGGCGCGGCCTGAGGTAATCTCTCCGTTCCCAGACGCGGCCACGGGCTATGCCCTGGCCTCACCGCCCTGCCGCTGAGCGCGGTGGTGGCGGGGAGGGCGCTGGCCATCGATGTTGATGCGGCGCCCGGTCGGCGCGCCGGCGGCCCAGGCCCTGGCCGCCAGCGGCCGGTTGCCTTGGCCGGTCAAGTCTGGCATCTTCCCGCGGAATTTTTTCGGCCCCTGGCGTCCTGCCGCCCGGGTGCGCGGCGGCGTGGGTCGCGGCCGCCCGATCTTGTCTCTTCACACAGAGGACCGTCTTCCATGGCTATCGAGTTGTGGTTCGTCTTTGCTTGCGGCGTGGTGGCACTGCTCTACGGCGTCTACGCCAGCCGCGCGGTGCTGGCGGCGCCCGCCGGCACCGAACGCATGCAGGAGATCGCCGCCGCGATACAGGAGGGGGCCCGGGCCTACCTCAACCGCCAGTACCGCGCCATCGCCATCGTCGGGGCGGTGATCCTGGTCATCATCACGGCGCTCTTCGGCATCAAGGTGGGGATCGGCTATCTCGTCGGCGCGGTGCTCTCGGGCGCCACCGGCTACATCGGCATGAACATCTCGGTGCGGGCCAACGTGCGCACCGCCGAGGCCGCGCGGAAGGGTCTCGGTCACGCCCTCGGCATCGCCTTTCGGGCCGGCGCGGTGACCGGCATGCTGGTGGTCGGCCTGGCGCTCCTGGGGCTCTCGGTCTACTACGGGATCCTGCTCACGCTGCTCCCCGAGGCGCCCACCGCGGCCCAATCGCGCGAGGTGATCGACGGCCTCATCGCGCTCGGCTTCGGCGGCTCGCTGATCTCCATCTTCGCCCGTTTGGGCGGCGGCATCTTCACCAAGGGCGCCGACGTCGGCGCCGATCTGGTGGGCAAGGTCGAGGCCGGCATCCCCGAGGACGACCCCCGCAACCCGGCGGTGATCGCCGACAACGTGGGCGACAACGTGGGCGACTGCGCCGGCATGGCGGCCGACCTCTTCGAGACCTACGTGGTGACGGTGGTGGCCACCATGGTGCTGGCCTCGCTGTTCTTCTCGGGCGAGCTGGCGGCCCAGATGATGCTCTATCCGCTCGGCATCGGCGCGGTCTGCATCCTGACCTCGGTGGTGGCGACCTTCTTCGTGCGCCTGGGCGCGAGCCAGAACATCATGGGGGCGCTCTACAAGGGCTTCATCGCCGCCGCGGTGCTCTCGGCGCTGGCGCTGTGGCCGCTCACCGCGTGGCTGGTCGGGATGTCGACCGAGCTGACCGTGGACGAGCGCGTCTTTCCCGGCAGCTACCTCTATTACTGCGGCCTCGTCGGCCTGGCGGTGACCGGGCTCATCGTCTGGATCACCGAGTACTACACCGGCACCCTGCACCGCCCGGTGCAGAGCATCGCCAAGGCCTCGGTCACAGGTCACGGCACCAACGTCATTCAGGGCCTCGCGGTGTCGATGGAGGCGACCGCGCTGCCGGCCATCGTGATCTGCGCCGGCATCCTCATCGCGCACCTGCTGGCCGGGCTCCTCGGCATCGCCATCGCCGCGACAACGATGCTGGCGCTGGCCGGCATCGTGGTCGCGCTCGACGCCTATGGGCCGGTCACCGACAACGCCGGCGGCATCGCCGAGATGGCCGACCTCGATGCCGAGGTGCGCAAGACCACCGATGCCCTCGACGCCGTGGGCAACACCACCAAGGCGGTCACCAAGGGCTATGCCATCGGCTCCGCCGGCCTCGCCGCGCTGGTGCTGTTCGGCGCCTACACCGAGGACCTCAAGCACTTTTTCGCTGACGTCACGGTCGACTTCGAGCTCAGCAACCCGTTCGTGGTCGTCGGCCTCTTGCTCGGTGGCCTGCTGCCCTATCTGTTCGGTTCGATGGGCATGACCGCGGTGGGCCGGGCGGCGGGCTCGGTGGTGCTCGAGGTGCGGCGCCAGTTCAAGGAGATCCCCGGCATCATGGAGGGCACCGCCAAGCCCGACTACAGCCGTGCCGTCGACCTCCTGACCCGGGCCGCGATCAAGGAGATGATCGTGCCCTCGATGCTCCCCGTCTTCGCCCCGATCGTGGTCTACTACGTGATCCTGCTGATCGCCGACCAGGCCGCGGCCTTCGCCACGGTGGGGGCGATGCTGCTGGGCGTCATCGTCACCGGCCTCTTCGTCGCGATCTCGATGACCGCGGGCGGCGGCGCCTGGGATAACGCCAAGAAGTACATCGAGGACGGCCACTACGAGGGCAAGGGCTCGCAGGCCCACATGGCGGCGATCACCGGCGATACCGTGGGCGATCCCTACAAGGACACCGCGGGCCCGGCGGTGAACCCGATGATCAAGATCACCAACATCGTCGCGCTCCTGTTGCTGGCGAGCCTGGCCCATTGAGCGGGGCGGGGATGTGGCGGCGCCGCAGCGCAGTGGTCACTGAATGCGCGTGATCTCGATGTAGAGCTCCACCACGGTCCCCGGTCGTACCGTGGCCCCGGCCCCCGGGCGCTGCTCGGCGACGGTTCCCACCGCGACCCTCTGGGTGTTGCGTACCCCGGCCTGCCGAGGAACCAGACGGCGTTGAGATAAAATAGCTGCCGCCTGGTCGTAGCTCCGGCCGACCACGTCGGGCACATTGACGATTACTTCCGGGAGCTCGACGACGACCTGCATCACGGTGCCCTGCGGTACCGCGATCCCGGGCTTCTGGCGCTGCTCGACGATCGTATCCGGTTTGAATAGGCGGGTCGTGCGCTCCCCCACCCGGGTCAGGCCGAGGCCGAGGCCGGACAAATGGCGTGCCGCGTCGTCGTAAAGCATGCCGACCAGGTTGGGCACCGGAACCAGGGCGGGCAGCGCTGGCGCCGCCGGCACCGCGACATAGACCTGCACCAGCGTGCCCCGGGGGACCTTGGCCCCGGCCTTTGGGCTCTGTTCGACGACCGCTCCCGGTGGCAACCGGCTGCTGCCGCGCTCCCCCACCCGCTCGAGAATCAGGCCGAGCGGAGACAGGATCCGGGCCGCTTCCTTGAGCTCCAGCCCCACCAGGGAGGGCACCATGGGCGGCGCTGGCGGTGACGGCCCGGCGCCGAAGCGGTAGCTCTCCAGATAATCGTTGAGGCGACGCAGCTCGCTTTGGCTGAGGCGCTGCGGGGCGCTGATCGCGCCTTGTGACACGACGACCTGCTCGGCCTCCCGGACCGTGACGGCTGGGCCCCCTGGCCCGCCTCGTATCGTCGCCTGGCCTTTGAGGATCGCCAGGATGGTGGAGGCCGGGCCGGCGGTCACGATATATTTCGATCCGATCCGGATCTCGTTGCCCCACACGCCGGCGATAACGGCGTCGCAGTCTCCGGTCTCACCGGAAACGGTGCCGCGCTCGAGGGCGTATTGGATGATGCATTTGCCGGTCCCGACCTGACGCTGCCAAAAACCGGGATCGGTGTTCTCCTCCAGTTGCAGGTAGCCGCCACTGAAGAAGGAAAGTCTGGCGCGGCTGCCCGGGCCGGTGGCGATGTAGTCCTGGTTCTTGATCCGCATCCCGCTCGAAGCGGGAGTTCGGTTTACCGTGACGGCGGGACCGGTGATCTCCAGGGTGGCGATATCTTGTTGGACTGGCTCGGGCGAGGTCTTCAGCCAGGGCAGGGCCGCTTCGGCGATGGGCGCCCGCTGCGGTTGTGACGGCGGCGCCGGCGCCGGGAGGGGCTGGGAACCGATATTCCGCACCACCCGGAAGCCGAAATCGTTATCGATGTCGGCAAGCGTGTGCTTTCTGCGGTTGGCGGCGCGCAGCCGACTGGGGTTGCTCTCCCAGGATCCGCCCCGCATGACCCGGTTGCGGCAACCGCCGTCGATTCGCGGCCGGCCGTCGACCGGCGCCCCGACATAGCTGCTCATGTAGCAGTCCGCGACCCATTCCCAGTTGTTGCCGAGCACGTCGTGGAGGCCGTAGGCGTTGGGCGCGAACGAGCCCACCGGGGCGGTGCCGCGGTGATCCCAGCGGCTGCCGCAGTTTTCGCAGTTGGCGAGACCCCAGCCGCTGGCCTCGCCCCAGTACCGCGCCGTCGCCGTTCCGGCCCGCGCCGCGTACTCCCATTCGGCTTCGCTGGGCAGACGGTAGGCTTGGCCGGTCTTGCGGCTGAGCCACCGCACGTAGGCCTCGGCGTCGGCCCAGCGGACGCAGGTGACCGGATTCCGCCCGCTCTGGGAGAAGCCCGGATTTCGCCAGCTTCTGCCGTCGGCGAAGGCCGAGCAGCTTCGCGCCATGGCGTGGCCGGTCTCGGCGACGAAGGCCTCGAACTCCGCCCGCGTGACCTCGTACTTGCCGATCGCGAAGCCTCGCGCGATGGTCACGGGCCGCTGTGGCCCCTCATCGAAGTTGCGGCCGCGCTCGCCCACGGGCGATCCCATCTGGAAGGAGCCCGGCGGCACGACCACCATTTCGGGACAGCTCGGGCAGTCCTTGAAGGGCTGTCCCGCGCCCTGGGCTCGCGCCGACCACGTCCCACTCAGAAGCACCGCGCTCGCGCCCAGGACCAGCGCGGCACAGCCGACGAGAGCTCTTAGTCTCTTCGCCCCCCTCTTGGATCGCCTTGCGTCTCCGGCCGACAAAATCTCTATCCTCGCAGCGCTCGATTTAGTATTCCGGGCCTCAGATAGCCTTATCCGCGACACCGCACTCGGACTCGGCAGCTTGTGGACCATCGCTACCGCGACCAATGCGAAGCGGCGCAACACCGCGCTCGAAATCATTACGGCACCTTATCAGTCATCCGACTGCAGGTGCGCTGGCAAAGGATTGCGCGCACCGATCTCGGCAATCGTGACGCTGCCAAGGGGTAGCCATAAGGCCTCGCGTTTTTTCGTCATCCCAAAGAATAAATTCATGGTCTGATTTGGTTGGCAAATAAAGCTGGTCTGACCGCGACGCCTGGCTCGGCAATTCGGTGGTCACGCGAATGTCCGAGAACTCATTGGAAATGATAACGATTCCATAGATCATAGGCAAGGTGACGACAAACATCGCAAATATCAGAACGTACGGTGCGGTCAAAAGAACGCGAAATCTCCGGGCGGTCGTCACAAACCAGGCCAAGTACAGCAGCACCGCCGCCTCAATAAGGAAGAGCTGGCCGTTGAAGAAGACGTCGGCGATCGTGGTGTCGGATTGTGAACCTAGGTTCGAAATGGCGCCCCGGATCTTCTCCATCTCGGGAGTCAAGCCGGAAACCTGCGGCTCGAACAGGATGTGGGATATCCCCGGTATCTCGCTGAAGCCTTCATACCTCGGCCACAGATCGAGAACGAGAGTTGCGGCGAGGACGACAAAGATCGGGCCTTTCCATACGATGGGGTGTTGCCGGACGTATTCGACCGCCTTTCCGGATTTCGCGAGGAAGCGGTCCTTGAGCCAGAACCGGAACAGGAAAAAGGCGAGCGCCAATAAGGGGGACATCAGGACGATCAGGAAGAATAGCGTCTGCGAGATCGAGCGCGTGAAATAGCGCGCGAAGTTGATGCCGCGGGACTGCTCTCATCGCTCCTCTCCGGCATTGTCTTATTGACTCATCAATTGGCGAGAAAGACTTTCGAACGTCGACGATGATAGCAGAAGACCGATCGTCGGGCTGATCTGGCGATCCAGGACCGGGCGCAACGACGCTAACGCAAAGCGAGGACCTATTCGCGCTCGACGCGGCGCGGACGAGGCGCTGAGGGCGTAGCCGGTGATGGCGGCGGGGATGGCGCGACCGGTAGAGCGGTCGCGGGGCGACCTACCAGGCGCTTAAGGCGCCAGCCCCGCGTCCTGGCTCCCGAACCGTCCCAGATTGCCGAACATCTGCTCCAGGAGCCCGAGCTTCTTGCCTCGGGTCGCGGTGACCCGCTCGACGGGCTCGATCTGGCGGCCATCGGCGAGGCTATAGTTGCGGAGGCTACTGACCACGCCCGACTGGTCGAACTCGACCGCGAGCACGCGCTGCTCCAGCACCTCCTCGTCGAAGAACGACTCGGTCTTGGTTCGGCGCATGATGTAGTACCAGGTGGTGCTGCGATCGATGCTGAAGATACGCGACGACGACGGCGTGCCGAGTATCTCGGCGACCCGATCGGCGCTGTCGACGCCGACCTGGACCTGGGCGATGAGGTCGTCGTCGGGGATGTAACCTTGAGTATCGATGCGGGCGGTGCAGGCGATCAGAGGGACCGCCATCACGAAAGCCGCCGACAACGCCAAGGCGCGCGTACCGCTCCAAGTCATAGCTCGATCCATTGACGCCCCTGGCGCGGGCGCTAATCTCCGCGGCGAGGCCCGCCACCTCAATTTTGGGGCAAAATGGCACCCTGTGGTGCCGCCTGTCAACGAGGCGATGGAAGGGCGCAGCGCGCCATGCCGTTCAAGCGTTTGATCCCCCGCCGTCGCCGACCCGGCCCGGCCCAGGCCCTTTATGCGCGCCTCGTCTCGCAGGCCCGCGATCCCGGCTTCTACCGCCACGCCGGGGTGCCGGACACCCTCGACGGACGCTTCGAGATGATCCTGCTCCACATCTTTCTCGTGTTGCGCCGCCTCAAACGCGCCCAGGGGGCGGTGGACGAGCTCTCGCAGGCGCTTTCCGACGCCCTGTTCGATGACATGGACCGCAGTTTGCGCGAGATCGGTGTCGGCGACCTCGGCGTCGGCAAGCACGTCAAGCGCATGGCGGCGGCCTTTCGCGGCCGGCTGGCGGCCTACGACGCCGCCCTTGCCGGCGGCGAGGCCGCGCTCGAGGCTGCGCTCAGGCGGAACCTTTACGGCACCGTGTCGCCGACCACCGCCGAGGTGGCGCGCGTGGCCTCCTACCTGCGCCGCGAGAGCGAGGCCCTGGAGGCGCAGACCACGGTGGACCTGGCCGCGGGTCGTCTCGAGTTCGGGCCCGCGCCGGCGCCGGGCCAAGGCGTGGGCGGCCCGGCGAAAGCCGTTGACCGGCCGCGATGATGGCCCTATTTTGCGCGCCTTGCCGCCGGCCTCCGCCAGCGTCGGATGCGCCGAGCGGGGCGGCGTCGGGCCACCAGGGGGCGGCAAATCCGAAGGATGGTCGAAGTGAGCGCTGAGCTGGCCGAGCCCGAGTTCAGCCGCCCGGTCCATATCGACGCGGTGGCGGCGGGGGCGGTGACGCTGAAGCTCGAAGCGGAGCCCGACGAGCGCCGGGCGCTCGCCGCGCGCCTTTCCTTGGTCTCGCTCGAGCGGCTGACGGCGCGCGCCGAGCTCGAGCCCCTCGGCGACCGCGGCAGGGTGCGGGTGCGTGTGATTTTGGTTGCGGATGTGATACAGTCCTGCGTTGTCACCCTCGAACCCGTCCCCGCTCATATCGAGGAGTCGTTCGGACTCGTCTTTGCGCCCCCAACGGACATCCCGGCCGAAAAGGGGGAGGTCGACCTGGTTCTCGATGGCGAGCAACCGCCAGAGCCTCTGCACGAGGGGAGGTTCGATCTGGGGGAGGCGGTCGCCGAGCATCTGGCGCTGGCCCTCGACCCCTATCCTCGCAAGGCCGGCGCCTCGGTCGAAGAGGCCTATGGCGAGGGCGCGGGAGACGGCGGCGAAGAGGAGGATGGCCCGTTCGCGGTGCTGAAGCGGCTCACGGATAAGGCTTGACGAATTTGGCCGTGGGCCCGGCGGAGGATCGGCTCGCGGGCATCGATGGAAGGTTTGAGATCGAGATCATGGCTGTACCCAAGAGGAAGATCTCCCGTTCGAAGCGCGATATGCGGCGTTCGCACCACGCCCTCAAACCGGCGGCCTACGGCGAGTGCCCCAATTGCGGCGAACTCAAGCGTCCTCATCACATCTGTGCCGCCTGCGGCCATTACGACGAGCGCGAGGTCGTGGAAGGCGCGGGCGCGGTCTAGCGCCCGTTGGGGAAATCTTGCCTTGAGCAGGCCGGTGATCCTTGCACTCGACGCCATGGGGGGCGATCGAGGCCCCGAGATGGTCGTCGCGGGCGCCAATCTGGCGCGGGTGCGTCATCCCGAGGTTCGCTTCCTGCTCTTTGGCGACGAGAAGCGGATCGCGCCGCTTCTGGGACGTGACCCGGAACTCGAGAAGGCTTGCGAGATTCGCCACACCGCCGAGGCGGTGGGGCCCGAGGACAAGCCCAGCCAGGCCTTGCGCAAGGGCCGCCAATCGAGCATGTGGCTGGCCATCGACGCGGTCGAGAAGGGCCAGGCGGAGGCGGTGGTATCGGCCGGCAATACCGGCGCCTTGATGGCCATGGCCAAGTTCGTGCTTCGCACCCTGCCCGGCATCGACCGGCCCGCGATCATCTCGTTCGTTCCCACCATGCGGGGCCAGACCTGCATGCTCGATCTCGGCGCCAACGCCGAATGCGACGCCAACGATCTGGTTCAGTTCGCGGTCATGGGGGCCGCCTTCGCGCGCATCGTCCTGGGCCACGCCCGGCCCCTGGTCGGCCTCTTGAACATCGGCGTCGAGGAGGCCAAGGGCAACGACACGGTCAAGGCGGCGGGTCAGATCCTGCGCGCCGGCGAGCTGCCGATGGAGTTCTTTGGCTTCGTCGAGGGTGACGGCATCTCCGCCGGCGTGGTCGATGTCATCGTCACCGACGGGTTCACCGGCAACGTGGCGCTGAAGACGGCGGAAGGCACCGCGCGGCTCTTTGGCAACTATCTCGGGGGCGCCTTCAAGCGCTCCCTGTTCTCGCGGCTCGGTTATCTTCTCGCCCGCCCGGCGATCGAGGCCTTCCACGAGCGGGTCGACCCCCGCTTCTACGACGGCGCCATGTTCCTGGGCCTCAACGGCATCGTCGTGAAGAGCCACGGCGGCACCGACGAGACCGGCTTCGCGAGCGCCATCGGGGTTGCCGTCGACATGGTGAGCGAGAACATCTGCGCCAAGATCGTGGCGGATTTCGAGCAGTTCGGCGCCGACCGCGGGTCGGAGGCCCAGGCGGCCGTAAGCTGACCATGTTGCGCTCGGTGATCACCGGCTGCGGGGCCTATCTGCCGAAGCGCGTTCTCACCAATGACGATCTGGCGGAGATGGTCGACACCACCGATCGCTGGATCGTCGAACGTACCGGCATCCGCCAGCGTCACATCGCGGCCGAGGGCGAGAAGACCTCGGACCTCTCGGTTGCGGCGGCGCGGCGGGCGCTGGAGCATGCCGGCGTCGGCGCCGAGGAGCTCGACCTCATCATCCTCGCCACGGCGACGCCGGACGAGACCTTTCCGGCCACGGCGACCGCCGTCCAGGCGAGCCTCGGCGTCAAGCGGGGCGCCGCCTTCGACATCCAGGCGGTGTGCACCGGGTTCATTTACGCCCTGGCGGTGGCCGACAACTTCATCAAGACCGGCCAGTCCAAGTGCGCGCTGGTGATCGGCGCCGAAACCTTCTCGCGCATTCTCGACTGGGAGGACCGCGCCACCTGCGTGCTGTTCGGCGACGGCGCCGGCGCCACCGTGCTGCAGCCCTTCGAAGGCGAGGGCGTCAACGGCGACCGCGGTATCTTGAGCACCCACCTCCACGCCGATGGCTCCAAGCACGACCTGCTCTACGTCGACGGCGGGCCCTCCTCGACCCAGACCACGGGCCGCGTGCGCATGCTGGGGCGCGAGCTCTATCGGCATGCGGTGGTCAACCTGACGGCGGTGGTGAAGGAGGCGCTCGAGGCCACCGGGCTCTCGGCCCAGGATATCGACTGGCTGGTGCCGCACCAGGCCAACAAGCGGATCATCGACAGCACGGTGCGCAAACTCGGCCTCGATGCCGAGAAAATCATCGTCACCATCGAACGCCACGCCAACACCTCCGCGGCCTCGGTGCCCCTGGCACTGGCCGAAGCGGTGGCCGACGGGCGCATCAAACCGGGCGACGTGGTGCTGATGGAGGCCATGGGCGGCGGCTTTACCTGGGGCGCCTGCCTTGTCCGGTGGTAGCCGGGCCCTGCGGTATGCCTTTACACCACTTAAACGTCAGCCCGCATCCCTTTGATATTGACGGCTTTCTCTCCCCACGGTACCGTTCGTACCGGGAGTAGGGAGGGTTCATGGCTGCAAAGACCATTACCCGGGCGCATCTCAGTGAAGCGGTGTACCAGGAGGTCGGGCTGTCGCGGAACGAATCGGCGCAGCTCGTCGAGTCGGTGTTGAACGAGATCGCCGGCAGTCTCGTCAAGGGCGAGGCGGTGAAGATCTCGTCGTTCGGCAGCTTTTCCGTGCGCCAGAAGGGCCAGCGCATCGGCCGCAACCCCAAGACCGGCGAAGAGGTGCCGATCCTGCCGCGCAAGGTTCTGGTGTTCCGCCCGTCGCATGTGTTGAAGGACCGCATCAACGGCGCGCTGGGCGGAACCACGAAGAGCTGAGTGATGGCCTCCGCCGAGGACCGCGCCGCCGCCCCGCCGCGGCTGGTGAAGTCGCCCGAGGCATTTCGCACCATCAGCGAGGTGGCGGCGGAGCTCGACGTTCCGCCCCACGTGCTGCGCTTCTGGGAGAGCAAGTTCTCGCAGGTCCGGCCCTTGAAGCGGGGCGGCCGCCGGCGCTACTACCGGCCCGAGGACGTCGAGCTCTTGCGCTGCATCCGCGCCCTCCTTTACAGCGACGGCTACACCATCCGGGGGGTGCAGAAGGTGCTGCGCGAGAAGGGCGTCAAGGGCCTGGTCTTGGGCCCCGCCGAGGGCCTTGGCGGGGATGGGCGCGGGGCCGTGAGCGCGGCCGACGGCGAGCCGCCGGCGCCGCTCGACGACGACCGGCGGGCGCGGCTCGCGGCGGCGCTGGACGAGCTCGGGCGGTTGAGCGAGCTGCTCAAGAACAGCGGCCGCTGACGTTGCCGAGGCGTGGCCTCGGGTCTATAGTGCGCCGGCCCTCGCTCGAGGGGTACCGCGGGCCAGGAACGACCTGGCGGAGCGTAGCGCAGCCTGGTAGCGCACCACACTGGGGGTGTGGGGGTCGTGGGTTCAAATCCCGCCGCTCCGACCAACGAAATCAAGGGGTTAGCCGGAA
>CBDUZE010000067.1:0-18842 GCA_965371625.1 uncultured Alphaproteobacteria bacterium
GGCGTCTGACGAGGGGGCGCCGCGGGCGGCCCCGGACGCCGACTTGCCGCCCTTGCCGCGGCCCTTGGCCTTGCCCTTGCCCTTTGCGGCGCGCTCGACAAGTAGGGTCAGCGCCTGCTCGAGCGTGACCTCCTCGGGCGTGACGCCCTTGGGCAGGGTGGCGTTGAGCCGCTGGTGCCGGACGTAGGGGCCGTAGCGTCCGTCCATCACCGCCACCGGCTTGCCGTCGTCGGGATGAGCGCCGATGACCCGCAACGGCTCGGCCCCGCGCCGCGGCTTGCGCTCGGCGAGCAGCGTCACCGCCCGATTGAGGCCGATCGTCAGCACGTCCTCGTCCTTGGGCAGGGTGGCGTAGCTGCGCTGGTGCTCGAGATAGGGCCCGTAGCGGCCGATGCCGGCGGTGATCGGTTTGCCGCTCTCGGGGTGGCGGCCGACGGCGCGCGGCAGTGCCAGGAGCTTGAGCGCGATCTCGAGGCCGATGTCCTCGGGCGCGCGGCCCTCGGGCAGCGAGACCCGCTTCGGCTTCTCGGGCTGGGAGGTGTCGCCGAGCTGGAGGTAATGGCCGTAAGGGCCCTTGCGCAGGCTCACGGCGAGGCCGCTCTGGGGATCGAGGCCGAGCTCGCGGGGGCCGTTGTCGGCCCCGGCACCGGCGCTGTTGGCGTCGCTGAGCGCGGCCGTGTGGCGGCACTCGGGATAATTCGAGCAGCCGATGAAGGCGCCGAATTTGCCGAGCTTGAGGCCGAGCCGGCCGTCCTCGCACGAGGGGCAGCGGCGCGGGTCCACCCCGGCGTCGTCGCTGCGAAAGAGGTGGCGCCCGAGGATCTCGTCGAGCGCCTCGATGACCTCCTTGGGCCCGAGCTCCTTGGCCTCAGCGACGGCCTCGCTGAAAGCGCTCCAGAACTCGCCCAGCACCGCCTTCCATTCGATGCGCCCGTTGGAGATCTCGTCGAGCTTGGCCTCGAGCTCGGCGGTGAAGTCGTACTCGACGTAGCGGTTGAAGAAGCTGGTGAGGAAGGCGGTGACCAGGCGGCCGCGGTCCTGGGGCTGGAAGCGCCGCTTGTCGAGGCGCGCGTAGTCCCGCTCCTGCAGCACCGAGAGGATCGAGGCATAGGTCGAGGGGCGGCCGATGCCGAGCTCCTCCAACCGCTTCACCAGCGTTGCCTCGGTGAAGCGCGGCGGCGGCTCGGTGAAGTGCTGCTTGGGCGCCACCGCCTTGCGCTCGAGGGCCTCGCCCCGGCTCACCCGCGGCAGCCGGCGCTCGGCCTCGTCGTCCTCGGCGCGGGCGTCGTCGCGGCCCTCCTCGTAGAGCTTGAGATAGCCCGGGAACAGGATCACGGTCCCGCTCGCCCTGAGCCCGACCTCGCCCTCGGCCGAGCCGATGTGGAGCGTGGTCTGCTCGAGGCGCGCGTTCGCCATCTGGCTCGCCACCGTGCGCTGCCAGATGAGCTCGTAGAGGCGGCGTCCGTCGCCGTCGAGGGCGCCCGCCACCCGCTCCGGCGAGCGGCGCAAGTCGGTGGGGCGGATCGCCTCGTGGGCCTCCTGGGCGTTCTTGGCCGGGTTGCGATAGGCCCTGGGCTGATCGGGCACGAAGGCGGCGCCGAAGCGCTCGCCGATCAGTGCGCGGCAGGCCCGGGTCGCCTCGGCGGCGATGTGGACCCCGTCGGTGCGCATGTAGGTGATCAGGCCCACCGCCTCGCCGGCCAGGTTGACGCCCTCGTAGAGCCGCTGCGCCACCTGCATGGTGCGCTTGGCGGCGAAGCCGAGCTTGCGCGAGGCCTCCTGCTGCAGCGTCGAGGTGGTGAAAGGGGGCTGCGGGCTGCGCTGCCTCGGCTTGGTGTCGATGTCGGTGACCGCGAACCGGACGGCCTCGATCCGCGCCTTGGCCGCCATTGCGTCGGCCTCGCTCGCGAGGCTGAACTTCTTTAGCTTCTCGCCCCCCAGCGCGTGCAGGCGGGCCACCAGCTCCTCGCCCTCGGCGGTGACGAAGGTAACCGCCACGGACCAGTACTCGCGCGTCCGAAAGGCCTCGATCTCGAGCTCGCGCTCGCAGATCAGCCGCAGCGCCACCGACTGCACGCGCCCCGCCGACTTGGCCCCCGGCAGCTTGCGCCACAGCACCGGCGAGAGCGTGAAGCCGACCAGGTAATCGAGCGCGCGGCGCGCCTGCTGGGCGTTGATCAGGTTCATGTCGAGGTCGCGGGGATGGCCCATGGCCTCGAGCACGGCCGTGCGGGTGATCTCGCTGAACACCACCCGCTTGACGCTGACCTCGGCCACCGCCCGATCCTCCTCGAGCGCGTTGAGCACGTGCCACGAGATGGCCTCGCCCTCGCGGTCGGGGTCGGTGGCGAGATAGAGATGGCCGGCGCCCTCGAGCGCCCTGGCGATGGCCTTGAGGTGCTTCACCGCCTTGGGATCGGTCTGATAGATCATCGCAAAGCCCTCGTCGGGCCGCACCGAGCCGTCCTTGGCGAGGAGATCGCGGACGTGGCCGTAGCTCGGCAGCACGATGTAGTCCTGGCCCAGGTAGGCGTTGATGGTCTTGGCCTTGGCCGGCGATTCGACGACGACGACGTCCATGAAAGTGTCAACCGTTGACTGCGATCCCGTTACTGCGCAATCCCGTTACTGCGATCCCTTTCCGAGCCCGGCCGCGGCGATCACAAGAGCGAGACGCGGCCTCCCGGATGGCGCTCGAGGCGCCCCGCGAGCTCCAGCTCCAGCAGCACCGTGAGAACGACCGGGGCTGTTAATTGGCACTGGCGGATCAGTTCGTCAACCTCCACCGGCGTCGGACCGAGCTTCTCGGTAACGCTGTGGCGCGCCGCCGCGAGCTCTTCCTCGGGCGCCGCCGCCGGCTCGGGCTCGGCGAAGTCGTCGCGCTCGCGCTCCTCGAGCGGGCGCCGCATGACCCCCTCGAGCGCCGCCATCACATCCTCGGCGTTCTCGGTCAGCGTGGCGCCCTGGCGGATCAGGCCGTTGGGTCCGCGGCTCCGGGGATCGAGCGGCGAGCCCGGCACGGCGAAGATCTCGCGGCCCTGCTCGAGCGCCATGCGGGCGGTGATCAGCGAGCCCGAGCGGGGCGCCGCCTCGACCACCAAGAGGCCCAACGCGAGGCCCGAGATCAGGCGGTTGCGGCGCGGGAAGTGGCGCGCCTGGGGCGAGATGCCGGTCGCCGACTCGGCCAGGATGACGCCGGTCTCGGCGATGTCGGCGGCGAGCGCCTCGTTCTCGGTCGGGTAGACCACGTCGATACCGCCGGCGAAGACGGCGGCGGTGCCGCTCCCCAGCGCTCCGCGATGGGCGGCGGCGTCGATGCCGCGGGCCAGGCCCGAGACGATCACCAGGCCCCGGGCGCCGAGCTCGGCGGCGATGCGCTCGGTGAGGCGGACGCCCGCGGCCGAGGCGTTGCGGGTGCCGACGATGGCGAAGGTGGGCTGCTTCAAGAGATGCAGGTGCCCCTTCACCGCAAGCAGCGGCGGCGGGTCGTAGATCGCCGCCAACGGCACCGGGTAGTCGGGCTCGCCGATGGCGACGAGCTTGGCGCCGACGGCGCGCACGGCCTCGAGCTCGCGCTCGGCGGCGGCACGCGGAAAGACCTTGAGGCCGCGCGAGCGCCCGCCGTGGCGGGCGAGCTCAGGCAACGCCTCGAGCGCGGCGCTGGCCGAGCCGTAACGCCTGAGGAGTTGGGAGAAGGTGACGGGGCCGACGTTCTCGCTGCGGATCAGCCGCAGCCAGTCGAGGCGCTGGGGCTCGGTGAGCGTGCGCGGGGTGGCCGGCATGGCCGCCGACAGTGGTCTAAGGTCCGGGCGCCGTCAACCGCCGGTACAGTATGCGGTGCTGTGGGCCGTACAGGGGCCCCGCGGCGCCCGGCGCCGATCATCGCTTCTCTGAGCCGGCCCGTCCTGCTACCCTGGCGGGCGCCATGGGGGCCTACGTCATCTGGTTTCTCTCGACCTGCGCCTGCGCCGCCGGCATCGTCGCGGTGCGCTCGATCCGCCTCAAGCGGCGGGCGGGGCCGGCGGATTTGAGTTGGCGCGGCGTCGTCGGCCTCTCGCTGCTGGCGGGGGCGCTGCCCGCCATCGCCTACGCGCTGATGCCCGGACCGGTGGTCGAGGTGCCCCAGACCGTGCTCGAGCGCGTCATGGCGCCGGGCGACAGCCGCTAAGCTCCACCGCCTCAGCTCGCCGCGCTCTCTCTGCCGCGCCCGATCCTGGGCTCCTCGCCCTTCACCAGGCGGCGGATGTTGGCGTGGTGGCGGACCAAGATCAGCACGGCGCAAATCGCCGCGAGCTCCATGCGCTGCCAGTCGGCGAGCAGATAGGCGTAGGCCGGCGCCGCCGCCGCCGCCGCCAGGGCGGCGAGCGAGGAGTAGCGAAAGAGCGCGGCGACCGCGAGCCAGGTCAGGCATGAGAGCAGCCCCACCGGCCAGGCGATGGCCAGCATCACGCCAAGGAAGGTGGCCACCCCCTTGCCGCCGCGGAACTTGAGCCACACCGGGAAGACGTGGCCCACCAGGGCGCCGAGGCCGGCGACGAAGGCCATGTCGGGGCCCAGGGTGGCGGCGATGAGCACCGCCGCCGCCCCCTTGCCGCCGTCGAGCGCGAGCGTCAGCGCGGCCAGGGGCTTCGAGCCGGCGCGCAGCACGTTGGTGGCGCCGATATTGCCGGAGCCGACGGCGCGGATGTCGCCGTGGCCGGCGAGCCGCATCAACACCAGGCCGAAGGGTATGGAGCCCAAGAGGTAGCCGGCCAGCGCCGCGGCGTAGAACGGCCAGGTGTAGGAGAGGTCGCCGAGCGGATCGGGCATGGCTCAGGCGCCGTCCAGGCGATAGACGGTGCGGCCGCCGACCACGGTGCGCAGCGCCCGGCCCTGCACCGGGCGCTCGTCGAAGGGCGAGTTCTTGGACTTCGAGCGGAAGGCCTCGGCATCGATCCGCCAGGGCGCCTCGAGGTCGAAGATCACCAGGTCCGCGGGCGCGCCCGCCTTCAGCACGCCGCAGCCGAGCTTGAGGAGCCGCGCCGGCCGTGCGGTCATGGTTGCGAGCACCTCCAAGAGCGGCAGGTGGCCGCCATGATAGAGCTCGAGGCTGAGCGGCAGCAGGGTCTCGAGGCCGACGATGCCGTAGGCGGCCTGGGCGAAGGGCAGGCGCTTGCCCTCCTGGTCCTGGGGCGAATGCCCGGTCGAGATGACGTCGATGGTGCCGTCGTCGAGGCCCTCGACCATGGCCCGGCGGTCGGCCTCGGCGCGCAACGGCGGCGAGGTCTTGGCGAAGGTGCGGTAGTCGCCGATGGCGCTCTCGTTGAGGGCGAAGTTGTGGGGCGCCACGCCGCAGGTGACGCGGAGGCCGCGCGCCTTGGCCCGGCGCATCACCTGAAGCGCCGCGGCGGTGGAGAGGTGGGCGGCGTGGTAGCGGGCGCCGGTGAGCTCGACCAGGCGCAGGTCGCGCTCGACCATGATGGGCTCGGCGGCGGCGGGGATCGAGGGCAGGCCGAGGCGGGTCGCGACCTCGCCCTCGGTGACGCAACCCCCGGCCCCCAGCGACGGCTCCTCGACGTGGTGCACCACCAGGAGATCGAAGGCGCTGGCGTAGGCCAGCACCCGGCGCATCACCTGGGCGTCGGCGATCGCCAGGTGGCCGTCGGTGAAGGCCACCGCGCCGGCCTCCGCCAAGAGCCCCATCTCGGTCATCTCCCTGCCCCCGAGGCCCTTGGTCAGCGCCGCCATGGGGTGGACGTTGACGATCGCCGTGTCGCGCGCCCGCCGGGCGATGAAGTCGACGAGCGCGATGTCGTCGATCACCGGCGAGGTGTTGGGCATGCAGATCATGGTGGTGACCCCGCCGGCGGCGGCGGCCTGGCTGCCGGTGGCCATCGTCTCCTTGTGCTCGGCCCCGGGCTCGCGCAGGTAGACGTGCATGTCGATGAGCCCGGGCGCCAGGCAGTGGCCCTCGCAGTCGACCACCGCGATGCCCTCGGGCACCCCGTTGGCAAACAGCGCGGGGCCGAGGTCGGCGATCTCCGCCCCCTCGGTGAGCAAGGCGCCGGGCCCATCGAGCCCGCTCTCGGGGTCGAGCAGGCGGGCGTTGAGATAGGCGGTGCGCGGGGCGCTCATCTGCCGCCGCCGCCGCGCAGGTTGGGCAGATGCCGGGTCAGCACCTCGAGACAGGCCATGCGCACCGCCACCCCCATCTCGACCTGCTCGCGGATGGCGCTGCGGTCGATGTCGTCGGCGAGCTCGGTGTCGATCTCGACGCCGCGGTTCATCGGCCCCGGGTGCATGATCAGGGCGTCGGGCTTGGCCACCTTGAGCTTCTCGTAGTCGAGGCCGTAGAAATGGAAGTACTCGCGGATCGAGGGCACGAAGGCGCCGTGCATGCGTTCGGTCTGGAGCCTCAGCATCATCACGATGTCGCAGTCCTTCAAGCCCCTGGCCATGTCGTGGTGGACCTCGACGCCGAGGCGCTCGACCGCGGCCGGGAGCAAGGTGGGCGGCGCCACCACCCGCACCTCAGCCCCCATGATGTTGAGCAAGTGGATGTTGGAGCGCGCCACCCGGCTGTGCACGATGTCGCCGCAGATGGCCACGGTGAGGCCGCCCAGGCGCGCCTTGCGGCGGCGGATGGTGAGGGCGTCGAGGAGCGCCTGGGTGGGATGCTCGTGGCTGCCGTCGCCGGCGTTGATGACCGCGCCATCGACCTTCTGGGACAAGAGCTCGACCGCGCCCGAGTCGGGGTGGCGCACCACCAGGACGTCGGGGAGCATGGCGTTGAGCGTCATCGAGGTGTCGATCAGGGTCTCGCCCTTCTTGATCGCCGAGGTCGCCACCGACATGTTGATGACGTCGGCGCCGAGCCGCTTGCCCGCGAGCTCGAACGAGGTCCGGGTGCGGGTCGAGGTCTCGAAGAAGAGGTTGATCTGGGTGCGGCCCCTGAGCCGCGACTGCTTCTTGTCGATCTGGCGGTTCTGCTCGACGTAGCCCTCCGAGAGGTCGAGCAGGAGCGTTATGTCGTCGGGCGAAAGGCCCTCGATGCCAAGCAGGTGGCGGTGCGGATAGGCGTGCGCGGCGGCCCCGGTCATCAAAGCCCAACTTATACGCTTCGCCTTAAGCCCAGCGCAAGCGGGGCGGCGCCCTCAGGTCAGGAGCCCCAGCATGAGCGGCAGGGTGAACGCCGCGAGCACCACCGAAAGGGCGATGATGGCCGCCATAAGGGGCGCGTCGCCGCCCATCTCGCGGGCCAGCACGAAGGCCGCGGGGGAGCAGGGCAGCGCCGTGAACAGCACCGCCACAGCCGCCGTCAGGCCCTCGACGCCGAAAGCGAGGCAGGCGCCCCAGGCCACGAGCGGCATGGCGAGAAGCTTGATGGCGCAGGCGGCGATGACCTGAGCGCCGGCGCCGCGGGCGGCCCCCAGCTCGAGGCCCGCGCCCACCGCGAGCAGGCCCAGGGGGAGCGCGGCGCGGCCCAGGATCTCGACCGTCTGGTCGAGGCCCGGAGGGAAGCCGAGCCCGCTCCAGTTCAAGAGGATTCCGGCGGCGCAGGCCAGGATCAGCGGGTTCCGGGCCAGCGCCCAGAGAGTACCGCGGGCGCCGCCGGGGCCCTCCTCGCGCGCGTCCGCATATCGGCTCAGCACCGCGACGCTGACCAGGTTGACGGTCGGCACCAGCACCGCGATCGCCACCGCCGCCAGCACCAGCCCGGCGCTGCCCCAGAGCCCGAAGGCGGCGGCGACGCCGACATAGACGCTGCCGCGGATGGCGCCCTGGAGCACCGAGGTGAAGGCGGCGCCACCAGCCCCGAGCCGGGACCTGAGCGCGAACAGCGCCAGGCTGGTGATCAGCACCGTGGTGATCAGCGCCGCCGCCATCGGCGCGACCCGAAAGCCGCTGAAGCTTGCCGTGCCCAGGCTGTGCACCAGCAGCGCCGGGAACAGCAGGTAATAGGTGAGGCGCTCGACCAGGGGCCAGACCTCCTCGCCCGGGAAGCCGGCGCGCCTCAGCCCCCAACCCAGCGCGATGATCAGGAACACCGGGATCAGGGCAACGAGGGTCGACGACATCGGCTCTCTGGCTCGGTCACAGGCCGCGGGGCGTCACGGCGCGGCGGCGAAGAGGCGCTGGGGCGGCGCGTAGCGGAACACCAGGCGGTGCTCGCCCGCCCCCACGGCCACGCCCCAGAAGGCATGGTCGACGGGGAAGATGGGCGCCGGCGCGCCGTCGAGACGGGCGCGCCAGTAGGGCGTGTAGGCGTTGCTCGCCACCAGCACCGCCGGGCCGTCGCTCGAGAGCGCCAGGGCGATGCGGTCGGGGGCGTAGTCGAGCACGTCGACGGCGCCCCGGCGATGGCCGAGCTCGAGCCTCCCCGCCCACGCGACGTCGCCCCGCTCGACGAAGGCGGTGCGGCGCAGCTCGGCCGCCGTGGCCCGCGAGATGGCGTCGAGAACCGCCCTCGAGTCGGGCAGCACCACGACCCGCCCGGCGAGGAAGAAGCGGGGCAGCGCCTCGCGGTTCTCGTAGACGTACCAATGGCGCCAGCCCGAGAAGTTGGCCCTCACGCTCTCGGCCCGCCGCTCAGGCTCGCTCAACTCGTGCCAGGGGCGCGGCGGCTCGACGATCGCCGCCAGGGCGTCGTCGACGAGCGCGTCCCGGGAGAGGATGAAGCGGGTGTTGGCGAGCGAGAGCAGGGCGAGGTTGTAGCTCTCGCGCAGCTTAAGCCGCGGCGCCTTGGTTCCCTCGAAGAGGTAGAAGTGGCTGGCGAAGTAGCGGAAGTAGTGCCGGATGTCCTCGTCGCTGGCGAGGGTGGGGGCGATGACCCGTTCCCAGAACGCCTTGTAGCGCCTTGGGTAGAGGGTGAGATAGCCGTCGGCGGTCTCGAGGCCGTAGGCATGGAGGAAGGCGGGGTTGCCCTGAACCGTCGCTACCCGGAACGGCTCCGGCGAGGCCGCGGCGCGGGCCGCGAGCTCGCGCATCGGCGGGCTCCGGTAGGCGGCGACGTAGTTGCCTTGATCGAGCCATTGGACCACGTGGCCCACCTTGACGATCACGCTCTGCAGCACCAGCAGGCCGACGCTGATGATGACCGCGACGCGCCGCGGGCTCACGCTTGCCCAAGCGCCCGGGAGATCGGCCAGCACCTTGGCCGCCCCCAGGGCGGTGGGGAGGTAGAGGTAGAAGTGGAAGCGCAGGAACGAGTACTTGGTGAGGAGCGGCAGGGCGTCGCCGAGGGCGAAGGCGGCGAGCTCCGCGGCCATCGGCGCCAGGGCCAGGATCAGGGCGAAGCCGAGGAGCCGGCCGTAGCCGGGCGTGCGCACCGATCGCAAGAGCGCGCCGAGCAGGAAAATGACCAGCGTCGCCTTGGCCACGATCACCGCGTCGGTGCCGCTGGCGTTGCGCCAGTAGCTCCAGTAGAGGTGCTTCAGCGTGCGCTCGACGATGTGCTCGGGCGTGATGCCCGCGCCCCAGTCGTAGCGGTGGGAGAGCCCGCCATTGGCGGCCAGCGCGACGATGTCCTGGAGCCGGAGCGCCGTCGCCAGTACGCAGAAGGCGACGATCACGAGGTAGTCCCGCGGCCGCCGCCGTCCCTCGAGCAGCCAGAACCAGACGACGATGACGAGGTAGGGAAAGGGCAGCAGGAGCTGGGCGTGGGAGGTCAGGCCGTAAATGAGCGCGAGCCCGGCGACGATGCCCCAGCGGCGCCGGCCGGAGGGGCTGTCCATGGCGCGGGCCAGCCCCCAGATCACGAAGGGGAGGTAGGCCAGCGCCGAGAAAGCGAACTGTCCGCTGACCACCGAGAGCGCGTAGGCGAAGCCGGCGATGGCGCTGTAGCCCTCGGCAAGTCCCAGCGTGCGGCGCGCCAACAGGTGGGTGAAGAGCGTCGCCAGGACGAACTGGGAGAGCACCAGGAGCTGGTAGGCGAGCCATCCCGGCAGCAGCTTGAAGAGCGCCACGTCGAGGCCGGCGAAGAAGCCCAGCGCCAAGCGGTCGGCACCGCCCCCGGCGAAGGGGTACCAGAGCGCCTGATCGAAGCCCCAGGCGCTCTGGGTCAGGAGCGCTGGGACGATGACGTTGCCGTTGTCGTGGATGCGGAAGTAGGAGAACGGCCCGAGGGCGAAGTACTCGAGGGAGATCCAAACGATCCCGACGACGATCGCCTTGGCGGCGCTCGAGCTCATGTCCCCGCGGCGAGGGCCCGGCTCACCTCGCCACGGTCTCGACCTTCTTCTCGTCGACGAAGGTCCAGTAGCGATGGGAGAGGAAGGAGAGGCTCGGAAGCACCATCACCACGACGGCGATGCCGAAGAGGTAGTTCAAGCCGAGCAAACTCGTGACCAGGGCCATGATGGCCGCGTTGAGCCCGTAGCCGGCGAGGCTGACGACGGCGAAGCGGGGCAGCTGGCGGCGGTGGCGGCCGCGCACCTGATAGGTCCAGGCCCGGTTGAGGAGATAGGAGAGCGAGAGCGCGCAGCTGAAGGCGACGAAGGTCCCGGCCTGAACGCCCAGGCCCAAAAGCTCGATCGAGAGCACGGACATGGCGACGTGGGTCGCGGTCGCCGCCACGCCGACCACCACGAAGCGCCTGAGCTGGCGCGCCGTGCTCACGGCGCCGGCCGCCGCGCGCACATCAGCAACGAGGCGCCCAGCGGCAGGGGGAGCCGGCCGATGAGATGGCGCTCGCTGGCGAAGATCGCGGTCAGCGCTCGGTTGAGGGGCGCGGGCGGGACGCTGAGGCCGTCGTCGACGCCGCGCTTGACCAGGGTGTCGACGAGCCGCACCCCGGCGAGCGCCGGCAAGAGCCAGAAATTGTAGTAGCTCACGAGCTCGATCTCGAAGCCGGCGGCGCGGGCGCGGGCGACGAGCTCGCCCTTGCGGTAGCGGCGGCGATGGTGGTGGGCCTCGTCGTGGCGCGACCACAGGGCGGGCAGCGCCGGCACGGTGACGACCACGCGGCCCCCGGGCGCGAGGCGCTCAAAGAGGCTTTGCAAGGCGGCGCGGTCGTCGTCGAGATGCTCGAGCACGTCGAGGAGGGTGACGAGGTCGAGCCGCTCGGCCGCGGCCGGCAGGCCGTCCGGGAGCTGGCCGGGCTCGACCGCGAGGCCGCTGCGCCGGGCGGCGATGGCCCGCGCTTCCCCATCGAGCTCGAAGGCCAGCACCCGGCCGTGGCGCGCCAGCATGGCGAGGTTGCCGCCGGTGCCGCAGCCGGCGTCGAGGATGGTGGCGTGGGCCGGCAGCCCGAGCGCCGCGATGAGGTGGTCGACGATCCGGCGCCGGCCCACGAACCACCAGTGGCGCGCCTCGACCTCTGCCATGCGCTGATAGATCTCGCGCCGCATCCATCCTCACCCGTCCGGGCCGAAGCCGTAGCGGCGCCGCACGATGTAGAGCGGACGGCCCTTGACCTCGTCGAACAGCCGGCCCAGGTACTCGCCGAAGATGCCGAGGGTGAGCATCTGAAGCCCGCCCAGGAACAGCACCACCACCATGAGCGAGGCGTAGCCGGGGACGTCGATGCCCGAGATCAGCACCCGGATGATGAGGAACACGAGGTAGACGAACGAGAGGGCGGAGATCACCAGCCCGAGGTAGGCCCAGAACCTCAAGGGCAGGGTGGAGAACGAGGTGATGCCGTCGAGGGCGAAGTTCCACAGCCGCCACCAGCCCCACTTGGTGTCGCCGGCGTGGCGCGCCTTGCGCTCATAAGCGATGCCGGTCTGCCTGAAGCCGACCCAGGCGAAGAGCCCCTTCATGAAGCGGGTGCGCTCAGGGAGTTGCCTCAGGGCATCGACCACGGCGCGGTCCATGAGCCTGAAGTCGCCGGTGTCGCGGGGGATGTCGGTGTCCACCAGCAGGTTGAAGGTGCGATAGAAGAGGCTGGCGCTGCCGCGTTTCAGCACGCTGTCGCTGTGCTTGCGCGAGGCGCGCACGGCGTAGACCACGTCGTAACCCTGGCGCCACTTGGCGATCATCTCCGCGATCAGCTCGGGCGGATCCTGAAGATCGGTGTCGATGGGCACCACGGCGTCGCCGCTGGCGTGGTCGAGGCCGGCGCTCAAGGCCATGTCCTTGCCGAAGTTGCGCGACAGGCTCACGACCTTGACCCGGCCCTCCCTGGCGCGCACCGCCAACAGCTTCTCGAGCGTCGAATCGGTGCTGCCGTCGTCGACGCAGAGCACCTCGTAGGAGAGCCCGAGCCCCTCGAGCACCGGCATCAGAGCGGCGAAGAAGGCCTCGATGTTGTCCTCTTCGTTGTACATCGGGGCGACGACGGAGAGCTCCGGGCGCGCGCCGCTCTCGGCCTTCGGGTCGGTTGTCGGGGGTGATTGGGCCATGGCTCTGTGGCCGCCCGGCGGCGGCGGTGGCGGGCGTCCTCAGCCCAGGCTGTCGAGCATCCCTTGCAGGATATAGGCGGCGGCCATCTTGTCCACCACGCGTGCGCGCCGGCGCCGCGAGGCGTCGGCCTCGAGCAGGATGCGGGTGACGGCGGCGGTCGAGAGGCGCTCGTCCCAGAAGGCCACCGCGATGTCGATCCGTTCCAGAAGGTTGCGCGCGAACTGACGGGTCGACTGCGCGGCGCGGCCCTCGCTGCCGTCCATGTTGAGGGGCAGGCCGATCACCAGGCCGCCCACCGCTTGCGCTTCGATCACCTCCTCGAGCATCTCGGCGTCGCGCCTGAACTTGGTGCGGGCCAAGGTTTGGTACGGGGTGGCGATGGTGAGCGAAGGGTCGGAAAGGGCGAGGCCGATGGTCTTGGCGCCCAGATCGAGCCCCATCAGGCGCGCGCCAGGCTTGAGAACCTGCTTGAGCTCGGGCGGGTCCAGTATGGGCATGGTCGTCTACGCTCTCCGCCCCGCCGCTCTAGACCTCGAGCACCGGGACGTGGCCCAAGCGGCCGTACTCGACGATGCGGCGGTCGCGGGTCGCCACCCCGGCGCCGAGGCTGCGCGCGGTGGCCACGATCATGCGGTCGACGGGGTCGGGGTGAAGGCTCCCGGGGAGGCGCTGGCTGGCGAGCGCGATCTCGGCGCTGAGCGGCACCAGGCGCAGCCCCCTGCTGCCGAGCGCCGCCGCGACCCATTGGTCCATCGGGCGCGACAGCGCGATCCGCCCCTTGGCCTCCAGCATGGCCAGCTCCCAGACCGAGATGGCGGCGACGAAGAGCCGGTTCCGGGCGCCGCCGGCGGCCAGCGCCTTGCGCGCCTGGGAATCGAGGCGGGGGTCGTCGAGGAGCAGCCAGATCCAGGCGTGGGTGTCGAGCACGTAGCCGTTCACCGCCGCCCGCCCTCCTCACCCAGGGCCTCCCAGGTCCCATCGAGGGGCGCCACCAGGTCGCCCCGGATGGTGGCGCTGCCCTTCAGCGCACCGAGCACCGGGCGGGTGTCCTCGGCCACCGGCACCAGTCGCGCCACAGCCGTGCCGCGCTTGGTGATGACGATCTCGGCGCCGCTCTCTCGCACCTCGTCCATGAGCTTGAGACAGTGCGCCTTGAACTCTCCCGCCGGGACCCGCCGGGTCTCGTTATAACTATGGTCATTGTCCATGGTCATATAATATCACGGGGCCGCTCCGCGCTCAAGCGGCGCCTGGGGCACGGCGGCTTCTGGTTTGAGCGGGTTGGCGTCCGGGCGCCCTCGAGCCGGCGGCCCCGCAGGCGACGCCCGCAAGCGGTCATCGCGGCCCAAGGTTGCGGGCCGGAAGAGCCGGTGATACCTTCCGCGCGACCCTCGTCAGGGGCTTCATGCGCGCCCCGCGCGGGGCGCTCGGGTGATCCCATATATCGCGCTCAGACCGGGCGCCGAACAGAAGTCCACACGAGGCCTAAGTTTGGGGCCGGGGAGCGCACCAGGGAGCGCAAAGGTGGCGGATGTCGCTGGATAAAGCCACGGTGAGCCATATCGCCCGCCTCGCCCGCATCCGCGTCGCCGAGGCTGAGCTGGAGGCGCTCGCCGCCGAGCTCTCGAACATCCTGACCTGGATCGAGCAGTTGGGCGAGGTCGACACGGCGGAAGTCCCGCCGATGACCAGCGTCGTCGAGATGACGCTCCCCCGGCGCCGCGACGAGGTCAGCGACGGCGGCTGTCCGGACGACATCCTGGCCAACGCGCCCGAGTCGGCCGAGGGCTTCTTCGTGGTGCCCAAGGTGGTGGAATGAGCGCCTGGAGCACGGGCCTCACCGACCTCACCCTGGCCGCGGCGCGCGACGGGCTCGGCGCGGGCGCCTTCAGCGCCGTCGAGCTCACCCAGGCCCACGTCGCGGCCCTGGAGACGGCGCGGCCCTTGAACGCCTTCATCACCGAGACGTGGGAGCGCGCGCTCGAGGCGGCGCGGGCCTCGGACGGCCGCCGCGCCAAGGGCGAGGCCGGGGCGCTCGAGGGCATCCCGATCGCCGTCAAGGACCTCTTTTGCACCCGCGGCGTCGCCACCTCGGCCGGCTCCCACATCCTCGACCGCTTCACGCCGAGCTACGAGTCGACGGTGACGGCCAGGCTGTGGCGGGCCGGCGCGCTGATGCTGGGCAAGACCAACATGGACGAGTTCGCCATGGGCTCGTCCAACGAGACCAGCTACTTCGGCCCCGTCACCAACCCGTGGCGGCGCCCGGGCGACAACCGGGCGCTGGTGCCGGGGGGCTCGTCGGGGGGCTCGGCCGCGGCGGTCGCGGCGCGCGTCGCGCTGGGCGCCATCGGCACCGACACCGGCGGCTCGATCCGCCAGCCCGCCGCCTTCTGCGGCATCGTCGGGCTCAAGCCCACCTACGGCCGTTGCTCGCGCTGGGGCATCGTCGCCTTCGCCTCCTCGCTCGACCAGGCCGGGCCCTTGACGCGCACGGTGCGCGACGCCGCCATCATGCTGGGCGTCATGGCCGGGCACGACCCCAGGGATTCGACCTCGGTGGAGAGACCGGTGCCGGACTACGAGGCGGCACTCTCGGGCGACATCCGGGGCTTCCGCGTCGGCATCCCGGCCGAGTACCGGGTCGAGGGCATGGCGGACGAGATCGAGGAGCTGTGGCAGAAGGGCGCCGAGTGGCTCGGGCAAGCCGGCGCCGAGATCGTCGAGGTCAGCCTGCCCCACACCCGCTACGCGCTCCCCGCCTATTACATCGTCGCGCCGGCCGAGGCCTCGTCGAACCTGGCCCGCTACGACGGCGTGCGCTATGGCCTCCGGGTCGGCGACGGCGACCTCGAGGCGCTCTACGAGGAGAGCCGCGCCGCCGGCTTCGGCAGGGAAGTGCGGCGGAGGGTGCTGATCGGCACCTACGTCCTCTCGGCCGGCTACTACGACGCCTATTACCTCAAGGCCCAGCGCATCCGCACCCTGATCGCGCGGGACTTCCAAACCGCCTACGAGCAGGTCGACGTGCTGCTCACGCCGACCGCGCCCACGGCGGCCTTCGGCCTCGGCGACAAATCGGACGATCCCATCGCCATGTACATGAACGACGTCTTCGCGGTGCCGGCGAGCCTCGCCGGTCTGCCCGGGATCTCGGTGCCGGCGGGGCTCTCAGGCGATGGCCTGCCGCTTGGCCTGCAGCTCGTGGGCCGCGCCTTCGACGAGAAGATGGTGCTGCGGGCAGCGGTGGCGCTCGAGCAGGCGGCGGCCTTCGAGGCCCAGCCCGAGGCCTGGTGGAAATGGGCATGAATTCCCTGATCGAGGGCGCGACCGGCCCCTGGGAGATCGTCGTCGGTCTCGAGATCCACGCCCAGGTGATCTCCGAGGCCAAGCTCTTTTCGGGCGCCGCGACGCGCTTCGGCGCCGCCCCCAACAGCCAGGTCTCGCTGGTCGACGCGGCGCTGCCGGGGATGCTGCCGGTGATCAACGGCCACTGCGTCGAGCAGGCGGTGCGCACCGGGTTGGGCCTCAAGGCCGAGATCAACCTGGTCTCGGTGTTCGACCGCAAGAACTACTTCTACCCCGACCTTCCCGCCGGCTATCAGATCTCCCAGTTCCATCAGCCCATTGTCGGCCGCGGCAAGGTCATCCTCGACCTCGCCGACGGCACCGTGCGCGAGGTCCGCATTAATCGCCTGCACCTCGAGCAGGACGCCGGCAAGAGCCTCCACGACCGGCACCCCGAGAAGTCCTACATCGACCTCAACCGCTCGGGCGTGGCCTTGATGGAGATCGTCTCCGAGCCCGACCTGCGCTCGGCCGAGGAGGCCGGAATCTATTTGCGCAAGCTGCGCGCCATCCTGCGCTACCTCGGCACCTGCGACGGCAACATGGAAGAGGGCTCGATGCGGGCCGACGTCAACGTCTCGGTGCGGCGCCCGGGCGAGGCGCTGGGCACCCGCTGCGAGATCAAGAACCTGAACTCGATCCGCTTCGTCGAGCAGGCCATCGAGTACGAGGCCGGGCGCCAGGTCGGCGTGCTCGAGGACGGCGGCACCATCCGTCAGGCCACCCGGCTCTTCGATTCAGGCCGCGGCGTCACCCGCGAGATGCGCAGCAAGGAGGAGGACCACGACTACCGCTACTTCCCCGACCCCGACCTCCTTCCCCTGGTGCTGGACCAGGCCTGGGTCGACGAGATCGCCGCCACCCTGCCCGAGCTCCCCGACGACAAGAAGGCGCGCTTCGTCGCCGAGCTCGGACTATCCGCTTACGACGCCGGCGTGCTGGTGGCCGAGCGGGAGGTCGCCGACTACTTCGAGGCGGTGGCGCGCGGCCGCGACCCCAAGGCCGCCGCCAACTGGGTGACGGGGGAGCTGTTTGCGGCGTTGAGGAGGGCCGGGCTCGAGATCGCCCGCTCGCCGCTCGCGGCGGAGCGCCTGGGCCGGCTCCTCGACCTCGTCGCCGACGGCACGATCTCGCGCCGCATCGCCCGCGAGGTCTTCGAGGTCATGTTCGAGAGCGGCGCCGAGGCCGCCCGGATCGTTGAGGAGCGAGGCCTGACCCAGGTCACCGACGAGGGTGCGATCCAGAGCGTGGTCGACGAGGTGCTGAGCCAGCATCCCGAGCGGGTGGCCGAGTACCGGGGCGGCAAGGAGAAGCTCCTCGGCTTCTTCGTCGGCCAGGTGATGAAGGCGACCCAAGGCAAGGCCAACCCGAAGCTGGTCAACGAGGTGTTGAAGGAGAAGCTCGGGGGGTGAGGCGGCGGCCGGGAGCCGGCGCCTCGCCCGGTGGAGCGTGCGAAAACAGCTGATCGGCACGACAAGGTGAGCCGGGCGGCCGCGATTCGCGGTGATCCATTGACCTACCGTTGGGCAGGTCAAGACAAGGAATCGTCGAGCGCGTAACGATGAAACGCAGGAAAAAGCACCTGAGGGCGGGGCCGGCGCCGGCAAACGGCCTGGCCGGCCTCGAAGCCCGCGGCGACCGGCACCCAGTTCCGCGCTTCCCCCCAGTTCCGCGCCTCCCTAAGGAGCGATTGGCGAAGTTGGTGGAACGGGTAACCCCGGATAATCGTCATGGCGAAACGGATTGGGGCCGGCCAGTCGGGCAAGAGGTGTGGTGAGCACTGAGCACCCCTTGCCCACGCAGGTGCATCTGTCACTCTTCGAATTTCGCAGGTCGAGACCTCTATGAACCAAGGCGATCTCGTCGACGCCACGGGCGCGCGCCACCGGCCGGCGGGGGCCGGGCCGCGCATCGTCAGCCTGGTGCCGAGCCTTACCGAGCTCCTCTTCGTGCTCGGGCTGGGGGCGCGGTTGGTGGGCCGCACCCATTACTGCGTCCATCCCCGGGGCGAGGTCGAGAAGGTGACCAGCGTCGGCGGCACCAAGAAGGTCAAGCTCGACCGGCTGCGGGCGCTGGGGCCCAGCCACGTCATCGTCAACGTCGACGAGAACAGCCGCGAACAGGTCGACGAGATCGCCGGCTTCGTGCCCCACGTGATCGTCACCCACCCCCTGGCGCCGGCGGACAACATCGCGCTCTATCGGCTCATCGGCGGCCTCTTCGGCCGGGAAGAGGCGGCTGAGCGGTTGTGCCGGGAGTTCACCGCCGCCCACGCCGCGCTCGAAGAGAGGGCGCGCGCGCTGCCCCGCCGGCGGGTGCTCTATCTGGTGTGGAAGGAGCCCTGGATGACGGTCTCGCGCGACACCTATCTCTCGCGGACGCTGGCGCTCGCCAACTGGGAGACGGTCGCGCACGATGCGGGCCGGCGCTACCCGGTGGTCGAGATCGGGGTGGAGCTTCTGGCCGCGACCGACCTGGTGCTGTTCCCGAGCGAGCCCTACGCCTTCACCGAGGCCGACATCGAGGCCTTCGGCGCCGCCCACCCCGGCGCCCCCCGGCTCTCGGGGATCGACGGCGAGATGGTGTCGTGGTACGGCAGCCGCGCCATCGCAGGGCTTAGCTACCTGGGCGAGTTGGCGGCAGGCCTCGCCTGAGCGGCGGCGGGGCTCCTAAGGCCGGCGATTGTGCTGCGCCGACAACTGCGGGTATAAGCACGGCCCAGGTCCGCACTCGACTGGAAGGAAGCCCCATGATCGATCTTTACACCTGGCCGACGCCGAACGGGCACAAGGTGCACATCATGCTCGAGGAGGTCGGCCTCGAGTACAAGGTCATCCCCATCAACATCGGCCGGGGCGACCAGTTCGACCCTGAGTTCCTGAAGATCAGTCCCAACAACAAGATGCCGGCGATGGTCGACCCGGACGGCCCGGGCGGCAAGCCCTACTCCCTGTTCGAGTCGGGCGCCATGCTCATGTACCTGGCCGAGAAGACGGGCCAGTTCATGCCCCGGGAAAGCGCCGCCCGCTATCTCGTGATCCAGTGGTTGATGTTCCAGATGGGCACGGTGGGCCCGATGCTGGGCCAGGCCCATCACTTCCGCAGCTACGCCCCTGAGCCCATGCCCTACGCCGTCGACCGCTACACCAACGAGGGGCGGCGCATCTACA
>CBDUZE010000068.1:0-17979 GCA_965371625.1 uncultured Alphaproteobacteria bacterium
TGCCGTACATGCGGCTGAGATCGGCGATCAACTCGACGATGCCGGCCTCGACGGTAACGTCGAGCGCCGTCGTCGGCTCGTCGAGGAGCAGCAGCGACGGGTTGGAAAGCAGCGCCATGGCGATGACCACGCGTTGCTGCTGACCGCCCGAAAGCTGATGCGGGTAGGCTCCGAGGATGCGCTCGGGGTCGGGGAGCCGGACGTCGCCGAGCACTTTGACGGCGCGCTCCAGGGCCTCGGCCTCGCTCACGCCCTCGTGCTCGATCGGCACCTCCACGAGCTGGCTCGCGACCGTGAGGCTGGGGTTGAGCGCCGACATCGGCTCCTGGTAGATCATCGCGATCTCCGAGCCCCTGAGCTGGCGCAGCTGCTCGTCGCTCAGCTCCGTCAGATCCTGGCCCTTGAACTTGATGCTCCCCCCCACGATGGCGCCGTTGTGGCCCATGTACTGCATGATGCCCATCGCCACGGTCGACTTGCCGCATCCCGATTCGCCCACCAGGCCGACGCTCTCGCCGGCCCTGAGCTTGAGCGAGAAGTCGATCACCGCCGGGATCTCGCCGGCGCGGGTGAAATAGGAGAGGCAGAGGTTCTCGATCTCGAGCAGAGGCCCGTCATAGCTTTCGGTCATCGCGGCCTCCCTAGTCCCTCAAGGATATCTCGCGCAAGCCGTCGGCCAGCAGGTTGAAACCGAGGATCAGCGACGAGATGGCGATGCAGGGGAAAATGGTCATGTGGGGGAAGATCATGGCCATCTTGCGGGTCTCGTTGATCATGCCTCCCCAGTCCGGGTCCGGGGGCGGCAGCCCGAGGCCGAGAAAGCCGAGCACGCCGATGGTGATGATGACGTAGCCGAGGCGCAGGCAGGCGTCGACGATCAGGGGCCCGCGCGCGTTGGGCAGGATCTCGACCAGCATGATGCGCCACGCCGACTCGCCGCGGGTCTGGGCGGCAGCGACGTAGTCGCGGTTGCGCAAGTCCAGCACCAGCCCGCGCACGATGCGCATGATGCCGGGGGCGCTGGCGAAGGTGATGGCGATGACGATGTTGATCCCAGAGGCGCCGATGGTGGCGATGATGATGACGTAGAGCACCAGCACCGGGAACGAGAGGATGATGTCGCCGATCCGCGACAGGATGGCGTCCCACCAGCCCCGGTGGTAGCCGGCCGCCAGCCCCATCACGATCCCCACCAGGTAGGCGCAAAAGGTCGCCAGCGGGGCGTAGATCAGCACCGTCCGCGAGCCCCACATGATGCGCGAGAGGATGTCGCGGCCGAGGTGGTCGGCGCCGAGCCAGAAGGTGCCCCCCTTGGCGTATTCCGTGAAGGGCTTGGCCATGGGCTGCATGGCGGCGAGCGGATCGAAGGGCGCGATCAAGGGCGCCAGAAGCGCCGTCAAGACCCAAAACAGGATCAGCCCCGCGCCGACCATGCCGACCACGCTCTCCCTCAGGAGCGCGAACGACTTGAGCGCCCGGACCAAGGCCGCCCCCAAGGTGGGCGCCGGCTCGATGGTACTTGCAAGGTCCGTCATGACGCCCCCTACGCGAACCGGATGCGCGGGTTGAGGTAGGTGTAGCCGATGTCGGCGAGGGTCTGGGTGCCGACGGCGACGAACACGGCCACCATGGCGCAGGCCTCGATCACGAACAGATCCTGGTTGAGCGAGGCCTCGAGCAAGAGCGCGCCGAAGCCCTTGTAGGCGAAGAAGAACTCGACCACGATGACCCCCGACAAGAGCCAGTTGATCTGCAGCATGATGACCGTGAAGGGGGCGATCAGCGCGTTCCTGAGGGCGTGCTTCAGGATCACCTTGCGGTAGGGAATGCCCTTGAGCACGGCGGTGCGGATGTAGGCCGTGGTCATGACCTCGGCCATCGAGGCGCGGGTCATGCGGGTGACGTAGCCGAAATCGTAGATCACCAGCACCAGGACCGGCAGCACGAGCTGTTTGAACTCGAAGCCGCTCGACATGCCCGAGGTCCCGGGCAGCCATTTAAGACCGAAGACGAAGATCGCCGACAGGAACACGACGCTGGCGAACTCGGGCACCGAGGTGGTGAGGATGCTGGTCACCGAGATCACGCGGTCGAGCCTCGATCCCTCGCGCATGCCGGCCAGCACGCCGAGCACCAGCGACAGCGGGATCATGATGGCGAAGGTCCAGAAGCCGAGGATCGCGGTGTTCCACAGGCGCGGCCACAGGACCTCGCCGACCGGCACCTTGAAACGGATCGAATCGCCGAAGTCGCCGGTCATGGCGTTGCCCAGCCACTCGAGATAGCGCACGTAGGCGGGCCGGAAGTAGCCGTTCTGCTCGAGCCAGATCTGGCGCTGCTCCTCGGTCGAGAACTGACCCAGCACCTTGGTGGCGACGCTGCCGGGCGAGATCTCGAGCAACAGGAAGAGCAGGAGCGACACCACGATCATGGTCAGGACCATGACCGCGATGCGCTTGCTTATGAAAACCAACATCGGTCCACAGACCTCCCCGGGGACGGACCTTTATTCATTTGTTTCGAGCGCCGAGACGCCCGGCAAGCGTCATGGGCCGGCCGCGGCGGCGCCCCACGGCGCCACCGCGCGCCGGTCATGTGCGGCTACGCCATCCAGACCTTGCCCCACTGATGGTAAGCGGTCGGATGCATCTTGAAGCCCTTGACCTTGTCGGTGGTCGCCGACATCACGGCGCGGAAGAAGGGCTGCACCATGATGGCGTCGTCCTGGATGCGCTTCTCCACCTTGGCCATGACCTTGCGGCGTTCGTTGATGTCGACAGTCGATTCCGCCTCGGTCAGCAGGTTGTCGAACTCCTTGCTGGCGTAGTGGGTCTCGTTCCAGGGCACGCCGGTGCGGTAGGCGAGGCCCAAGAGCATGGTCGCCAGGGGCCGGTGGGTCCAGGAGGTGAGGCTGAACTTGGCCTTGTCCCAGACCTCCCAGTACTGCGCCGAGGGCATCACGTTGACCTTCACGTCGATGCCCGCCTCGGCCAGGTTCTGCTTCAGTATCACCACCGAGTCCTGCTCCCAGGTGCCCTGGGTGTTGCCGACGTTGCAGGTGATGCTGAGACCGTCGCCGTGCCCGGCCTCGGCCAGCAAGGCCTTGGCCTTGGCGACGTCGCGCTTGATCTTGGGCAGCGCGGCGTAGTCGGGCTGGCAGTCGCAGACGTGGTGGTTCTCGGCCAAAGAGCCCAGCCCGCGGTGCGCGGTCTGGAAGTTCTGCTCGTTGTCCGAGGCCAACTGCATAGCCTGGCGCACCCGGATGTCGTCGAACGGCGCGCGGTCGACCTGAATGCGCATCGGCCCGGTCTGCGCGGTGTCGGCCTTGTGCACGACGACCCCGGGAATCGCCTCCGCCGCCTCCAACGTGGTCAGGTCGAGGACGTAGATACCGTCCACCTGCCCCGAGGCCAACGCCGCCAGCGAGGCCATGGCGTCGCCGCCGGTGTCGATGTAGTGGATCTCGTCGAGGTATGGCTCCTCGCCCCAGTAGGGCGTATTGCGGCGGCGCAGCACCGCCTTCTCGCCGATGGTGTACTCGACCAAGCCGTAGGGACCGGTGCCGGTCGGCACCTTGGTGACGTTCCCTCCCTCGTCGACGAAGGTGCGCTGCACGATGGCCGCCGGGTAGTGGTACATCTTCTCCGGGATCGACAGCTCCGGCGAGTTGAGGTGCAATTTCACGGTGTAGTCGTCGACCTTCTCCACCGCGCCCGAGGTCATCCGCTTGACCTTGATGGCCTTGCCGTCCTTGTCCTTGCCGTCGACCTCGCTGAGCATCGAGTCGAGCAGTCCGAGGATCGACGAGCCGGTGGCCGGGTCGAGCCAGCGCGTGACGTTGAAGACCACGTCGTCGGCGGTCATCTCCTGGCCGTTGGCGAACTTGACGCCGCGGCGCAGGTTGAAGGTCCAGGTCTTGAGGTCGTCCGACGGCTTCCACGATTCGGCGAGGTAGGGCCGGGTCACGTTGTCGGCCCCGGTAATGGTCAGATACTCGATCATGTGGCGGGAGATGTTCGACTTCTCGACCCAGTCGTAGATCGCCGGATCGGACATTTCCTGCACCTGCATCGCCAGGCGCAAGGTGCCGCCGCGTTTCGGCGTCTGCGCCATCGCCCTCGACACCAGCGCCTCGCCGCTCACGCGGCCGGCGAAAGTGTAGGCGGCGGTCGCCGAGACCCCGAGCAGGGTCGCGGTGCGCAGGAACTCGCGGCGGTCGACCTCGCCCTTGCGTAGCTGTTCCGCCAGCTCGGGCACGTACGGATGGACTCTCCGGTCGCTATCTCGTGACATATTCGCTACCTCCCTTCTCGGCGACGGGCGGCCGCCGTCCCAGTCTTCCTGGTTATTGCTCAAAGGTTATTCCATGCGCGAACGTTAATCCATACGCGCCCCGGGATTATTCGCTTTACGACGCTTTTCTCGGCGAATTCGCGACACCGACCCCGGTCAAGGAGCCGATCGCGAGGTCGCCGCCGGGTCACGGTCACGATCCGCGTTCGCGCCGATTTGCGTTCCGGACCGTGGCTGGGCGCGGTCCCACGCCCGCTGCCCCGGAGGCCAATCCTGCTGGCCCGCTGGCCCGAGGTCAAACCGATTCGACCGGCGCCCCGCGGCGTCCGCCCCGCCGCCTATCCGAGCATCGCCGCGACGTCCACCTCGTCGATCTGTTCGCGCTTCAGGTACTCCTCGGCGTAGTCCTTGTAGACGCCCGACTCCACGAAGAGGTCGAAGAGGTCGGGGTCGATGTGCCCGTCCCGCTTCATGTACGACATGATCTTGACGGTCTCGCTCAAGGTCTTGGCGTCCTTGTAGGGCCGATCCGAGGCGGTGAGCGCCTCGAAGACGTCGGCGATCGCCATTATTCGCGCCGGAATCGACATTTCCTCGCGGGTCAGCCCCTTGGGATAGCCTTTGCCGTCCATGCGCTCGTGGTGGCCGCCGGCGAACTCGGGAACCCGGGACAGGTGCTTGGGGAAGGGCAGTTCCTCGAGCATCCCGATGGTGGCCTCGATGTGGTGGTTGATGACCTTGCGCTCCTCCGGCGTCAGCGTCCCCTTCGGAATGCACAGGTTGTGGACCTCGTCGTCGCTGAGGAAGTTCTTCTCCTCGCCGTCCCAATCGTGAAACTGCAGCTTGGAGATCTTGCGCACCCGATCGATGTGCTCCTTGTCCATGAACTCGGCGCCGATGTTGGCGTGGGCGATGAATCCGCGATCGTCGTCGAGCTGGGCGAGCCGGGCCTCGAACTCCTCCTTGAGCTTGGCGCCGTCGGCGCCCTTCTCGGCCAGCGCCTTGAGGTATTTGACCTCGACCTCGCGCTTCACCAGCTCGAAGCGGGTGCGGATGGTCTCGACACGGTCGTAAATGGTCTCGAGCTTGGTCGCCTTGTCGACCACGTACTCGGGCGTTGTGACCTTGCCGCAGTCGTGCAGCCAGGCCGCGATGTAGAGCTCGTAAAACGCCTCCTCGTCGAGATCGAAGTCCTTGAGCGGCCCCGCGCTCGCCGCGCAAGCCGCCTTGGCCAGCATCTCGCTGATCACCGGCACCCGCTGACAATGGGCCCCGGTATAGGGCGACTTCATGTCGATCGCGGTGGCGATGAGGCGAATGAACGATTCGAGCAGGATGCGCTGGCCCTCGAGCAGGCCCTGGTTGTCGATGGCCACCGCGGCCTGGGAGGCGAGGGCCTCGATGATCGGTTGGAGCTCGGCCGGAAAGGGCACCACCTCGCCGCTCTCGGGGTCGGTGGCATTGATCAGCTGCAGCACCCCGGTGACCTTGTCCTCATGGTTCTTGAGCGGCACGGTGAGGAATGAGGTCGAGCGGTAGCCCATCCGCTCGTCGAACGCCTGGGTGCCGGAGAAGTCGAAGTTCTCGGCCTCGTAAGCGTCGCGAATGTTGACCGTGAAGCCGCCGTGGGCGACGTAGGTGGCGACGTTGCGCAGGTTGGGCCGGCCGTTGGCCTTATCGTAGAGCTCGAGCGGGGGATAGGGAATCTCGTTGCCCGTGGTACCGCCCAAGGCGACCTCGAGGCTGTCGCTGCGCATGATCGCGAACCTCAGCCTCTCGTGGTCGTCCTCGCGCAGGTAGAGGGTGCCGCCATCGGCGTTGCAGATCGACTTGGCCTCCAAGAGGATCTGTTCGACCAGCCGCTCGTGGTCGCGCTCCGCCGACAGCGCGATGCCGATCTCGACCAGCCGGCGCATCAGATCGGCCTGGCCGTGATCGTTGGCGGCGTCCTGTTTCGTCTCGTTCATGATCGATCACCCGTGCGTGTTCCTCGAGGCGCCGCGGCGCGGCTCCGGCCGGGCGTGAGGCCGAACCGGAAATCTTAGCTTAACGGATTCCCCGGTTGCTCGCGACTCCGACACCCGCGGGCCGGTTAGTTTGGATCGCGATTTTAGGGCACATAACCGAGTATGTTGATCAAGTATGTATCTGGCACAGTGCGGCGACCGTGTGGCGACGGGGTCGCGGCGGGGTCGCGGCGGCGGCCCGGCGCGCGCGCGGAAATTCGTCTCGCGGCGCCGTCAGGGGGCGCGCGCGCGGCCGCGGGATGCGCTATCCTGGGGCCTTTCGCGAAGGTCGCATGAGGAGTGGAAGCCGTGCCAGGACAGCCCAGGGAAGTCGTGATCGTCGAGGCCGTGCGCAGCCCCATCGGCAGGTTCGGCGGGGGGCTCTCCGCGGTGCGCCCGGACGACCTCTTGGCCGCGGTCTACCGGGGGCTGATGGAACGCAGCGGCGTCGATCCGGCGCTCTTGGACGACGTCTACGCCGGCTGCGGCAACCAGGCCGGCGAGGACAACCGGGACGTGGCGCGGATGTCGTCGCTGCTCGCCGGCTTCCCGGTCGAGGTGCCGGGCGTCACCATCAACCGCAACTGCTCGTCGGCGCTCGAGGCCGTCAACCAGGCCGCCAAGGCGGTGATCGTCGGCGAGGGCGAGGTGTTCATCGGCAGCGGCGTCGAATCGATGAGTCGAGCGCCCTGGAGCATGCCCAAGCCCGAGCGGGTGCCGGTCGCCGGCCACCCCAAGGTCTACGACACCACCGTCGGCTGGCGCTACCCCAACCCCCGCATGGACGCCCTCTACCCGATCATCAGCCTCGGCGAGACCGCCGAGAACATCGCCGAGGAGATGCAGATCAGCCGCGAGGAGCAGGACGCCTTCGCGCTCGAGAGCCAGCGCCGGGCGGTGGCGGCGATCGACGCCGGCCGCTTCAAGGACGAGATCGTGCCGATCGAGGTGGCGCGGCGCAAAGGCGACCCGGTGGTCGTCGACACCGACGAGCACCCGCGCTACGACCAGCGCAACGGCCGCTACGAGCTCGCCACCTCGCTCGACGAGCTGGCCCGGCTCAAGCCCGCCTTCCGCAAGGGCGGCACGGTGACCGCCGGCAACTCGAGCGGCATCAACGACGGCGCCGCCGCGCTCCTGGTGATGAGCCGCGGCAAGGCCGACGAGCTGGGGCTGAAGCCGATGGCCCGCTGGCTCGGTTCGGCGGCGGCCGGCGTCGATCCCGGGGTCATGGGCTACGGCCCGGTGCCGGCGACCGAGAAGCTGCTCGCTCGGCTCGGGCTGGCCATCGACGACCTCGGGCTGATCGAGCTCAACGAGGCCTTCGCGGCCCAGGCCATCGGCTGCATGCGCCGCCTCGGCCTCGCCCACGAGCGCACCAACGTCAACGGCGGCGCGGTGGCGCTCGGTCATCCCACGGGATGCTCGGGCGCCCGCATCCTGGTCACCCTGCTGCACGAGATGAAGCGCCGCGCGCCCCAGGCCGAGCGCCCTTATCTCGGCCTGGCGACGCTCTGCGTCGGCGTCGGCATGGGGGTCTCGACGGTGGTCGAATGGATCGCGGATTGAGGCCATGGAGCGACCGCTCTCCGGCGTCCGCGTCACCGGCCTCGAGCAGTACATGGCCGGGCCCTACTGCACCATGCTGCTGGCCGACGCCGGCGCCGAGGTGATCAAGATCGAGCGCCCCGGCCGCGGCGACCCGCGCCGCGCCATGCCGCCGTTCGTGGAGAAGCACGGGGTCTCGAAGGCCGCCGGCTTCATGGCCTACAACCGCAACAAGAAGAGCCTGGCGCTCGATCTGCGCTCGGCCAAGGGTCAGGAGGTCTTCCGCAAGCTGGCGGCGAGCTCCGACGTGGTGGTCGAGAACCTGAGGCCGGGCGCGATGGAGCGCCTCGGCCTCGGCTACGAGAACCTCAAGGCCCTCAACCCCGGGCTGGTGTGGGCGGTGATCTCGGGCTTCGGGCGCCTCGAGGGCTTCCGCGGGCCTTACAGCGACCGCCCCGCCTTCGACATCGTCGCCGAGGCCATGAGCGGGATCATGAATCTGGTCGGCTTCGCGGACAAGCCGCCGTCGTGGACCCTTTACGGCATGGCCGACATCTACTCCGGCATGGTCACCGCCTACGGAATCCTCCAGGCGCTTTACATGCGCGAGCGCAGCGGCCGCGGCCAGCTCGTCGATTCGGCGATGTTCGACAACATGCTGTCGCTGAACGAGTCGATGGTGGCGCTTTACTCGGTGGCCGGCCAGTCGCCCCAGCGCGGCCGCCTCAGGAACCTCTACCCGCGCGGCGCCTTTCCCACCCGCGACGGCTATATCGCCCTAAACGTGCCCGACGACATCGTCTGGGGACGGCTCTGCACGGCCATCGAGCGCCCCGATCTGATCGACGACGAACGCAGCCGCGGCGGCACCGCGCGCGCCGCCAACGACCCCTTCTTAAGGCCCATCATCGAGGGTTGGCTGGCGCGCCTGAGCCGCGACGAGGCGGTCGATCGGCTCAACGCCGCCGGCGTCCCGACGGGCCCGGTGAACAGCGCCGAGGACGTCTTCGCCGACCCCCACGTGGCGGCCCGCGGCATGCTGATGGCGGTCGACGACGCCGAGATCGGCAGCTACCGCTTCGCCCGCACCCCGCCTCACCTTTCGGCGGCGCCCGTGCTGCCGGCCGAGCCGGCGCCCAATCTGGGACAGCACAGCCGCGCCGTGCTCGAGGAGCTGCTGGGCTACAGCCCGGCCGAGGTCGAGGCCATGGCCGCCGAGGGGGTGGTGCAACTGGGCGCCTGAGGGCGCCGCCCGGGCGCCCGCGGACGAGGACGCAAGGATGGAGATGGGTGAACGCTGCAAGGCCGAGGTCCTCGGCCTGCACCGCTTCCTCGAGGACTGGTTCACCGGCCACCTGCCGCGGACCGAGGATGCGTTCGAGCGCTTCAAGGGGGTGATGGCCGAGGACTTCGCCATCGTCAGCCCGCGCGGCGTGACGAGCGGGCGGGACGAGCTCTTCGCCGAGCTCGAGCGCGCCCACGGTACCCTCGCCGGCGGCGAAATGGGCTTCCGCATCTGGATCGAAGACCTTCACTGCCGCCACCTCGAGGGCGTTCTCGCCCTGGTCACCTACGCCGAATATCAGGAACTCTCGGGCGAAACCATGGGACGCCGCGCTTCGGCGCTCTTGCGGCGTAAGGACGGGACCCCCAACGGCGTCGAATGGCTGCACCTGCACGAGACCTGGCTGCCCGACCTGGCGCCCGAGGCTTGAGAGCCTGGACGGGCCAGCGCAACGCCGTTCGCCGCCACCCACGGAGGCGCCGGCGGCGCCGGCGGCGACCGATTCCTGCGCGCCGCGGCTGGGGTCGTGAATCATTAGATTCAAACCACCGATCCATGAATCATTTGTTGCAAGCCCCGCGCCGGCGGGCTACCGTCGCCACAGGGAACCGTACGGGAGCCCTACGGGAGCCTATCTCCCGGAGACCGAGCGCCGCCCACGGGGCGGCACCCATGGCGGGGGCGCGTCGCGGTCATGGTCGAGCTTGACACCATCGAGCTGGGCAAGGTGACGGAGCGGATCGAGTCCGCCTTTCCGGGCCTGAGCCCGCAGCTCATGCGGGCGGCGCGCTATGTGCTCGACTCGCCCGACGACGTGGCGCTCAATTCCATGCGCACGGTGGCGGCCCACGCCGGCGTCCATCCCTCGGCCATGGTGCGCCTGGCGAGGAAGCTCGCCTTCTCGGGCTACGCCGCGTTCCGCGAGCCCTTCCGCCAGCACCTTCGCACCCACCCCACCCGCTATGCCAGCCGCGCCCGGCACCTGCAGGCGCGCGGCGTCGACGGCGAGGCCGAGGCGCTGTTTCGGGAACTGGTGTCCTCGGGCGAGGGCAACGTCCGGCGCACCTTCGAGGGCGCCGGGCCGGCCGAGCTCGAGGCGGTGGTCGAGACCCTGTCGGCGGCGCGGCGCATCTACGTCGTGGGCATGCGCAAATGCTATCCGGTGGCGTTCTACTTTCATTACGCCTGCCGCATGTTTCGCGATCAGGTGACGCTGCTCAACGGCTGGGCCGGCACCCTGAGCGACGAGCTTCGCGACCTCGGACCCGAGGATGCCCTGCTCGCGGTCAGCTTCGAGCCCTATACCCGCGAGACGGTAAGCGCGGCGCGCCACGCCGCCGCCGCCGGGGCCGCCGTGGTGGCGATCACCGACAGCGCGGTGTCGCCGCTCGGGGCGGAGGCCCGGCACGTGCTCCTGGTGGCCAACGCCAGCCCCTCGTTCTTCCGCTCGCTGGTCGGCGCCATGGCGCTCGCGGAGGCCCTGGTCGCCTTTCTCGTTGCCCGCGGCGGCGAGAGCACGGTGGCCGGGCTGGCCCAGGCCGAGCGCCAGCTCCACGCCTTCGGCGCCTATTGGCAGGAAGCCGAGCAATGGAGCCCCGGACCTTGAGCCACGTCTTTTACCGCCACGCCCTGGCCGAGCCGCCGATGGCGGCGCGGGGCGAGGGCGTCGAGATCATCGACGTGGACGGCAAGCGCTACCTCGACGCCTCGGGCGGCGCCGCCGTCTCCTGCCTCGGGCACAACGACACGGACGTGGTCCGCGCGATCCGGGAGCAGGTCGAGCGGCTCGCCTACACCCACACCTCGTTCTTCACCACCGAGGTCCTCGAGGAGCTGGCCGACACCCTGATCGCCGGCGCGCCCGAGGGACTGACCCAGGTGTGGTTCGTCTCGGGCGGCTCGGAAGCGATGGAGGCGGCGCTCAAGCTCGCCCGCCAGTACTTCCTCGAGATCGGCGAGCCCCAGCGCCGCCACTTCATCGCCCGGCGCCAGAGCTTCCACGGCAACACCCTGGGCGCGCTCGCCGTGGGCGGCAACGCCTGGCGCCGCGAGCCCTACGCGCCGCTCTTGTTCGAGAGCCACCACATCGCGCCTTGCTTCGCCTATCGCGAGCGGCGCACGGACGAGAGCGAAGAGACCTATGGCCGCCGCGTCGCCGACGAGCTCGAGAGCAAGCTCGAGGAGCTGGGGCCGGAGACGGTGATCGCCTTCGTCGCCGAACCCGTGGTCGGGGCCACCGCCGGGGCGGTGCCACCGGTGCCCGGCTACTTCGCCCGCATCCGCGAGATCTGCGACCGCCACGGGGTGCTGTTGATCCTCGACGAGGTGATGTGCGGCATGGGACGCACGGGCACGCTGCATGCCTGCGAGCAGGAGGGCGTGGCGCCCGACCTGCTGACCAACGCCAAGGGCCTGGGCGCCGGATACCAGCCGATCGGCGCGTTGCTCGTCGCCGCCAAGATCTTCGAGGCGGTGCGCGACGGCTCGGGCTACTTCCAGCACGGCCATACCTACATGGGTCACCCCATCGCCTGCGCGGCGGCGCTGGCGGTGCAGCGGGCCATCGCCGAACGCGATCTGCTGGCCAACGTGAGACGGCAGGGCGCAGCCCTGCACGAGGCGCTGATCGAGCGCTTCGGCAATCATCATCACGTCGGCGATGTCCGCGGCCGCGGCCTCATTTGGGCCATCGAATTGGTCGCCGACCGGGCCACCAAGGCGCCCTTCGACCCCGAGCTCAAGCTCCACGCGCTGGTCAAGGGCCGGGCCATGGAGCGCGGGCTGATGTGCTACCCCATGGGCGGCACCATCGACGGGCGCAACGGCGATCACGTGTTGCTGGCGCCGCCCTATATCGTCGAGGGCTCTGAGATCAAAGAGATGGTGGCGAGGTTGGGCGACGCGGTGGACGCCGCGCTCGCCGAGAGCGGGCATGGCATGGAAGCGACATGACCCAACGCGCGCGCCCCCCAATCGGCCCCGGCGCGGGCCCACCTATCGGCTCGGCGAAACGGCGAGCGGCCGGCGCTGGCCACGAACTCAGGAAAGGAAGCTGCCCATGGGATGACACGACTCTCAGGTGTTGCTATCGAGCGTCTGGTGGCGAGCATGCCGCCGGGCTATCCTATCGACTGATACCTAACCAAGTGGAGGACTCAACGTCATGAAACGACTCGCTGTTTCGACGATTGCGATCGCGGCGGCGCTGGCCGTGGGCGCGACCGTGTCCCTGTCCGACGGCGCAAGAGCCCAGGGCAAGAAGTTCATCGCCATCGGAACCGGCGGCCCCACGGGCGTCTACTTCGTCGTCGGCCAGACGGTATGCCGCATGGTCCACAAGGAAGCGGCCGAGGGTCGCAAGAAGGGCCGCAAGCACGGCATCCGCTGCGCCGCGCCGTCGACCGCCGGCTCGACCTACAACATCCGCAACATCCAGGCCGGCGAGCTCGACTTCGGGGTCGCCCAATCCGACTGGCAGTATCACGCCTACAACGGCACGAGCAAGTTCGAGGGCAAGCAGTTCAAGGGCCTGCGCGCCGTGTTCTCGGTCCATCCGGAGCCATATCACATCATTGTCGGCAAGAACTCGGGCATCAAGAGCTGGGCCGACCTCAAGGGCAAGCGCTTCAACATCGGCAACCCCGGGTCGGGCCAGCGCGGCACCACCGAGGTGCTGATGGAGGGCTATGGGACCAAGAAGTCCGACTTCAAGATCGCCACCGAGCTGACCTCGACCGAGCAGTCGAAGGCCCTGTGCGACGGCAAAATCGACGCCTACGGCTACACCGTCGGCGTGCCCAACGCCGGCGTCTCCGTGGCCACCGACGGCTGCAGCGCCAAGATCATCAACCTCAACACCGCGGTCGAGAAGAAGCTCGTCAATGCCAACCCGTACTACGCCTTCGCGACCATTCCGAAAGGCACCTACAAGACCACCGACAGCGACGTGACGACGTTCGGCGTGATGGCCACCTTCGTGACCAGCGCCGACGTATCCGAGGAAATCGTTTACGAGGTCACGCGGGCGGTATTCGAGAACCTTGACGACTTCAGGAAGCTGCACCCGGCGTTCGCCAATCTCGATCCCAAGCAGATGATCAAGAACGCCATTTCGGCACCGCTCCATCCGGGGGCCATCAAGTACTACAAGGAAAAGGGCTGGATGTAGCTCTCACAGGCCTTTAAGGCGCCGGCACCCCGCTCCGGGGTGCCGGCCCTTGTCTTCGCGTAACTCCCTGATATTTGCGGATAACGGTGATGGCCGGGACCACCTCGTCGGCGCCCGACGAGCTTGCCGAGGCGCTCGGGGAGATCGATTACTCCGGGCGCAAGCACGGACCGCGGCTGGCGGTGGTGATCAGCCTGGTGGCGGCGGCGTGGTCGCTCTATCAGCTGTGGATCGCCTCGCCGCTGCCGTTCATGCTCAATTTCGGAATCATCGTCGACGTTCCGGCGCGGGGCATCCATCTCGGCTTCGGTCTGCTCTTGTGTTTTCTCATGTTTCCGGCGGCCAGGCGCCTGGCGGCGCGGCGCCTGCCGGTCTACGACGTCGTCCTGGCCCTGGTGGCCACCGGCTGCGCGCTCTATTTGTTCCTGGGCTACGACGGTCTGGTCGATCGCCAGGGCATCTTGCTGACCTGGGACCTTTCGCTCCTCGGCGCCGACTTCGTCTTTCCCGTCGAGGCCGTGCTCGGCGGCATCGGCATCGTGCTGCTTCTGGAAGCGACGCGGCGCGCCATCGGCCTGCCCCTGGTGATCGTCGCCAGCGTCTTTCTGATTTATTCCATTTTCGGGCAGTCCATGCCCGACATGATCTCCCACAAGGGGCTCTCGTTCACCCGCCTGATCGGTTACCACTGGCTCGGCGGCGAGGCGATCTTCGGCATACCGATCGACGTCTCCACCAGCTTCGTGTTCCTCTTCGTGCTGTTCGGAGCGCTTCTCGACAAGGCCGGCGCCGGCCAGTACTTCTTGAATCTGGCCTTCGCCATGGTGGGGCGCTACCGCGGCGGGCCGGCCAAGGCCGCGATCCTGGCCTCGGGCATGACCGGGGCCATCTCCGGCTCCTCGATCGCCAACGTGGTGACCACCGGGACCTTTACCATCCCGGTGATGAAGCGCATGGGCATGCCGGCGATCAAGGCCGGGGCGATCGAGGTCGCGGCCTCGACCAACGGCCAGCTCATGCCGCCGATCATGGGCGCGGCCGCCTTCATCATCGCCGAGTTCATCGGCATCTCGTACTTCGACGTGGTGACGGCCGCGATAATTCCCGCCGTGATCAGCTACATGGCGCTGCTCTACATCTCCCACCTCGAGGCGCTGAAGCTGGGACTGAAGGGGATGCCGCGCGCGGACATCCCCCACCTGCGCCGGACCTTCCTGAGCGGCCTCCATTTTTTGATCCCGATCGCGATCCTGATCTACCTACTGATAGTCAATCGCTGGACCGCTTCGAGTTCGGTGTTCTACTCCATCCTCTCGATGATGGTGATCCTCGTGGTGCAGCACGTCGTGGTGGCGCTGCGCAGCGGCGAGGGCGGGGTCGGCGACGCCCTCAAATTGGGCCTTACCGAGATCTACGCCGGGCTCGTCGCCGGCGCCCGCAATATGGTCGGCATCGCCGTGGCCGTAGCCGTGGCCGGCATCATCGTCGGCTCGGTGGCCTCGACCGGTCTCAATAACGCGCTGGTGGGCGTGGTCGAGGCGATCTCGGGCGGCAACGTGTACATCCTTCTGGGGCTCACCGCGGTGCTCTGCCTGATTCTCGGGATGGGCCTGCCGACCACCGCCAACTACATTGTGGTGGCCTCGCTGCTGGCCGGCGTGGTGGTCGAGCTCGGCACCGCCTCGGGTCTGGTGCTGCCGCTCATCGCCGTGCACCTCTTCGTCTTCTATTTCGGCATCCTCGCCGACGACACGCCACCGGTGTGCCTGGCGGCCTTCGCCGCCGCGGCGATCTCGCGGGCCGATCCCATCAAGACCGGCATCCAGGGCTTCATGTACGACATCCGTACGGCGATCCTGCCCTTCGTCTTCATCTTCAACCCCGAACTGCTGCTGATCGGGGTGACGAGCTTGTGGCACGGGCTGCTGGTGTTCGTGGTCTCGCTGACCGCCATCCTGTGCTTCAGTTCGGCCACCCAGGGCTGGCTGCTCATCAAGACCAGGCTTTATGAGTCGGCGCTGCTGCTGGTGGTGACGGTGGCGCTGTTCCGGCCCGACTTCATCATGAACCAGGTGTACCCGGAGTTCGAGCCCTTCGACATGGACAGGTTCGTCACCGGCGAGGCGGTGGCCCCGCCCGGTTACAGCGTCCGCTTCCACGTCGTGCGTACGACCGACTACGGCGACCGCTTCAAGCTCTACCGGATCGGGACCCCGGATATGGCGGCGGCTCCGCCCGACGAGCGCTACGGGGTGACGATCGAAGCCACCGAGGAGGGCGACTACGTGGTCGCCGATTTGGCCTTCGCCGGACTCGCCGAGCAGGTCGGCCTCGAGATCGGCGATACCGTCACCGAGGTCGACGTCGAGCAGGTGGGTCAGCCGGCCAGAGAGTGGGTCTACCCGTTCGCGTACGCCCTATTGGCGTTGATTTTCGGGCTCCAGTGGATCCGCCGGCGCCGGGCGCAAGTGGGCGAGGCCGCGGCGCCGGCTTCGGTCGACTAGAAGGCGGGGCCATGTACAAGAACATCTTGCTCACGGTCGATCTCACCGACGCCAGTTCGTGGCACAAGGCGCTGCCGACGGCGGTGGGCTACTGCCAGGCCTTCGGCTCCACCCTGCACTTGCTCACCGTGGTTCCGGATTTCGGCATGACGGTGGTGGCCCAGTACTTTCCCGCCGACTTCGAGGCCAAGGCGCTCGAGGAGAGCCGAGCCAAGCTCACCGCGCTGGTCGAGGAGAACGTGCCCGAGGGCCTCACGGCGGAATGCCTGGTCGCCTACGGATCGGTCTACGACGAGATCATGAAGGTCGCCGCGGACATCGACGCCGACCTCATCGTCATGGCCTCGCAGCGGCCCGAGCTCAAGGACTATCTGTTGGGTCCCAACGCGGCGCGGGTGGTGCGCCACTCGGAGCGCTCGGTGCTGGTGGTGCGCAACTGAGGGCGCCCAGCCGAGCGCGCGATCGAACGCCAAAGCGCCGCCCCCTCGGGGAGGGCGGCGCCCCATTCCAAGACTCGGGTGAGCGGCCTATTGGGTGGCTTTTTTTAGGTAGGCGATGACGTCGGCGCGCTGGCCCTCTTTCTTGAGGCCGGCGAACGCCATCTTGCCGCCCTTGATGAAGTTTTTGGGCTTGGTGAGGTATGTGTTGAGGCTCTCCTCGTCCCAGACCACGGCCTTTGCCTTCATCGCCTTCGAGTACTTCTTGAAGCCCTCGGCGGTGCCCGAGGTGCGCCCGAACAAGCCGTGCAGGTTGGGGCCGATCTTGTGCTTGCCGCCGTCCTTGACGGTGTGACAGGCCTTGCACTTCTTGAAAACCTTCTCGCCCTTCGCGGTATCGCCCTCGGCGAGCGCCGAGGCGCCGGCGAAAACGATCGCCAAAGCGGCGCCAATTCCCAACAGTCTACCGATCCTCATCAATCTCTCCCTCATCGCACCCTGTCAACGACAAAGCCCGTGACGGCATGGCCGCCACGGTCGCCGGGCTCCCCGCGTCAATATAGGGCGTTCAGCAGCGCTCGCAAGGCTCGACGGGCAGGCCGCGGGCGATCCAGCCGGGCTTCTCGTTACGGCCCAGCATGCCCTCGCCGATGTCGAAGACGCTGGTGAAGCCCTGTTCGCGCAGGTAGGCGGTGGCGGCGGCCGAGCGCCAGCCACGGGCGCAGATCATGGCGATCGGCTTGCTCTTGTCCTCGCCGACGATGGCCTCGACCTCGGCCAGGAACCCGGCGAGGCCCCGGGGATCGTGCACGGTGGCGCGCCGGGCGCCCACCGCGACGCCGGTCTGGCGCCACTCGGCCGGCGAGCGCACGTCGATGATGGTGAGCTCCCCGGCCTGGGCGCGCGCGAAGCCCTCATCGGCCAAGATCACGCCGCCGGCGGCGGCGGCCGGCCCGGGCAGGAAGGAGAAGAAAAAAGCCAAGAGAACGGCAAGCCACGCAGGGCTTGCCGTTCTCCGGCTCAAGTGGGGCGTCCGGTCATCACCGTGAGGGGGAGGCCGCAGTGATGGACCGCATGCCCCGGGGCGCCTAGTTGCCCTTAACGCGGTACTCGTCGGGCAGGAAGAAGAGATGATCCAGCTCGGCGTTTCCCGCGTGGCATTCGATACAGAAGGCGACATTGTCGCTCCCCTTTCCGTTGGTGATGCCGAAGACGTTACCGTCCGGCATGACCAGGGTATAGCGCCAGTTGCCGCTTGTCTTGTTGAAGCCGTTCGGCATCTTTTCCATGAGGAAAAATGGCCCGGCGCCAACCTTTCCGTCGCCCGTTACGCTGAAGCTGTCCTTGGCGATGATCGCGCCCACGGCCATCGGGCCGGCGTCCTCGAACTTGCCGTAGTTCTTGGCCTGGGCGTTGCCGTAGTTCTGCACCATGCGGCCGCCGTGGGTGTCCGATTGATAGGCCACCCGGCTGTACCGGGTCCAGTCCTGGTAGAACCCGGCGACGTCCAATCCGGACTTGGAGTAGCCGGCCTTGAGGGTGCCGCGGATGCACTCGTAGGCGGCCCCGGATTCGGCGTCGGTAAGCTCGACGCCGCCGCCCGCGGCGCAGGGGTTCGCGGCGCAGGGGTTGCAGGGGTTCGCGGCAGCGCCGGGATTGCAGGGGTTCGCGGCGGCGCAGGGATTGCAGGGGTTCTTGGCCGCGCACGGATTGCACGGGTTCTTGGCCGCGCAGGGGT
>CBDUZE010000069.1:0-17398 GCA_965371625.1 uncultured Alphaproteobacteria bacterium
TGGCGACCAGGGTCTTGCCCTCGCCGGTCTTCATCTCGGCGATCTTGCCCTGGTGGAGGACGATGCCGCCCATCAGCTGGACGTCGAAGTGGCGCTCGCCCAAGGCGCGCTTCGAGGCCTCGCGCACGGTGGCGAAGGCCTCGACCAGGAGGTCGTCGAGGCTCTCGCCCTCGTTGATGCGCTTGTGGAAGACCTCGGTCCGCGCCCTGAGCTCGTCGTCCGAGAGCGCGACGAGCTCGGGCTCGAGGGCGTTGATGGCCTCGACCGGGTCCTCGAGCTGCCTTAAGATTCGGTCGTTGGCGGACCCGAACAGACGTTTGGCGAGCGCACCGATCATGCGAAACAGTCTCTTGAGTATGCTTTGTGCCAAAAAAGACGGCAGGGCGGGCGGGGCACCGCCGCAACCCACTGACAGATAAGCGGGAGCGCCATTTCTGTCAACGCGGACCGGCAACTAGAGCAATTCCAGGTCGCCTGGAATCGCTCTCAGGCCGCGCCGGGTTAGCCCCTTGTGGCCCGCCGGTCGTCCGGCGCGCCCACCCCGACTCGTGCCCCCTTGTCGCGGACCTTCGGGTCCGCTGCCGTGAGCGAAAAGAATTTAGAGCGGTTCCGATCAATGCGGAGCCGCTCTAAGGGCGAGGCCGGCTTGTGGCCGCCGCGCGGCGCCGTGTAACATCCGCCCGCCCGAGCGCCGAGGGGGCGCCCCTTAAATGACCGTGTCGCCGTTCGCGCCCAAGCGCTTTCCCGCCCTGCCCGCGCTCGCCGGCGTCCGCCTGGCGGCGGGGCGCGCCGGCATCCGCTACGCCCGCCGCGCCGATTTGCTGCTGGTCGAGCTGGCGCCGGGGACGGCGGCGGCCGGGGTGCTGACGCGCTCGAGGACCGCCGCCGCGCCGGTCGAGTGGTGCGCCGAGGCGCTCAAATCGGGCCGCGCCCGGGCCCTGGTGGTGAACTCGGGCAATGCCAACGCCTTCACCGGGCGCCGCGGCGCGGCGGCGGTGGCGGCGACGGCGGCGGCGGCGGCGGCGCTGGTGGGCTGCGCCAAGGATCGGGTCTTGATCGCCTCCACAGGCGTCATCGGCGAACCGCTTCAAGTGGACCGGCTCACCCGCGCCCTGCCCGCCCTTCACGTCCGGCTCGCCCCGGGCGGCTGGAAGCGGGCGGCGCAGGCCATCGGCACCACCGACACCTATCCCAAGGGCGCGGCCGCCCGCGCCCGCATCGACGGCCGCGAGGTCGCCATCGCCGGTATCGCCAAGGGCTCGGGCATGATCGCGCCCGACATGGCCACCATGCTGGCCTTCCTCTTCACCGACGCCCGCCTGCCCGCGGGCGTGCTGAAGTCGATCCTGAGGCGCGGCGCCGAGCGCTCGTTCAACGCCATCACCGTGGACGGCGATAGCTCGACCTCCGACACCGTGCTGCTCTTCGCCACCGGCCGGGGGCCGCGACACCGCGCGGTGAGCAGCGCCCGCGACCCCCGCCTGCGCGAGTTCCGCGCCGCGCTCGAGGCGGTGATGGTCGAGCTCGCGCAGCAGATCGTGCGCGACGGCGAGGGGGCCTCGAAGTTCGTCACCGTAAGCGTGAGCGGGGCGGAGTCGCGGCGCGCCGCCCGCCGCATCGCCATGAGCATCGCCAACTCGCCCCTGGTCAAGACGGCGATCGCCGGCGCCGATCCCAACTGGGGCCGCATCGTCATGGCGGTGGGCAAGGCCGGCGAGAAGGCCGACCGCGATCGCCTCGAGATCCGCATCGGCGCCGAACTGGTGGCGCAAGCCGGCCACGTCCATCCCGACTACGTCGAGGCCCGCGCCGCCCGCCACATGGCGGGGCGCGAGATCGCCCTCGCCGTCGATGTGGGCGTGGGCCGCGGCCGCGCCACGGTGTGGACCTGCGACCTCGGCCACGGCTACATCGACATCAACGCCGACTACCGGACCTGACCCGGTGAGCGGCCGCCCGCTGGTTCTGGTCGCCGCGGTGGCGCTCATCGACCCGGACGGCCGGGTGCTGCTGGCGCGCCGGCCGCAGGGCAAGGCCATGGCCGGCCTGTGGGAGTTCCCGGGCGGCAAGGTGGCGGCGGGCGAGACGCCCGAGGCGGCGCTCATCCGCGAGCTCGCCGAGGAGCTCGGCATCGACGTGACGGAAAGCTGCCTCGCCCCCTTCGCCTTCGCCTCCCACGATTACGAGGACTTCCACCTGCTGATGCCGCTCTACGTCTGCCGCGTCTGGGAGGGCCGGGTGCGGGCGCGCGAGGGCCAGGAGCTCAGGTGGGTGCGGCCCAAGGCGATGCGCGACGTCCCCATGCCGCCCGCCGACCAGCCCCTGGTGGGGCTCTTGCGGGACCTGTTGTAGGGCGAGGGCGCGCCGCGCACACGAGTGGTTGGCCCGCGCCGCCCTCTTCGACTAGCATGATGCGAAGCGGCCGGGGGGCGTGGCGCCGCCCCGGCTCGGGCAGGGAGGACGCCATGCAATTGAGCCGCGAGCAGTTGCTCACCGCCTATCGTCAGATGCGCACCATCCGCGCCTTCGAGGAGCGCGTGCACGATGAGTTCGCCGCCGGGGCCATCCCCGGCTTCGTCCACCTCTACGCCGGCGAGGAGGCCTCCGCCGTCGGCGTCTGCCTGAACTTGGGCGACAAGGACTACGTCGCCAGCACCCACCGCGGCCACGGCCACTGCATCGCCAAGGGCTGCGACGTCAAGGCGATGATGCAGGAGATCTACGGCCGTCGCGGCGGCCTCTGCGGGGGCAAGGGCGGCTCGATGCACATCGCCGACCTGTCCAAGGGCATGATGGGGGCGAACGGCATCGTCGGCGGCGGCCCGCCCTTGATCTGCGGCGCCGCGCTCAGCGCCAAGACCTTGAAGACCGGCGCCGTGGCGGTGGCCTTCGTCGGCGACGGCGGCTCGAACCAGGGCACCACGCTCGAGTCCTACAACCTGGCCGGGGTCTGGGAGCTGCCCGCCATCTTCGTCGTCGAGGACAACGGCTACGCCGAAACGACGGCCAGCTCCTGGGCCGTGGCCGGGTCCCAGGTCAAGCGCGCCGAGGCCTTCGGCATGCCCGGCCACGAGGTCGACGGCCACGACCTCTTCGCCGTCCACGAGGCCGCCCGCGAGGCCGTCGAGCGGGCCCGGGCGGGTCAAGGCCCGAGCCTGATCCACGTCCGGCTCAACCGCTACTTCGGCCACTTCGAGGGCGACGCCATGACCTACCGCGCCCCCGGCGAGGTCGAGAAGCTGCGCGCCGAGCGCGACTGCCTCGATCTCTTCCGCGCCCGCGTCGGCGAGGCCGGGCTCCTTGAGGCCGATCAGCTCGATGCCATCGACGGGGAAGTCTCGGAGCTCATCGACGAGGCCGTGGCCGAGGCCGCGGCGGCGCCCCCGCCGGGGCCCGAGGACCTCGTCAGCGACGTCTACATCTCATACTAGGGAGCCCGAGCCATGGCCAAGAAATCGTTCCGCGCGGCGATCAACGAAGCCCTCGCCCAGGAGATGCGCCGCGACCCCACGGTGGTGGTGATGGGCGAGGACAACGTCGGCGGCATGGGCGCCCCCGGCGAGGACGACGCCTGGGGCGGCGTGCTCGGCGTCACCAAGGGGCTGATGCCCGAGTTCGGCCGCGAGCGGGTGCTCGACACGCCGATCAGCGAGAGCGCCTTCATCGGCGCCGCCGCCGGCGCCGCGGCGACCGGGCTCAGGCCGGTGGCCGAGCTCATGTTCGTCGACTTCATGGGCGTCTGCCTCGACCAGATCTTCAATCAGGCCGGCAAGTTCCGCTACATGTTCGGCGGCCGCGCCGTGACGCCCCTGGTGATCCGCACCATGTTCGGCGCCGGCTTCCGCGCCGCCAGCCAGCACTCTCAGTGCCTCTACCCGATCTTCACCCACATCCCGGGGCTCAAGGTGGTGATCCCGTCCTCGGCCTACGAGGCCAAGGGGCTGCTGATCCAGGCCATCCGCGACGACGACCCGGTGATCTTCTTCGAGCACAAGCTGCTCTACGACGAAGAAGAAGAGGTCCCCGACGAGGCCTACACCATCCCCTTCGGCGAGGCCAACCTGACCCGCGAGGGAGACGACGTCACGGTGGTCGCCATCGGCCGCATGGTGGGGCTCGCCAACCAGGCCGCCGACGGGCTCGAGGGCGAGGGCGTGGGCTGCACCGTGATCGACCCCCGCACCACCTCGCCGCTGGACCGCGACGCCATCCTCGAGAGCGTCGGGGAGACCGGTCGCCTGGTGGTGGTGGACGAGGCCAGCCCGCGCTGCAACCTCGCCACCGACATCGCCGCGCTGGTCTCGCAGCACGCCTTCGATGCGCTCAAGGCGCCGGTGCGCATGGTGACACCGCCGCATACGCCGGTGCCTTTCGCGCCCGAGCTCGAGGACCTCTATGTCCCCAGCGCCGAGAACATCGCCGAGGCCGTGCGCGAGGTCATGAGCCACGGCTGATGGCCGGCGCAATCGTCGCCGTCACCATGCCCAAGTGGGGCCTCGCCATGAGCGAGGGCACGGTGGTCGCCTGGCACACGCAAGAGGGCGCGGCGGTGGCGGCGGGCGATGAGCTCATGGACATCGAGACCACCAAGATCACCAACGTCTTCGAATCGCCGGTCGCCGGACACTTAAGGCGCCGCGTCGTGGCCGCCGGCGCGACCGTGCCGGTGGGGGCGCTGCTCGCGGTGGTGGCCGAGGCGGCGACGCCCGAGGCCGAGATCGAGGCCTTCGTCGCCCGCTTCGCCGAGGCGTTCGAGGCTCGGGCCGCGGAGGCCGAGGCCGCGGCAGCGGAGCCCGAGACCATCGCGGCCGGCGGGCGGCGGATGCGTTATTTGCGGCTCGGCGAGGGCGAGGGCGGGGGCATCCCCATTATCTTCGTCCACGGCTTCGGCGGCGACCTCAACGGCTGGCTCTTCAACCAGCCGGCGCTGGCCGAGCGCCACCCCACCATCGCCCTCGACCTGCCGGGTCACGGCGGCTCAGAGAAAGAGGTGGGGGCGGGCGACGTCGCCGCCCTGCGCGCCGCGCTGGCCGATTTCATGGCGGCGCTGGGGATCGCCGAGGCCCATCTGGTGGGCCACTCGCTGGGCGGGGCGGCGGCCCTCGACCTGGCCCTCGCCGAGCCCGGGCGGGTGCGAACCCTGACCCTGATCGCGGCCGCCGCGCTGGGGCCCGAGATCAACATGGACTTCATCGAGGGCTTCGTCGCCGCGCGGCGGCGCAAGGAGCTGAAACCCGTCCTCGCGCTCTTGGTCCACGACCCCGCCGCGATCGGCCGCGAGATGGTCGAGGAGGTGCTGCGCTACAAGCGCCTCGACGGCGTGACGGCGGCGCTGGAAGCGATCTCCGGCGCCGCTTTCACCGGCGGCGCCCAGACCCTGCGTCTCGAGCACCGGGTGGCCGGGCTCGAGGCGCCGGTCGAAGTGATCTGGGGCCGCGACGACCGCATCCTTCCCGCGGCCCACGCCGAGGCGCTCGCCGCCACTATCCCGGTCCACCTGCTCGAGGGCGCCGGACACATGGTGCACATGGAGAAGGCGGCCGAGGTCAACGCCCTGATCGCGGCCCTGGTCGGAAGCTGAAAGGCGCTTCAAGACCTCTTGAGCTGAAGAGGGGTTATCACCACAGAGGCACAGAGACACAGAGGAAGGACAGAGAAATTATAGATTGCAAACTGTTGTTCTCGGTGACCGGCTCCGTGTCTCTGTGTCTCTGTGCCTCTGTGGTGAAGTCTTCTCGTCATCCGGCTCAAGGCTGCGGCGCAACCGGGGAAGGCCCGGTGCCGAAGCCGCCATCGGAGGTCATGGACCATGACCGATAGAGCGCCCTTCGCCGCCACCGGGAGCTTCATGGCGGTGCCCGGGCCTGAGCGCCTGGCCGAGGCCAAGGCGGCGATCCTCGGCGTGCCCTTCGATTGCGGCATCCATCCCTCGCGCATCGGCGCCCGCTCGGGCCCGGCGGCGATCCGCGCCCAGTCGGGCTTGGTGCGCCCCCATCTGCCGCCGTGGCGCGATTACGACCCGATCGCCCGCCTGGGCCTGGTCGACTGCGGCGACGTGGCGCTGACGCCGGGCCGCCCCGAGGCCGCTTTTCCGCCCATCGAGGCCGCGATGGGGCGCCTGCTCGAGGCCGGCGCGCTGCCCGTCACCATGGGCGGCGACGGCCTCGGCAGCCTGCCCCAGCTGCGCGCCGTAGCCCGCCGCCACGCGGACCTCGCGGTGCTCCACATCGACGCCCACACCGACGCCTACCCGGACGAGGACGGGCTCGAGCCCTACAACCCGGGCAGCACCTTCACCCGCGCCGCCGAGGAGGGGCTTCTCGACATCGCCAGCTCGGTCCACGTCGGCGCCCGCGGCTCGACCGCGCCCTCAGGCGTCTTCGAGCACACCCGCGGCCTCGGCTACGGGTTGATCGACGGCGACGAACTCGCGCGCCGCGGCACCGGCGAGGTGCTGGCCGAGCTGCGGCGACGCCTCGAAGGCCGCAAGGTCTACCTCTGCTTCGACATGGACGTCTTCGACCCCTCGTGCGCGCCCGGCGTCTGCACCCCGACCTGGGGCGGCTGGAGCGCGGCCGAGGGCTTGAGCTTCCTAAAGGGGCTGGTGGGCCTCGACTTCGTCGCCTTCGACGTCAACACGGTGAGCCCGCCCCACGACCAGGGCGGCATGACCGCGTTCCTGGCGGCCACCGTGATGCACCACTGCCTGTTCCTGGCCTGCGCCGCGCTGGGCCTCGACAACGTGGGGGATTAGGGAGGGGCGGCCCTTCATTGACCTCGATCAGGGTTTGTCGGTGTCGCCCCCGCCGGGCCCCGCCTTCTCGCCCGCGGAGTGCTCGTCGGTGCTCAACGCCGCGGCGAGGCGGGCCCGGGCGCTTCCCGGCGCCAGCGCCTTTTGTTGCGATTCATGCGGCGCCCAGGCGGTCAGCGTGAGCACCTGGAAGGTGGCCGGCAGGCGCCCGTCGCGGTCGGCGTAGAGCTCGCGATAGAGCTCGGCGGCACGCAACAGGGTGGCGCGCCGGGTCAGGCCGTGGCGGCGGTCGAGGACGGCGTTGCTCTCGCCCATGCCCCTGAGCTCGGCCATCAGCTCGAGCGCGTCGCCATAGGTCACGGTGATGGTGTCGCTGTCGACCACCGGCAGAGCCAGCCCGGCGCGCTGCAGGAGCCCACCGGCATCGCGCAGCTCGACGAAGGGCGAGACCCGGGGGCTGGCGCCGCCCTCCTCCTCGAGCTCGGCGGTGATGAGCGCCTGGCGCAGCTCGTGAAGCGTCTCGCCGCCCAGCAGCGCCGCCAGGAAGAGCCCGTCGGGCTTGAGGCAGCGGGCGATCTGGGCGAGCGCGCCGGGCAGGTCGTTGACCCAGTGCAGCGACAGCACGCTCAAGATGAGGTCGAAGCTCGCCGGGGCGAAGGGCAGCAGCTCCTCGTCGCAGACCAGGCGGGGCCCCGAGGCGCGCCGCACCATGGCCTCCGAGAGATCGGCCTGGACCAGGCGGCGGATGCCGCCGCGGCCCCCGAGCGTGGCGCCAAGCTCGCCCGAGTGGCAGCCCAGGTCGAGGGCGGCGGCGAACTCGCGGGCAACATCGGAAAGGCGATCGGCGAGGCGCTCGGCGACCTCGGCGACCAGGAAGCGGTGGCCGGCGAAGCCCGCCGAGGCGCGCTCGCGGTGGCGGCGCACCGCGCCGCGGTCGAACACCTTCATCGCCCCGGCCATGGGCCCTATATGGCACCGGCGCCCTGGGCCGGCAACGGGAGGCGGTGCCCGGGGCCACCCCCGGTTGACGCAGGCCGCGGGCGCCGCTTTGATCGCCGGCATGGCGCCTCACTCCCCGCTCGGCCCCTCCCTGGCGCGGCGCGCCCTGTCACGGGTGATCGACGCGCTCCTTCCGCCCCAGTGCCTGGCCTGCCGGGCGGCGGTCGATCGCTCGGGCCAGCTCTGCGCGCCGTGCTGGGGCGAGCTCGCCTGGATCGAGGAGCCGTTGTGCGCGGCCTGCGGCCTGCCCTTCGATTTCGACCTCGGTCCGGAGGCCCTGTGCGGCGCCTGCGCCGCCGACCACCCGGCCTACGACCGGGCCCGGGCGGTGCTGCGCTACGACGAGCACAGCCGCGCCCTGGTGCTCGCCTTCAAGCACGCCGACCGCACCCAGGGAGCGCCGGCCTTCGGGAGCTGGATGGCGCGCGCCGGCGCCGCCCTGATCGCCGACGCCGAGGTGGTGGCGCCGGTGCCGCTGCACCGCTGGCGGCTCCTTGCGCGGCGCTACAACCAGGCGGCGCTGCTCGCCGCCGCGGCCGCGAACGGCGCCGGGGCGAGGCTAGCGCCCGACCTCCTGCGGCGCCTCCGGGCGACGCCCTCGCAGGGCGGCCTGAGCCCGGCCCAGCGCGCCGACAACGTGCAGGGCGCCTTCGCCGTCAAGCGCGGGCGCGAGCCCCTGGTCGAGGGCCGGCGGGTGCTGCTGGTCGACGACGTCATGACCACCGGCGCCACCGTCGAGGCCTGCGCCCGGACGCTCAAGCGCGCCGGCGCCCGCGCCGTCGACGTGCTGACCCTGGCGCGGGTTGTTCGCGCGCAAGGCTAGCCTATATAGTCTTGCCGGGCCGGCGGGGCGCCGGGCCTTAAAATCATCCTGGACCAGCAGGGGGGTGGCACGAGGGAACATTGATGGCCGAGGTCAAGATCTACACCACCCTGTTCTGCGCCTTCTGCTGGCGCGCCAAGGCGCTCTTGAAGGAGAAGGGGGTCGATTTCGAGGAGATCGACGTGACCCTGCGCCCGGGCGCCCGGCGGCGCATGATGGAGCTTGCCGAGGGCCGCCACAGCGTGCCCCAGATCTTCATCGATGGGCGCCCCATCGGCGGCAGCGACGAGCTCGAGGCGCTCGAGGCGGCGGGCGAGCTCGACGCCGCGCTGGAAGTCGCCTGATGGGCGAGAGCTTCCGCGTCGCCTGCGTGCAGGTCAGCGCCGGCGACGAGATGGCGGAAAACCTGGCCCGCGCGGCCAAGCTGATCCGCGAGGCCCATGCCGCCGGCGCCGATTTCGTGGCCACGCCCGAGAACGTGTCGATGATGACCTCGGGGCGCGCCAACGCCATCGCCAAGGCGGCGCCCGAGGCGAGCCATCCGGCGCTCGCGGCGTTCCGCGCGCTGAGCCGCGAGCTCGGCATCTGGCTGCTGGTGGGATCGCTTTCGGTCAGGCTCGAGGGCGGCCGGGACGAGCGGGGCGAGGACGCGCCCAGGCTCGCCAACCGCTCCTTCCTGCTCGACCCACAAGGCGTCATCGTCGGCCGCTACGACAAGATCCACATGTTCGACGTCAACCTGTCGAGCGGCCAGAGCTATCGCGAATCGGAGAACTTCCGCCCCGGGGCGGCGGCCGAGCTCGTCGACACCCCCTGGGGGCCGCTCGGGATGACGGTCTGCTACGACCTCCGCTTCGCCCATCTCTACCGCGCGCTGGCCCAGGCCGGGGCGCGCTTCCTCACCATCCCCTCGGCCTTTACCCGGGTCACCGGCGAGGCCCACTGGCACGTGCTGCAACGGGCGCGGGCGATCGAGACCGGCTCCTTCGTCATCGCGCCGGCCCAGTGCGGCAGCCATCTCGGCGGGCGCGAGACCTTCGGTCACTCGCTGATCGTCGATCCCTGGGGCGAGGTCCTGGCCGACGGCGGCGAGAGCCCCGGCGTGGTGATGGCCGAGATCGAGCCGGCGCGGGTTCGCGAGTGCCGCGCCATGGTGCCGGCGCTCGCGCACGACCGCGCCTTCTCAGGCCCCGAGCCGGCCGTTCCCGAGCCCAAGGTCCGCGCCACGGCCTGAGGCGCAAAGCCGGCGCCGACGCGGCCCGATCTAGGGCAGCCGCGTCAGCGCCTCGCGGACGGCGCAGATGCGCTCGATCACGCGCTCCAGCGGCGCGCCGCCGGTATCCTCGCTGAGGTCGGCGATGCCGTGCTCGTAAGCGAGGATGGTGAGCTCGCCCGCGACCGCGGCGATGAGCTCGCCGGGCTCGAGCAGGAAATCCGGGTTCCGGGGCCGGCTGTAACGCTCGTTGCCGCGGGCGAAGGTCTCATAGATGAGCACGCCGCCGGGCGCCACCGCGGCGACCAGTAGCGGCATCAGCGGCCGCCACAGGTAGTTGGTCACTATCACGGCGGCGAAGCGGCGGCCCTCCAGCGGCCACCGATCGCCCCCCTCGAGGTCGGCCGCGATGAGCTCGATCGCCGGCTCGCTCGCGAGGTCGGCGACCCGCGAGAGGTCGATGTCGAGCGCCGTCACCGGGTGGCCGAGGCCGAGGAAGAGGCGCGTGTGGCGGCCGGCGCCGCAGGCCACGTCGAGCACCGCGCCGCCGCTCTCGACCAGGGGCGCGAAGCGGCGCACCCAGGGCGAGGGCTCGGGGAAGCCCCCGCCAGCGCCTCCGCTCGCCTTGCTCTCAGCCATGCCGCTTCCCTCTCGAACCCTTGTCTCGGGCCGCCCGCCATGCCATTTATGGCCAAGGATACAGAGAGAGAAGCGCGGGTTCGATGATCTCTTTCGACCTCAGATGCGCCGCGGGCCACGTCTTCGAGGCCTGGTTCGCCGACAGCGCCGGCTATGACGAGCAGCGTCGGGGCGCCAAGCTGTGCTGCCCGGTGTGCGGCGGCGGCAAGGTCGAGAAGGCGCTGATGACGCCCAACGTCGCCCATGGCGCTACAGCTTCCCAAGCCGGCGCCGCCGCCGGCGACACGGCGGGCGACACGGCGGGCGACACGGCGGGCGATACGGCGGGCGACACGGCGGCCACGACGGGCGACAAGGAGGCTACGACGGGCGACAAGGTGGCCACGGCGAAGACCCTCAAGATGCTGGTCAAGATGCGCGAGCAGGTGGAGAAGAACTGCGACCACGTCGGCGACAGGTTCGCCGAGGAGGCGCGCAAGATCCACTACGGCGAGGTCGACAAGCGCAACATCTACGGCCGCGCCACCGGCGAGGAGAGCCAGGAGCTCAAGGACGAAGGCATCGAGTTCGGCGAGATCCCCTGGCTCCCCCAGCTCGACAGCTGAGCGCGGCAGCGCCCGCGCCGCGGCGGGGGCACCGGTTTCCCGCTCTCATCCCTTGACCGCGAAGACCATGTAGTTGACGCCGACGTCGCGGCCGAGCCGCCAGCCGCCGGTGATCGGGTCGTAGCCGAGACCGGTGATGTCGCGGACCTCCAGGCCGCCGGCGCGCAAGGCGCGGGCGAGCTCCGAGGGACGCACGAACCGGTCCCAGCGGTGGCTGCCGCGGGGCAACCAGCGGAACAGGTACTCGGCGCCGACGATGGCCAGGGCATAAGCCTTCAAGGTGCGGTTGAGCGTCGCCACCACCATGGCGCCGCCCGGCGCGACGAGCCCGGCGCAGGCGGCGAGGAAGGCGTCGCGGTCGGCCACGTGCTCGACCACCTCCATGTTGAGCACGACGTCGAAGCGCTCGCCGCCCGAGGCCAGCGCCTCGACCGTGGTTCCCCGATAGTCGATCGCGAGGCCGGCTTGGGCGGCGTGGCGGGCGGCGGCGCGCACGTTCTCCTCGCCGGCGTCGATGCCCACCACGCCTGCGCCGAGCCGCGCCATGGGCTCCGCCAGCAGGCCGCCGCCGCAGCCCACGTCGAGCAGGCTCAGCCCCGCCAAGGGCTCGAAGTCGTCGCGATCGCGGCCGAAATGGGCGGCAACCCGGTCGCGGACGTAGGCGATGCGGGTGGGGTTGAGCGCGTGCAGGGGGCGGAACGGGCCGTCCGCGTCCCACCAGGCCTCGGCGCGCGCGGCGAAGTGGGCGACCTCGCGCTCGTCGACGCTGGCGCCGGGGCGCCCGCCGCGCGCGGTGCTAGTCCTCGCGTCGCCGCCGCGCCGGCTCCGGGGTGCGCTTGCCTCGGTCATGCTTGGAGAGTATGTATACGCCCTTTTTGCGCGACAAGGCCGCTCTCAAGCCTGGTCGCTCGCGGGCCGCCGGCGGGCGGGGGCGGGACAAGCTCGATCATGGCTCGAATCGTCAAGAAGTTCGGCGGCAGCTCGGTCGCCGACATCGACCACATCAAGCGCGTGGCACGGCGCGTCAAAGAGGCAGCCGACGCCGGCGACCAGGTCGCGGTGGTGGTCTCGGCCATGGCCGGCAGCACCGACCAGCTCATCCAGTGGACCGCCGAGACCGCCCAGGTCCACGATGCCCGCGAGTACGACGTCGTGGTCTCGGCCGGCGAGCAGATCACCATCGGGCTCTTGGCCATGGCGCTTCACGACCTCGGGGTCCCGGCGCGCTCCTGGCTCGGCTGGCAGCTGCCGATGGCCAGCGATGGCGTGCACGGCAGCGCCCGCCTCGAGAACATCGCCGTCGACGAGATCGAGCGCCGCTTCGCCGAGGGCCAGGTTGCGGTCGTCGCCGGCTTCCAGGCCATCGGCCCCGACCGCCGCATCACGACCCTGGGGCGGGGCGGCTCGGACACCACGGCGGTGGCCCTGGCGGCGGCGCTCAAGGCCGACCGCTGCGACATCTACACCGACGTCGAGGGGGTTTTCACCGCCGATCCGCGGATTGTGGCGGGGGCTCGCAAAATTGATAAGATCACCTACGAAGAGATGCTCGAGATGGCCTCCCAAGGGGCCAAAGTGCTGCAGACCCGCGCCGTCGCCATGGCCATGAAGCACGGGGTGCGGGTGCAGGTGCTGTCGAGCTTCTCGGAGTTGCCGGGTACCCTGGTAGTGGACGAGGACGAGATCGTGGAACAGACGTTAGTGAGTGGCATCGCCTACAGCCGGGACGAGGCCAAGATCACGCTCCTTCGGGTGGCCGACCGGCCCGGCGTCGCGGCGGCCATTTTCGGCCCGCTCGCCGAGGCCAGCATCAACGTCGACATGATCGTGCAGAGCGTTTCCGAGGACGGCCAGACCACCAACCTCACCTTCACCGTCACCGAGGCCGACCTCGAGCGGGCCAAGCGGGCGCTCGAGGAGGTGCGCGACGAGATCGGTTACCACGCCCTGGTCCCCGACCCGGGCGTGGTCAAGGTCTCGGTGATCGGGGTCGGCATGCGCAGCCACGCCGGCGTCGCCTCGCGCATGTTCCGGACGCTCGCCGACAAGGGCATCAACATCCAGGTGATCTCGACCTCCGAGATCAAGGTCAGCGTGCTGATCGCCGAGGAATACACCGAGCTCGCGTTGCGCGCGCTGCACGCGGCGTACGGCTTGGATGCCGCGTAAGGAGCGCGATATCGCGCCGGGCCGCGAGCGTCTCGAAAGCCTGTGGCTGAGGGGCCGCGAGCTCCTCGGCACCGAGTACGCGATCATGGGCGGCGCCATGACCTGGCTCTCGGAGCGCCACCTGGTCTCCGCCATCTCTCAAGCCGGGGGCTTCGGCGTCATCGCCACGGGGCCCATGATGCCCAAGGAGCTCGAGGCCGAGATCGCCGCCACCCGGGCGCTCACCGCCAAGCCCTTCGGCGTCAACCTGATCACCATGCACCCGCTGTTGTTCGACCTCATCGACGTCTGCGTCGCCACCCGGGTCGGGCACGTGGTGCTGGCCGGCGGATTGCCGGGGCGGGCCGCAATCGCCCGCATCAAGGAGGGCGGCGGCCGTGTGCTGTGCTTCGCGCCGACGCTGGGGATGGCGCGCAAGCTGGTGCGCGACGGCGTCGACGCCATCATCCTCGAGGGCTCCGAGGCCGGCGGCCACATCGGCCCGGTCTCGACCAGCGTGCTGGCGCAGGAGATCCTGCCCCAGGTTCGCGAGGTGCCGGTGTTCGTCGCCGGCGGCATCGGGCGCGGCGAGGCGATGGCGATGTATCTCGAGATGGGCGCCGCCGGCTGCCAGCTCGGCACCCGCTTCGTCTGCGCCACCGAATCCATCGCCCATCCCAACTTCAAAAAGGCCTTCATCCGCGCCAACGCCCGCGACGCGGTGCTCAGCGTCCAGCTCGATCCGCAGTTCTCGGTGATCCCGGTGCGGGCGCTGGCGAACCAGGGCACGGAGAAATTTCTCGAGACGCAGCGCATGGTCATCGACCTCTACCGCAGCGGAAAGGTGGGGCAGAAACAGGCCCAGCTCCAGATCGAGCACTTCTGGGCCGGGGCACTGAAGCGCGCGGTGATCGAGGGCGACGTCGAGAATGGCTCGGTGATGGCGGGGCAGAGCGTCGGCATGGTCACGGCCGAGCAGCCCACGGCCGAGATCCTCGGCGAGTTGGTGGAGCAGGCGACGGCGGTGCTGGTGGCCGGGGGGTGGCCCGGGGACCAGGACTGATGGTCCACGGCGCCAACGCCATCGGGCCGCGGGTGCTGCTGCGGCGGCTCCGCGAGGTGATGGCCAGGCCCGCCTCGGGCCAGGAAAAACTGGACCTGGTGGTCCGTATCATCGCCGGCAACATGGTGGCCGAGGTGTGCTCGGTCTATCTCATGCGCGCCGGCGAGGTGCTCGAGCTGTTCGCCACCGAGGGGCTCAATCCCCAGGCCGTGCATCAGACCCGCCTCAGGGTCGGCGAGGGGCTGATCGGCGACATCGCCGCCCACGCCCGGGCGCTCAACCTGCCCGATGCCCAGTCGCATCCGCTCTTTGCCTACCGTCCCGAGACCGGCGAGAAGATCTATCACTCGCTGATGGGCGTGCCGATCCTGGGCGCCGGCAAGGTGCTGGGGGTGCTGGCGGTACAGAACCGCACCCAGCGCTACTACACCGATGAAGAGGTCGAGGCGCTGCAGACCGTGGCCATGGTGTTGGCCGAGCTGGTGGGTTCCGGTGAGTTCATCGGCTCCGATGAGCTGCACGAAGTCACCGGCAACGTCACCCTGCCGCAGCGCCTCGATGGTCTGACCTTGAACCAGGGGCTGGCGGGCGGCGAGGCGGTTCTGCACGAGCCGCGAATCCAGGTCGAGCGGGTGATCGCCGAGGACATCGATTTGGAGCGCGAGCGCCTCGAGAAGGCCGTCGAATCGCTGCGCCAGGCCGTCGGACGCATGCTGGTGAGCCCCGACATCGAGGGCAGCGGCGAGCACCGCGAGGTGCTCGAGGCCTACCAGATGCTGGCCCACGATCGCGGCTGGCTGGCCCGCATGGGCGAGGCGGTGGCGACCGGTTTGACGGCCGAGGCCGCGGTGCTGCGGGTCCAGGTCGAGACCCGCGCGCGCATGGCCGAGGGCGAGGATTCCTACCTGCGCGAGCGCCTGCACGATTTCGAGGATCTCTCGAATCGTCTCCTGCGGCACCTCTCGGGCGAGCCGGCGACGGCGGCCAAGGCGGACCTGCCCGAGGACGCGGTGATCATCGCCCGCTCCATGGGGCCGGCCGAGCTCCTCGATTACGACCGCAGCCGCTTGCGCGCGGTGGTGCTCGAGGAAGGCTCGCCCACCGCCCATGTCACCATCGTCGCGCGCAGCCTCGAAATCCCCGTCGTCGGCCGCGCCGAGGGGGTGTTGAAGATGATCGACCCCGGCGATCCGGTGATCGTCGACGGCGACAACGCGCAGGTCTTCATCCGCCCCGCCGACGACGTGCTACAGGCCTTCAACCAGAACATGGCGACGCGGGCCGAACGCCAGGCCGAGTACGCGGCGCTCCGCGATCACCCGGCGCTCAGCCTCGATGGCGTACGCGTGTCGCTCAACATCAACGCCGGCCTGCTGGCCGACCTGCCGCAACTCGACCTGAGCGGCGCCGAGGGCATTGGGCTCTACCGCACCGAGCTCGCCTTCATGGTGCGCTCGACGCTGCCCACCGTGCGGGACCAGACCGAGCTCTATACCAAGGTGGTCGAGCTCGCCGGCGAGCGGCCGGTGGTGTTCCGCACCCTCGACATCGGCGGCGACAAGTTGCTGCCCTATATGTCGCGCGACGAGGAGGAGAACCCGGCCATGGGGTGGCGCGCCATCCGCATCGGCCTCGACCGCCCGGCGCTGTTGCGCACCCAGGTACGGGCGCTCTTGAAGGCGGCCGCCGGGCGCACGCTCCACGTCATGTTTCCGATGATCGCCGAGGTCGCCGAGTTCGACGCCGCCCGCGCCATCATCGACAAAGAGGTGGCGCGGCTCGGGCGCATGGGCGACGCCTTGCCCGCGGCGCTAAAGGTGGGCGCCATGCTCGAGGTGCCGGCGCTGGCCTGGCAGCTTCCGGCGCTGCTCGGCCGCATCGATTTCCTGTCGGTGGGCTCGAACGATCTGCTGCAATTCCTCTTCGCCAGCGACCGCGGCAACCCGCGCCTCGCCGCCCGCTACGACATCCTCTCGCCCGGGGTGCTCTCGTTGCTGCGCCATCTGGTGCGCGCCTGCGACGCGGCCGAGGTGCCGCTCAGCGTGTGCGGCGAGATGGCGGGGCACCCCTTGGAGGCGATGGCGCTGATCGGCCTCGGCCTGAGATCGGTCTCGATGCCGCCCTCGGCAATCGGCCCGGTGAAGTCGATGGTGCGCAGCCTCGATGTGGCGATCGTCAGCCACTATCTCGAGTCGCTTTACGAGCTTCCCGACCACAGCGTCCGCAGCAAGCTCAGTGACTTCGCAAGGGATCACCAGATCGTCCTCTAGTCTATTGCGCTAACACCCTGGTTAATAACTAACTTGTTTGTTTTCACGCGGGCTGGATGTAATATGAGGCCCGAGCGTAAGGATGCGGCAAGCATCCGGCGCCTCAAAGCGATGCGCCGCCGCGTTCGCGTTGAAATCGGCGGCAGTCGAGCCCGGCTAGGAGGCCGGCGGGCCGCGAAGCCGAAGGCACGAGGCTTGAGCAACTGGGATCAGGAGGGAACGGACGCATCCGCGATCGAGGGTGCGGCGTTCGAGAACGACGACCATCGCCCGTTCGAGGTCGCGCTCCAGTTGCGCGCCGCCCGCGAGCGCGCGGGCTACGAGCTGATCGACGTCGCCGCCGCCTTGCGCATCCGCCATGCCCACCTGCTGGCGATCGAGGACGGGCGCATGGCCGACCTTCCGGGGCCGGCCTACGCCGTCGGCTTCCTGCGCTCCTACGCCGAGTTCCTGGGCCTCGACGGCGAGGCCGTGGTGCGCTTGTTCAAGGACGAGGTCCGGGGCTTCGGCGCCTCCGGCAAGCTGGTATTTCCGGCTCCGGTCGAGGAAGGCAAGCGGCCGACGGCGGCACTGGTGGTGCTCTCGCTGCTGGTGGCGGGCGGCGTCTACGGGGTCTGGCACTACCTGTCGCTCAACGACCGGGCGCTGCTCGAGAGGGTCTCCGAATTGCCCGAACGCCTGTTCTCGAAGGCCGAGGAACCGCCCCCGTCGGCGGTCGTCGCGATTGACCTGCCGGGAGCGCAAGATGGCGACCTCGCATCCTCGCCGCGGGAAGCCCAGGGGCAGGGCAATGAGCCGGTGAGCGAAAACGCGAGCGCCGCCCCGCTCGCCACCCCGCTCGCCACCCCGCTCGCCACCCCGCTCGCCACCCCGCTCGCCACCCCGCT
>CBDUZE010000070.1:0-17028 GCA_965371625.1 uncultured Alphaproteobacteria bacterium
CCCGCCTTGATGCCCGCCTTGATGCCCGCCTTGATGCCCGCCTTGATGCCCGCCTTGATGAAAGTGAAGTCGCCCGAGCCCTCGTCGCCGGCCCCGGCCACGGTGCCGTACTCGGGCTTCTGCTGCGAGTTGTTGGTCACCGCGCGCGCCAGCCGGTTGAAGAGCTCGAACGAGGTGATGTAGGACTGGTCGTTCTCCCTCAGCGCCTTGAGCAGGTAATACGCGAACACGGAATGCCCGCCGGTGCCCGAGTCGGCCACCGGCTCGGTGCCGCCCGACGAGATCACGGTGCGCGAGACATGGGCGTCGACCTCGGTGAAGAAGCGGTCCTTGGCGATGGCTTGCTGTCCGCCGGCGCTGCGAGTGAGCGAGCCCGAGAAGCAGGAGTCGGCCACCACCAGCACGTGCCGGGCGGGCATCGCCTTGAGGTAGCGCTTCACGTCGTCGTTGGAGATCCAGGTAAAGTCCTCGTCGGCCACGGCATCGCTGGGCTGCCAGAAGCCCTGCTCGGTGACCGGGTCGATCTGGCCGTGGCCGGCGTAGTAGAGGAGCAGGCGATCCTCGCCGCGGAGCTCGCCCCGCAGCTTCGATAGCTCGCGCAGGATCTGCGTGCGGCCGGCGTTCAGCAACAGCCTCACGTGCTGGCGCTCGAAGGCGTAGCGCTCGGTGAGCACCTCGGCCAGGGCGCTGGCATCGGCCACCGCCGTCTTGAGGTCGGGCAGCTCGTCGTATTCGTTGTTGCCGATGACCAGGGCGAAGTTGCGCGCCCCGAGGTCGGGCCGGTTGACGGCGGCGACCCGGACCGCGATCTCCTCGGCGAGGCAGTTGCCGGCGGCGTCGCAGGCCTCCAGGAGGTAGCGCCGCTCGCCCTCCTGGCCGCTATCGATGTCGATCCGGAAGGCCATCGTGTGCCGGGCCAAGGGCGCCTCGCCCGCCGGCGGCAGGAACAGCGGCACCGCGACGCCGTCGACCTTGAGCCTGGGCGGGCTACCGTCGTCGGCGACCAGGCCGCTGATGCGCTTGGAGTCCCCGACCTCGACGACCTCGGGCACCGTCGCCCGGATCACCGGAAGCTCGGTATCCTCGGGCGCGGCCAACAGGTTGCGCTCTTGGAGTTGCTTCAGCAGGGCCTTGAGCTCGGCGACCGTGGGGTCCTGCCCCTTGGCGAGCCGTTGGCTGAGGTCGTCGGCCTCGCTCTTGGCTGCGGTCGCCTGACGCTCGGTCTCGGCTTCCTCGGCGGCCGCCACGGCGCGCTTCGGCGCTGCCGCCGGCGCGCCTGCGAGCAGGGTCCCGGCGCCCGGGATCGTGGTCTTGACCACCGTGCCGCGCAGGCCGACGAAACGGAAGTTCTCGCCACCGTCGTGAGAGACGCGGAAGCAGGCCCGCCGCCCGGAACGGAACTTGCGCCATTTGGAGCACACCACGTCGTCTTTCAGGGTCCAGCGGCCGATGTCGGTGTAGCCGCGATCGGAGGCGAGCATGGTCGTGCCGTCCGCCCGAAACCGGATGAGCAGGCGTCGGCCGCGGGAGCTGTCACGGTAGACGCTGGCGCGCGGTAACAGGGACCTGATCTCCGGCCCCGAGAGCTTGCGTCCCTCGGCCGCCGCCGGCGCCGCGAGCGCCACGGCGCCGGCCACCGCAAGCAGGGCGAACAGGGAGTTTCCCAGGCGCGTCGACAGGTTCGGCATCGCTGACATTATGAGCGCTGAACGAGGTTCGGCGAAACAACGATTCGGGCAACCTCAAAGCCTAGCAGGCCGGGGTTAAGGCCTCTTTACCGCGATTTACGGCCCATGGCGTTGCCCCGCGTTGCGGCGGCGGAGGTGGCGAAGCTCGTCCCAGCCGCGAACGGCGGCGCCCACCATCACCAGTCCGAGGCCCAACCACAGCCAGCTCACCATCGGGTAGACCTTGAGCACCACCGGGGCGGTGCTGGGACGGCGCAGCGCGGCGAGGTCGCCCGGGCCCGCGCCTCTCGCCTCGGCATCGTAGCCCACGGCCGGGAACCAGATCTGGACGTCGCGCCACAGGCCGCGGTGGATGAAGGGATGGATCATGTGCCGCGCGTCTCCGGCGAAGCGGGCGTAGCGGTAATCCAGCATCTCGCACATCAGGCGTACCGGGTTGCTTTCCGCCGTGAGCGGCGCCCGGTCGTCGCGGTAGACGGCGTGGCCCCAGCGGCTCTCGAGCACCCGGCCCTCGCGCTCCAGGCTCCAGCCGACGCTGGCGACGGCGCTGAAGCCCCGCCCCCGTTCGGCGCGGGCGCCGTCGGGGACCCAGCTCTCGCCCTCGAGCTCGACCGTCACCGCGTAGCCGCCGGGGAAGCGCAACGGCACGCCGAAGTCGTCGGGGTAGTCGATCATGCGTTGGGCGTAGCTGTCGAACACCAGGGCGGCGCTGCCCGCCGCCAGCGCCATCACGGCGCCGAGGTGGACGAGCCCGAGAGGGGTGTAGAAACGATAGACCGCCGGGCGGCCGTGGCGGCGGGCGACGGCGGCGATCATCCAGGCCAGAGCCGAGAGCGCGAGATAGATCGCGGTGACGGCCAGCGCGTCGAGCCAGGGAAAGATCGCCACTGTGCTGCGCGAGGTGATGCCGGTGCCCGTGAACAGGCGCTCGACGGGCTCGAGCACCAGCGCCGTGGCCGCCGCCGCCAGGGCCACGAGGGCGGTGATCGACCAGCGCAGTCCGTGGCGCCTCGACGGCAGGAAGGCCTGGCCGGCGAACAGGAAGACGACGATGGCCAGCGGCGCGAGCCAGCGGTTGGCGCCGAAGCTGTCGACGTCCCACTGAGCGAAGGCGGCGCGCAGCTCGGCGAGCTCGGCTGGCGGCGACCAGCGCGCCAGGGTCTCGAAGAAGGGCATGAGGGTGTCGGGCCGGGGCAGCTTCAGGTAGGCGCCGACGTAGGCCTCGACGAGGTGGCCGGCGGCGATCAACGCCGCGGCCGAGAAGGCGGCCACCGCGATCCAGATCAGCACCCCGTACTCGCTGGCGTGGTGGCCGGGCGCCACCTCACGGCGCCACGAGCGCACCAGCGCCCACAGCGTGAGCGAGCTCAGGAGCGCGGCGCCGATCACGAACACCGGCAGCGAGGTCTCGCCCACGTAGCGATGCGAGGAGGCCAGCGCCGGGCTCCGCGCCACCGCCAGCGAGCACAGCACGGCGATGCCGGTGAGCAGCCCGAGCAGGGGATGGACGCGGGCAAAGGCGCCGCCGATGCGGTAGCGGCGCAGGCAGTGGAGGTGCGCGGTAGCCAGTGCCCAGACCACGAAGATGCTGGTCTGCACCGGGTCCCAATGCCAAAACTGGCCGAAGGTGTAGTCTTCGTAGGCCCACCACATGCCCAAGCCGAGGCCGGCCGAGAGCACCAGCCAGCCGGCGCGGACGTAGCGCCCGGAAATACCGTCCCACGCTCCGCCGCCGCTGCCGAGCGCCTCCAGCGCCGCCCCGGCCGGCGCCAGCAGCAGCATGTAGGAGGTGAGCACGAAGGGGGGATGGAAGAGCATCCAGATGCTCAACAGGTGGGCGTTCATGCCCCGCCCCTCGAGCGCGGCGAGCGCGGCGAGCTCGGGCGCCGGGACCTGGGCGAAGGGGTTCCAGAGCAGGGCGCCGAGCGCGAACAGCGCCGCCGCCGCCAGCGCGCCGCGGCCGGCCCAGCCGCCCCAGCCGTCCTGGCGCCCGAGGTGGGTCGCGGCGCCGGCCGAGAGCAGCGCCAGCAGCAGAAGCGTGCCCTCGTCGCCGCCCCACAGGTTGGCCAGCTTGTAGTGCCAGGCCAGGCTCGCGGCGCTGTAAAGGCGCACGTAGTGGTAGGCGAAGTCGTCCGAGAGGAGATGGAGGCCGAGGGCGAGCGTCGTCGCCAGTAGGAGCGCGCCCGCCAGCGCCGCCCATAGTTCGCCGCGCCGCCGGGTAATTGCACCGGCCAGTGCCGCCGCGGCCGCCAGCCCCAGCGCCGAGCGCTCGGCCACCGGGCCCAGCCCCCACAACGCCGCGGCCAGCGGCGCCGCCGCCAGCCACCACCAGCGTTCGAGTCTAGCCATCGGCCGAGCTCCGCCGTTCGGGCCCCCGGTAGCGGGCGATGGCCTCGAGGTGATGCCGGGCCGCGGCGCCGCCGGCCTGGCCGGGTCGGCCAAGGAAGGCGGCGAGGATGGCGCAGACGTGGGCCACGGCGAAGCTCGCGCCGCCGGCCGGCCCCTCGCCCTCGAAGCCTTGGCTGGGCCGCGGGTGGGCGCCGAAGTCGGCCCGTCCGCCGCCCAGCACCGAGATCTCGTCGGGGGCGCAGCGGGCATCGCCCGAGACCCGGATCACGTCCGCGTAGGCGCCGGGATAGACCGGGGCGCCCCGCGCCGGCGCGGCGCCGAGCAGGATCGCGCCGCCGGCCGCGGCCCGGGCGCAGGCCTGGCGCAGCACCGCGCGGTCCTCGGCAAGGCCGAAGCTCATGTTGACGAGGTCCGCGCGCTGGGCCACCAGCCAGTCGAGGCCGGCCGCGGCCACCGCCGCCGAGGTCGCCATGGTGCGCTCGAAGATGCGGGCATCGAGGAGTCGCGCCTGGGGTGCGCCGGCGACGATGACGCGGGCCAGCGCGGTGCCGTGGCCCAACTCGTCGCCGCCGCCCGCCAGCGCCTCGACCTCGCGCGCCGGGTCGAGCCGGAAGCGGCGCGAGGCGATCACCCGGGCGCCGGGCTCGGCCGCCACGCCGCTGTCCAGGAGGGCGACGAGAACCGGCGCGCTCATGCGCCTCCGGAGCCGGCGGCCGGACGCGCGGCCGGCCGCAATCGGCCGTCGACCAGCTCGAGCACCAAATCGGCGCGCACCAGCGCCGCGGCGTGGTGGCTGATCACCAGCCGCGTGCGCGTGGCGAAGAGCTCGTCGATGGCCGCGGCGATGCGGGCCTCGGCCTCAGCATCGACGGCCGAGGTCGCCTCGTCGAGGATCAGCACCAGCGGGTCCTGCAAGAGCGCCCTTGCGATCGCCACGCGCTGGCGCTCCCCGCCCGAGAGCGCCGTGCCCCGGGCCCCGACCTCGGTGTCGTAACCGGCCTCGAGGCTGGCGACGAAGGCGTCGAGCTGGGCCCGCGCGGCGGCCTCGCGCACCGCCTCGTCGCTGGCCTCGGGGCTGGCGTAGCGGATGTTGTCGGCGATGCTGCCGGGGAGTAGCGCGGTGTCCTGGGCGACCACCGCGACGCGCCGCCTGAGCTCGCCGAGGTCGAGCTCGCGGAGATCCGCGCCGTCGAGCAGCACGCGCCCCCGATGGGGGTCGTAATGGCGGTGCAAAAGGTCGATGAGGGTGGTCTTGCCGATGCCCGAGGCGCCGACGATGGCGACCTTGGCGCCGCCCGGGAAGATTGCGCTGGCGCCCCTCAAGACCTCGATCCCGCCGTCCTCGTAGCGGAACCAGACGTCGTCGAGGCGGAGCGCGCCGGCGCCGCCCTCGGGCAGCGGCCGGGGCCGCGCCGGGGGCCGTACGGCGGGGGCGACGCGGGTCATCTCCTCGACCCGGGTGAGGCTCACGCGGGCGCGCGCGACGGCGAGGTAAAGGCCCAGAAGCGTCTGCACCGGGCCGGTGGCGCGGCCCAGGTAGACCGCGAAGGCGATCAGGGTGCCGAGCGTGAGCTGGCCCCGGATGGTGAGATAGCCGCCGGCCACGAAGACGATGGCGGTGCTCAGGCTGATCATCAGGCCGGGCACGGTGGCGGTGACGAAGCCGGTCATCTGGAGGCGCAGCAGGTGGCGCAGGTAGTCGGCGTTGAGGCGTCCTAGCCGCCCCGCCTCGCGGCGCTCGGCGGCCACCGACTGGATGAACTTCATGGCTCCGAGAGTGTCGAAGAAGAAGCCGGTTATGGTGCTGGCGCGCTCGCGCAAGCTTCGCGTCTGGCGCTCGACGCGGGGCCGCATGGTGCGCAGGAACAGGACCTCGGCCGGGAGCAGGACGAAGGCCAGGAGCGAGAGCTGCCAGCTCAGCCACAGCATGAAGGCGAGCGCGCCGGCGAGCGCGATGAGGCCGTTCACCAGCGCCAGCGGGGTGTCGACCGAGAAGCGCTGGATCTCGCCGATATCGCCGTCGAGGCGGGCCAGCAGGTCGCCGCCGCTGGCCTTGGCGTAGAACGCGGGCGAGAGGCGCTGGAGGTGGCGGTAGACCGACTCGCGCAGGCTGAACAGGATGCGGCCCGAGAGCGTGATGTAATGCCAGCGGTTGAGGCCGCCCAAGAGCGCGCCGATGAGGCCGGCCCCGAACATCAGCCCGCAGAGCCCCAGCACCACGTCCATGCGCCGCGCCAGGAGCCCATCGTCGATCAGGAACTTGGTGATCGCCGGCTGCACCAGCGCGAGCCCCGTGCTCAAGAGCGAGAGCATGAGCACCAGCCCAAGGCGGGAGAGCTCGGGACGGACGAAGCCGAACAGCCAGCGCACCGACCGGCGCCCGTTCTCGGCGGCGAGCGGTGCTTGCGACCTCGGGTCTTCAGACGGCGCCGCGCTCATCTCCTGGCCCGCTCAAAACAAGCGCCGCGGCCCTGCCCCGAGGGCCGCGGCGCGTAACGCTTTCGCGGTATTCAGCGATTGATCACACGTACCCCCAGCAACCCCTGGTCGACGCCGCCCGGTATGTTGATGGCACCGAGCTTTTCGAGGGTATCGGTCGAATAGACCGCGACGTCGTTCTGGGTCCCGCCGACGTAAATCTCGCTGCCGTCGCCCGAGATGTTGACGCTGTAGTAGGTATGATCGAGGTCGACGCGTTTGAGCACCTTGCCGGCCTCGTGGTCGATCTTCGTTAGCGTCGTGTAGACGCCGTAAGACTCGTTGCGGCGAACCGGATTGACGACCGCGGAGAAGATGATCACCTCGGTGTTCTCGAAGTCCTTGGTCTTGAGCTCGCCGGTCTTGAGGTCGAGGGTCAGCATGCCGGTCTTCCAGGCCGCTGGGTCCTCCATGCTCATGTCGGAGCGCAACGTGAAGTAGGGATTGGCGTAGACTTCGGCCTGCTCGTACTGGCTCCACACCCCGAAGATGTCGGGCGGGTAGTAATTGGGACGGTCCCAGTTCATGCCCGGGAGGGTCTCGAGCTGGTTGCCGGTCTTGGGATCGTAGACGTAGATGTCCCAGCCCACGACGTAGAGCTTAGCACCGTCGGTCGAGAGGTGGAGCAGCGCCGAGCGCCTGGGGATGGTGAAGGTCCGGAGCGGCGTGGCGCCCTTGCCGGCTCCGGTGTCGAAGACGGCGATCCGCGTGTCCTGAACCTCGTACTCGCCGAGCCCCAGCTTGACCGACGACTGGATGACGAAGAGCTCGCTGCCGTCACGGCTCACCACCATGCCGAACATGCCCTTGACGCGCATGTTGCCGGTGGAGAAGTCGGCGCGGAAGACCTCGTCGCCGGATCCGAGATCGATACCTGAAATGCTTTCCCAGCGGTTGGTGATCACATAGGCGACCTTGCCGTCGGGCGATGGCACGAGGCTCGACGGCGAGCCCGGGCCGGGGATATCGAAAACCCGTTCGACCTTGCGCGCGGCGGGATCGATCAACACCATCTGGTTCGGTTTTCCGACCCCCACCAGGAATTCCTTGGCCAGGCTAGGGGGCGCCTGGAGCGCCAGCACCAGTGCCGCGGCGGCAGCCCCGCAAGCGATCCTCCCTGAGATTCTATTCATCGCATCTCTCCCGTTCCTAGACGCCCGAGCCGCGCTTCGGGAACACCGTCTGCAGCACCCGCCAGTCGCGCGCCGCCGAGGGCGCCCCGACGTTCCAATCGGGGTAGGTGTTGAGGGTGTCGGGGACCTGGGCCGGCCACCAGCAGGGATCGGAGCAGCCATAGAGGTCGGCCTCCATGGGCTGGCACAGGCCGGCGACGCCGCCGAAGGGATCGACTTCCCAGCCCGGATCGAGGGTGGTCGAGCAGCCGGCCACCACCTGCATGGCGTAGACCTCGTCGACCTTGCCCTCGTCCAAGGCGCGGTCGACCAGTTCCGCCTTTTTGTTGAGTGGTTTCATGTGCTTCATGTCTTGGCCCTCCGAGGCTCAACGTGACGTGTGATGAAGCCGGGATTGTCGGCCCTGAGGCGGACGTAGACCTGGACCCCGAAGTCGATCCAGTCGCGCATCAGGTCGCAGTAGTGAATTGTCGGGTGCAAGGGGTCCGAGTACCTGGCGTAGGACTCGTGGTAGCAGCCACCGGCGCAGAGCTTGCGGATGCGGCAGGTGGCGCAGACCGTGTCGGAATGATCGAGCGCCGATTCCAGGAACCGTCCCAGGTTCTCCTTGTCGATGCCGTTCTCGACGTTGCCGTAGGTGGGATTGCTCGAGCCCGTGAAACGGTGGCAGAGGTGCAGGTCGCCGTCCTTGTCCACGGCCAGGAGGCCGAGCCCGGCGCCGCAGGGCAAGGCCTTGCTGTGGCCCACCGAGAGGTCGGTCATCAGCTGGTGCATGTTGGAGAAGCCGATGTTGCGGTCCTCCAGCGCCGCCTCGAGGTAGAGGTGGCCCAGCACCTTCAGGCCGCGGAAGACCTCGGCCAGCTCGGCGCCGTTGAGGTTGAACCCGGCCATGTCGCCGGCGGTGACCGGCGAGAAGCCGACCTCGTAGAAGCCGAGGTCGTCCTTGAGGTGGCGGTGGATGGCGATCACGTCGGTGACGCCCGAGGTCAGGGTCACCCGCGCCCCCACCGGCCGCGAGCGGTAGCGCGAGAGCAGCATGCGCGCCTTGGCCGCCACCACCTCGTAGGTTCCCTTCCCGCCCACCGTCTTGCGGTTCTTGTCGTGCAGATGCTTGGGCCCGTCGATGCTCACGGTGAGCCCGAAGCGGTGGGCGTCGAAGTAATCGACCAGCTCTTCGCTCAGCAGGGTGGCGTTGGTGGTGAGCGAGAAGTCGACGGTCTTGCCCTCCGCGGCGCAGCGCTCCTCGGTGTAGTCCACCACCTGGCGGATCAGCGCCATGTTGGAGAGCGGCTCGCCGCCGAAGAAGGAGATGTTGATGCGCTCGCGCTCAGCACCCTCGGCGAGCAACAGGTCGACGCTGCGGGCCGCGGTCTCGAAGTCCATGCGGTCGCCTTCGGCCGGGGTCGCCAGGTCTTCCTTGTAACAATAGCTGCAGCTCAGGTTGCAGCCGGTGTTGACGTTCAGCACCAGGGTCGAGAGCGGGTACTCGCGGATACGGATGGGCGCGACGGCGGCCCTCGTCCGCGAGCCGTCGTCGACGATCTCGAGCCCGATGAACTCGCGCAGGGTCTCGACGATCTGGTCCGGCGCGACCCGGCCGTCGAAATGTCGGCGGAGGTCGTCCTCGCCGACGCTCTCCCGCTGGCGCAGCAAATCGAGCACCTCGCCGCCCACCGCGTCGAGCTCGAAGAGCGCCGTGGTCGGCACGTGGAACAGCACCCGCCGGTCGCCGACCGACATTTCGTGCAGGTTATCGGGTATGAGACGAAGCTCGCTCATCTCGGCGCTCCAATACGCGTCTCCTTGGCTTCGCTCCCTCAGCGGATCGGGGGATCGTTCCAGCGCTGCACGGTGACGATCAGGTGCGCGGCGCCCGCTACCTTGCGGCCGGCGTCGTCGACCGCCGCGTTGATCGAAATGTCGCCGGCGTTGTTGGTCTTGAAGGGACGCTCGGGATTGGGTCCGGCGGCGGCCGGCATGAACATCCCATTGGGTTGGATGACGCCGACGAACTTGACGTCCTCCAGGGCCTCCGCGATTTCGTTGAAAGGAGCGATCGACCACGTTGCCGGCATCACGCCGATGCGGATGTCATCGTCGGTTCCGGCCTCGCCGTCGCCGCCGTTGGCGTAGCCCACGGCCTCGAACTGGGCGGTGACCGCCGGGGTCGTGCCGCCGCCGACGCGGGCGATGGCGTAGCCGGGCTCGACCTTGACCGAATCGACCTCGCTGTAAACCGTCAAGGCGCCCGCCGCCGTGGCGGCGCCCGCCGTGACGTCACGCGGACCATCGGCGGCACCCGCGGCCGCCTTGGCCCGCACCCGCAGCGTGGCGCCCGCGCCCTCGAGCACCTCCACCACCTCGACTCCGGCTCCCAGGGTCACCTTCCCGCCGAGGCCGACACCGTGGATGGAGAGCACTGCGGTCGCGCCGGCGCGGATGTAGGACGGCGCTACGGCCATGATCTCGCTATGGCCCGCCTGCTGGCGCACGGCGCGCATGGTGGCGCCGACCTCGTCGCCGTCGGCCAGGAACCAACGCCCCGACATGGAGTCGCCGTCCGCCGAAACCGCGTAAACCTCCTGCACCACCTCGGAGCCCAGGCGGACGCTGCCGCGCCACTCGTAACCGGTGTAGACGATGGCGTTGCCGGTGCCGCTGACGCTGGCGCCATCCGCATAGGTGAGCTCGTAGGTCACGTCATAGAGGTCCTCGGCCGAATGAATCACCGTCGCTGTGCCGTTATAGTCGCCGCTCCCGGGACGATGCCCCACGATCCGCCAGACGCCCTCGAGATTGGCCTTCGCGCGGCCCTTCCAGGCATCCCAGGCGGCGGTCTTCAGCGGGTACGCCTTGCCCAGCTTGGGCGCGATGTCGGTTGTGGCGATCTTCCACCACTCGCGGTCACGGCCCATGGCCTGATACTCGAGCGTCGGCCATTGGCCCATGTGGGTGTGCGTGAGCTTGAGCCACTCGTCGGCGTCGCGGTGCTGGAGCGCGACGCGGGCGAAGGTGTGGCAACGCCCGCACATCGCCATCAGGTCCTCGTCCTCGAAGGGCTCGATGACGTTGGGCGCGCGCTCGAGGATGTAGCGTGCTACCGCGCTTTCCTCCGGCGCCAGGCCCTGGGTATCCGACAGATACTTCACCAGGGCGCCGCGCTCGTGGGCCGCCAACTTGACGCCGTGCCAGATGTCCATGCGCACCAGCGTCATGTCCCAGCCCTCGGGCGTCTTGCGGATGTCGGCGACGCGGCTGAGCTTGCCGTCGGCCCGCGCCTCGTGACAGGCCGAGCAGCGCGCATTGAGGATGCTTTCTGGGTCGCTCGTCTGGGCCGCGGCGCCGCCGGCGCCGGTCGCCAGAACAGCAATGAAGCCCGACGCGACCACCGCGCGCGTGAGCTGAGCCATTTGTTCCATGAGCGTGTCCTCCCCCATGAGCGTGTCCTCCCCTTGGGACCGGTTCCCGCTCGGCGCTTTCGAGCGAGGCTCTCGCCGGTCCCCCCCTCAACAAGTCTCGAGGGAATATCCGATTTGCCCTCGGGCCGGGATCGCTACCATGCCGCCGGCCCTGAACGTAGGGAAAAGCCTATCGCCGCTGTCGGGCCATAAGCAAGACAAAAACTAAGGTATCGGACGAACGCTCGAAGGTCCTCGCCGAGCACGCCGCAAGTGGCGGCCAAGCCCCGGGGTGCCTCCGCCCCGTAACCGCCAGGACCCAGGGTTTAGCACCCGCGGCCGAACGCCACTGTGGCGCGGCGACAGGGGCACCGAGAGGCCGCCAACCCGGCGCCGCCGCCCGCCGCTCCGTCAGCGCAACAGCCCGCGGTGGCGCAGCCAGGCGAGCGCCGTCTCGACGCGGGCGGACGGCACGCCGAGCCGCGCTGCCGCCCGGCGCCGGATCTCGTCAGCCGCGGTCGGCAGCAGCGCTTCGGCGAGCTGCAGCAGCGCCACCAGCGCCACCCCGTCGACCTGCCATACACCGCGCGGATGGTCAGGCGTCGTGATCACCTCGCGGCGCACCACGAAGCCGTCCTCGATCACCGGTCGCCAGGCGATCTCGGGGGCGCCGCTCCGCGCCGGCCGATGGGCGGGCTCGGCGTCGGGCCAGCGCCGCCGCTCGGTCCAGAACGGGGCCTCGGGCCAGCGCTCCTCTTGGGCGTAGAAGTCGCGGCCGACGCGGCAATGGCTCAGGAACGCGGTCTCGGCGCGCTCGGCATAGAAGGCGGCGGCGAGATCGCGGTCGGCGGGGCGCCGCAGCAGGGTGTTGATCACCGGCGCCGCCGCCAGCGCCCCGCCCACGGCCGCGAAGACGCCGTGCCCCGACAAGGGGTCGATGGCCAGCGCCGCGTCGCCGACGCGGAGCGACTTGGGCCCGACCAGCGGCAGGGCGATTTGCGGCGTCGACTCGCGCGCGCTCACCGGGCCCGCGGGGCTGGCGCCGCGCAACCATTCCGCGCCCTCGGCCAGCTCCTCGAGGCGCCGCGCGTAGAAATCCTCGAGCTCCCGCCTGGGCGGCAAGCGGCCGCGCCCGCTGGCGACGAAGAGCTGGAGCACGGCGCGGCCGTCGCCCGGTGCCGCGAGCCAGGCCCAGCCCTGGGCGAAGGCGGCGACGGCGGTATGGGCGCCGGCGCCCGCGGGCAGCGCCCAGGGCCGCGACAGCGCCGTGGTCGGCGGCCCGCGCCGCCGTCTGGCGCCCGCCGCCGGTGCCTCGCGGCCCCGCGCCTCGACCACGAAGCCGGTCGCGAACTGGCGCGTTTCGCCGTCCGCCAGGCGGGCGCCGAGGCGCCAACGATCGCCCGCCGGCGCGAGCTCGGTGATCCGTCCCGCGTGGACCTCGACCCCTTGCGCCGCGGCGTCGGCGGCGAGTGCGGCGTCGAAGGCGCCGCGGTCGACCACGAACTCGGTGTTGGCGGCGCTGGCCTGGCCGCTCCAGGTGGCGCGGCGCTGGACCTCGGCGCCGACCCGGCCCAGGGCGCGTTCGCAGCCGGCGGCCTCGAGGCCGTCGAGGGTGCGTTGGGAAAGGCCCTCGAAGGCGAGATGGGGGCGCGGCCGCGTGATCAGCACCACGGTGAAGCCGAGACGGGCGAGGCCGCCGGCGGTGACCGAACCCGCGGGCCCGCCGCCGAGCACGGCGACATCGTGGAGGCTGGCGCTCACCCGTCCCGCCCTGCCGCGGCGCCGCCTAGCACCGCACCCAGCCGGCGCCCTCGTGGCCGAAGTGGAAGAGGCTCGGGTGCAGGATCTCGGCCAGGATCTCGAGCGAGTCGACGAGGCGCGGTCCGGGGCGGTTGAAGTACTGGTTGCCGTCGGCGATGAACACCCGCTCGGCGCCGACCGCGCCCAGCTCGGTCCAGCCCGGCCGTTCGACCAGGGCCCCGAGCTCGCGCCGCGAGCGCGCGATGTCGAAGCCGCAGGGCATGACGACGACGACCTCGGGATCGGCGCGGCGGAGCTGCTCCCAGGTCATCCAGGGTGCGTGCCGGCCGGCCTCTCCGAACAGGTTGGCGCCGCCCGCCATCTCGACCAGCTCCGGGACCCAGTTGCCGGCCGCCATCAGGGGCTCGATCCATTCGATGCAGGCCACCGTGGGCGGTCCTCCCGTCCCGCTCGCGCGCGTCGCGGCCGCGGCGATGGCCGCGGCGCGGCGCTCGAGCTCGGCGACCAGGGCCTGGCCGCGCGCTCCGACGCCGAGGGCGCGGGCGACCCGATCGATGTCGGCCCACACCTCCTCGAGCGTGCCCGGCGCCAGCGAGACGATCTCGGGAGCGCCGCCGCTCCAGGCCGCGACCGCCTGCTCGACCTCGACGAAGCTGACGGCACAGACCTCGCACTGGGTCTGGGTAACGATGAGGTCGGGGGCGAGGCGCTCGAGCAGCGCCTCGTCGACGCGGTAGACCGAGAGCGCCTCGGCGACGATGGCCTTGACGCGGCGGTCGATCTCGGCGCTCGAGCCGGCGGCGTCGAGCTTGGCCGCCGTGCATACCGGGCGCGAGCGCACGTCGTCGGGATGATCGCACTCGTGGGAACGGCCGACGACGCGCTCGCCACAGTCCAAGGCGTAGACGATCTCGGTGGCGGCGGGGATCAGCGAGACGACTCGTTGAGGGGCCACGGCGGGGGCCACGGCGGGGGCCATGGCCTCGGCTGTTGGCGGTCGGGGACGGGCAACGCCAGGCATTCTAGCCGCATTCTAGCCGATCGTGGCGGCCCCGTCCCGGGGCCGCCGTGGCCACCCTGCCGTGGCCGCCCCGCCGTGCCGGGTGCAAGCCGCGCGGTAGGGTCTAGGAGTTAGGCTGAATAGACAAATATCAAACTAAGCCTAGGCGATCTCTCACGATATCGGCTAGGCTGTGGATTGGTATAGTAAAATCTTTATTAACAATAGTTTAGCTATGCATTGACGAGGAAACAAACACACGTATGGACCTGGATCATTCATTGTCTGCCTAGGTTGGACAGCTGAAATTAGACTGAAAAGACTGTTTGGGCAGATGCTGTTGACAACCTGGCGCGACAAATATACAGTCCATTTGCCCAGTCAATTAAGATAGGCGTGAAACAGTGGGGCCCGCTGGATGCTGACGAGCAAAGAACTTCTCAAGCGTACCGGGATATCGCGAGCGACCCTCAACAACTACATCGCCCTCGGTATCCTGCCCAAGCCGATCGTCAAGCGCGGCGGCGACGCGCAAGGGCGGGCGCCGCGTCTGGGCTACTTCCCGGTCGACGCGGTGCAGCGCATCGAGGAGGTGCAGCGCCTCAAGTACGAGGGTCTGTCGATGGCCAACATCGCGGCACGTTTTCGCGGCGCCAAGCAAAGCAAGGAGCAGGAGCCGGATGCGAGACCCGAACCGGCACCGGGGTCCGAGCCGGAGTCGGAGCCGGAGCCCGAGTCGAAGCCCGAGTCGAAGCCCGAGTCGGTGGCGATGACGGAGAGCGGACTCAAGACGGCGCCGGGGGCAGACCTCAGGGTCACCATCAGCGACATTCCCGGTCCCGCCTACATGGTCAACAACAACTTCGAGCTGGTGTGGTGGAACGAGCGCGCCGCACGCGGGCTGTTCGGCCTTTCGGGGGGCATGCAGGGCGAGGTCGAGGTGCGCAACGTGTTCCGCCTGCTGATGCTGGCCGACCCCCTGAAAGGGGCGCCGGACCGCGAAGAGGTGGTGGCCTTCCATCTCGGCCTGGCCAAGAACCGGCTGCCGCGCGAGGCGCTGACCAAGATGTACTCCGCGGTGAGCAGCCGCGACGCCCGCATCCTCGAAGAGCTCTACGACAGCACCGAGCCGATGGCCCAGCGCTCGCTCACGCATCGCCACGTCGACCTGGCCGAGGCCTCGGGCGAGGTCGGGCCCTACAACCTCTACGCCTGCTACTTTCGCGAGGGCATCCTCTTCGCCTACGTGCCGGTGGCCGCCGACAGCGAGAGCTTGATCGAGCTCCTGGCGCGGCGCGAGCAGGTCATCCGCGACCTCCTGAAGCGTCGCATGCCCTTCCTCACCAACGTCGCGGTGCTGGTGGCCGACCTCCAGAACTCGGTGCAGATCTGCGCCGAGCTGCCGCCCGAGGAGTACTTCGCCCTCATCAACCACATCTGGCAGGGTGCCGAGCCGGTGTTCCGCAAGTACTACGGCACCCATGGCAAGCATGTCGGCGACGGCATGGTGCACTACTTCTTCCCCCAGCCCGACTGCAACCACGTTCTCAACGCCGTCTACTGCGCCCACGAGCTCAAGGACATGATGCGCGAGGTGAGCCGGGAATGGCAGGCGCGCAAGAACTGGCTCAACGAGCTCCACCTGAACAGCGGCCTCAATGAGGGTCGGGAGTGGTTCGGCACCTATCACTCGGACACCAACATCGAGTTCACGGTGCTCGGCGACACCATCAACCACGCCGCCCGGGTCAGCGATTTCGCCCGCTTGGGCTCGATCTGGGTGACCAAGAACATGCTCGGCACCTTGACGCCGGAGGAGCGCGACAAGGTCCGCTTCGGCATCCGCCGGCGCACCGAGAGCGGCGAGGAGGTCTTCGTCTCCAACCTCTACGCCCGCATCTCGAGCTTGGTCGACCTGAGCGAGGGCAAGCACCTCAAGTTCCGCGACATCGCCACCCTCGCCGTGGCCGAGGTCGTCGACGTGCAGCGCGAGGATCGAGCGCCGCCGGCGTTGCCCGGGTTTCCGAGCACCAGCGTGGCGAGCGGCGCCGGGCGGACATCGTCCTGGCGGCGCTGAACGGCGCCCGGCCCGGCGCCGGCCGCGATCGGGCCTCCCAGTCGATCGAGCCCTGAGCCGGGGTGGCGGGGCGCCCTTGTCCCCTCCGGCTCGATTCGGCCGCCGCTGGGCCGCCGCGCTCCCGGCGCCCCGCGGTGTGGTGGGGCTGTGTGTCCAAACTCTTCATCTTCGATCGCAATAAATTTGTTTAACTAATTGACAATAAAGAACTCTTCCCTCTACCAAGTCGCTCCCGGCGATCACAATCGGTTGAGCGGCCTGTGTGACCCCTGTGTAACCGAGGTCACTGCGTTATCATTAAAGAGGAGGCAGACTGCGGGCGCCGCAGCGAAGAGCGGTAATCAAACCCCGAGTCGGGAGACCAAACGATGATCAGATGGATGATGGCGGCGGCGCTGGTGCTGGCCCTTTCGGGCCCGGCGGCGGCCGACCTTCAGGGTGGCCTCGATGCCTACTACAGCGAGGACTTCGGCGTCGCGGCGCAAGAGCTGGGCCGGCTTGCCGAGGGCGGTGACGCCCAGGCCCAGTTCCGCCTGGGCATGATGTACGACTTCGGTCAGGGCGTGAACAAGGACCCCACCGAATCCGCCAGGTGGCTGCGGCTGGCGGCGGTTCAAGGGTACGCCGACGCCCAGTTCGCCCTGGGCATGAAGTACGACGTCGGCATCGGCGTGCCGTGGAGCCCGGCCGAGGCCCATTGGTGGGTCCGTCAGGCCGCCTATCAGGGCCACTTCGACGCCCTCAATTGGCTCGTCACCAACGGCGAGTGCAACGCCTGCTAGCGCTGCGCCGTGCCTGATCTGGCGCCTTTCGGGGGCCGGGGCATGCGCCCTCGGCCCCCGTTTCAATTTTCCGGGGCTGCGGCCCCCCGGAGACCTTGCGCGGCGGGTCCGCTTGGGGCAGTTATGGGGTCCGGCCGCCGGCGCCGACCCTCGTGGAGCAGGAACGCGGTCATGAAGATCACCAAGGGCGTGCGCGAGCTCGTCGCCGAGGCCAGCGCCGAGATCGAGACCTGGAGCGTGGCCGAGGCCATGGCGCGCCATGGCGACGAGGACCTGGTGTTCGTCGATATCCGCGACGTCCGCGAGTTGCAGCGCGACGGCCTCATCGCCGGCGCCTACCACGCCCCGCGCGGCCTGCTCGA